>DGQT01000043.1 GCA_002390845.1 Chitinophagaceae bacterium UBA4407 | reverse complement strand
GGGTGACTTCAATAAAAGCTCATTCATAATCCAACCGTACACGAGTGCGACGCAAGAAAAGATGATGAAATATAATTCGTTCGGTCACAAAAAATAAAGAAGTATTTACTTCGCTATCGCCCAGCCTTTTTTTGTTTTAATCAATTGTACAATATTGCTTAAACCACTTTCATTATTCTCACGGTCTACACTGGCTATTGCTATATAACAGCCATCCCAATCAGCAGCAATCTGCGATTGTGCAATGCTGAATTGAAATTCTTTTTTATCTTTTGCAGCAATAAGCATATAAGGTTTAGAACCCAGGGAAACCTGATCGCCGGAAACATAAACTACGTACGTTTTTACATCTTCTGTTTCAAGTGAATCGCTTGGCTTTGCATAAAAAATAAAACTGGCATCAGCAGTTTTTTTGCTTTCAGTAAAATTGGTTATCACCGGTGCATGCGGCGCATTTACATCTACCCATTGCATGGGCGGTATCAATGCAGGTGTTTTATAATAGTTATTTTTCAAGCTATCTGCCCAGCCATTGGGATTGTGTAAAAGGCTGGTGCCGCTGTAAAAAACACTGCCCTGTATGTTGGGGTCTTCGCGCAGCATTTTTATCTGGTTGGGTAGTTCGTTGGGGTTGCGCCACGCGATTGTTGGTTTGTCGAAAACCCTGTAAACACCATGCCCTATATAAATATGCTTGCCATAGCTATGGTTGCTCCACCACGCCAGAAGGGTTTCATAGTCGCATAGATTGTGGCCAATTTCCCAGTACAGTTGTGGCGTTACATAATCGATCCAGCCCTGGTCAAGCCACAATAAAATATCGGCATAAAGATCATCGTAATTTGTTTGGCCTGAGTGTGTATCGCTGCCATCTGCATCCTGATCTTTATTACGCCACACACCAAACGGACTGATGCCAAATTTGATCAAAGGC
This sequence comes from Chitinophagaceae bacterium UBA4407, assembly GCA_002390845.1. Lineage (GTDB taxonomy): Bacteria > Bacteroidota > Bacteroidia > Chitinophagales > Chitinophagaceae > Limnovirga. The sequence continues at coordinate 73,141 of DGQT01000043.1, read as the reverse complement.
TTTGTATCAATAATAACATTGTGGATCATTTTTATAACACTGTCGCAGTTGCTCCTGCGCCAGTCATCTTTCGTCATACCCGCACCATACCTGCGGTATGTGGCAGCATCCGGGAATTCTTTGCCAGCTATCCTGTAAGGATAAAAATAATCATCCATGTGAATGGCATCTATATCGTACCGTGTTACAATATCTTTTACAATGCCGGTTACATATTGCATTACCTGCGGCAGACCGGGATTAAAATATTTTTTTGTTCCGTAAGTAAGAAACCAATCTTTATGGGTACGTGTAATACTTGCAGGCGAAACAGATGAATTGTATATGTCAAACACAGCGCGGTATGGATTAAGCCATGCATGAAATTCCATGTTGCGTTTATGCGCTTCTTCGATCATGAATTTTAGCGGGTCATAGTACGGTATTGGCGGCAGGCCTTGAACACCATTCAGATATTCGCTCCAGGGTTCGTATTGCGAAGGATAAAAGGCGTCTGCCGAAGGCCGCACCTGTACAATTACTGCATTGATACCAATGCTCTGGAAACTATCGAGCAGGTAAATGAATTCAGTTTTTTGTGTGGCTACAGGCAACCCTTTTTTTGAAGGCCAGTCTATGTTTACAACCGTAGCAATCCATGCTGCCCTGAATTCGTATTTGGGCTGTGCATAAGCCGGGAATGAATGAATGAAATAAAATAAAACAGAAAACAAAACAATAACCTGTTTCTTCATGTAACGAAGATAAGGCGGTTGTTTTCTTAATTCTTTTGATGCTTGTGCGCCAAAAATGATTTAACATTTTACCATAAAGCACCGCAAGTGAATGACTTTATTAATAAGTGCAACATTTAGTGTACAAATTTTATTTTTAGCCCAACTACATTGCAACTACAAGCTTTACTTGCGTCGCACTCTTGAACGTTCAGATTATATATTGAGCTTTTACCGAAGCGAAAGTATTAACCGCAGAGACGGAGAGGCGCGAAGTTGTATTGCCTACTTCGCGTTGCTCAGTTATAATCTGAACGTACAAGTGAGTGACACAAGAGCCAGTGCCATGAAACACAAAAGCCGGTAACACAAGATGTTCCGGCTTTTTATTGTAGAATTATTTAGTTATACGAGTGCTTCCATCTCGCTGTTCACAAACTCCATTAATGTTTTTATGTGCTCTGGTGAAAGATCGAATTTTAAACCGGCGACTTTGTATAACTCGGGTAATGTTTTTGTGCCACCCAGGCTTAATGCATTAATATAATTTTGTAATGCCTGTTGCGGGTTTTGTTTGTACTGCATCCACAAACCGATTGCGCCAAGTTGTGCAATGCCATATTCAATATAATAAAATGGCACTTCGAACAAATGTAACTGGCGTTGCCAGCCTGTTTTGCGATATGCTTCCAGGCCACTGATGTCTACAACGCCTGTTGAAAATTCGTTGAGTATCTCCACCCATTTTTCTGTACGCGCTTCAATGGTATGCGTTGGATTTTCGTACACCCAATGTTGAAATTTATCAATGGTTGCAATCCATGGAAAAATAGTAATCACTCTTTCTAACTGGTGTTCTTTTGCCCGCTGCAGATCTTCTTTATTTTCAAAGAATGTATGCCAGTGGTTCATGCTGAAAAGTTCCATTGCCATGCTGGCAACTTCGGCAATTTCCATGGGGTATTCCTTAAAACCACTTAGTTCAAGATTGTGCGAAAGGAATGAATGAATGGCATGGCCACCTTCGTGCACCATTGTAGTTACATCATCCATTTGCCCGGCAGCATTCATAAAAATAAATGGAGCTCCGCTCTCTGCAAGCGGACAGTTATAACCGCCGGGAGCCTTGCCTTTCCTGCTTTCCAGGTCAAAATGTTTCATGCTGTCCATCTTGCGCAGGCAATCTGCGAAGAATGGGTTGAGCTCTGTAAAACATTGTTCTGTTTTATCCAATAGTTCTTTACCGGTTGTAAAAGGACGCAGCGGTTCTGTACCTTCGGGCTGGGCTTCAATATCCCATGGACGTAAATTATCAAGGCCCAATTTTTCTTTCTTGTGCCTGTAAATTTTTTCAACCAATGGAAGTACATGCAGTTTAACTGCTTCATGAAAACGGTAACAATCTTCTTTGGTATAATCGAATCTTCCAAGCTCTGTAAATTTGTAATCGCGGTAATTTTCAAAGCCTGCATTTTTTGCCACTTGATTTCTGCGAACAATTAACTCGCTGTATAAATTATGCAAAGCTTCTTTATCCTGTTGCCGGCGTTCCTGTATTTTTCTATACACTTCTTCACGCAGGCTGCGGTCGTGATTTTCTAAAAATTTTGCTGCTTGTTGCAAAGTGTATTCCTGACCGTTAACTTCAACGGTCATCTTGCCGCAGATTACACCAAACTGTTGCTGCATTACGCTTAACTCTGCCTGGATAGGAATATTTTCCTCGCGAAAAAGATCAATGCTTTTCTTAACACTGCGCAGGTAGGTAAAATATTTTTGCTGGTCTAACTGTTTGGTAAATTCATTGCTCACCAGCTTCCTGTTCAAAGCATCTGCATAAGGTTGCAGCTTGGGTTGAATCTCCATGCAGAAATAAGTAAAAGCTTCTTCAAGCGCTTTATCAGTAGTATCGCATGTCATGCGAATCTGACGCCAGCAGGCATCTTCGCTTACTGCGGCTTCCACTTCGCTCATATCTTTCAGCCATTGCTCAAGTTCTTGCAGTGATGTAATTTCTCTTTCAAGCAATGTTTTAAAATAAGGTTCAAGCGCTTCCCATGTGGTTACTGCAAAATCCTGGGAAAGAAAATGTCTTTCTGTTTTTTTTATATCTGCACTTAACATAAACAAAAAATTATTTTTATGAACCAGGCAGAAGTTTATCAATTAAACTTCTGTTGCGTCGCACTCTTGTATGTTCTGAATATTACTCAGCTTTTCTGAAACACAAATAAAAACTACAACCCGTATTTTAACTACACATTCGCACATCACCAAATTCTATTCTTCCGCTTTCTTCTTTGGTGCTGCTTTTTTCTTTGGCTTAGCTTCAGCAACAACTTCCTCTTTTACTGTTTCCACTGCAACCGGTTCTTCAGTTGTTTCTTCTGCTGCATCTTCGGCCTGGTCGTCTTCTCTTAGTTTTATTTCCACATCATTCTTTTTCAGAATGCTGTACCAGCGTACCATTTTTTTCATATCACTGGCGTAAACACGGTCAAAATCCATATTGGGATATACCTTTTCAAAATATTTCTTGATTGCTGCGGCGTCTTTTTCAGAAGGTAATGGCTCGCCGCTGGTTTCCATGGCTTTTAAAATATCTACTAAGTTTACGTTATCCCTTACAGTATATATTTCAATACTTTCCAGGTGCGAAAAAGAATGCTGGCGACTGGAAATAAATTTGGTTGTTTGTTCGTCCAGCGAACGTACAATAGCTCCATCTGTTTTACTTGCTATCATTTCAAACAAACCGCCAAGCCCGGTTACACTAATCAATTTGCTGTATTCCATGTAATAAGTTTTTAAAAAGAAGGATGCAAAATAAGGCAAAAATCTCCACTGCCGAACAGCAGGAATTTATTATGTTTTTTTAAACATTATTCAGAAACATACGCATCGACTTTTCAGCTTTCATAAATATTTACAAACCAGCCTTCAAAACAATTATTCAGTTAAATTTGACCTTAACTGAATTTTTTGCTGAATGAAAACTTATTTAATCGTTTTTGCCTGCATTACCGGATTTACTGTACAGGCACAGGAGAATTATGAAATACAGGTTTATGGCGCACAAACACAACAAAGGAACAGTACCATATTTGAGTTGCACAGCAATTATACTTTTGATGGAGAACGTATGGAAATAAAGGGCGTTCGCCCCACTTATCATGCGCTGCATGAAACGATAGAGATTACCCATGGCATTACCGACAATTTTGAACTGGGTTTCTACCTTTTTATGAATTATTTGCCGGGTTATGGGTACAGAGTAATCGGTACTCATCTACGCCCTAGAATTATGGCACCTGCAAAATGGAATTTGCCGGTAGGGCTAAGCCTGTCTGCTGAGGTTGGGTATCAGGGGCCGCATTATTCTGCAGAAACATGGAGCGTTGAATTAAGACCTATTATAGATAAACAATGGGATAAATTGTATGTTTCGCTGAATCCCACTTTAGGCTTTCAGCTAAAAGGCGCCGAAGATCAAACTGCGCCTGCTTTTGCCCCAAATGTAAAAATCAATTATGCATTCTTTAAAAATGGTGCCATTGGTGCGGAATATTACGGGGACTTGGGTCCGTTAAATGCTTTTGAACAAAGCCCGCAGCAAAGTCACGCTATTTTTGCTACGTTTGATTTGCTGAATAATAAGGAATGGGAATTAAATACCGGTGCGGGTTTCGGCCTTACCAATGCAACGGATGGGTTTGTGTTTAAAGTTCTTGTTGGCCGCAGGGTTTACTGGAATAAGAATAAGAAATAGCATTTAATCAAAGGTTTGCCGCCGCTGCTTCATCAACAAACCAATGCAATTCTCCTGTAACAGGTTTAATAATTTGTGAAGGATATAAGTCGGGATTATAATCACCTTTCAATACCTCTTTTAATACTGTTGCTTTTCCACTTCCTGTTGCCAGAAATGCAATTTGTGCAGCATTATTTACGATCGGGTGTGTAAGCGTAATACGATGCATGTTCTGTGATTCCAGCCAAAGTGAAGTGCATAATTTTTTTGTTTCATGTATTACTGCCGTTTTGCCGGGAAATAATGAAAGGGTGTGACCGTCGTCGCCCATGCCGAGGAAGATGAGATCGAAAGAGTTTACAGTTTTCAGTTTGGAGTTTTCAGTTTTTGGGAAATATTCCTTTAGAATTTCTTCGTATTCTTTGGCAGCATCTTCAGGCGAAATATTTTCAGTAGGCATTACATGAATATTTTCTGGTAAAACATTCACGTGATTGAGTAATGTATCATAAGCAAGTTTTGCATTGCTGCGCTCATCACTCAACGGAACAAATCGTTCATCACCAAAGAAGATGTGCACTTTACTCCAGTCGATTTTATTTTTATAGGCATCACTTGCCAGTAATGCATTTAACTTTTTGGGCGTGCTTCCCCCACTTAATACTAATGTAAACCTGTCTTGCTTTTGTAATGTTTCATTAATGTATTGAACCATCCAATTAGCGACTGAAACACTTAACTGGTCTATGTTTGGGGAGATGTGGAGCTGCATAGAAATTTTGAATGATAAATTTTAAATGTTGAATTATACGCTTCGGTAAAAGCCCAATTAATAACCGAACGATGAACGGATTGCGACGCAACGATGATGCTATGAAAATATATTGCTGGTATTATTCAGTGAACAATAAAATACAAGAAGTTGCTGCCGCACTATTCACTGTTCGTTGTACACTGTTCACTAATCTTTATGCGCCGCAGGCAATGTAACCCAGTTGTGGCCATCACGTGCAATCAATGCTTCGGCATCTTCGGGGCCCCAGCTATCGGGTGCATAATTAGGAAAATCTACCGGCGGCCTTGCTTCCCAAGCCTCAATGATGGGCATCACCACTTTCCATGCCGCATCTACCTGGTCGGCACGCATAAATTGCGTGGCATTGCTTTCCATTACATCGAGCAATAAGGTTTCGTAAGCTTCAGGTTCGTGACCTTCTTCGTATGCATCTTTATAACTAAAGATCATGTCAACAGGATTTAGCGTCATGCTTTGCCCGGGGCGCTTTGCCTGAAAACGTATACGAATATCCATCTCTGGCTGAATGCTGATGGTTAAACGGTTAGAACGCCACGTTTCTGCGGCTTCCGGCGGAAACGCATAATGCGGAGCCTCTTTAAATTCAATGGTAATAATAGAAGTTTTCTGGTGCAAAAATTTTCCGGTGCGCACATAAAAAGGCACATCCTGCCAGCGCCAGTTATCAATATAAAATTTAACGGCAGCAAATGTTTCTATGGCAGAATTGGCAGCAACTTTTTCTTCTTCGCGGTACGCTTTTACTTTCTCGCCTTTCATCCATCCATCTGCGTATTGACCACGCACTGCATACTCGTGTACCTGCTCTTTTGTTATTTTGCGCAACGCATTTAATACATCTACTTTCTTATTGCGTATTTCATTGGCATCAAAGCTTACCGGTGCTTCCATGCCTACCATACAAAGCAATTGCAGAATGTGATTTTGCACCATGTCGCGCAAGGCGCCGCTTTGTTCGTAATAACCGCCTCGGCCTTCTACGCCAACGGTTTCGGCAACGGTTATCTGCACATGATCTATATAGTTGCGGTTCCAGATTGGCTCAAACAATGCATTGGCGAAACGCAGTGCCAGAATATTTTGTACGGTTTCTTTTCCCAGGTAATGGTCTATTCGGTAGATCTGATCCTCTGCATATAAACCTGCCAGTAATGCATTAAGTTCATGGGCACTTTTAAGATCGTGACCAAAAGGTTTTTCTATTACAATGCGGGTAAATTTTGTATCAGTACAAATATTTAAAGCTCCAAGCCTTTTTGCAATATCGGGCACCAGTTGCGGGGCAACTGCAAGATAAAAAATTACATTAGGATGCTCGCCCCACTGCTGTTCCAACTCTTTTACTTTATCTGAAATTTTGCTGTAAGCTTCCGCATCTTCCGCATCCATCTGCAGGTAGGAAACCTGCTTTGAAAACGCATCCCAATGCCCGTTTGGCTGTCCTTTGCGGCGGCTGAATTCCTGTATGCCTTCGAATATGTGTGTGCGGAATTTTTCATCGGAATATTCGCTGCGGCCAAGGCCGATGATAGAAAATTTCTCCGGCATCCATTCGTCTATAAACAAATTGTATAAAGCCGGTGCTAATTTTCGTTGGTTTAAATCGCCACTGCCACCGAATATAAAGATCACCGATGCAGGTGGACGTTTATTGTTTTGTGTACTCATATGCCCCTATCCCCAGAAGGGGAATTTTAAATGTTTTAAAATATTATTTGTACTTAGCTTTCTGATTTACTATTGAGCTTCTGTTGTGTCACTCACTTGTACGTTCGGAACATTTATCGTCATTGCGAGGAACGAAGCAATCTGTGAACTACATAATCAGCCGGTTATAATTTCATACGCACAGATTGCTTCGGAGGCCTCGCAATGACGCACGATGTTATACAGTACAAGACATGCCGTCGCTTTTATTTTCGCTTTGCTCAATAAAGCTATGGCAGCCGAAGAGTGCGACGCAAGTAAAGCTTCATTCATGAATTGCTGCCTGGTTCATAATGCCTTTCTGAAATTGTTCACTGTTCACTGTTCGTTGTTCATTGTTCATTGTTCACTGTTCATCTGCTTCATAAAATCGTCCATGCGTTGCTGCATATCTTCTTCTGCAATATTTTCTATTCTTGTTGCAATATACCAATGGTTACCGCTTGGGTCAATTACAAATGCTTCCCTGTCGCCATAGAATTGTGTAACAGGTTCCATCACTGCCATGGCACCCACTTCTACTGCTTTTTTAAAAACAGCATCAGCATCTTCTACATATAAATGAATGGCGCAGGGCATGGCTTTGTAACCGGTTTGCACTTCACTCATTTCAATAAAAGAATCGCCGATCTGCATGCAGGCATTGGCAATTTTTCCTTCTCTTGTTCTTGATTTAGTGATCTCTTTTGCACCAAATGCATGCATAAGGAAACCCATGAGATTGGGAAGATCTTCTACATGCAGGTAAGGTGTTATGCTTCTAAAACCTTGTGGGACGGGATTTACAGCCATTGTTGGTTTCTTTTAATTATATAATTTTCTTCATTTGCACATCCCCGCATCCGCACATTAATTCCATTCTGTATGAAACTTTCCTTCTTTATCTGTACGTTCGTAAGTATGTGCACCAAAGCAATCGCGTTGCGCCTGAATTAAATTGGTTGGCATGCGTGCAGTGGTATAGGCATCATAGTAACCCAGTGTGCTCATTAAAGCTGCTGCTGCAATTTTACTTTTTACTGCCTGTATAATTACACTGCGTAAACTCTCTTCTTTTGATTGCAGTATTTCAGCAAGTTTTGCATCAAGCAAAATGTTTGGTAATTGTGGATTGGCCAAATACGCAGTATAAAATGTTTCTAACAAAGTAGAACGGATAATGCAGCCGCCTCGCCAGATCTTCACTACATCCTGCAAAGGAATATCCATCTTTAGTTCTGTTGATGCTTTATGCAACATAGCTAAACCTTGCGCATAGCAAATGATGGTTGCAGCAAATAATGCTTCGCCAATTTGATTAATAAAAGCTGTTTTGTCAGAAGAAACCATTTCAATTACCGGTTTATAAATATCACCTGCCTGAACTCTTTCTTCTTTATATGCCGAAAGGGTGCGCAATGCAACAGCGGTATCAATGGTTGGTATTGCAACGGGTAGTTCCATAGCATCCTGGCTGGTCCATTTACCGGTGCCTTTGCTGCCGGCTTTGTCAAGGATCATATCTAACAGCCGGTTGCCGGTAACATCATCCTGCTGCAGGAAAATATCTCTTGTTATTTCTACAAGAAAAGATTGCAGTTCGCCCTCATTCCATTGTTTAAAAACTTCGTACAGTTCATCGTTGGTTAAAGCCAGGCCGCGTTTTAAAATATCGTACACCTCACTGATCAATTGCATGATGGCATATTCAATTCCATTGTGTACCATTTTTACATAATGGCCTGCTGCATCTTTGCCCATATATGCAACACAAGGTTCGTTGTTTATTTTTGCAGAAACTGCTTCCAGTAAGGGTTGTACATGATGCCAGGCTTCTACATCTCCACCGGGCATAATGCTGGGGCCGGTTCTTGCACCTTTCTCACCGCCACTTACGCCCATACCCATAAAGTGTATTCCTTTTTCTTCAAGGTAAGTTACACGGCGCAATGTATCTGTGTAGTGCGAGTTACCGCCATCAATGACTATGTCCCCTTTTTCAATTAAAGGAAGTAAACTCTCAATCACATTATCAACAGGTTTACCTGCTGGTACCAGCATCATTATTCTGCGTGGTGTTTGTAGCTCTTGTACCATAGCTGCGAGTGTGGTTACACCTTTCACAATTGTACCCGGTGTTGCAGATGCTTCTAAAGCGGCAACTTTTTTTGCATCAAGATCGAAGCCGATAACGGGGAATTTGTGATCGGCCAAATTGAGTAAGAGGTTTTGCCCCATTACGCCGAGGCCAATCATTCCAAAATCGTATAATTGATTTTCCATTATTGTGTTTTGAAAATTGAGGCTGCAAGTTAGAAAAAGGAAAGATACGGTTGCCCCCTAACCCACTAAAGGGGGAATTTTAACGTAAACATTTTTATGATCTGTATTTTTTTGGGTAGAATAAGTGATACAAGATAGCGTTAGAATTGTTGAATAGAATTGTTGCAGTAGAAGGTTGCGACGCAAGAGAAGCTTCATAGTGGTTCAAATGCTTGGTTAATAAAAGTCTTTACTGTATTCGAAAGAATTGCATTGTTTGCACAACTTACTTTTGTAAAAATTTTAATTATGTCGCAACTTGTAAATGAATTTAATGATTACCGCGAACGCATGAATGAAGTGATACTGAGCAAGAATAACCTTGTGATGAAACGCCTGTGGAACCTTGATACCAATGCTTACGACGAGGGCGCACTGGATAAAAAAACGAAGGAGATGCTAGGGCTGGTAGCGAGCATGGTATTGCGTTGCGATGACTGTATTAAATATCATTTGGGTAAGTCGCACGAACTTGGCGTAACCACAGAGCAGATGTACGAAATTTTTGCTGTTGCCAATATTGTGGGTGGTACCATCGTTATTCCGCATACAAGAAGGGCGGCTGAATACTGGGAAGCGTTGCAAAATATTTAATCCGCGTTTCAAATATTCTCAGGAAATGTTTATCATTGCGGATTGCTTAATTTTACTCAATTAATATCGGATTATGAGCGATACTCTAACAAACGGATTGCCTGTTTTAACTGCCAAAGACTTTGTTACCGATCAGGAAGTGCGCTGGTGCCCCGGCTGCGGCGATTATTCTATTCTTGCACAGGTACAGAAAATAATGCCCACTATTGGCGTTGCCAAAGAAAATATTGTGATCATCAGTGGTATTGGCTGCAGCAGCCGTTTTCCATATTATATGGATGTTTATGGCATGCACTCAATTCATGGTCGTGCAACGGCTGTTGCCAGTGGGTTAAAGGCTGCAAGACCAGAGCTGAGTGTATGGATTGTTACAGGAGATGGTGATGGACTGAGCATTGGCGGCAACCACACCATTCATTTACTACGCAGAAATTTTGATGTAAATGTGTTGCTGTTCAATAACCAGATCTACGGTTTAACCAAGGGGCAATACTCGCCAACATCAGAAGAACATAAAATTACCAAGAGTACACCTTACGGAAGCATTGATCATCCGTTTAATCCATTGGCATTGGCAATGGGCGCAGAAGCAACATTTATTGCCCGCACTATGGACCGTGATCCCAAACATTTGCAGGCCATGCTTACCCGCAGCCACCAGCATAAGGGTTCATCGTTCCTGGAGATCTACCAGAACTGTAATATTTTTAACGATGGCGCTTTTGAGGTATTTACCGAGAAAAAATCAAAGGCAGATGAGGCTTTGTTTTTAGAGCAGGGTAAGCCATTGATCTTTGGAACCACGCAGAATAAGGGTATTAAGCTGGACGGATTTAAACCTGTTGTTGTTGATCTTGATAATGGTACGAGTAAAGATGATCTATGGATTCACGACGATAAAGACCTTAATAAAGCGCAATTGCTGATCCGGATGTTCGATAATCCTAAAGTTGAAGGTCATTTTCCACGCCCGTTTGGTGTGTTTTATGAAACAGAAAGAGCCTGCTACGAAGACATTATGCGTATGCAGATTGAAGAAGCCATTGCTACAAAAGGCAAAGGCAGTTTAGATAAGTTGTTGCGAGGCAGAGAGGTTTGGGAAATTGCATAAACGCTAAAAAAATAAATGAGCCGCTTTAATGCGGCTTTTTTATTTATGGTTTCCGGCTTTTGTCTTTAATGGTATCGCTGCTTTCCCGAATGCTTTCGGGATCTGTTCAGGTTCTGAACAGTGGTGAACTGAGCCGAACCATCATGTCAGCGTTTAAGTGAAGTATGCAAAAAATCAGTAGTGTTCGGGTAAAACAAACGCAGTTATACTTTTTATATCGCAAAAATTTCACCATTCGTCTCTAAATTTGTTCAACTTGTATTTATCAGTATACGCTGTGCTTATCTTTATTCTAAAATACAAAACCTTTACGGATGACATTGTTAAAGAGGCTGACCTTTATATCGTTTACAACTGCAGCGTTTATTTTTAGCACTGCATGTAATTCTAAAAAGCAGCCCCCTGCAAAAAGGCAGGATTCCCGGGTTATTGTAGATGTAATTATTGCAGGTGCCAGCACCATCTCAAATACCCTTGAAGTAAACGGAACCGTAATCGCTAATGAATATGCAGAACTGCATCCTGAAGTAAGTGGCCGCCTTACCTACTTAAATGTACCTGAAGGAAAATCCATTCCTCAAGGCACCGTAATCGCCCGAATTAATGATGCTGATCTTCAGGCGCAGCTAAATAAATCACAGGTTCAGTTAGAGCTGGCAAAGCAAACAGAAGAACGCCTGCACCAGCTACTCGACATTAAAGGCGTAAACCAGGCCGATTATGATGCGGCGATAAGCCAGGTAAACAATATCAGCGCCGATATCAGTTATACCAGATCGCTCATTGATAAAACCGTTATCAGAGCCCCATTCAGTGGGGTTGCAGGATTAAGGCAGGTAAGCCCCGGAGCTTATGTAACTCCTGCAACAATTATTGCAAGTATGCAGCAGGTAAGTAAAGTAAAAATAGATTTTACCCTGCCTGAAGCATACAGTGCTTCGGTACAAAAAGGTACTTATGTTGATGTTCTAATTGATGAAGCGAACAGTAAAAAACACAAAGCGCTGATTATAGCAAGCGAACCACAGGTTGATGTAAACACACGCAATCTTAAAGTACGTGCAATGCTGCAGGATACTGTTGCTAACCCCGGCTCATTTGTAAAAGTAAATATCGTTCTGGGTAAAGATAAAAGCAGTGTGCTGGTGCCAACAAACGCCATTATTCCCGATGCAATGAACAAGAAAATGGTTATTGTAAAAAATGGTAACGCGGTATTTGTAGATGTAGAAACCGGTGTACGCAAAGAAGGTGCCGTTGAAGTTACCAAAGGCCTGCAGGCAGGCGATACGGTGGTGGTAAGTGGTGTGCTTTTTGCCAAGCCAAATGCACCTGTGCAAATAAGAAGTGTAAAGCAATTAAAGGACGTTACTCAATAAACAAAGTGTTTAACAATACGATCATTTATTTGGTATCCGGCTATAGAATATTTATGAAGCATTGTTGCGTCGCACACTTGTGCAGAAGAATCTTCGGTCGACAGTTGACCGTCAACTGTAGACCACTGTTCCGAACGTATAAGTGAGTGACACAACAGAAGCTGAATAGTAATCTTCAGCTAAGTGCAAAAAATTATTAAAAGGCATTATCAACAGGTGTGAATCAGCAATAATAACCATGAACATTTCGGAACTATCTTTAAAGCGTCCGGTACTTGCAACAGTGATGAACCTGCTGATTATTTTATTTGGTGTGGTTGGTTACAGTTTTCTTGCACTGCGTGATTACCCGGCAATAGATCCGCCCATTGTAAATGTGCGCACCAGTTATGTGGGTGCCAATGCCGACATTATTGAAAGCCAGATTACCGAGCCGCTTGAAAAAGAGATCAATGGTATACCCGGCATAAAAAGCATTAACTCTTCCAGCTCTATTGGCTCCAGCAATATTACCGTTGAGTTTAACCTTGATGTAAACCTGGAAACTGCCGCCAGCGATGTACGCGACAAAGTGGGCCAGGCACAACGCAACCTGCCACAGGATATTGATGCACCACCTGTAGTAAGCAAGGCCGATGCTAACAGCGATTTTATTTTATTGATGGCGGTACAAAGCCATTCCAAAGGTTTGCTTGAATTGAGCGACTATGCTGAAAATGTTTTGCAGCAGCGATTGCAAACCATTAACGGCGTAAGTGCAATAAATATTCTTGGGCAAAAAAGATATGCCATGCGCATCTGGCTGCAGCCGGATAAAATGAATACGTACAACATTTCTTTCAACGATATTAACGATGCGTTGAACCGTGAAAATGTAGAATTGCCTGCAGGTAAAATTTATGGTAACAGCACCGAACTTACTATTCGCACATTGGGGCGGTTAACTACAGAAGATCAGTTTAATAATCTGATCATAAAGGAAAGCGCTGCAGGTATAATTCGTTTAAGCGATGTGGCTAAGGTAGAACTAGGCCCGGAGAACCTTGAGCAAAGCTGGAAATATAATGGTGTAAATGCAGTGGGCCTTGCAGTAATTCCACAACCCGGCGTGAATTATGTAAAAATTTCCGATGAGTTTAACAAGCGCCTTGAGGAAATAAAAAAAAGCAATAAGTCGGATATTACTTTCAATGTGTTGATCGATAACACCCGGCTGGTGCGCCAGTCCATTGCAGAAGTTGAGGAAACACTGATGATTTCTTTCAGCCTTGTGGTGCTGGTAATATTATTTTTCTTCCGCAACATTTTAATCGCACTTAGGCCATTGATAGATATTCCCATTTCTTTGATAGCCACTTTTTTTGTAATGTATGTGGCAGGTTTTTCAATTAATATTCTGACGTTGCTTGGTATTGTACTGGCAACAGGACTTGTGGTAGATGATGGTATTGTGGTAACAGAAAATATATTCAGAAAACTTGAAGGCGGTTTACCCATTCGAAAAGCGGCGCTTGAAGGCAGTAAAGAGATTTTCTTTGCAGTGATTTCAACTTCCATTACACTGGCAGTGGTGTTTTTGCCCTTAATATTTCTTGAAGGTTTTGTAGGTAGCCTGTTTCGTGAGTTTGGAATTGTGGTGGCTACTGCGGTGCTGATCTCAGCATTTGTATCGCTCACAATTACACCTGTTCTGAATGTTTACCTGAACAGAAAGAATGCGCAGCATGGATGGTTCTACCGTAAAACAGAACCATTCTTCACCGGCATGGAAAATGGCTATAAAAATCTGCTGAATAATTTTATGAAAGTGCGCTGGCTTGCATGGATAATTGTAGTAGCATGCGTGGTTATTATCTGGTTTACTTACAATAATCTTCAGAGCGAACTGGCGCCAATGGAAGACAGGAATACGGTACGTTTCAGCATTACAGGTGCAGAGGGAACGAGCTATGATCAAATGCAAAAGATATCGGATAAAGTGGTAAATTATTTATATGACTCTGTGCCTGAGAAAGATTTTGTTTTTACTTCTACGCCGGGTTTTGGAGGCACTGGTGTAAACAGTGGCTTTGGCCGTGTTGGCCTTGTTCCTGCAAATGAAAGAATACGTACCCAGAACGAAATTGCACAGGATGTTTCAAAGCGGCTGCCGCAATTTAACGATGCAAGAATTTTTGCCATACAGGAACAAACCATTTCTGTGGGGCTTGGTTCGCGGGGTGCTTTACCGGTACAGTTTATCTTACAAAACCTCGACTTTAGTAAGCTGCAGGAGATGATCCCCAAGTTTCTTGAAGAAGCCAGGAAAGATCCCATCTTTCAAAACGTTGATGTAAATCTAAAATTCAATAAACCCGAACTGCAATTAACCATCGACCGTATTAAAGCACAGGATCTTGGTCTTTCCACCACCGATGTGGCAGCCGCTGTGCAGGCAGCGTTTAGCGGAAGAAGGCTGGCCTATTTCATCATGAATGGCAAACAGTACCAGGTAATTGGACAGGTGGAAAGAACAGACCGTAGTAAACCTGCCGATATTGAAAAACTCTATGTAAGAAACAGCCGTGGCGAAAATATTCCATTAACCGCCGTTGTAAAATTGGAAGAAAGCAGCAGCCCGCCAACACTCTACCACTACAACCGGTTTAAATGCGCCACTATTTCTGCATCGCTTGCCGAAGGCAAAACCATTGGCGACGGCGTTGCAGCGATGCGTGCCATTTCCAATAAATTATTGGATGAAAGTTTTCAAACATCGCTCAGCGGGCCTTCACGTGATTTTGAAGAAAGTTCTTCTAACACTGCGTTTGCACTTGGTTTGGCACTTCTATTAATTTATCTCGTGCTTGCTGCACAGTTCGAAAGTTTTGTTGATCCTTTTGTTATTATGTTTACGGTACCACTGGCTTTTGCAGGTGCTTTATTAAGCCTGTATGTCTTTGATCAAACACTTAATATATTTTCAGAGATCGGTATTATTATGCTGATTGGACTTGTAACAAAAAACGGGATTCTGATTGTTGAATTCGCCAATAAAAAAAGAGAATTTGGAATGCCTAAAATGAAGGCAGTTTTAGAAGCATCAGCGCAACGTTTAAGGCCCATATTAATGACGAGCCTTGCAACATCGTTGGGCGCTTTGCCAATTGCATTAAGTTTGGGTGCATCGGCTACAAGCCGTGTGCCGCTTGGTATTGTTATTGTCGGGGGCATTTTGTTTTCACTCATATTAACCTTGTTCGTAATTCCTGCGGTGTACACTTTTTTATCGGGTAAGCATAAAACACACAATACAGAAATTACAGAGTAGTTTTTATGAGCCGGGCTTGGGGAATACTATGAAGCTTTTGTTGCGTCGCACTCTTGTACTGAAGAAATTGTCTGAACAGGGATTTTAAAGGATTATTTGGATTACCGGATTATATTAAGTTTATCCCGTAAATCTTTTCAATCCCCCCAAATCATGGTTCAGACAATGTTCCGAACGTACAAGTGAGTGACACAACCGGCGATGCCAAAAAAACTGTAGCTGGCTAAATAATATTTTATTTGAATAATAAATATTGATGAAAAATTTTCTTTTAATACTGTTACTGATAAGTTTTAAAACAAAAGCACAACAACCGCTTTCGCTTAGTGATGCATTAAATATTGCACTCAAAAACAGCCTTGATATACAGCTTGCAAAAAACAATATAGAAGCCAATACACTTTTAAATAATTATGGCGTAGCTGGTGGCCTGCCCACCGTATCGGCAACTGCCAACGATAATGAACAGGTAACAACACTCAATCAAAAACTAAGCAATGGCACCAATACCAACCGCAACGGAGTTACGGCGAACAACCTTACCGCTGGTGTGGCTGCAAATATTTTACTGTACAACGGTATGCGTGTTGTTTCTACAAAAAAAAGGCTGGAACAATTGCAACAGCAAAGCGAACAATTACTGAATGCGCAAATACAAAATACGATTGCATTGGTAATGACGCAGTACTACGATGTAGTGCGCCAGCAGGGTTATTTAAAAACGCTCGATGCATCTATTGCTGCGGCATCGCAAAGGCTGGAGATCGTTAAAACCCAGCAAATGGTTGGCCTGGCAAATAATGCAGACCTGTTTCAATCGCAGCTAGATCTGAATGCATTGCTGCAAAGCAAGCAGGCACAGCAGGTAATTATCGACCAGGCAAAAACAGATTTTCTTACATCATTGAATTTAAAGCCAGACAGTTCTGTAATGATCAATGATACAATTCTTGTAAATAAAAATGTACTACTCGACAGTGTTCTGAACAAGCTTGCCGAAAACCCACAGATCGTTGCCGCCAACCAGCAAATAAGCATTAACCAATTAATAGAAAAAGAAACTGCGGCACAACGTTACCCTTCGGTGCGGTTTAATACAGGGTTTAATTACAACCGCTCTCAAAGCTCTGCCGGTTTTACTTTGCTCAACCAAACTTACGGACCAACATTTGGCTTAAACCTGTCGATTCCAATTTATAATGGTACTGCGTTAAAGCGACAGCAGAAGGTTGCAGAGATCGATACAAAAAATGCAGTGATCCAGAAAGAAACTTTGCTGAGAGATAATGCATCCACTGCAGTAAAAACCTACCAGGCTTATGCATCAGCATTGCAGCAGTTAGAAACCCAAAAAGAAAATTATAAGCTGTCTCAGCAGTTACTTGACCTGGTGTTAAAGAAATTTGAACTGCGCAATGCCACTATTGTTGATGTAAAAAATGCGCAACAGACTTTCGAAAACGCCGGCTATCTCTTAATAAATCTCAGCTACGCGGCTAAGTCAGCCGAAATAGAATTGCAGCGCCTGGCCAACCAATTGAGTTTTTAAAAGCTTAATGCGCATCTTTGCAGTAAAGCTTTATCAATGAAAAAAATTGCTTTCATTCCTGCACGTTATGCAGCTACACGTTTCCCCGCAAAGCTGATGCAGATGCTTGGCGATAAACCCGTAATACGCCACACTTACGATAACACCGTTGCCACAGGTTTATTCGATGAGGTAGTTGTTGCCACCGACAGTGAAATTATTTTTAACGAAATAACGGCGCATGGCGGCAAAGCGGTAATGAGCAAAAAACAGCACGAAAGCGGCAGCGACAGAATTGCCGAAGCCGTAGCCGATATGCACGCAGATATTGTGGTAAACGTGCAGGGCGATGAGCCTTTTGTAAAACGTGACCCGCTAAAAAAACTGCTCCATGTTTTTGAAGGTGAAGAAGGAAAAAAAGTGCAGGTGGCAAGCCTTATGCAGGTATTAAAAGAGCAGCAGTTTATTGATGACCCCAATTATGTAAAAGTTACGGTTGACAAAAATTGCAACTCGCTTTTGTTCAGCCGTTCGGTAATCCCTTATCCGCGCAATAAAGACACTAATATTACTTACTACGAACATATTGGCGTGTACGCCTTTCGCAAACAGGCGCTTATTAATTTTACCAACTGGCCCATGACTCCTCTGGAAAGCGCTGAAAAAATTGAATGCCTGCGCTACCTTGAAAACGGTATTCCCCTTAAAATGGTGATTGTTGATTATATGGGCGTAGAGATTGATACCCCGGAAGACCTTGTACGTGCAGCTAAATATTTATAGATTTTTTTGAGCCGGGCTGAAGAATATGCATGAAGCTTTTCTTGCGTCGCACTCCTGTACGTTTGGAATGTAATTGAGCTTTGCCTGATGCGTAAATGATAGAACACAGATGACACAGATCGTACGGATTTTTTTGGATTTTAAAATCTGTGTTTATCCCTATAATCTGTGTCATCCGTGTTCAGTTGTATTGGCTGTTGAAAGCTCAGGCATAATCTGAACGTACAAGAGTGCGACGCAAGAGGCGATGCTATGAAAAACTTCTGCTTGGTTCATAATGACTTTCTAAAAAAAATTAAGTTTCATAAAGTTTTGAAAGTTCAGAAACTCTGATTAATTTTACATCATGAAACTGAATGAAGCCAAACAACAATTTACACAAAGCTGGGGCATACTCGGCAGCCAGTGGGGCATCAACAGAACAATGGCGCAGGTGCATGCATTGCTGCTTATTGCAAGTGCACCGCTTAGTACCGATAATATTATGGAAGAACTGAGCATTAGCCGCGGCAATGCCAACATGAATGTTCGCGAATTAATGAACTGGGGCTTGGTAGATAAAGTAATTGTTCAGGGCGACAGGAAAGAATATTTTTCTGCTGAAAAAGACATCTGGAAAGTGGCTACAAAAATTATGTACCAGCGCAAAAAACGTGAGCTGGACCCGATGCTGAAAGTGCTGAACCAGTTAAGCGATATAGAAGGCGATAAAAGAAACAGCGAAGTAAAAGCCTTTACCGAAACCATTGAAGGCATTAAAAAATTTGCTGGCCAGGCAGAAAAAACGATGGATGTAATGATTAAAGCGGAAGAGAACTGGTTCTGGAGCAGCTTTTTAAAACTGATAAAATAAAGTTTTTGAGTGGAGAAATAAAAGCCGGTAATTCCGGCTTTATTAAAGTTCTTAATTTTCAATAATTCCTGAAAGTATAATAATTACAGATATGAAAAAGTTTAAACAATTGGATTGGATGCTGCAGGTTGCATTAATACTTTTTGCAATTGTGTATTCCTTTAGCGGGGAATACGGGTACTCATTTTTAACCGGGTATTTTATTGTGGGCGGCTGGCAGTTTATAAGCATACTGGTTCACGAATTTACCGGAAGCTTTACCGCCAAAGGCGGACGGCGAAGGCCTTACCACGTTGCCGTGTATATTCTTACTGCGCTGATGCTTGCCGGGATAGCAGTACCTATGTTTCTTGTTACATTTTTATTCTTACTTTTTGCTGCACCCGTAATGGCCATATGGTATGCGCATTTATGTTACGATGAAACCCGCCATCACATGCAACGCCCTTTAGCACAACTTAAATAATACCATCATGAAAAATAAGAAGATCGTAATAGCTGGTGGCACCGGGTTTATCGGCAATGCCATTGCAAACTACTTCGGCACAGAGAATGAAATCGTAATACTTACCCGCAATGTGCATGACCTGAGTAACAACGCCCGGGGGAAATTCAACATCGAAAAAGGACTGCAACAAAATGTAAGACTGGTAGCATGGAACGCAAAGGATGCAGGGCCGTGGTGTAAAGAAATTGACGGTGCTGAGATAATAATAAACCTTGCAGGCAAAAGTGTAAACTGCCGATACAATGAAAAGAACAAGCAGGAGATTTTTGATAGTCGCACCAACAGCACCAAAGCCATAGGTGAAGCAATAAGAAACGCAACCGTGCCGCCGAAACTATGGATCAATGCTGCATCTGCAACTATTTACCCGCATGCAACAGTGCAGCCGAACGATGAATACAGCACGAACTTTCACAACGACTTTAGCGTGCAGGTCTGCAAACTATGGGAGAAAACATTTTTTGAACAAAGAACAGCGTTTACAAGGAAAGTTGCTATGCGAATGGCAGTTACACTTGGCAATGACAGCGTAATGATCCCTTACCTTAATTTGTGCAAATTTGCGTTAGGCGGCAAACAGGGCAGCGGAAAACAAATGTATAGCTGGGTACATGTAGAAGATATATGCAGAACAATTGAGTTTATGTACAGCCATAAAGAACTGGAAGGCATATTCAATGTAAGCAGTCCAAACCCGGTGAATAACGAAACATTTATGCGCACACTCAGAAAAGTTACCGGCCATAAAATTGGTTTACCAGCTTTTAAATGGATGCTGAAAATTGGCGCAGCACTTATTGGAACAGAAACAGAATTACTTTTAAAAAGCAGGTGGGTGCTGCCAACCAAATTACTTGAAAATGGTTTTACATTTAAGTACGCTGAATTGCAAACAGCATTCGAAGACATTATTAAAAAATTGCCGCGGAAAGCATATCATCTTTTTTAAAAACATACTATGCACAAAACATTTCTCACCGCTGAATGGAAGAACCTGCTTTTCATAAATTATGAAATTGATCCATCTGTATTATTGCCTTATGTACCAAAAGGAACAGAGCTGGATGTATGGAACGGTACCTGCTATGTAAGCCTTGTGGGCTTTATGTTTCTTAACACGAAGATCAAAGGTTTGGGTATTCCTTTTTACAGGAATTTTGAAGAATTCAACCTCAGGTTTTATGTGAAGTTCAAAGAAAACAATGAATGGAAACGGGGCGTGGTTTTTATAAAAGAGATCGTACCAAAAAAAATGATTTGTATTGTAGCAGCATTGCTTTACGGTGAGCATTATTATTATCACCCAATGAAAAATTCTATATTAGAAAATGTGAACACACTTGAAATAAAATACGAATGGCTTTTTAAGAAAGAATGGAATTATATAAGTGCCATTGCTGAAAAAAAATCTTCGCCGCTTATTGAAAACAGTGAGGCGGCATTTATAACAGAGCACTACTGGGGCTATACAAAACTTGCAGAAAACAAAACCTCAGCATACAATGTAGTGCACCCGCAATGGAAAATTCATAAAGTAATTTCTTACGATGTACAATGCGATGTTACCGGTATGTATGGTAATGCATTTGAACAGTTTCTTAATCAACCTCCCAAATCTGTATTCATAGCAGACGGATCTGCTGTAAGCGTAAACGAAAGAATTGTCTTAAAATATTAATTTCCATTTCAAGGTTTTATTGTCAATGCTGAGGTGAGTATTTTAATCGTTGCATCTTTATCAAGCTTAGCGTCCGGCATTGATTTTAGCATCCATTCATCTACTGTTCCATTTTGCGCATAAACCAGGGCTGTATTACCATCTGCATCTTTTGCTGCAGCGTTTGCACCCATTTTTATCAAATAAGCCACCAGGTTCGATTTTTCATTCTTGGCGGCCAGCATTAATGCGGTAGTGCCATCGTTTGCGGCAGCATTTACATCTGCTCCAAATTGTAAAAGTAAGCTGCACATAGGAATATCGCCGTAATAAGCACAAGCCACCATAAGGCTTGTTCTGCCTTTTGGGGACCTTGGCGCATCCGGATGTGCACCATGCTGTAATAAAAATTTCTCCATCAACGTATCTGTTCCATAGCGGCATGAACTGATTAAAAACGTAGACCCATTTTCATCTGGCTTGTTTACATCAGCGCCTGCAAGAATCAATTTTGCTGCTGTTACGGTGTCTTTATTATTGATGGCCTCTGCCAGTGTTTGCGCGGTTACTGTTACATAAACAAACATAAAAAGCAGCATGGAAAAAAAGTATTCTATACGCATGATCAATTTTTTTTAAGATGAAAATGTAAACCTTTTATTATTGCAATATCAGGTTGTTCAAAATAACATTAGCAAGTTGCACCGATCAGCATTAATATAAAATACCTTACACTACTGATATTTGAAACCGGCCAAATCAGTCATCTTGCAACAAATAACCAAACCATGCTTAAAAAATTTGACTTCTACGCACAGGTGCTCATCGTAATTATAGCAGTTATTCTGGCCATTGCATCTTTGTTTGTGGGCAGTTATTTTTTTGGGTCGTTGTTATTATTAATGCCACTGGGTTTATGGCAGCTCATCAGTGCAGCGTGCCATTATTTTTCAACAACAGCAACAGGTAATAAACAAATACTCAGGTATTACTGGCTATGCAGCATTGCATGCATCATCATCTTTGTGCTGGCTCTGCTGTTCAGGGATAATAATGGAAACGAATTAGCAATGGGTATGTTATTCGTTGCTATGTCCGGCAGTTTTTTAACCGCTTTGTATTACCTGTATCTTTACAAAAAATATTTGCTTCATGCAAAACCTACAGAAAAACACAATAGTATTGGGAGCCTCTGAAAACCCTTCGCGTTACAGTTATCTTGCAGTAAATCGATTAACTGCACACAATCATCCTGTAGTGGCGATTGGAAGAAAGGAAGGAAAAATTGGGGATACTGCTATTGTTACTGAGCACCCAAACATAGAAAATGTAGATACGGTTACACTTTATCTTAACGAGCAACACCAAAAAGAATACTACGATTATATTTTTTCACTTCACCCGAAGCGCATCATTTTTAACCCAGGTGCCGAGAATAACGAACTGGCTGAAATGGCTGCTGCAAAAGGCATTCAGCCGGTAGAAGCCTGTACATTGGTGCTGTTAAGTACCGGGCAATATTAAAACCATTTTGTACTGATCTGCAGTACATAAATGAAGCTTTAGTTGTGTCACTCACTTGTACGGTTGAATGCTTTATGGGGCTTTTATCTAAGCGTAGATGGAAGAGTGTGGTTTCGTGAGAAGATAAATAAGATTGAAAAGAATTACAAATGTTGATGTTTATTCCGCACTGCCACGCTTTTAGCAATGCCTGTCAGTAGCAGGCTTGTCGCAAATCAGGATTTACTACTGTAAGAATTTCTCCATGCCCTACAAGATGAGAAGCTTCTGCTACTTCAAAATGTTGCCCAACAAATAAATAGTTTTTGAAAAAATCTTTTCCTATAATCCTTATTTCTGCGGTTACTGTGTCGCCTGGGAATACTTTGTCTTTATCAACAAATAATTGCTCGCCTGAAGTGAGCTCTTTTCGTCCATTGAATTTAATATGAGGTCTATAACCGGAAATTACATAACGCTTTCTTCCACATTGTTCTGTCGTTAAGTAAGTCACCTTTGCAATAAAATCTGGTTCACTTTTTCTTACTTTGTCAATATGCACAACTTGACATTTGTCGCCAATTTGAAAAGTCAAAAAGTAAGGCTCTTTGTCAACATAGATTTTCAAATGCCCGTTTGAATATTGTTGCATAATGTTGTCTACTTGGTTTGGATTAAATGAGTAAACTTCATCTTGCAAATCTTCAATCTGGATTATCCATTTGGGGACAGCCGTTTTTGGGTCAATTGAATGAACCGTATGATGATAGATATTGTCAGAAGTTTCTGTCCTAAATGAAAATGTCTGCAACATAAGACTGGTTGTAAAACTTGGCGGTAACTTGTGTATATGCGAATGTATAAATAAAACCATTCCCAGCCTGCCAATATGCAAGCTTACCCGCTATAGCCCTTCGCACTCAAGCTCAAAAAAGTTCCTAACGTACAAGTGTCCGACGCAAGTAAAACTTCATTCATATTCTTCAGCATGGCTCAAAATGCCGCTTAAATATTTCTGGTATTGTATTTGAAAAATAATTTGGTTTATTTTATAAACTACTCTATGTTTGTGCCGTCAAAGTAAAAATATGAAAAAGTTAGTTGTAGTATTTGCCCTTATACTTGCCGCCATACAGGGTTTTGCGCAGGTTACCATAAGCGGCAAAGTAAAAGATAACAAGAACAGGCCATTACCCGGCGCTGCCATTTCTTTAAAAGGATCTTACGATGGGGCCGTTGCGGACTCTATGGGCAACTTTAAATTTAGCACCACTGAAAAAGGGGAATTTCTTCTCACAATCACCAATGTGGGCAATAAAACTTTCGAACAGAAAGTAATACTCGATAAAGAACCCATTGTAATTGAAGCTGAATTAAAAGAACTGCTGGACGAATTAAAAGCAGTAACAGTAACAGCCGGTTCGTTTGCAGCAGGCGACAGCAAAAGAGCTGCAACAGTGCTGAGTTCTTTAGATGTCTTAACCGTTGGCGGTGGTAATGCGGATATTAGTTCGGCGGTTAAAACGTTACCCGGCGCACAACAGGTTGGCGAGCAGGAGGGTTTGTTTGTGCGCGGTGGTGCCGGTTACGAAACCAAGCAATTTATTGATGGCACTTTAGTAAACAACCCTTACGGTACCAGCGTTCCTGATATTGCATCGCGTGGCCGCTTTTTGCCCATGTTATTCAAAGGAACGGTTTTTAGTACCGGTGGCTATTCAGCTTTATATGGTCAGGCTTTGTCTTCTGCACTAATATTAGAGTCCATTGACTTACCGGAGAAGACTGCCATCAATGCATCTATCTCTCCTATCGTGGTGGGTGCGGGAATACAGGCACTTGCAAAAGATAAAAAATCATCATGGGGTGTTAATTACAACTATGTAAACCTGGTAGCTTATTTTAATATCGTAAAGCAAACGCCGGATTATTTTAAAATGCCTGTGTTTCATAATGGTGATGCCAACTTTCGTTTTAAAACCAAAGGTGGTGGCATGGTAAAATACTATACTACATTCTCGGTAAGTGAGCTTGGGTTAAGAAGGCCCGATATTGACAGCGCTGAACTAAAAGATGCATTTGGCCTGCACAATGTAAACTGGTACAACAATCTTAGCTGGAAAGACAATCTTGGCCACGGCTGGAAAATGAACCTGGGCGCCAGTTACAGCACCAATAAAGATGATCTTAACCAGCAACTGCAAAATGGTAACAACGAACAGAAATTTATCAACAGCTATCCTTATATAGCCAAAAACTTTGCTATCGTTAGCAGGCAGGATCTTTCACAAATAAGGGCCGTGTTCGAAAAGAAATTATTCGGCATCAGCACCGTGCGGTTTGGAAGTGAATACTGGTACGCCGTTAATAACAATAACTTCAACGATACGATTTATAAACTTGTAGATAATTACCAGGCCATATTTGCAGAAACAGATATTTACCTTACCAATGAACTTGCTGCTAAAGTGGGGGGCCGTTTTGAGCATTCTTCCATCATCAGCAAAACAAATTTTGCACCGCGGTTATCGCTTGCTTATAAGGTTGGTAAAGGTGCACAGGTATCGGCGGCGTATGGCATATTTTATCAAAAGCCTGAGAACACACAATTGCTGTACACCACCAATCTTGGTTACACAAAAGCAACACATTATATACTTAATTATCAAAGATCGGTAAGTGATAGAATATTTCGTGTTGAAGCATTTTATAAAAAGTACGATGATCTTGTAAAAGCAATACCCATCAATAACTTTTATTCATTGTATAACAATAACGGAAGCGGCTATGCCAAAGGGTTTGAGTTATTCTGGAGAGATAAGAAAAGTATTCAGAATTTTGATTACTGGGTAAGCTATTCTTACCTTGATACAAAACGGGATTATCTGAATTATCCCGGTCAGCTTACGCCGAATTTTGCTGCAACACACACTGCATCGCTTGTTATGAAACGTTTTTATACGAGCATTAAAACCGGTTTCAATTTTACATACAGTTACGCAACCGGCAGGCCGTATTATAACCTCATGTACAGCAACAGCGGTAACAAATACAATATTGCCGATCAGGGAAAAACCAAAGATTATCATAACCTTGGTTTTAGTATGAACTATGTGCCAAGTGTTGGTAAAGCAAATGCCAAAACATTCTGGGTATTTGTTGCAAGTGTAACCAATGTGTTGGGCAGCAACCAGGTGTATGGGTATAATTATTCTTACAATGGTTTAAATAAACAACCCATATTGCCTCCGGCAAAAAGATTTTATTTTATCGGCGTATTTTTAAGCTGGGGTGTCGACAGAACGCAGGATGCAATTAATGGAAATTTATAGAAATATTATTATGAGCCCGGCCGAAGAATATAAATGAAGCTTTTCTTGCGTCGCACACTTGTACGGTTAGATTATGAATGAGCAGCGCAAAATAGCAGGAACGTTGGAGTGCAGCCACAGATGAATAGAGAACAAAGCGTACAAGTGAGTGACACAACGGAAGACGGCCAAAGAACAAATGCAGGGTACAAAAAATTCTAAAAAAACAAACAATAAATCAAACAAACAATGAAACGATTACTTCTTTCCGCTGCGATCTTCTGCAGCATAGCAGTTAACGCACAAAGCGACAAATTTAACGATGCCATGAAAAAAACATTGGCAATGATGGATGGCGCAAAATCAACTGCAGAATTTATTGCAGCCTCTGCAGCGTTTGAAAGAATTGGCGATGCCGAAAAAACACAATGGCTGCCTTATTATTATGCAGGCCTTAGTTTGGTATTGCCCGCATGGAGCGATGCGAATATTGATAAAGATGCGAACGCTGAAAAGATAAAATCTTTCTGCAGCAAAGCTGAAGCAGCAGCAACAGATAATACTGCAAAATCTGAAATTGAAACGCTGCGCAATATGGCCGCTACACAGCAGATGATGGTTGACCCTCAAACCCGCTGGCAAACCAATGGCATGGAAGCAGGTGCTGCTTTACAAAAAGGCATGGCGCTCGATGCAACAAATCCACGTATCTATTATTTACAGGGAATGAGCATGTTTGGAACTCCCGAACAGTTTGGCGGTGGAAAAGATAAAGCGAAACCATTGTTTCAAAAAGCAATCGATCTTTTTAAAGCAACACAATCAAAGCCTTTGTATCCAAACTGGGGCAAAGAGCAGGCAGAGGCACAGTTAGCACTTTGCAATTAATACTTTCAATCAAAACCTGATGCAGCAGCTTTTTAATATTCTGATCATATTGCACGTGGCGGGCGGTACGCTTGGTTTAATATGTGGCACTGTAGCTGCCGCCGTTATAAAAGGGAAAAAGGCGCATATACTTAACGGAAAACTTTTTTCCATTGGTATGATAACGGCTGCTGTATCGGCTTTGGTAATAAGCAACCTGCCCACACATGAAAACCTGTTCCTCTTTGCAGTAGGCGGTTTTACTTTTTATATGGTTACTACAGGCTACCGGATTGTTTGGCTGAAACGCAACAATGCTGTGCGCCCCAAAGTATTTACAGCATTGGATTATGCGCTGTTTGCTTTTGGGGTTTGCTTTAGTGCCTTTCTTTTGTACATGTCAGTAAAAGGCGCAGTTGATGGAAATATGTTTTCGCTGGTGCCGGGTGTATTCGGTCTTATATGTTTAAACTTTGCAAGGATGGATTATCAATTATTTATGGGTAAAGAAACCATAAAGCAATTTTGGATCACCAGCCATATTACACGAATGATGGGTGCGTTAATTGCATCCTGCACTGCCTTTCTTGTTGTAAATGTGCAGATAGATATGCAATGGATTTTATGGTTATTACCTTCTGCATTGGGTGGTTTTTTAATACGCAGGTTTCTTAAAAAATTTGCACCAAAGAAAAATGCAAAGGCAATACAAAAAATACAGGCATAAAATAGTAACATCCCTTAGGGGAACTTCAAATTTGTATTATGGTAGAGCAAGACTTTAACCCACAGCAAAGCCTCGAGTTGATTGAGACAATGATCAACCGTGCAAAAGACAAATTTGCAGAAAGAGGCGATATGTACTTGATATGGGGTTGGAATGTTTTTATATGCAGTATAATTCAATTTATACTGCTTCATTTTTTTCAGTATCCCTATCATTACATGGTGTGGATGGCTTCCTGGCCTGTTTTCTTTTACCAGTTGTATCAGCTAAGAAAAAAAAATAAACAACGAAAAGTAAGAACCTATACAGATCATATTATTGCTTTTGTTTGGGTTACATTTCTGGTACTTATTTTTTTGCTGGCCTTTCTCATAGGCAGGTTAACTGGTGGTGAATATTACAGCCATATAAACCCCGTAGTACTCGCACTGTACGGCATGCCTATTTTTTTATCGGGTATCATTTTACGTTTCAGGCCATTAATACTCGGGGGTATCGGCTGCTGGGTACTTTCTGTTCTATGCACTTTTATAAAAGAATATGACTACCAGTTTTTAATGATCCCGCTTGCCATGATTATTGCCTGGATCATTCCGGGTTATTTACTAAGGGCAAGATATAAATCACAACAATAATATGGAACAGCAAAAAGAACTTACCGAAGAAGAAAGCCTGAAACTCATAAGCCGCACCATATATGAGGCCAAAGGTTATTTTCATGAAAGTGGTGTCGCCGTTATTATATATGGCTTCAGCATCTTTATTTGCAGTATATTAAGTTACCTTACAGATAAAGCCATTATTACCTTTCCGTTCCAGCCATTCTACTTATTCATACCTGTTTTTTTTGTACAATCTTATGTTCAGGTAAAAGAAGAGAAAAAGAAAAAGGCAAAAACATTTACAGATGAAGCAATTGATTTTGTGTGGACAGGTTTTTTTATTTCTGTGCTGGTAGCATTTACGGCCATCTTTGCAGGAATACATTATATAGCCATTTCTATAATCCTTATTCTTGCAGGGCTTGCCGCTTTTTTAACTGGTATACTCTCAAAATTCCGGTATCATATTATTACTTCATTTCTATGCTGGCTGCTGGCTTCCGTTTCATTTTTTATACAAAATGCAAATATTTATTTATTGCTGGCTGCGGTAGCTGTATTATTATGGATCGTTCCGGGATTTATTTTAAACGCAGTTTTTAAAAAGCAACAACATGGCTGAAGAAAAGCAATTAACCGAACAGGAAAGTTTGCAGTTGATACAGCAAATGATCAACAAGGCAAAAGGTTCTTATCACGATACCGGTATTGGCCCCATATTATGGGGCAGTGTTATTACGTTTTGTTCCCTGGTAACTTTTGCGCAGGTACAATTCAATTTTGAACTGCCGTTCGATATATGGCTGCTCACGTTAATAGCAATCATACCCCAGATTTTTATTTCTATACGCGAAGGCAGAATGCGCAAGGTTTTAAAATATGAAGATATTGCCCTCGGTTATATCTGGACTTGTTTTGGCGTTTCAGTTTTTTTGCTCATTCATATTAACGCCGGTATTGTTTCACATCTTAACCCGATATTCAAAGATTACAATACATTAAAAGGCCCGCACGAAATAACCTTCGATTATGCCAGTTATTCCACCTCATTATTTCTCATGCTTTATGGAATACCTTCCATATTAACAGGCGGTATTACTAAGTTCAAGCCCATGTTATATGGCGGAATATTATGTTGGGTTTGTTGTGTCATCAGTGTTTATACCAGTATAAAAACCGATCTTCTTTTAATGGCATTATCAGCAACGGCAATGTGGTTGATACCCGGCATTATTCTCAGAAGAAAGTATTTAAAAGCAAGTGAATGTTTAAAGAATTAGATCCCATATTACATTCGCAATTGCGCCTCGCGGTAATGAGTTTGCTCATTAGCGTAAAGCAGGCTGAGTTTATTTTTATAAAAGAAAAAACAAATGCTACCGCCGGCAACCTTAGCGTGCAGGTACAAAAATTAAAAGAAGCCGGTTATATAGATGTAATAAAAGAGTTTAAAGATAATTACCCCAATACCAGTTGTAAAATAACAAAGAAAGGTATTGCCGCATTTGAAGAGTATGTAAAAACACTCCAGGAATATTTACAGGTTAAACAGCCATAGGGTTTAATTTTTTTTTGACCCAACTCAGGCATTTCTATTTAACTTTTCTTGCGTCGCACTCTTCCGCTGTTTGATTATATATTGAGCTTTTTCCAAAGTTCAGCAAATATTATTTGCGCGTCAGGGCTTTATAGCAGTTCCTTATCATGCAAGGCCCAAAAAATTAATTCAAAGCAAATGTTACTGCGGCACGTGCATGAATATCTGTAGTATCAAAAACAGCAACACTACTGTCTTCCTGCTTAATCAGAATCGGTATTTCGGTGCAACCCAGTATAATACCTTCGGCCCCTCTTTTAATTAACGCATCTATTATTTTAATAAACCGCTCTTTTGTTTCAGGAAGAAAAATGCCTTTGCCCATTTCGTTATAAATAGCATCGTTCATAAATTCAATATCTGCCTCATCGTCCGGAATCATTACACTAATGTTTTTATCCTGTAGTTTGCTTTTATAAAAATCAAGCTGCATGGTGTACTTCGTTCCCAGCAAAGCCACTGTTTTCAATTGTTTCAGCGAAACTTCCTTTGCAGTTTCTTCGGCAATATGTATAACAGGTATCTTCACCGATGCCTGAATCTCATCAGCGATTTTATGCATTGTATTAGCTCCAATTAATAAACAGTCGGCACCAGCTTTTTCTAATTTCTGTGCGGCATTACACATAATTGCTGCAATACCATCCCATTGCCCCGCCTGAGTAAGCGTTTTTATTTCGGCAAACTCAACAGAATACAAAATAATTTTTGCCGATGAAACGCCACCCAGTTTATCATTCATCATTTCATTGAGCAGTCTGTAATAATCCAATGTGGAAAGCCATGTAAGGCCACCGATAATGCCTATTGTTTTCATATTGTAAAAATAGAGCAAAGCGGTTTTAAAAAAAGCCAGGCAATTTTTTTTGAAACCGGCATTTGTATTTCATAGCAGCATCATTGCGTCGCATTACTTTCATCCGAAATGTCTTTATTGAGCTTTTACCGAAGCGAAGTATTTTAAATGTATTTTCTTTTACAGAAAGAATTGTCTAAATTTAATCTTCAGGTATCCTGATATAACATGAGAATTTCAATTGCAGCGTTTCCATCCGCTAAATAAATCCGATAAATAGATGTTACCGCAAATAAGCAAACTGTTTAAAAGTGTATTGGAGATTATCATTATAAATTTTGTCTTGGTTCCTTAATAAAACCATCATAAAAGTTCAGTGGTAAAAGTTTGTGTAACGATAATAAAAGCCCAAAGTTTATTACAGGTAAAAGGATATGTTTTTGATTATATAAAATCTTTATTCACTTAAACCTTCACGTATGAATTTCCGTATCATTACCCTGCTTTGCTGTATTGCATTATTTTTCTCAAGTTGTGTAAGGCATGTATTCCGCAGCAGCGAATATGTTCCTGAAATCGAAGTGCAGATAAACCTGACTCCTGAACAGATTGATGATTATGTAGCCAATGGCGCTTATAGACAATGCCAGGCAAGAATCATCAACAACAGGAATGGCAATGCCAACACTTTTCCTTCAGGGGTTGCAGTACACCTTAAAAATTATCGTACAGCAGGCGGGCAGGTAAACTTTTTAACTGCTGCTGCGGGTATAGGAACACCAACTTTAAATATTACGCTTCCTGCCAATGGCGATTGGGGTACTTTCTGGATAAGGGGTACCACTAACAGTACTATTGATAAAGATGCAGTAATAGAAGTTGCAGAAAACCGGGATATTGCAGAAGATGTTGTTATTGCAAGAAAAGCTCTGATGGTTACGGGTACTTCGCCCGCTGCCCCAGCCGCAAAAGTAGAGATCAGGGTTGGTACGTTATCTACAATTGACGACTATCTTACATGGTCTCCAACACCCTGTTATATCCATATTGCAAACCCCGATGATATAGCTTCAAACCTAAATGTGACGATACAGAATTTAGCGGGTACCGGCAACAAACTGCGTTTTGCAACAGAAGGCACTTTTACCGATCTTTCGAGTACGGCTACTGCAAATACTATTAATTTGAGTTTACCCGAAGATGGTACCTGGATCTCATTTTATGCAGCCGGTTTTTTTGACCCAACCGCTGTAGTTAGCAGTACACGAGGCAGTGCCATTGATAAAGATGCTGTAATGGAAGTAGTACAGGGAGGCACTGTTTTAGGCAGGGAAGGTGTTATGGTACGTATAAGAAAAAATGCCAATACACTAAGCACAGAAGAACGTGACCGTTTTCTGAATGCCCTGCAAAAACTGAATCAGACTTATGGAAGGTACCGCGATTTCTACGATATGCACCGGACGACTACTGTAGAAGACCGGTTTGAAATGCATTCAAGTTCTGATGGCACCGCAGCCGGCCCATTGCCTTTTCCTCCACAGGCAAACAGTGCATTTTTACCCTGGCACCGTGCACAGTGTTTGCACCTGGAACGCTTTTTACAATCAATTGATCCCTCGGTTGCAATTCCTTACTGGAAATATGACGAGCCTGCGCCAAACATTTTTTCAGCCAGCTTTTTGGGGGCAACCAACGCAGGGTTGTCTGCCACGTTAGATCCTTCCAATCCTTTATCAGGCTGGATCGGGCCTGACGTGCTTACCGCCGGAATCCAAAGAAGAACAAGATACAATTCACTTACCCAAAGCCCTTCAACACCGGGCATACCGGGTGGTAATGCATCCACTGTTGATGCAACTACGTTGGCAAGCGGTACTAACTTCGCGGCGATTAATAATGATGCCTCGTTACCTTTTGAATTGGGTAGTCATGGCCCTGCCCATTTGAAAAGCGGGCAAGGAAACGCAAGCTGGATCAGTAATCTTGACCTTGCCGTAAGGGACCCTTTATTCTTTTTACTACACGCCAATGTAGACAGGATTTGGGCTAAATGGCAATGGACCAATGACCGTTTCGACCCTGCCTCAACAAATGCTTATACGCCTGCAGGCGCATTTGCAGGCGGCCCCGATGATGTGGCCGAATATGCCGATGAAACCATGTGGCCATGGAATGGCAAAACAGGCCCGGGCAGTTTAGCAAGTGTTTTAAATGTTCGGCCCCCAACAGCACCGGGAGGAACTTTTCCAAATACGGTTGGTTTCCTTGTTTCGCCAACTACTCAGCCTACTGTAAAGTCTTTCGTGGATTTAAGAAGCGACCGTTTAGGTACTACAACGAACAGGGGATTTGGTTTTGCTTATGATGATCAAAACCCATTTGCACCATGATGGTTGCAGAAAATTTGAAGAGCGTTGCATTAGATTGCTGAATAGCATTGTTGAAGTAAAAGAGTGCGACGCAAGAATGTTTCATAGCAATACAAAAGCCGGGTCAATAAATTTTCTAATCCATATCGGGACGATCTTTTTAATAAGACTAAATTCTAAAATTATGAACAGGATATTTTTTATAAAACCTTTACTTATCATCAGCATTGTTGCGGGTATGCTTTGGCTGCCATGCAAAGCACAAACAAGGCAACAGGCGCAGGATGAAATTAACGCTTACCGTGAAAAAGTGTTTGGAGCATTTGAAGTTTTTCTTGATGCTTCTAAACCTGAAACTATAAGATTAAGTGCCATTGCACCTTACCAAAGAGTGATTGATTTTAAGCAACTGCTGCGTTGCGCAGACGTTGCAAAAAATGAAAGGGAAACCGACCTAATACGCGGCACTGCACTTTCACGTACTTATGCTTATGCATCCAGGGATGCGGCGCTTTTTAAAGGCGTGATTGGCTGGGTAATGAACCCTAGAAATCCGGAACTGGCCAAAGCATCGTTGAATACACTGTTGCTGATGAATTTCGATGGTACTGCTACAAGTTTTTCGGGGCAGGAAATTACCAGGGTAATGCACGAACTTACCGGCAGTAAAGACCCTGAATTCAGGATGGCTGCTTTTGGGCTGCTTACGATGCAGCAAGATGCTTATGCACTCGGTATTGTTTTGAAAGACCTTACCTCGCTGGATACTTCAAGGCTTTCAACTGCAGATGGTCTTATATTTTTAAACAACTACCAGAAAAAAAGTGAAGAAATATACAGCACTGTTTATGGTGTTTATATGAAACGCGTAAGTCAGCAGGCACGTATAGAAAGTATCAGGCTTTTGGGCGGCTATGCACCCGCACTTGAAACAATCATTGCTGTTTTACACGATCAAAAAGAAGCGCCGGAAGTACGGCTTGCAGCTTTAAATAATTTGCAGGGTTCAGCGCCGCAGGATAAACTGGAGGCATATATAACACCAGTAGTTTTTAATGAAAAAGAAAATGAAACATTAAGGGTTGTGGCGTTGAAACAGATGATGTATATAAAGCAGTCGAAGCTTGAAAGAATAAAATCAAAAAGGCCGGGCAAATTCAGCGACGATGTGTATCAGCTTTCTCAAACATCTTCTGTGGCTTCTGTAAAAACCGCTGCCAACGAATATGTTTTAAATGTAAATACAAAATATTAGTGCCATGAATTTTGCAATAAAAAAAGGCCATTGCTTTTTATTGGCTGCTGCATTGTTTTTTTGTATTAATGTTTATAGCAACTCTATTGATTCAGGATCTGCAAACCTGCTAAAAAAAATTGAGCTTGCGGATGGCAATACCGATTTACAAAGCCTTTCATCGTGGATCAGTGATGCAATCAACTGCACTGATTGCCTGGCTGATTTACGCGAAATACTCACTGCTAAAATTCACGACCATAGCCCAATTTACACGGGCCGCCCTTTTTATACCGCACTGCGTATTAAAGGATATTTGATGGCTAGTCTTTCCAAGACCGGGCTTACCAATGAAGCCGCAAAAATTGTTACCGGCGAAATAGCCACAGGCCACGATCCTTATATTATTGCTGCTGCAATAAGGGCTATAACCAGTTCTTCTTATCACGATACATTAATGGCTGCCTACCTTGTTAAATATCTTGGTCAGGGCTTTCGAGATGAATGGGTAGATATCGAAAATCTTGAAGTACAATATCCACTAACCTCGCCTACATCAGTAAGGCTTGAAGCCATAAAAGCCCTGGAAGCAAATGCATTGGCAACACCCGAAATTACAGATGCACTTAATGCAATTGCTCTCGCAAAAGAAGGCAGTTATTTTTACAGCGATACCATGCTGATACATGCAGCGGGCAATGCATTGGAAAAATTGAGCAATCCAAAGTCATGCTGCGCAAAAGAAGGCGATACACCCGAAACAAAAAGCTGGCAAGTAAGTAATGCTTCTTTTGCATCGCCGTGGTTGCAACCTGGTGAAAGAAATAAATCGCTGCCTGCAGCAATACGCATTGGCGACCAGCTAAACCGGAACATTTCGTTTAAAAAACTAAGGGGTAAGCCACTGGTTATCGCGTTCTTCTATACACGCTGCACCAATCCCAATAAATGCTCCAGAACTGTTACAGAATTGGGTAAACTGCAGCAGGTGTTGCAGCAGCAATCGATGGAGAATAATGTTTATACAGGGCTTGTTTCTTACGATCCTGAATATGATTCGCCGGACCGCATTCAAAAATACGCAGCAACCCGCGGGTTAAAACTTGATGAACAAACACTCGCCATGAACATACCTGCCAATTACCTGCAGGAGTTGCTTAAAAGTTTTAACATCGAGGCGAATTATGATGGCAGCATCGTAAACATTCACGATATACAATTATTGCTGTTCGATAAAAACAACCGCTTTGTAAGAATGTACGGCCAGGTGATCTGGGATAACAACAGTTTGATCAGCGATATAAAAAAACTACAGGAAGAATAGATTTTATGAGCCCAACTGAAGTAACTCTTTTGAGGCTACTGTTGCGTCGCACACTTGTACATTTGGATATTTTATTGAAGCGAATGTTGAGGGTTTGGTATTACCAATAACCTGGGTATTGTTGCTGGTGGGGTATTTGATAATAAATGGTCGGGAAAACGGCTGATAGAAAATATTTTGTTTGAAGTAAGAACAATAGTTTAGCGATGTTTGTTTAGTCCGGACAAAAGCCAAATAGAACCTTTTGCATGCCATTACTCGTCAAACTGAGAACCTGGTTTTATTTGATGATTAAAGTTATTCTTAATCAATAGTCCATTTATAAATTGTCTGAACGATTTGCTAAGTCCTTCCAATAGGTAATATTCATCTTTGCCTTGGCTCTGCTTTCCTTGCTTTTGTGCAGGAATATCAACACTTGAATAAAGTCTGTTGCAGCTCAAGCAGATTGTAATCTGTCCAACGGGCTTACCTTTTAAAAAATACACAAATCCACAATGTGGGTCAAAGCAATTAGCAGTTCCGCTACCATATGATTTTTTGTCGCCAAGTTTGAAATTTAATTTTTTTATAGTTGTTGTGTCAAGCTGAACCTGCTTTAAAATTGTTTGTAAAAGCCCACCATTATTGTCAACAATCAGAGAGCCTTTTTCACTGATGTCTTTGAAGTCGTAGAAGACTACTTTATCAAACTTGAGATTTAAAAATGGATTCTTTGCCTGTCCGCTTGACGAAAGAGAAAGTGCCAACAGTAAAGTAAAACTTATGATTCGCATGAAGTATGTATTTTCAGTTGTCTATAACGGTCGCATTACCGCAATTTACAAAACAATTTACGCCAATACAATCATTAAGAAACAGCCTGGCTATTTATTGATCTTCGCTTAAATGTCGCCATGAAAGAGGAACTGTGAACCGAGCGTGGCAAGTAAAGCCTCATAGTATTCCTTCAGTTGGGTACAAAATATTTACCGGCACGCTAAACAATTAGAAATTATTCAGGAGCGTTGTAGCTGCAACCAAAAAGGATTACTGCATTTGTGATTCTTTGAACGGTTAAATACTGTTAGTTTGCAAAAAGAATAAAACTGTAATAATGTTTGTGCAACGGATAAAACTTTTTTCTTTAATAATTTTCATCAGCCTTGCAGGCGCTGTTACATGCTGTGCCCAGAATACTTCATGGTTAAAAAGAAGCTGGCAGGGCAGGGCCTACCTGCTGGGCAGCAACCCGCAGAATTACGACCTGGTGCTAACCATTTCGAGCATTAAGGGTAAAAATTTTGAAGGGGTAATGCGTACCATTAAACCCGCCGATACATCGGTGCATTTCGATACAAAAGTTTCGGGCAGTATTGCAGATAAATTCCTGCTCATTACCATTGGCCCTTGGAAAGTTAGCTGCGGCACCTGTAAGCCACAGAACATGGCCTTCTCTATTGAGAGCGGAAATTTTTATATAAAAGGCGAAGCAAAGGGCTGCTCCGAAGAATGTACCTGGATAACAGAATTTTCGAAGCCACTGATCGAGTTTAATGTGGCAGAAACAGAAA
Source organism: Chitinophagaceae bacterium UBA4407 (assembly GCA_002390845.1). Classification (GTDB taxonomy): domain Bacteria; phylum Bacteroidota; class Bacteroidia; order Chitinophagales; family Chitinophagaceae; genus Limnovirga. The sequence continues at coordinate 36,243 of DGQT01000043.1, read as the reverse complement.
CCTTATTTGCAATAGTAGAAGAAATTAAAGCGCCGGATGTTGAGCCGGAACCTGTTGCGCAAAACAATCCGCCACCAGATACTGTTGCTGCGCCACCGGTAGAAAAGGTTGTGGTTACGCCGCGCATCCCGGTTTTAAATGCCGGGAATATTGTTGCAACAAAAGGAAAAACTCAGGCAATTGTATTAAATAAACCCGGCGGTATTGTAAAAAGAAAGCCTTCTTTAAAAGTCGCCGAAAATGCACCAAAAGCACCGGAACGTATTGCGGTGTTGCCTGCCGGTGAAATTATTAAACTGGCAAAACCTTTGCCTTCGCTGATTCAAAAGCCACCTGCTTTATTGAATAAAAATATTACGATGGCCGTGCAGCAAAGTGCACCAAAAAATGATAGGATTGCTGTGTTGCCGGCCGGAGAAATCATTGCACTAAAAAATAAAAATACTTTAAATGAATCAACGAAACCGCCGGGCATACTTGCTAGAAAACTTTCAATGATCGTTCGCGAAAATGAGCCGCAGGTAACACAGAAAAAAATTGTCACCATTGATACCATTGCTACATCGGCAGTTGTAAACACCGCACCGGTTATACAAAAGCCACCACCTGTAATTAACCGCGGACCGGTTTCTTTATTGCCTACAGATTATGGTGACAGAAAAATAAATGTAGTGCGCACGTTAATTGTTAACACCGATTCAATTGTGCTGAGCGTGTACGATAATGGCGTTGTTGACGGAGATATTGTTTCTGTTGTTTACAACGATAAGGTGGTTGTAGATAAACTTTCGCTGAAGTCGAAAGCTTTGATGGTGAAATTATTTGTGAACAAAACAGGTTCCAATAAACTTGTTTTTTATGCGCACAACCTTGGCGAATTTCCGCCCAATACTGCCCAGCTTGATATTGTTTACGGCAATAAAAAAGAGAGCCTTACCATTTCTTCTGATTACACGGTAAGCAGTGCTATTGATATTGTTTATAAGGAATAATTTTTTTCCTGGGTTTATTTACAAATACATTTTTGTAGCCGGGCTATAGTAATACTTTGAGGGTTTAGTTGCGTCGCACACTGCATCTTCAACAATTCTATTCAGCAATCAAATGCAGTCCCGCTGCTGTTTTAGCAGGGCGTAGGTAAATGGTCCAAAGCAAAATCAATAACCATCTTTTGTTTCGTTTGCAAACTCCTTATCAGAAACAATTCCAAAACGCTTCTTTGCTTCTTCAAGTATTGCAACAGTTGCAGTGGCCCCAACCCGTGTAACGCCCAGCGCTTTTACTTTTAAAAGATCATCAAGGCTGCGAACACCACCCGCTGCTTTTATCTGCACTTGTGGAGCTGCATGTTTGCGCATGAGTAAAAGATCATGTTCTGTGGCGCCTTGATATGAATATTTTCCATCGTTACCTTTTACAAAACCGTAGCCTGTAGATGTTTTTATAAACTCAACATCAAGGCTGCTGCATATTTCACAAAGCTTGATCTTGTGTATGTCTTCAGTAAGAAAATCATTCTCAAAAATAACTTTCAACGCGGCGTTGTGTTTTTTGGTAACGGCTACAATAGATGCTATTTCATCTTTTATATAATCCCAATCGTTGCCTAAAACCTTACCAATGTTTACAACCATGTCTATTTCCATCGCCCCATCATTACAGGCAGTTTCGGTTTCAAATACCTTTACAGCTATGGTGCTGTTGCCATGCGGAAAACCAATTACTGAGCAAACCAAAACACCGGACCCCTTAAGCAATTCAACCGCTTCTTTAACTGCATAAGGTTTAACGCAAACAGTTGCTACATCATAAGCTTTTGCCAATGCACATCCCGTGCGCAAATCTTCGTCAGTCATGGTAGGGTGCAGCAAAGAATGATCGATCATTTTGGCAAGCGCCGTTATATTGTCCATAAAATATTTTTAAGTATTCGTTGTTTGTCTATAAACTGGTTGTTTTTCTAATGATGCTGAATTGATGCAATGAAAATACAAAACTTGTATGAGATCATATTCTGGTTGCCGCTTTTATTCTGTGTAGCTTTATATTTGCTTTTTAAAATAAATGTATTATCAAGGCGTTTGTAAACCAATAAGACCTGAATTTTAAATTATAATCTTTATGAAAAACACAATCCTTTTTTTATTTGCAACAGTCATCGTTTTCGGATGTAGTAAAAGTAACAGCAGCACTACCAATACGCCGGTTACCATGCAAAGCCTTGCAGGCAATTATAAAATTACCGCTGCAACGGTAGCCGGTGCGGATATTTTAAGCAGCTATCTCACCCCCTGCCAGCAGGATGACATTTATACTTTAAATGCAGACGGCACTTATGTTATAGCCGATGCCGGTACAGTGTGTTCGCCTACTTCGGCAACATCAAGCACATGGACGTTAAGTGGTAATCAGATTACCATAGACGGGCAGGTATTTACACTGGTTAAATTTGACGGGGCCAAAATAGAAGCCACTACTTCTGTAACACAAAGCGGCTACACCGTTACGGTTGATGTAATTTTTACAAAACAGTAATTTAATATAACTTGGATAATTCTATATGAATGCATGTGATTAAAACTAAAAAGCATACGGCAGCCCGTATGCTTTTTAGTTAATTAGTTTTCTGCTAAAAATACTTATAACTACCAACTGGAATTTTTATTTTAGCCTTAACTGTATTGCTAATATCATCGCCGGTTGTGTCACTCACTTGTACGTTCTGAACATTGGTCGACAGTCGACGGTCAACGGTCAACCGAAGATTCTATAGCACAAGAGTGCGACGCAACGGAAGCTTTATCAAAGCTGTACAGCCTGGCTCATAAAATGTATTAGCACTTATACAATTTACACGTTACACATTAATGCCGCCACTTACTTCTATACGCTGGCCGTTGATCCACCTTGCTTCATCGGTACAAAGAAAAGCAACCACGCTGCCAATATCATCTGCATTACCCACGCGGCCCAATGGCGAAAGCGAGCCCAGAATATTTTTCATTTGCGGATTGCTGCGGATTGCCGCATTGTTGAAATCGGTTTCTACCGGCCCGGGAGCCACAACGTTTGCACCGATGCCTTTTGAGCCAAGTTCTTTTGCAAGATATTTTGTAAATACTTCGATGGCACCTTTCATAGAAGCATATACCGAATAACCCGGATTGCTGAAACGTGTAGTGCCTGTGGAAATATTAATGATGCGCCCACCTGCATTCATTAATGGAACAGATTGCTGCGTAAGAAAATAAATGCTCTTGAAATGCACATTCAAAAAGTTATTGAAAATTTCTTCTGTTACCTGTAAAAAGGGAACAGTTGCGCCCATGCCGGCGTTGTTGATAAGAAAATCAAAAGTGGTTGTGCTGAATTTCGATTGCAATATTTTAATAACCTGTTGCATAAAGCTGCCGATGGAATTGAAATCGGCCATATCGAGTTGCAGCGCCACAGCTTTTTGTCCCAACGATTCGATCTGCTGTACCACTGCATTTGCTTCTTCTTCTTTTGTGCGGTAGGTAAGTATCACATTAATTCCTTTGCGTGCAATACTGATGGCCATATCTTTTCCAAGTCCGCGGCTGCCGCCCGTAACCAATGCGATCTTTGTTTGTACTGACATATTTTCTGTTGTTTAAAATGATTGCGCAAAGTTGCTGTAATACAAACACTAAACTATGGTGACAGTTTAAGTAAAAATGGTGAGTGCTGCACTGGATGTACCTGCAGCACTGGTGCAAGTGTATCTTAGAAGCTGTATAAAAATAGGTTCTTTTTGATACCAGCATTGGTTTTTCATAGCATCATCGTTGCGTCGCATTACGTTCATCTTCCTTACTGATATTAAACATAGCCTAAGCGAAAATTTTAAATACACCCATCCCTTAAATAAAAGACCACTAAGGTTTCTTAGTGGCCCCCACATTTTTTGTGAGCAGATTATTTTTATGGAGTAACCCGGTTAAGCGATATTAACCGAAGGTTTCCATGATTGATCTGTAGATTGCATGAATACCTCCTTTTCTTTGGTGAATGATAAATGTACGGTAAATATTTATAAAAATCTGCCCCGTTATATTTGGGGGAATTGTAAAAAATTGAACATACCTGATTTTGTTGCAACATTATTTTTTCGTTTCTACGTGCGTTTTTTGCATTTGAAGCGCAAATACTTTCAGCAGTTCAAGTGTGCGACGCAACAAAAGCTTCATGGCAGTACAAACGCCTGGCCCAAAAAACATGTATTATAATTGTATTTGAAATAATACTTTTACCGCTGTATGTCTGCCAAACAACCTACCATAAAAGAGATTGCCAAACGGTTGAATATTTCTATATCAACAGTATCGAGGGCTTTGCACGATCATCCCAGTATTGGTTTGCGAACAAAAACACGGGTGAAAGAACTTGCCAGTGAACTTATGTATGAGCCCAACCAGGCTGCTATATTTTTTCAGCAGCGTAAGACTTTTACCATTGGTGTAATTCTTCCTTTTTTATCAGAGGCTTTTTTTTCTGCAGCCATCAGTGGCATAGAAGATGTTGCAGGCAAGAACCAATACACGGTATTGCTTGGCCAAAGCCGCGATGATGCTGAAAGGGAAAAGCAAATTATTGATACCATGAAAAAACACAGGGTTGATGGTTTGCTTATTTCTATATCGAAACACACAACATCTTACGAGCACTTTGAAATGCTTAAGCGATCGGGAATTCCGCTGGTATTTTTCGACTGCATACCCAACATGCCCGATATACATTATGTTGCATGCAACATGGTTTCGGGTACGGTGCAGGCTACCAGCTTTCTGCTTAAAAACGGGCACAGGGTTATTGGCTTAATCAACGGCCCCGAAAAATTATACGCCAGCAAGCAACGTAAAGAGGGCTACCAGATTGCTATGAGCAAGCACCGCCTTAAGTACGATCCATCTTTAATTGTAAACAGCGATCTTACTAAAGAAAGCAATTGCGAGGCTACACGGCAATTGTTGTTGCACAAAAGAAAAGTTACTGCCATAGTTACATTCAATGATTATGTTGCACTTGATGCCATGCAATATGCACATGATCAGAATATTGATCTCAACAAAGACCTCTGCTTTGTAAGTTATGCAAACCTGCCGCTGGCGCAACATTTAAAATATGCGCCGATGGCATCAGTTGAACAGCACCCTTACCTGCAGGGCCAGAAAGCAGCTGAAATGCTGGTTGAACTTCTTGGTAAAAAAGAGGATGAAAAGGAAACACCCGGTTCGTATAAAATCATTGTAGATTCACAATTGATGGTCTACAACATCTAAGATTTTTTGTGCAAACGTTTGTGTTTACCGGCCTTACCTGAATGACTTATGTTTGAACCGTAACCAATCTGTTGGCAGCTTTATATTTTTAACTATGATAACAGATTTACTGGCCCATTTTACGCTTGACTCAGCGGTTACTGCATGCGGTACTTTTGGCAATGGGCTTATTAATCATACATGGCTTGTTGAAACAAAGCAAAAAAAATATATCCTGCAGCGCATTAACGACCAGGTTTTTACAAACCCGGCAGCAATAGACGATAATATCAATGCAATCGCCGGTTTTCTTAAAATACATTTTCAGGATTATATTTTTACGGCTCCGGTTTTTTCAAAAGACCATAAAAGCCTTATACAGCTTAATGGTAAGGGGTATTTCAGAATGTTCGAATTTATCAGTGGCTCTAAGGCATATACGGTGCTTGAAAACCCTGAACTGGCCTTTGAAGCATCAAAGCAATTCGGCAGGTTTACCAAACTGCTTTCGGGCTTCAACATCAATGAACTTAAAATTACACTACCCTCGTTTCACGATCTTAAACTGCGGTATCTTCAGTTTATACAGGCTGCAAAAAATAGCAATAACAATAGAGTAAAACAATCAGGGCAAATTATCACTGCTTTGGAATCTTACAAATATATTGTTGATATTTTCGACAGTATTCAGCAAAATCCGTCATTCAAAAAAAGGGTTACCCATCACGATACAAAGATCAGCAATGTGCTCTTCAACGGAAACAATAAAGGTATCTGTGTTATTGATCTTGACACTGTAATGCCCGGCTATTTCATCAGCGATGTGGGCGATATGATGCGTACCTATCTTTCTCCCGCAGGTGAAGAAGAAACAGATTACAGTAAGATCGATGTAAGAGAAAATTATTTCAATGCCATTGTTCAAGGCTATCTCAGCGAAATGAAGGATGAACTTTCCGCAGAAGAAAAAAAATATTTTGTTTATGCCGGCAAGTTCATGATCTATATGCAGGCACTCCGTTTTATTACCGACTATCTTAACAACGATATTTATTACGGTGCCCGTTACGAACTCCACAACCTTAACCGCGCCACCAATCAGCTTACCCTGCTAAATATTCTTACGCGTAAGGAAGAAGTCTTAAACAAACACGTTACAGATTTCGTCAATACAAAAGCCTAATACATTTTTGTACCGGGCAGCAGAACAATTATGATGCTTTTGTTGCCACGCTCGTTTCACAGTTCCGTTTTCATGGCAACACCGGGCTGTGTAATCAATGTTTTACAAATAACTCAAACAGGGCTTTTTGGTCTGAAATCTTATTCAGAACAAAAATTATGTTGCAGGTTGTACTTCAAAAAAGCTCAATGCATATTCTGCAGATGAACGGATTGCGACGCAACGAAGGTCAATTTATGGCTACTAGCCGGTATTAAAACACAATGCTGCTTTATCTTAATTTTTCCCGATTCTATAAATCGCTTTCCTGATTGCGTAACCCCGGCCCCGGTGCTTACCAATACATTTGCCGCAATCAGATTTTATATGAAATATTTAGCAGCAGCATTGATTTTAGTGAGTTCTTTATCAGCAAAGGCACAATATCGTACACAGGCACAGCAGTTGGTTCTTACCAGCGAAGATTCTTTAAATACAGGGGTAGCAAAAAATAAAACGGTAATCTCCGGCTATGGAAGTACAGCGTATCAGCGTGATTTTAATATTAAACAATCAACGGTAACATTAGAAAGGGCAGTATTATTCATCGGCCACCAGTTTAATAGTAAAATCGCAGTATTTACTGAAATGGAATTAGAGAACGCCAAAGTTGAAGGGGGTGAGCCGGGTGGCGAAATTGCTATGGAACAGGCATACCTTAAATTCAACCTTAACCCAAGGCAGTATATTATTGCCGGTTTGTTTGTGCCGCGTATTGGTTTACTTAACGAAAATCATTTGCCTGTAAATTTTAATGGTGTAGAAAGGCCCATTGTAGAGCAACTTTTGATACCCGCCACATGGCGCGAACTGGGTGTTGCCTTTTATGGTTCTGCCAAACGACTGCCACTGAATTACAGCGTTGCTTTAATGAACGGGTTAAACAGTGCAGGTTTTGAACATGGAACCGGCATACGTGATGGCCGTGCCGAAGGTCGCAATGCTTTAGCCAATAACCTTGCAGTTACTGCGTCGCTGCAATATGCCTGGCAGAATTTTAAGTTCCAGGTATCGGGCTATATGGGCGGTACTGTTGGCCTGCCAAAATTAAGTGCAGACAGTTTAGGGTTGAACAGTGGCGGTTTTGGTACGCCGCTTTATCTTGGCGAGGCCAATGTTCAGTATGCCAAAAACGGATTTGCCGTGAAAGTGCTGGCATCTTATATCGCTTATCCCGATGCCGTAAAAATTAATACTGCTTATGCAAAAAATCTTGCAAAAGGTATGTATGGGGCTTATGCAGAAATCGGGTACGACTGGCTGTATAAAAAACAAAAAACAGCTCAGTTAATTACATTTGCACGGTGCGAAGCACTCGATCTCAATGCATCTATCCCGGCACCGCCAAAAGCCATTTACGACGGTACCGAAAAGCAAACGCATATCATTGCAGGCTTCAGTTATTTACCCATTCCAAATGTTGTTATTAAAGCTGATGTTCGTTTGTTACATACAGGCCCGCAAAACAGCAATCTTGTAATCAATCCTGCACCCAATGCCCTGCCTTATCGGCAAAGCAACCAGTTTTTAAATATAGGTATTGGGTATTCATTTTAGTATTGAGCCGGAAGTAATATAAAAGACAATTATGTACCAGGCAATTGAATTACTATGAAACTTTGGTTGCGTCGCACTCTTGTACAGTGTAACATTACTGAACAACAAACACAAAGTTGCTGATAGCCGAAACCTCAAAATTATGGAACGAAGAAATTTTATAAAATCATCCTGTAATATCTGTATGCTTGCGGCTGCAGGTTACTTTTTACCAAAGCTTGAAGGATGCAGCCCTGCAACTTATGCAGTGTTTAAGACAGATATTGTAGATAAAAAAATCACGATACCGTTAGCCATGTTTGCAACATCTCCTATTCAGTTTGTCCGGCCTAAAGGCTGGTATTATGATATAGCAGTTCAAAAGAGAGATGAAAATAATTATACCGCACTTTTATTGCAATGCACACACCAGGAAAACCAGTTAATACCGGCAGGAAACAATGGTTATAGCTGTAGCCTGCATGGCAGCCAGTTTGATGTAAACGGCATTGTGCGCAAAGGCCCCGCAGAAAAACGGTTGGAACAATACACTACAAAAATTCAGGACAATAACCTGGTTATAGAAATTTTAAAAACGCCATAGGGATGAAAAAAGTATTAGTACCATATCTTTTGCTGGCATTTATAGTTTGCGCTGCTTGTAATAAAGCACCGGAAAGCACTCCTGAGACCGAAGATTTTGCTGCCCTTGAAAAAATCGTGTTAACAGATTTTACCAATAACATAGCATTAAGCGGTTATCTTAACCTTAGTATAAATGCAACCAAACTAAACATAGCCTTAACCAACCTAAATACAACAACCAACGATGCAAACCTTGCCATTGCACAACAGGCATGGAAAGATATGCGCACTGTTTGGGAGCAGTCAGAAAGTTATTTATTCGGGCCGGTAGAAGACAATGATTACGATCCCAATATGGATACATGGCCAACAGATTATGTACAGTTAGATTCTGTACTGCACAGTGCCAATTCATTAACCGTAACGGATATACAGGGGTTTACTTTGTCGCTGCGTGGTTTCCACCCCATTGAATATATCATCTTTGGTGAGAACAGCAGCCGCACTGCTGCCGAACTTACAGCGCGTCAAAAAACATACATGATCAGTTTAGCAACAGATCTCACCAATACCTGTAACGATCTTTATTTAAGTTGGGCTTCTGCACCTGTAAATTTTGCACAGCAGGTAATCAGCGCCGGAAGTGGCAGCACCAAGTATGCAAAAAAACAGGAAGTATTTCTTGCTTTGGTAGATGGTTTGATTGGTATTTGTGAAGAAGTAGGCGAAGGCAAAATGAAAGAACCCTACGATGCACAAGACCCTCAAATTGTTGAATCGCCATATTCGGGAAACTCTACAACAGATTTTAAAAACAATATCACCGGCTTACGTAATGTATATCTTGGCCTAAATGGCGGCAAAGGGTTAAAAGATCTTGTAGCGGTAAAAAATAAATCGCTGGATAATACGATACAAAGTGAAATAACTGCTGCCATAAATTCATTTGATAATATTAGCCAGCCTTATGGATCTGCTATCATATCGCAGCGGGTGCAAATACAGCAAACAATAGATGCACTGGGTGTTTTAAAAGAAACATTGGAAGATGAATTGAAGCCTTTCGTTATTCAATATATACAGGATTAGGTGTTGAAAAGTTGAGATATTAAAAGGTTGAAGATCGGGAATGGCTGTTAAAAGCTGAATTACTTTTTTCTGTACAAGAGTGCGACGCAAGGAACGGTCATTCAAATTAACATCGCCCGGTTCAAAAAAATAAAAATTACGGAATATAGAAGATGAAAAAATTTGGGGTTCTTGTAACGTTGTTAACAGGCATTGGTGGTTTTACAATGTGTAACAAGGCGGGTGTTTTCCCCGACAGCGGTTACGATGAAAGGCTTAGCGGCGGCATTGCTACTGCGTTTGATGAAACTTCAAAATCATTCTCTCATGAGATACCCGGATTGAACGACCGCGATGCCCGCATACACGAATTGGGCGATGCTGCATTTGAACAAACTTTTGTTACAGCCCCTGCACCAGTTAACAGCGGACTGGGGCCTGTGTTTAATAATGTATCTTGTATTTCTTGTCACCATAACGATGGTAAAGGCACGCCCACTGCTGGTTTTACCACTTCGTCGCTTTTATTTCGTATCAGTATTGCGGGTGCAGATGCACATGGCGGGCCATTGTCTGCACCGGGTTTTGGGGGCCAGTTACAGGATGTTTCCATATTTGGCAAACAAGCTGAGGTAAAGATGAATATTACCTACAGCGATCTGCCCGTAACTTATCCTGATGGCTCAGTGGTCGTATTGAGAAAACCGGCTTATAATGTGCTAAATCCTTATCAATCTTTACCAGCAGGTTTTATGATTTCACCGCGTTTGGCGCCACCGGTTTTTGGTTTGGGGCTGCTGGAAAATATTCCCGAAAGCACCATACTTTCTTTTGCAGATGAAAACGATAAAGATGGCGATGGCATAAGCGGTAAACCCAATTATGTGTACGATGCCTTTACAAAACAAACAGCGCTTGGCCGCTTTGGATTAAAAGCAAACACGCCTAATATTTTAACGCAGGCAGCAGGCGCTTACAACCAGGATATGGGCATTACCAGTTATGTGTTTCCCCAGGAAAGCAGTTATGGTCAAAGCCAGGCCGATGGCCTTGGTGATGATCCTGAACTTGCAGATTCTGTATTAAACTCTGTGCATTTTTATATAAAGACTTTGGCAGTTCCTGCACGTAGAAATGTTACGGATGTTGATGTAAAACGCGGGCAATATTTGTTTACTCAAATTAATTGCAGCGGTTGTCATAAAACCACGGTGCAAACAGGCGTAGATGTTAACCTGCCATCTGTTTCTAACCAGCGCATACAACCGTTTACCGATCTTTTACTCCACGATATGGGCGATGGCCTTGCCGATAACCGCCCCGATTTTTTAGCCAGCGGCAGCGAATGGCGCACCGCACCTTTATGGGGTATCGGCCTTTTTGAAAAAACAAATGGTATTCCTTTTTATCTTCACGATGGCCGTGCACGAACCATTGAGGAAGCCATTCTCTGGCACGATGGTGAAGCAAAAAAATCAAAAGAAGCATTTATGCAATTACCCAAAGATGACCGTGATAAAGTGATCAGGTTTTTAAAATCACTGTAGTATTTTTATTAGCCCGGCAGAAGAATAAGCATTGAACTTTTGTTGCGTCGCACACTTGTACATTCTAAACTTTGATGAACTAGAATACAAACCGCAGAGAGGGGGGAGACGCAAAGATTTATTCTCTGCATCTCCCCCCTCTCTGCGGTAAAGGCTATTGAAAGCTGCTTCTTAATCCGAACGTACCAGTGTGCGACGCAACAGGCGATGCTCAATGATTTGCTGCCGGGCTAATAAATTTATTGAAATAAAGAACCTTTCAATAAGTGAAAGCCGCCGTTTGCGAATCGCATTTCCAGGCAGCACAGTAGTGTAATAGTTTTAAAAAACAATTAAAAACGATCACCATGAAAAAAACAGGTACTTTAATTATTTCCGCATTTTTTATACTGCGGTTTTGTAACCCGGTATTAGCTCAATGGAGCACAGTGCCGGATGTTGACAATAACCTTAACGCAACTGTTACCGATTTTTCTTCCTGTACAGATGGTAATGGCGGGGCTATTTACGTGTATGTAAAAAACTATTCAGAAACCGATGTGTTTGTTAACCGGATCGATAAAGACGGTATTATAAAATGGGGCAGCGGCGGTATTACTATCAATGCCAGTGCTGGAAACCAAAGCGATGCTTATGTATGTGAAGATGGTTTTGGCGGCTGCTATGTTGCTTACCAGGATTATACGGTACCAGCACCTGCAGCAGTCTGGGTGCAGCACCTTGACAGTAATGGCGTAAAGCTGTGGGCAGGCAATGGTGTAAGTGCCTTTAATATTGCTGGTACAATAGGGCAGGATTATTTGACGCTTGTAAATAATAACGGCAGCGGTGTGTTTGTAACCATAACTCCTGTTTACTTTGGTGGCAGTGATGGCGTGTATTCGCAAAAAATAAATTTTAATGGTGCACTGCAATGGGGCAGCGCCGGCAGCCGCGTAAAAATTCCTTACTACGAGCGCAACCCTGTTACCGTTGCAGATGGCAGCGGTGGTTTGGTATTAACCTGGTTCAGCGCATATTCATTACGTGCACAAAGGCTGAACAGCAGTGGTGCAAGACAGTGGGACACGGCCAATTATTATCTAAATTCTCCCGGTATGAGTATTCTCGCCAATCAAAAAATAATACGCGATGCAGATAATAATTTTATTATTTCTTGGGCGGGCTCAATAGCTGGTACTACTACCGGCAATAATATTTATGCACAAAAAATTAATAAAGCTGGAACAAAGTTATGGGGCACAAACCCTGTTGCTGTATGCGATACAGCTGTTGACCAAGGTACGCCAGAACTTATTACAGACAGTGTTGGTGGCGCTTATATTACATGGGTTGATCTAAGAACACCTATTGGTGTTTATGCACAGCGGTTGAATGCAACAGGTGTAAAACAATGGGAGGTTAATGGAAAGAAAATTTTTGTAACAGAGACCTATTATACTTCTGTGCGTATGTGTGCAGATGTAAATAAAGGAGCTAAAATTTTTAAATATGCCTCTGAAACCGGCGTACCTTATTCACACCTGCGCATACAGTCAGTAAATGCCGATGGCAGCTTTAACACACCTGCAGCCGGTTTAGAAGTTTCGCATATTTCCAGTGGCTTTACAATTCAAAACAGCATCGTTGCCCAACCCAACAGCGAAGCTATTTTATTTACTTTAGGAGCACCAACAACTGGCAATGATTTGTATGCAAAGAAAATTCCGAAGGGATGTTTAAGTGAAAAGCCATTAGCAACGCCGGTATCTACTGCCTGCAGCCCAAACAGGGCAATACTTAACTGGCAGGGGCATTTGTTCAGCACATATGAAGTGCGGTACAAAAAAACAACTGATGCATCCTGGACAACTATTGGAAATATTGGGCATGTTAACAATTATACTTTCAACGGCTTACAGCCAAATACTGACTACAAGTTCCAGGTGAGGGCTTCCTGCGATTATAATGGCAGTAAAACAGCCTGGGCCAATAAAAATAAAACAACACAAAATTGCTTGGTGCTATTGAATACAACAGAAAGCAGTAACGCACAAAGCCATAATGGAATGCAGGTTCAGGCTTATCCAAATCCGGCTTCATCGGTTGTTACTTTGCGTCTGCCTTTTGTACAGAATACAAATGCGCTTTTACAAATTACAGATATCGCCGGCAGAAAACGATATACAGCCACACCGGTATTAGATGGAAATACTTTTACTATTGATGTAAGCAAATGGGAAAATGGTATTTACTTATTTCAGTTAGAGATAAGTGGCGAAAGAAAGATGTATAAAATTGTGGTGCTGCATTAAAATAAATTTAGCATACCAGTATAAGAAAAGGCCATACATTATGGTCTTTTTTTTATTAGCCGGCAGAAGAATAAGCATTGGACTTTTCTTGCGTCGCACACTTTTACGTTCGGATTAAGGAGCATCAATGTTTAATGTTTCGCGTCACTATAAGCGCAGCGGGAAATCTGTTTCTAACAGTATGAGATTTCTTCTCCTTGTACCTTATCGTCGAAATGAGGAGTATTTTTTGCGAACATATAATTGTGCGTAACTGAAATGAATTCAGGACGAGCAGCCACCCTGAAACCAGGCAGGGTGGCTGCTTAAATGTTGCCATGAAAGAGGAACGGTAAAACGAGCGTGGCAACCAAAGCTTCATTCATATTCCTAAGTCTGGCCAAAAAAACCAACTAATATTATCATAAAAAAGCCGGATAAAATTTACCCGGCTCTTAAATTGTTTTATAAAAATCTTACACATCAATCCTGGCATACTTGGCGTGGCTTTCAATAAAAGCTCTTCTCGGCGGAACCTCATCTCCCATAAGCATACCAAATATTTCATCTGCGGTTGCCATGCTTTCAATAGTTACTCTCTTTAGCGTTCTTCGTGCAGGATCCATTGTTGTTTCCCACAATTGCTCTGCATTCATTTCGCCCAAACCTTTGTAACGTTGTGTGGTAACACTGTCTTCTTTACCACCCCCAATTTTTTCAATAAGCGCTTTGCGTTGTACATCGCTATACGCATATTCCTGCTCTTTGCCTTTTTTCACAAGGTAAAGCGGTGGTTGGGCAATATATACATAGCCGTGCTCTACCATTTCCTTCATATACCGGAAAATAAAAGTTAAGATTAATGTTGCAATGTGGCTGCCATCCACATCGGCATCCGTCATAATAATAAGTTTATGATAACGCAGTTTTGCAAGATTTAAAGCTTTGGGGTCTTCCGGTGTTCCCACTGTTACGCCAAGCGCAGTGTACATATTGCGGATCTCTTCGTTCTCATAGATCTTATGCTCCATTGCTTTTTCAACATTCAAAATCTTACCGCGCAATGGAAGAATAGCCTGGTAACTTCTGTCGCGGCCCTGCTTGGCAGTACCACCTGCAGAATCTCCCTCAACAAGATACAGCTCGCATTTCTCGGGATCACGTTCGCTGCAGTCTGCAAGTTTACCAGGCAGTCCACCCCCGCTTAAAACGGATTTACGCTGAACCATATCCCTTGCTTTTTTGGCTGCTACCCTGGCCTGCGCGGCAAGTATTACTTTGTTGATGATATTTTTTGCATCCTTTGGATTTTCTTCCAGGTACGCTTCCAGCACACGGGCCACGGTTACCTGAACTACACCGCTTACTTCACTGTTGCCAAGTTTTGTTTTGGTCTGTCCTTCAAACTGTGGTTCAGGAACTTTTACCGAAATAATAGCGCTTAATCCCTCCCTGAAATCATCACCTTCAATGGTAACTTTTGCCTTTTCAAAAAGCCCTTGCTTATCGCCGTAACTTTTGAAAACCCTGGTTAACGCCTGTCTGAAACCGGTAACATGCGTGCCACCTTCAATGGTGTTGATGTTGTTTACGTAAGAAAAAATATGCTCTTTAAAATCGTCATTGTATGTAAGCGCAACATCTACGGCTACATTGGTTGCTTCATCATGCCCCTCTACGTACAATGTTTTTGGAATAAGAGGATTGCGCTTACCGTTCTTATCAAGCATTTCCACAAATTCCACTATACCGCCTTCGCTGTAAAAAGTTTTTGTGTACGTACTGCCATCTTCATTTTTTTCACGAAGGTCGTTCATCGTAATGCTGATGCGCTTGTTCAAAAAAGACAGTTCACGCAAGCGACCTTCAAGAATATCCCTGCTATAAACACTTACCTGGAAAATGGTTGTATCGGGCCAGAAATGAACGGTGGTACCGGTTTTATCACTTATACCAATTTCTCTTACAGCATAAGCAGGAATGCCCTGATGGTACTCCTGCTCGAATATTTTTCCTTCGCGGTAAACAGTAACCTGTAAAGTTGAGCTAAGGGCATTTACACAACTTACACCCACACCGTGCAAACCGCCCGAAACCTTGTAAGTGTTTTTATCGAATTTGCCACCAGCATGCAGTACCGTCATTACCACCTGCAAGGCACTTACGCCTTCTTTTTGGTGAATGCCTGTTGGTATACCACGACCATCATCGCTTACGCTTATCGAATTATCCTCATGAATATTTACGGTAATATTTTTACAGTAACCCGCCAGCGCCTCATCAATGGAGTTGTCAACCACTTCATAAACAAGGTGGTGTAACCCTTTTACGCTGATATCACCAATGTACATTGCCGGTCTTTTTCGTACCGCTTCCAATCCTTCTAAAACCTGAATACTGTCGGCACCATAATTTTTAATCTGTGCCTCATTAGAGTTTGTATTTTCCTGGCTCATATATGCTTGTAAAAGCTGTATTTAAGTAAATTTTTGCAAGTGGGCGAAGTTAAGGGAATTCACCCGTTTGCAGGCTTTTAAAAGGGCTTGTTTTTTCACTTGTTTAACACATGTTTTTATTGATTTTTTTATGGGCCTGGCTATTGGATATGAATGAAGCTTTTCTTGCGTCGCACACTTGTACAGTAAGGCTTTTCTTGTCTTCTTACAGCCCGCCCAGCGTAGCTTTTACCACGTAAAAATCATCTCACTAAGGGTTTATGAACAACATTAAGCTAAAAAGCAAATCTTATTAACAATAGCGATTCTGTACAAATCCTTTATTTTGCAGCTCCAACAACTAAAAAATGAAGATGTATAATTTTAATTCGGGGCCTTCAATACTTCCGGCAGAAGTATTGCAACAGGCTGCCGAAGCCATTATCAATTTTAATAATACCGGCTTATCCTTATTAGAAATAGGCCACCGCACCAATTGGTTCGGCGAAGTAAATACAGAAGCGAGAAGCCTTGTTAAAGAATTGATGCAGCTTGGCGATGAACATGAAGTACTATTTCTGCATGGCGGGGCATCAACCCAGTTCATGCAGGTGCCTATGAATTTGCTGGATGATGGTGAAACAGCAGCATATTGCGATAGTGGTATTTGGGGTGCAAAAGCTATTAAAGAAGCCAAACTGTTTGGCAATGTTAATGTTGTGGCATCGTCAAAAGATAAAAAGCACTCATATATTGTAAAAGATTTTACCGTTCCGGCAGATTCAAAGTATTTACATTATACCACAAACAATACTGTTGAAGGAACAGAATGGCATCATATTCCGGAAACAAATGTTCCGCTGGTTGCAGATATGAGCAGCGACATTTTCAGCAGGCCGTTTGATTTTTCAAGGTTTGGTTTGATCTATGCCGGGGCACAAAAAAATATGGGTGCTGCCGGGGTAAATCTGATAGTGGTGCGAAAAGACGTTTTAGGAAAAGTTAAGCGCCCCATTCCTTCTATAATGGATTACCGCAATCATATTGAAGCAGAATCTCTGTTGAATACGCCACCCGTATTTGCTGTTTATGTTGCGCTGCTTACTTTAAGATGGATAAAAAAAGAAGGGGGCCTTGCAGAAATGGAGAAACGCGCAAAAGAAAGAGCTGACCTTTTTTACAATACTTTAGATTCGCTGCCGTTTTATACCCCAATCGTTGCCCGCGAAGACAGGAGTTTAATGAACGCCACTTTCAGTATTCAGCAACCGGAACTGGAAAAAGAATTTCTTGATCTTTGCAAAGAGAATGGGATGGTTGGCGTTAAGGGGCACAGAAGTGTTGGCGGATTAAGGGTAAGCATGTACAATGCATTGCCATTAAGCAGCGTTAATGAAATTTGCCAGCTAATGCGCCATTTTGCTGAAAAATATTCTTAGCTGAAGTAAGGGATTTTGGGGATGGCTGTTGTTGGTCAATAAATAATCCGAACGCACAAGTGAGTGACACAACCGGCGATGCCATTATAATCAAATGCCGGGATCGAAAAAACAATTAACCCGTACAGATAAACACAAATAAGTTCATGAGCATTATTAAGCCATTTAAAGCATTAAGGCCACAGGCACAGTTTGCAAAACAGGTTGCCAGCCGGCCCTACGATGTATTAAGCAGTGCTGAAGCCAAAACTGAAGCCAGGGGAAACCACAGTTCATTTTTACATATTACCAAAAGTGAGATTGACCTTCCGGAGACTACTGATATTCACAGCCAGGAAGTGTACGACCGTGCTAAAGAAAATCTTACAGCCTTTATTAAGCGTGATATTTTATTCAGGGAAAATAAAGATTGCTTTTATGTTTACCGGCTGATTATGGATGGTCGCAGCCAGACCGGTTTGGTTTGTACAAGCAGTATTGACGATTATGAAAATGATGTTATAAAAAAACATGAATTTACCCGCCCTGAAAAAGAACAGGACCGCATTAATCATATTAAAACAACCGGCGCACAAACCGGCAATGTTTTTTTGGCTTACAGGAATGTTGCAGCACTGGATGAGATTGTTGAAAAATGTGTGCTAACAAAAACTGCGGTTTATAATTTTATTGCCGATGATGGTATTGAACATGCAGTTTGGATTATTAACGACACTGATGCCATTAATGAAATAACCAACATTTTTGAAGAAGAAGTTCCCTGCACTTATATAGCCGATGGCCATCACCGTGCAGCATCTGCAGCTAAAGTTAGAAAGACATTGGGTGGTAATGTTAGTGCTGCTGCAAATTATTTTCTTACAACGCTTTTCCCTGCAAGCCAGTTACACATCATGGATTATAACCGCGTGGTTAAAAATCTGAATGGTTTATCTGTAACAGATTTTCTGGCTGCTATAGCCCAGGATTTTATTGTGGAAGAAAAAGGAGCAGAAGCATATAAACCAAAACAGTTACACGAGTTTGGATTTTATGCAGATAACACCTGGTACAAGCTTACCGCTAAACCGGGCACTTATACTGAAGACCCGATTGGCGTACTGGATGTTACCATTTTACAAAATAATATTTTGGGTAAATTGCTGAATATTCATGACCAGCGCACCGATAAAAATATAGATTTTGTTGGTGGTATACGAGGCTTGGGCGAACTTGAAAAAAGGGTAAACAGTGGAGAAATGGCAGCGGCTTTCAGCTTATATCCAGTGAGTATTGAACAGTTATTCTCTATTGCAGATTCCGGAAATGTGATGCCGCCAAAAAGTACCTGGTTCGAGCCGAAGCTCAGGGATGGTTTACTCACCCATTTGATATACGAATGAACCGATTAATACATAAAGCTTTTTTATTTACTGCATTGCTTGTTACAATGCATACAGGTTTTGCACAAACACAGGACGCAGAAACGCTCCACGAAACTGCCAGAAGTTTAATGCGCCAGGGCGACTTTGAAAATGCCCTTCTTGTTATTAATAAAGCGCTTGTTTTAAAACCTGATGATCTTGACCTGCTGAAAGAGCAGGCATTTATTCAATACCTGCAAAGAGATTTTGCCGGTTCAATTCTAACCGGTAAAAAAATTACGGCACGCCCCGATGCAGATGTACAAAGTTTTCAAATTCTTGGCCTGGCATACAAAGCAATAGCCGATACAAAGGAGAGCGATAAAATGTATAAAGCTGCTTTGAAAAAATTCCCAAACAGTGGCGTGTTATATAGTGAATACGGCGACTTGCTTGCACAAAACAACACTCCCGATCTTGCTATAAAGCAATGGGAAAAAGGTATTGAAACCGATCCCAACCACAGCAGCAATTATTATTTTGCTTCAAAATATTATGCACAAAAAGGCAATATTATCTGGGGCTTGCTGTACGGCGAAATATTTGTAAATATTGAAAGCCTCAGTGCCCGCACCATAGAAATAAAAACACTTTTATTTAATGGCTATCAAAAGCTTTTCAATACCCCGGCCATCTTAAATAATGCCAAACTAAATGGCAATGCTTTCGAAAAAGCGGTAGTAACAAACCTTGCCAAACTTACTAGCCTTACTTACGATGGTGTAACACCTGAAACGCTTACCGCATACCGCACACGCTTTATTCTTAGCTGGTTTAATGGCAACGAACGCCAGTTTCCTTTCCGGCTTTTCGAGCACCAGCGCCAGTTATTGCAGGAAGGTTATTTCGATGCGTACAACCAGTGGTTGATTGGCGCTTCGGCAGACACGCAGCAGTTTCAGGCGTGGACACAAAACCATGCCGATGAACTAAAATCTTTTCAACAATTCCAGCGCAGCGTAATCTTTAAAATACCCGCAACGCAGTATTATATCCATTAGATTTTTTTTGAGCCCGGCTGTAGGATTTCTATGAGGCTTCTGTTGCGTCGCACACTTGAACGTTCGGAGCAGTGTTGAGCAGAATTGAACCATAAGCAACGCAAGTAGTAAATCGTTAGTCGCAAGTTAAACTCCCGATTCCCGACTGACGATTTACGATCCTGCAGTATAAGTGTGCGACGCAAGAAAAGCTCAATCTGTGTATCAAAAGCCGGGCTCAAAAAATTATTTAATGGAATAAGCTTCTTCCATCCAGCTTTTCATTCCGCCATCTAAAGAATATGCTTCGGCAGTGGGTTTAATTTTCTTAATCATCTTTACCGCCTCGGCGCTGCGTTTACCACTTGCACAATAAAACACAATGGGTTTATTTGTTTCAAGTGAAAGTAAATTTTCAGGTAGTATGACAATAGGTACATGTTTGCCGCCGATATTGAACTGCATTCTTTCTTCTTGTGTTCTTACATCAATCAGGTTGTAAATATTTTCGCCTATTTTATTTTTCAATTCAGCAATTGAAATAACAGGAATATTTGTTGTTGCCTGAATGGATGTGATAGTTGTTTTACTTGTATTGCCAATTTTTATGACCCTGCTTTGTAAAGTTTGTGCATCAAAAATTAAAATTTTACCGGTTAGCAATTCCCCAATGCCGGTAATATATTTAATTACTTCGTTCGCCTGCATGCAACCAATAATGCCCGCTAATGTAGGAATAACGCCACCTTCAGCACAATTGGGAATTTGAGCGGCATCAACTTCAGGAAATACATCGCGGTAGTTGGGTGTTCTTGTTCCATCTTCATTTGCAAGATTCCAAACGGCCACTTGCCCTTCGTATTGAAATATCGCGCCATACACCAAAGGTTTGTTCAACAACACACATGCATCGTTGATGAGATATCTTGTTTCAAAATTATCGGTGCCATCGAGAATGATATCAAAGTCTTTGAGAATATCTAAAGCATTATCAGAATTGATCCTTGACTCGATTGCAACAATATTTATTTGGGGATTTTGTTGTTGCAATTTTTCTGTTGCAATCAATACTTTCTTTTTTCCAACTTCCGCAGGCGTATATAAAATTTGCCGGTGAAGATTACCGATAGAAATAGTATCATCATCGGCAATGGCCAAAGTTCCAATGCCTGTTGCAGCGAGGTATTGTGCGGCAGGACAACCAAGTCCACCCGCGCCAATAATTAATACTTTAGCTGCCAGTAATTTTTTTTGAACTTCTTCATTAAAACCCGGCAGGTTTAACTGGCAACTGTATCGTAATAAATCAGCCTGCATCAAAAGGCACTTATTTTTGTTTGCAACAATGTCTTCGCTTTTATCAACTCCTCTTCTGTGTTTACGTTCATCAATTTTTCCGGATGCTGCGCTTTGATAATATGCACATTATTGTTGCGCAATACTTTTCGCGGACAACTATAACCCTGCGCTAAAAACGAGAGAAGAATGGCATATGCTTTAGGTTCCCAAATGGTGATTAACGGTTCAGGAAAACCATCAAAAGGACTTTCGAAAGTAGTGGCAACTGCTGAAGGGTTTCTGTAATTTTTTAAATACTGAAGCGTTGCCTTATCCATCAAAGGAAGATCACTTGCAACCACAAGCCAGGCTGCATTTGGGTTTGTGCGGAATGCAGAAAGTATGGCGCCATAAGGGCCAAGGCCTGTAAAACTATCTGCAATCGTTTTGTAATTATTTATTTCCTGTTGTTGTTCTGCACGGCAGGAGATAAAAACATCGCTGCAAATTTCTTTTAAGGTATCGGCTATAAAATCACGTTGCTCTTTGCCGTGCCATTCAATTATGCTTTTATCAAAACCCATTCTTACGCTTTTGCCGCCAGCAAGCACCAGCCCGTTTAACACAGGAATGGATTGCTCCATTTGCTTTTCTAAAAACGAAATAATATTGTCGGTTTCATGTAAACTCAATACAGCAACAGATGGCCAGTTAGCAACAGCTTCTTTTACAAAATCAAAAATTCCATCCACATTATCGTTTAATAAAATTAGCTGTACATTTTTTAACTGGTCGATTCTTTTTAACAATGAAGCTTCTTTTACTTTATCTATTACAACAATTTGCTTCGCCGCCTCATAATGGTTTCCGTTTACAATAACCAAATCTGTTTCATTAAACAGTTGATGATATTGAAACTTATCTAATTCATTTGCATACCTGAATTCTTTGTAAGAAATTTTATCTGTGTATTCAACAAAAGCATCCTGTGTATGCAATGCAGCGTTTGCATCTTTATGATCTGCATCTATATATGCGCATTTATATTTTGCTGATAATTTTTTTATCACAGCATCTGCCAATATTTTAATGTTATTGCATGTTGTGCCAACAATTGCAAATTCATTGCGGCCAAAATTTCCTAACGATGGCCTTGCAATATCACTGTGTTTTTTATGCTCGCCTGAAATCATTTTTGCCTCCTGTTTTTTGCATCAACTTCGTTTCTTTTATCACGATATCGTGACTCAAAGCTTTGCACATATCATATACGGTAAGCGCCGCGATACTCGCTCCCACCAAGGCTTCCATTTCAATGCCGGTTTTTGCTGTAATACTTACAGTGCAATCAATCACAAGTTCTTTTACTTCATTTAAATGAATATCAATTGCGCAATTTTCCAATCCCAGCGGGTGGCATAAAGGAATTAAGTCTCCTGTTTTTTTTGCGGCCATAATACCAGCAATAATTGCTGTTTGAAACACAGAGCCTTTTTTTGTTTGAATATCTCCGTCAGTCAATTTTGCCAATACTTCACCCGGGAGTAAAACAATACTCCTTGCAACAGCAACACGATGTGTTACCTGTTTTTCACCTACATCAACCATTGTAACTTTTCCATTATTATCAATATGCGTAAAATCGCTCATATCATTTTTGTACTTAGCTGCACTGCTGCTATTAAACTTTTGTTGTGTCACTCACTTGTACTTCCTGTTCATTTCTCACCATTGACCATTCACCACGAAAGGCCAAACCCGAAATACTTCTCCTTTTGTAAAATTATTCTGTTCCAGCGGAAGTTCCATAAATGCATCAGTATCTAATAAATTTGCAAAATCACCTGAACCATTACCGGCAACAGGCTTTGCGAGTAATTGACCTTTTTCATTAACGTTTAGTTTCACCTGCAGGAAATATTGCAGTGCAGGCGTAAAGACAAAATCTTCCTCCAGTGCTGCGAACATTTTTTGTTTTGCAATGCCCAGCGATTGCTCGAGCCAAACGCAAAAATACCTGCGCAGGCACATAAAAGTAGAAACAGGGTTTCCGGGAAATGCAAAAACTAAAACACCATTTTTATGTTTGCCAAACCAGAAAGGTTTGCCTGGCCTTTGCTGCACTTTATGAAACAATTTTTTAACTGCATTTTCTTCAAGTGCTTTTGGAATGTAATCAAACTTTCCTTCTGATACGCCACCGCTTAAAATGATCACATCATATTGCTGCAGGCATTTTTTAATTTCTTGTTTTGTTATAACCGGGTCATCCGGAATGTGGATCATCTCTGCGTTTATGCAATATTGCTGCAATGCAGCTTTGATGGTATAATTGTTTGAACGCCTTATCTGGAAAGCGTTTGGTGTTTCATCAATATTTACCACTTCATCACCTGAAGAAATGATCACAACTTTGGGAAACTGTTTAACCAGTAAATCGCTTTTACCAACAGATGCAGCCATGCTGATTAACGCTGGTGTTATTAGTTGCTTGGCTGCTGCAACAAGATCGCCTTTGCTTTTATCTATTCCTTTTAAATGAATACTTTGACCTTTGGTAACAGCTTCTGTTTGTACTGTTGCAATTCCATCTTTTATTTCAAGGTCTTCATATCTTATTACGGTATCTGTTGTTGATGGTAAAGCAGCGCCTGTCATAATTTCAATACATTCAGAAGGATGATTGATCTCGAATGTTGTTTCACCTGCAGCTTGTGTGGCAATAATTTTGAAAGAACGAATACCATTTTCAAATGCGGCGAAGCTGATCGCTATGCCGTCCATTGTAACGCGGTTATAAGGTGGCAGGTCGCGGTCTGCTCTTAAATCTTTTGCCAATACACGGCCTAAAGCATTTTCGAAATAAATGCTCTCCGTTCCATAGTCATTTGATTCTGCTAAAACAATTTCTGTTGCCTGTTCTACTGTTGTCATTATTGTAAATTGTGAATCGTAATTGTTGATTGAATTTTGGTGAGCTATGTTCTGAATGTACAAGAGTGCGACGCAAGAAAAGCTTCATAGTAGCAATGCGGGTTGGCTAAAAAATTCTTTATCCTCCTATCGTTGCCATGCTTTCATGCACAGGTCCTTTTTCTTTCCGCAACTGCTCTGCTTCAAAACCATCCTTTGCACGATGATCTAATGCGTATAATAAATGTGCAGCAATTTCTTCATCGCTAAAACCCTTTCGCATAAGGTCTTTCAGGTTCAGCACACCACCATCATACAAACAGGTATTCAACATGCCCTGCGGCGTTAAACGAATGCGGTTACATGTGCCGCAAAACGTTCTTGAATAAGCAGCAATGATGCCTACATTTCCTACATGGCCGGGAATATGATAATTGTATGAAGTGCTGTTCGGCGGGTCTTGCAGCTTTTTGATATCAGGAAATTTTTCCTGTATCTTTCTTAAGATGCGCATGTAATGCCAATGTAAATGCGAGTAATGATTACCTTCTCCATTAAACGGCATCTCTTCTATAAAACGAACGCTGACAGGTAAATTTTTTGTAAGCTCAACAAGCGGTATAATGTCATCAATATTTTTTCCATCCATTACAACAGCATTGATCTTTACGTCAATCTCATGTTTCAATAACTGCTCAAAAGTTTCAAGTACTGCGGGTAATTCATCTCTTCTTGTGATCGAAAAAAATTTATTTCGGTCGAGCGTATCCATGCTAAGATTTACTGACTTTATACCAATCTTTTTTAGTTCAGGAACATGCGGTGCAGTAAGTACACCATTTGTTGTAAGGGTAAGTTGCTTAAGCCCGTTTAATTTCGATAAAGCGGTAAGCAACTGCATAATATCTTTTCTTACAAATGGCTCACCCCCTGTAATGCGAATTTTTTCGACCCCCATATTTACCATCAAAGAACAGATGCGCAGCATTTCTTCATTGGTCATTAATTCTGTTCGTGACAGCCAGTCAAGACCATGTTCGGGCATGCAATAAAAACACCGCAGGTTGCAACGATCTGTTACTGCAAGCCGTACATAATTTATTTTTCTGCCGTGGTTATCTGTAAGCAATGCCTGGGATTTTGCTGGAAATAAACAATGAAATTAACGTTACTCATTTTTATAACCAATTCTAAGTGTAGCAGCTTATACTGTTGATAAGTTAAAATATTAAAGCTTTACAAAAAAATGTTGAGCCCGGCTGTATTAACATGGTCAACTTATGTTGCGTCGCACACGTATACGTTCGGTTCCGGAAGCGTCAATAACGGCGTTGATTTAATTGGTAAATCAGGGTTTTTATGATGAAGTGTGCGACGCAAGCAAAGCCTTATGCCTGTAATACAGCCGGGCTCAAGATCAGAACTATTGTTTAAGAGAATCGGCTGTAGCATCCAGCACTTCATCTCTTCCTTCACGAATACCAGGCAGCGTATAATCAACTTTTACATCAGGCTGAATACCTACGCCAACAAACTCTTCTCCATCAGGCATGTAATCACGTTTACTGCAAACAAATCCCAAACCGCCACCGGGTAAAGCATACCCCATAGGCTGGCCTGTGCTTCCGCCTGTTGGCTGACCAAATATTTTTCTGTGTTTCATCATTTTAAATGCAGCAGTAAAATCTTCTGCAGCAGAATAGGTGGCCGCATCAGTAAGCAATACAACCGGCTTGTTATAATATTTTCCCTTATAAGGTTTCCAGTCATCCGCATTGAGCTTTACTTTAACCGGGTTATTATTCCATGCACGCTCCAGTGGATGATAACTGCGCATCACACTAATATCTGTGTAAAAATTTTTATCGGTAAGACAACCCAATATTTCGTATCCATTCTGGCTGCTGCCTCCACCATTTTTTCTTACGTCAATAATGAGCGAAGAAGTAGTATTGATCTGATCAAAAAGGCTGTCAAACATTTTTACAATTTTCTCATCGTTAAAACTGTTCAGTTGAAGATAACCGATATTTCCGGGCAACACTTTAAAATCGAGCAATGGCAGATCTTCCTGTATGATCCTTGTGAATGTAAGGGTAATTGGTTTATTCATTTCATCCCTGAACTCTATCGTCACTTTTGAACCTTTCGCGCCTCGCAGCATTTCATAATTGCAGATTCTTGCCACACTATCCTGGGCTGTGGAAAATGACAGGTAAGGGCTTACATTCTCGCATATGTATTTATTCACTTCCATATTGTTGATCTTCGAAACAGTCCACCCCTTTTTTAAAACATTAAAAGCAGCATCAGGAGATGCAATGAAAGTAAGCACATAAGAGTTGTCTATTAATCTGAACTGCAACGGAAGATTGGCTGTCTGCTCTATAAAATAGGCAGGAGGCTCATAGATTCGGCTATGCCCATCATGAAGATACTGGTTAAAATTTTTCAGCTGCTGATAATAGCTGATGATGTCTTTTGTTGCGAGTACTTTCGGAATAAATATTCTGTAAATACTATCCCAGTTAAGATTGGGCACAAGATCAAAATTGGCAAAGTTGAATTTAGCTTCGTACCAGACTTTGCTAAGCCCTTCAATTTTTTCTTCTGCGGAGAGGTTCTTTAGTTTTGTAACAGTATCAATGGAAAATCCCGGGTAAAGATTTTTATAAAATTGCACATAAGCAGCAGAGTCAAATTGTTTCTGGCTGTATCCGTAATTAAATGCCGTAATCAATACAGCGGCAATCATTATCTTTTTCATATAAAATATTATTGTTGATTATTTGATTAAACTCCGAATTGTCTCAGGTGATGATCCATGTGTTTATATACCGCAATCCCCCATTGATTGGTGGAAATATTTCCAAAAGCCGGATGATGCAGGGTGAGCCGCTTACTGTTCATTGGAAACTGCCTTATTGTGTCTGAAAATCTTTGCAGTTCCAATCCAAAAAGGGATTCATCAATCTTACCTTTCATATCATGCCGTTTTTCTGTAGAAAGGTTTTTCTTAAAGTTTGGCGCTATGTACAATGCGAGTATCCTCAGCAAATATTGTTTCGTACTTGTTATCCTCCCGGAATTTCCTTCCCGCAACACCTGTATATTACAAGAGTTACAATGCGCAAGCATTTCGGTTGCTGTCATGTTGCCCCAGATCGGTTTCGAGCCAGGAGTAAGTCGTAAAACACGCTGACAAATCGCATTTGCAGATTCCGTATCTAAAATATTTTTTTTCATTGCTTATTATTTGAGTTTTGTAATAAATTATAATTTATATGCCCGCGGTAAAGTATGGGCATAGCCATGCATTAATAATGGCAGCCATTATTAAAAGATGATGTAACTGTTTTGGCCTTTTTGTTTTGCTGGTAAAGATTTTCGAAACTTATAAGAAATAAAGATCACAAAGGGTATGATCGCAGCCTCGCAAATAACCAGTACAGCCAATGGAGAAAAGTGATTACTGCCATTTTCAACATGCATTACATTATTGGTTAACTGGTAAATCATATTCATACCAAGATGAATACCGGTTGTAAGCCATAGTTGCCCGGTAATAATCAGGGGAATAATCAGCAGAATGCCTAAAACAAACAGATGTGTAAATAACAAAGCCCCATCGTTGTAACGGTAAATATGATTGAGCACAAAAACCGTTGCGGAAAGCAATGCCAGTAAATACGTATTTAACTTATGTTGCAGGAATTTATAAATATAGCCACGTGTAAAAATATCTTCAGAAAAAGAGGTAAGCACCGTTCCTGAAGCAAAGTAGAGCGTTTGACCGATAAAGACTTCCGGAGCCGGCACAAAACTGATGCGTTCCATACTGGTTAAAAGACTAATTACAAATGCAGATCCTGCATAAAAAAGGCCAATCGCCAGGCCCCAGAAAAAATAAAAAACTGTCTTCTTATTGAGTGCAAGCCCCAACTCCTTCACCGAAAATCCGTTCCACTTTGCTACAATAAAAATCAGTGCAAAAAAAGTGATGAAGCCAGCAAGAAACAAACCGGGGCTATTTAAAAAAAGAATGGCATATTCAGCAGCGTGATAACTTATAAAGAGGATAAGAAATCCTGCAATGGCTTTTAAAAAGTTTACCTGTTTCATTTTTTTAGATTGTACAGCAAAATGACAAAAACGGATGCCCTTAAAAAAAGCAAAGAAGAAGAATGACCAGTTTCAGCCGACGAATGTTGAAACTAAGTTACTGGTGTACGATTTGCATCTGCCCAGGGCGCTTTTAAAATTTCGCTTTACCATGTAGTAAAGCACACCAAACAACAATGACCAAAAGAGCACAAATAATAAACTGTGCGATACCAGGTAATTGATAAACTCCAGTGGAATAGCACTTCCTGCAGGTGCAATCCGGGCAGATTCAGTCCCGGTGAGCAACAAAACAGGCCACAAAAGATCAAGCCATTGCGCCGCAAAGAATGTAGTGCCAAGCGAAGGTTTATTGTCAACTTTTTTGGCAGCAAATGCCATTGCAAAATGTCCGATAAACATGACGATATTTTTTTAATAAACTTTGGAATATTTTTCAGCTTTGGTTGTGTCACTCACTTGTACGTCCGGTGCGTGAATCGGCAATTGTGGTTCAGTTTTCACGATTGGCGATTCACGTTTCACGTGTACAAGAGTGCGACGCAACAGGCGTTGCCACGGAGAACAAAAGCCGGGCCCATAAAAATAATTTTACTTGCCAAGCCATTCCTTAAACTCAACAACACGGTCGAGGCTTACAAAAACTTCTTCTTTCATTGCGGGATGGAGATCGACCCGCAGCTTACCTTTCGGGTACACATGTATGTTGGCGATGGCAGAAAGCTTCACCATCATTTGCCTGTTGATACGGAAAAACAGTTTCGGATCGAGCATGCAACTGATCTTATCAAGACTGTAATCGATCGGGAACCGCTGGTTCTCTTTTGTTACAAGAAACGTGATCTTTTCAGCGCTGTAGAAATATTGAATTTCGGGAAGCTCAATCGTGCGTAATCTCGAACCAATGGAAACAAGAAAGCGGTCTTTATAGGCAACTTCCTTTTGTTGAATCGATTGAATGAGCGTATCAAGATTCGGGCTTGCATGTTGCGCATGTAGCCTTTTATATTTTTCGATTGCCTGAACCAATTCTTCGTAGTTCAAAGGTTTCATCAGGTAATCAACGCTGTTCACCTTGAATGCCTTGATCATATACTCATCGTATGCCGTTGTAAAGATCACCGGCACATCAAGATTGATCGTTTCAAATATGCTGAAGCTTTGCCCATCTTCGAGATGAATATCCATAAACACCAGGTCAGGATCTGGATTGGTTTTGAACCAATCTACAGACTCTGCAACCGAAGGCAGTGTTGCCTGTATGTCGATAGTCGCGTCATATTTGCGCAGCATATTTTCCAGTCGCTGCGCAGTAAGTTGCTCGTCTTCGATGATTACAACTTTCATATCACTTTATTTTTTTGAGTGGTACACTTACTTTAAAAATTTGATCGTTTTGTTCAATGATGACAGGCTCCTTTGAGATAAAGGCAATGCGTTTGCGGATGTTATCAAGGCCGATGCCTGTTGAAACTTCATGCTGATCTCTTACGCTTACATTATTCTCAACAACGATCCTGCTATCGTCGTTATAAATGTTTATTTCCAATGGCTCCGATGCAGACATTTTATTATGCTTTACTGCATTCTCCACCAGTAATTGTAAAGTTAAAGGAGGCAGCATATATGCTTCTTTATCAGCCTGGACTTTGTTATGCAAAAGCACTTTGTTGCTGAACCGTATCTGCAATAAAAAGAAATATGACTCCAGGAAATCAAGCTCGCTTCGCAGTGTCACCATTTCTGCATCTTTCTGATCCAATATATACCTGTATGCTTTTGACAACTGCACGATAAACTTTTCCGAAGTTGCCGCATCCACATGCACCAGGGAAGAGAGTACGCTTAGGCTATTGAATAGAAAATGCGGATTCACCTGGCTTCTCAAAGCCTGCAACCTAACCTGTGCATATTCTTTTTCCAGCCGTTCTGCCTGCGCCGCCTTTTCCTGCATCAGTTGATAAAGATTTAAACCGGTAATGAACATATAGGTGAATGACGCCCCGATCAGGTTCATTACAATGTATTGCCGGTATTGCCAGCCCACATTTAAAAGATAGGCCGCATAGCTTTCATCGCCCGTCATAATCCTGTAAAACAAATACAGGTACCAGAAAGAGACATACATCACCAGGGCATATTCAAGAGGATAACGGAACCAGGCATTTACTTTTTGCCTGAAGATTTGATTGAACGAAAAATTAATGCTGTAAATAAGCAAAACAGAACACACATTCAAAGCCGCAGTAACACCTACATCTCTCGCAAATGCAAGTGGAACAAAATTCCTGGTGATGATGGCAAACAATGATGGAAACAAAACAGCCAGTGTCAGCAACGTAATAAGGCTGAACTTTAAAACCGGAAGTTTTATTATAGCTGTTTTGTTATTGCTTATCATTCAGGTAGAATAATAGAGTTTTAATGGTGACCATTCCCGCAATCTCATCCGCCGATTCTTCCATACTCTTTTTCATATCGGCGTATCTTGACTTGAGGCTATTGTATTGATCCAGCAGATGCGCAGTCTGCAAGTCTTTTGGCTGCAAAGAATGTCGGATGAACAAAGCTTTTGGCGTAACAGTCACCTCAATATGCAAAGGCTTTTTTGCTGACATGGTATTGCTGCCGATGATATACTCCATCAATACAAGCAAGGTATGTGGCAGAATAAAGAGCTGATCAGTATCATGCTGAATTTGTTCGGTTATCTGCAACTTGTTTCCATAGCGCTGCTCAGTAAGAAACCGGAAGTTTTTCAGGAACTCAAGTTCGAGTGATAGCTTAACCGCTTCCTTTTCCCGCTGGTCAAGGAGGTAGCGGTAAGTGCGGGAAAGCTTTTCTATAAACTCCTCCGCTCTATCCGCATCTGCATAAACAAGTGAGGTAAGCACGCTTAAACTGTTGAACAAAAAATGCGGGTTCAACTGGTTTTTTAAAGCTTCGAATTGTGTCTGCGCAAACTCTTTCTGCCACTGTAAAACCTCCATTTGTTTTTGCTGAAGGTTTTTGAATATCCTGAAACCGGTCATTAATCCATATATCATTAGTAAGAGTATCTGCATCATCTCCTCCAGGTTCACCATTCTTTGTTCAAGGCTTTTCACATCGTCCTCAGGCACCACAATAAATGTCGCAAACAATAAATGAAAGAACCCGTTGATCAAAAAACCGATCACCAAAACAAAGATCATTTCATAGATATAATACCTGATGGAAAAACCTTTGCGCTGAAATTTCCTGTCAAAGAACTGTATGCTGTAAAAAATAAAATAGAGTGTAATGATCAACTGAACAATCACAAGCCAGCCTTCTCTCAGTAAACCGGGCATATCGAATCCCTGTATAGCATTGCCTGTATTAACATAATGCAACAAACCAAGCAACAGGAAAAACACACCGAATGCCGCAACCGGTAACCAGAAATGGATACTTTTCGAAACACCTTTTATATATGGATTCTGCAACATCTTAACCCGCTAAATTGTGTATCTTTTTATTGGCGCCGTTTTTATTACCGATGAATGACCGGTATCGCCCGACGAATGACGAATATACTTTAACCTTGCTTTTTTACAGCCTTACCAAACTGGTATTTTACGCCAAGATTAAGGCCCCAGTATTTAAAATCCGATACAGTGAATTTATCCGCATAGCGAATATCATCTGTATAGGTATAGTGATATGAGCCATGCACATCAATACTGAAGCGGTTATCAATTTTCCAGTCGCTGCCTAAAACAAAGCCGGTTGTAAAACCCGTATTACCCATTTCATCTTTATTATTTCCCTCAGTCTGGCACTGGTCATAATATGCCAACCCAAGGTCAATACCCCAATAAACGGTATGCTCACGTTTAAACCGCACATCTTTTCTAAGGGAAAACAAAAGATTATTGATATCCATAAAGGTCTTATAGCCGCTGCCGAAATAGTTGCTGTCGCTTGAAAAGCTTTGAGATGTCCATGTGCCGCCAAAAGCCCAGTTGCTTCCAGGTGCTTTGTGTAAAAAAGTGATACCGGCGCCATCATTGCTTCTGAATGCCTGGTTTACTTCTGTTCCCGATGGCTTTCTGAAACCATAGTTCAGCTGTATCGAGTTCTGTGCTTTTGCAGCCAAAGTAAACGCTGTGATCAAACTTAGTGTTGTGAATATTCTTTTCATAGTTTTTGTTTTTGTTGACACAAAGTTTTGCAACAAAGGCAGGTCAAAAAAACAAAAGCTTACCTAATAACAGATTCGGGCCGATGAATGACGAAGAAGACGTTTATGTAACCGGCTTTTATCACTTTGATTTGGCTTTTGTTGCGTCGCACACTTCCTCTGAAGTAACAATGATCGGCAAAGCGAAGATGGCAACATCGGTCTGACGGCTCAAAGCCGTCTGACCGTTATCCTTCATGTGCCTGTGTGTACCTATGGTTCATGAGCAATTGTGCTGCCAGTAATTTATTCAACATCAAAATGCCGGGCGAAAAGGAGCACCACAATATTTATCTCACTTACATAGAAGTATTAAATGGATTCAAAAAAAATTAACATGAATATTGATAAAAACATCACCATCGATAAAGTTTTTCATTAACTTAATAGCCCCATATGAAAAAGGGAGTTAACGATTATTTGCCAGGCTTTAATTCTGCCCGGTTATTTTTTTTCAAATTGCCATATTATGCAGCTAACAGGAAACCATGTTATCGATGCTTCACCCGTTAAAGTTTGGGCTTTATTAATGGATACAGATACACTTGCCCGTATTGTTCCCGGTGTTACCAAATTAGAAAGGATCGATGACACGAATTTCAAATCAACACTCGGTGTAAAGCTGGGACCAGTAAGCGCTGCCTTCAGTGGCAGCCTGCAAATGGAGGAAGTGGTACAGGAAAAAGGTTTTACATTAAAAGTTCAGCAGAACAGCAAAGTAGGTAATGCAAGTGCGGCCATTAAAATAAGTCTCACACCTGTTGAAGAAAGTAAAACAGAAGTGTCATTTGATGGTGATGTAAAATTATCCGGTATGCTGGCCAGCATGGGTCAGCGATTGATTGGTAGTGTTGCCAACACCTTAAGCAAACAATTCTTTACGAATATGGAGAAGGAACTGTTGCCATGAAAACCGAACCTTGAAGTGAGTGACACAACCGGCGATGCCACATAATCTGAAGCTGGCGGCCAAAACCAAAAAACGATTTGCTTCAATCATTCAAATTTTTAAAATAGAAAATCCATGAGCATTAGAATCAATGTTACTGTCAACGGAGTGGCGAACAGCCATGATGTTGAGCCACGATTGTTGCTGGTGAATTACCTGCGGGATGTGCTCCGGCTGACGGGCACACATGTTGGCTGCGATACAAGCAGTTGCGGCGCCTGCACCATTCATGTAAACGGCAAAGCCACCAAGAGTTGCACCATGCTTGCTGTTCAGGCAGATGGTTGCGAAGTCACCACCATTGAAGGCATTGCTGCCAGCGATGGCGAACTGCATCCGTTACAGGAAGGTTTCCGCGAATGTCATGGCCTGCAGTGCGGCTTCTGCACACCAGGTATGATTATGACTGCCGCTGACATTCTCCAAAACTGTGCTGACCCGACGGAAGAAGAAATCCGTGCCGGGCTTGAGGGCAATTTCTGCCGCTGCACAGGCTATCACAACATTGTAAAATCAGTGCAGTATGCTGCCGCTAAAATGAAGGAGGTTACTGTATGAGCACAACAAACGGACTGATAGGAAAATCAGTAAAACGCGTAGAAGACAAGAGATTCATTACAGGCCATGGCCGCTATACAGATGATATCGTACTGCCGCATCAAACCTATGCAAGCTTTGTGCGCAGCCCATACGGGCATGCAAAAATCTTAAGTGTTGACATAACCGAAGCGAAAGCAATGCCCGGTGTGGTTGCCATTTTCACCGGTGCCGATGTAGCTGCCGTAAACGGTGTTCCCTGTGGCTGGCAGGTGAATTTCAAAAACGGCGACCTGATGAAAGAGCCGAAGCATCCCCTGCTTGTTGCCGACAAGGCAAGACATGCCGGTGATGCCATTGCTATCGTTATTGCAGAAACCCAGGCGCAGGCTGTTGATGCAGCAGAAGCCGTTGTGGTAGAATACGAAGAATTACCTGCTGTTGTAGATGCTTCAAAAGCTGCTGAAGCAGGCGCTCCATTAGTGCATGATGATGTTCCCAATAATACCTGTTACGACTGGGCTTTGGGTAACCCAATCGATGAAGTGAACGCAGCTCTCGCTACTTCTGCACACGTGACCTCGCTGGAATTTGTAAACCAACGGCTGATACCGAATGCAATCGAGCCAAGGGCTTACAATGCCAGCTATGACGAATATGGCGATAAATACACTTTATACACCAGTACCCAGAACCCACACCTGATAAGGTTGTTGATGTGCGCATTTGTACTCGGTATTCCGGAGCAAAAAGTGCGTGTGGTTGGTCCCGATGTAGGTGGTGGTTTCGGAAGCAAGATCTTCCATTATACTGAAGAAGCATTGCTTACCTGGGCTACGAGGAAAATCAAACGGCCTGTTAAGTGGACCTCTACAAGAAGTGAAAGCTTTTTATTGGATGCGCATGGACGTGACCACATAACCAAAGCCGATATGGGTTTCGATGCCGATGGAAATATTACTGCTCTCAGGGTTAAGACCTTTGCAAACCTTGGTGCCTATTTATCAACTTTCGCATCCTGTGTTCCTACCTATCTGCATGGCACATTACTGCAGGGCTTATATACCACACCAAAGATCAATGTGGATGTAACAGCTACCTTTACTAACACTACTGCCGTAGACGCATACCGTGGTGCAGGAAGGCCCGAAGCGACTTACCTGCTTGAACGCCTGATGGACCTTGCTGCCCATGAAATGAATATGGATCCTGCTAAACTCCGTTTTAAAAACTTTATCCCTCCATTTGATGGAGTAACTCAGCCAGGCTACCAGACACAGGTTGCATTGCAATACGACAGTGGCAACTATCATGGTGTATTAGAGAAAGGCCTCGAAATGCTGGGTTATGCAGACCTTCGTAAAGCGCAGAAAGAAGCCGCCAATAACGGTAAATTAATAGGCATTGGATTTTCTACCTACATCGAAGCTTGTGGTATCGCACCATCGGCCGTTGTTGGTTCACTTGGCGCAAGGGCCGGCTTGTATGAAGTAGGCCAGGTGCGTGTGCAGCCAACCGGCAAAGTAAGTGTGTACACCGGTTCACACTCTCACGGCCAGGGGCATGAAACTACTTTCGCACAGGTCGTTGCCGATAAACTTGGCATACCGATGGACGATGTCGAAATCATCCACGGCGACAGTGAATCCGTTGCTTTTGGCATGGGTACTTATGGTTCAAGAAGCCTCGCTGTTGGTGGCTCCGCAATTGTAAAAAGTATTGAAAAAATTGTGGAAAAAGGAAAGAAGATCGCAGCGCATAAACTGGAGGCAAATGCCGATGATATTGAATTCGCAGAGGGCAAATTCACGGTAAAAGGTACAGACAAATCTGTTGCCTTTGCCGATGTTGCTTTAACCGCTTATGTTCCGCATCATTATCCTGCAGGGTTAGAACCTGGCCTCGATTTCAGTAGCTTCTACGATCCCACCAATTTCACTTATCCCTTCGGTTGCCATATAGCAGTGGTTGAAGTGGATAAAGAAACCGGCAAGGTGCAGTTAAAACGTTTTGTAGCCGTAGATGATGTAGGAAATATCATCAACCCGATGATCGTGGATGGACAGATTCATGGCGGCGTGGTGCAGGGCGTTGGGCAGGCATTGTTCGAAGGCGCTGAATACGACGAGAACGGCCAGTTGACCAATGGATCTTATATGGATTATTGCATGCCACGTGCCGATGACTTCCCAATGATCGAAACAGGCACACAGGTTACGCCTTGTCCGCATAACCCGCTCGGCGTAAAAGGCGCAGGCGAGGCCGGATGTATCGGTTCTACACCTGCTGTGGTAAATGCTGTTATCGATGCGCTGTGGAGCGGCGGTCATAAAGTAAAAGACATCCGCATGCCGCTGACTTCAGAAAGAGTTTGGCGCGCCATGCAGTAGTAAGAGCTCTTTAAAAAAAAGTTGAATAATGATTGACCCGGCAATCGTGCAGGCATTGAACATCGTTGCATCGCACTCTT
>DGQT01000042.1 GCA_002390845.1 Chitinophagaceae bacterium UBA4407 | reverse complement strand
GCCACGCTTCGCTTAAATGCTGACATAAAAGAGGAACTTTGAAACGAGCGTGGCAACATAAGCCAAATAGAATTCCTTGCCCATGGCTCATAAAAACTCCTATCCTGTTTTTCATTATATAAAATGCTTTACAAGCAAAATTGTTGCGCTTAGTTAAAGTGTTTGTTACATCTTTGGGAAATTTTAAAAACAAAAGCCGATGATGGTTGATTCTATAAAAGCCAGGCTCTATAAAACGCTTGGGCTGCAAAATTATCTCAGGTTATTGCAAAGGTTTTTTTTATTCGGTTACCGCACAGGTTTTCTGAAAGGCAGTGAAAAATATAAATGGCACTATTTTGTAAAAAAAATAATTGACCCATCAGACACGATCATTGATATTGGCGCCAACCTTGGCTATTTCAGCATTGTATTCAGCAAGATCATCAACAGCAAGGGAAAGCTTTACAGTGTAGAGCCTGTAAAACCTTACAGGGAATTGCTGGAAAAGGTGCTCCCCAAAAAACCTAATATTACAGTTTACCCTTTTGCCCTGGGCAATAACAATGAAGGGCCTGTAAAATTGGGTATGCCGCCCTTTCTGCAGCATCTGCAATATTTAAGGCACGGAACGGTTACCATTCTTACCGATGAAAAAATCAGTAACGATCAGCTGATCTTTGAAAGCGACATAAAAAAAGGTAGCGAAGTGTTTGCCGGCCTCGCCAGGCTTGACTATATAAAATGCGATATTGAAGGCTACGAAACTGTTGTTTTTCCTGAACTTAAACAGGTTTTACAAAAGCACCTGCCACTGGTACAATTAGAAACCTGGGGAGAACAACTGCCTGTAATGCTAGCTTACTTTAAAGAGCTGGGTTATTCGCCGTATCATTTAAATAACAATATGCTTACTAATTGCAGCACGCTTTCGCTTGGTGAAATTGCAAGTTCAGATGTGTTGTTTGTTCCGGAAATAAGATTGAAAAAAATTGAACCTTTTATAGCAAGGAGTTAGCGGCTGTTTGTGCTGAATAAAATTCATAGTGTAAAAGTGTGCGACGCAAGTAAAGTTTCATAGTACTACCCAAGCCTGGCTCATAAAAACTATTTATCTTCTTCCGTATCGAACCTGCTTACGCTTTGTATGCCGTTGAGTAATTTTAAACGGTTGGTAAGTTCATCGAGTTCTTCTTTATCGTGAACGAATACCTTTACGGTTCCTTCAAAGATGCCTTCGCCACTCTCGATGGTAAGCGCAGAGATATTTACCTTCATTTCGCCGCTGATTACGTTCGTGATCTTGTTTATTACGCCCACATCATCTATACCAACGATCTTTAAACCGGTAAGGAATGAAATTTCTTTATTCTTGGCCCATTTTGTTTTTACTACACGGTGGCCATAGTTCGCCATCATTTGTGCTGCGTTGGGGCAGTTGGTGCGGTGTATGGTAAGCCCCTTACCTGTTGTTACAAAACCAAACACCGCATCGCCGGGAATAGGGTTGCAGCATTTTGCCAGGTTGTACATGATCTTATCGCTGCTCTCGCCAAAAATAATTAGTTCCGATTCTTTTTTTGAAGCAACGCTTTTGTTTTCAGTTTCTGTTTTTACTTCAACAACAGGTTTTACAGGTTTAGGAGCTTCCAGTTTATCGCCAAGTACATTAAACTCCTTTAGCTCCTTTAAATCTGTTTGCTTTACGGCTACATTATAAAAAAGATCCAACTGAGATGGCACTTTATAAAAGTTCACCAGCTCATCAATATTATGTTGGTTAAATCCGGCGCCCATTCCTTCCAATTTCTTTTGCACTATATATTTTCCATCATCGGCAATGCGGCGTTTTTCTTCTTTCAGCGCATCTTTTATTTTGCTTTTTGCTTTGGCCGTAACTACATAATTCAGCCAGTCTTCTGTTGGCTTTTGTTTATTGCTGCTGATGATTTGTATCTGGTCGCCGCTTCTTAACTTATGGCTTATGGGCACCAGCTTATGATTTACTTTAGCGCCAATACATTTACTGCCAATGGCCGAGTGAATGGAGAATGCAAAATCTAGTGCAGTTGAACCGATGGGCAACATTTTTACATCGCCTTTGGGCGTATAAACATAAATTTCCTCGGCCAGGAAACTGGTTTTGAAGTCCTGCAAAAAATCTACGCTGTCTGTATCCTGGCTGCTGATTACTTCACGTATCTGTCCAAACCATTTATCAAAGCGGTCTTCGCTGCTGCTGCCCTCTTTGTATTTATAATGCGCCGCCAACCCTTTTTCTGCAATTTCGTTCATGCGTTTGGTGCGTATCTGTACTTCTACCCATCGGCCCTGCGGGCCCATCACTGTTGTATGCAAAGCCTCATACCCGTTGCTCTTTGGGTTGCTAAGCCAGTCGCGTAACCGTTCTGGTGAAGGCGTGTATTCATCAGTAATCATTGAATATACCTTCCAGCATTCTTCTTTTTCTTTTTCGGGCGGCGAATTTAAAATAACGCGTATGGCAAACAGGTCGTATACTTCATCGAAAGACACACCTTTCTTTTTTATTTTATTCCAGATAGAGTGTATACTTTTTGGGCGACCGTAAATTTCAAAGTCGAAACCACTGGTATCTAATTTATCCTTGATCGGTTTAATAAATTCATTAATGTAACGGCTGCGTTCCCGTTTGGTTTCAGCAAGCCTTCGTGCAATATCCCTGTAAGCCTCGGGTTCCATGTATTTCATGGCAAGGTCTTCCAGTTCTGTTTTAATATTATACAATCCCATTCTATGAGCAAGCGGCGCATAAACCCAAACAGTTTCGCTGGAAATCTTTAGCTGCTTCTCACGCTTCATAAAATCCATAGTGCGCATATTGTGCAGGCGGTCAGCCAACTTTATCAATATCACGCGGGGATCATCCGTAAGTGTTAGCAGTATTTTCTTAAAATTTTCGGCCTGCTGGCTGGTATTGGTATCAATTACCGAGGATATTTTAGTAAGCCCGTCAACAATCCTTGCTATTTCGTTTCCAAATTCGCGTTCAACATCTTCAAGGGTTATATCGGTATCTTCAACAGTATCATGCAGCAAAGCACAAATACTGGAACGCACCCCCAAACCAATTTCTTCCACACAAATATTTGCTACCGCCAGTGGGTGCAGAATATAAGGTTCGCCGCTTTTGCGTCGCATGGTTTTATGCGCCTCTGCAGACATTTCGAATGCAGTACGCACCAGTTCTTTGTCCCGTGGTTTAAGTTTTGTCCTAAGGTTTCGCAGCAGGGCACGGTAATGCCGCAGTATTTCCTTACGTTCCTGCTCCTCGTTCAATGTATATTTTGGAAAAATACTTTCTGTTACAACCGTTTGCTCCTGATCCATATTTACGAATTTACATAAAAGCAGCTGATTTCCCTGCTCTTGTATAAAGACAGTAAATATTTACAAAAAGCTTAGCCTTCTTGTAAATATTTTTTTTGAAAAATTATTTTTGAACCAGGCAGACGGAATTAATTTGATAATTTGATGATGCGCCCATGAAATACATTTATCAAATTGGCCAATCATCAAATCACCAATCAACATCCTTGCGTCGCACACTGCATCTTCAAAAATTCTATTCAACACTTTAGAGCACTTGGCCGCCATTTTGCATAGCTTATTTTTTAAACACAGTCCAAAACAAAAGAGGCTGCCCTTTTTGGGCAGCCTCTTTTAAATTTATGTTGATCTAGTTACCTTCTGTAGATTCAGGTGCAGGTGTTGCAGGAGTTTCTGGAGTTTCAGTTGCAGTTGCAGGAGCCTCTGCCGGCACTATAACTTCCGGAGCAACAACAGGTGCTGGTGCTGCTACAGGCTTTTTAGTTTTAGCTTTTTTTGGCGCAGTTTTTTTAACAACGGGCTTTGCTGGTGCCGCTTTTTTGGGAGCGGCTTTCTTCACCGCTTTCTTTGGAGCGGCTTTTTTAGCAACGGGCTTTGCTGCCGCCACTTTTTTGGGCGCAGCTTTCTTTACCGCTTTTTTTGGAGCAGCTTTTTTAGCTGCGGCTTTTTTAACAACCTTTTTAGCTACGGCTTTCTTTACTACTTTCTTAGCCACAGCTTTTTTGGGAACAGCTTTTTTAGGAGCAGCTTTCTTTACTACTTTTTTGGGAGCAGCTTTCTTAACAACTTTCTTTGGAGCTGTTTTTTTTGCAATTTTCTTTACTACTTTCTTAGCTACAGCTTTTTTGGGAGCTGCCTTTTTAGCGGCCTTTTTTACTGCTTTCTTTTTATTTGCTTTTGCCATTTGATGGGTTGTTTTTTGATGATGGATATTATAAGATTGTTAAGATAAAAACTGTTTTTGAAATTGCAATACTATTTTAAAAATAAATTTATTTTTTAATTTTAAAATGTTTGTTCGCCGCAACACCATTTACAATATTTGGGTTGCCAGTTGCAAAGAAATGAATGTTTATTACTAACGAAAAACAAAACATTGTTAGAAAATGCGCATGAATACAGGCACGATAAAAAAGTATTTTTTATAGTTACAAGCCTTGCTAAAGAACAGCGGCACTGCATTGGATTGCTGAATAGTATTGTTACAGATGCAGTGTGCGACGCAAGAGAAGTTCAATAGCAGTACTTTGTTCGGCTCAAAAAAATTCATTTGCTTTCAAGACTATTCTTTAGAAACTTTATTATTGTGAACCGTTTTTTATTTATCGTGTTAACTTGCAAAACAAAAAAATATGCTGCAGCCTGCAACTATAAAATTTCTGAAGGATCTAAAGAAAAATAACCAGCGCGACTGGTTTGAAGCAAACCGTAAACACTATGAAGCAGCGAAAACTGATTTTGTAAGCCATGTGCAAAATGTAATAGATAGCTTTGGCAAAAATGACGAGGAAATTGCATCGTTGAAAGCAAAGGATTGTGTATTTCGTATTAACCGGGATGTGCGTTTCAGCAAAGATAAATCGCCCTACAAAAGCAATATGGGCGCAAGTTTTATTAAAGGTGGCAAGAAAAGTGTACTGGCCGGTTATTATTTTCATTGCGAGCCGGGGAATAGTTTTGTGGGTGGCGGTTTATGGATGCCGGAAGTTGATGGCTTAAAAAAATTAAGACAGGAAATTGATTATAATTTTGATGAATTTAAAAAAATTATTGGCAGTAAAAAATTTGTTGCTACCTACAAAGAACTGAGCGATAGAGAGGGCACACGTTTAAGCCGTCCGCCTAAGGGTTATGAAGCAGATAACCCGGCAATTGAGTATATAAAACTTAAAAGCTTTGTTGCTGTTACGCCTGTATCAGATGCTGAACTTACCGATAAAAACCTTGTAAAAAAAATTACCGATGCATTTGAAACGTTACAGCCGTTTATTGCTTTTGTAAACCGGGCATTGGAGCACTGATTAATTAACCTCTTTTATCTGTATCCTGATATCGTGTGGCGCAAACTCATCGCCCCCAAAATAGGGGTACAGTTTATACCTGGTGTAATTGCCAGAACAATGCCGTGCAAGCGATACTGTTTTTCCATTTGCTTCAAAATTATAAGAGCCATCCAAACAGGTAATCTGACATTTTATGGCACTCCCGATTTTGGCAGTAGTAATCTCACGAATAAGCATTGCTCCGTCATTGTGCACAAAAGCAAAAATGCGCAGCGAATCGTTGCTCCAACGCCATCCGATACGGGCACTGTTTATAAGATGGTGGCTGCCGCAATCAGAGAATCCATAGAGTTTATTTACATCGTACTGATTAATAGGATCAATCGTTGTGTAAATACAAGAACTATCAAAAACAGCCTTAAAAGTTAACTGGCTTTGTGTTGTAAAAGTCAGTGGGTTTGGGGTACAGTATTGGCTGCCTTTGGGAATAAGATAAGTTACAGCTTTATTCGCAACCGTGGCATTAAGATCAGTTTGCTCTGCTTGTGATTCGACAACACTATTGTTCAGTTCTACGGAAGATTTAGTACAGGTTATGTTTGATACTGTAAAGAGCAAAATAAGCCCCAGAGTAATATTGCTTTTCATACATATATTGGTTTACACAAATCAAATAATAATTTCATGAGTATTACTTTTAATCAGGTTAACCTTAATCCGTATCGGTCCATAATTACAAATTTTCCCTTACACTTTTTGGCAACGACTGTACTACCAGGTTATAAGAATCATCAATAATTTCCTTTATCAAAGCGTTTGATAAACTTCCGTCTGCAGTAATGGTATTCCAGTGTTTTTTATTCATGTGATAGCCAGGTTGTATGGCATCGTATTGTTCCCGCAGTTCAATGGCTTTATCAGGATCGCATTTGGCATTAAACTGTAGCGGATTGTTTGTTAGACCTGTAAGCAAGAATATTTTACCTGCCACCTTAAATACCAAAG
Organism: Chitinophagaceae bacterium UBA4407; assembly: GCA_002390845.1. Taxonomy (GTDB): domain Bacteria; phylum Bacteroidota; class Bacteroidia; order Chitinophagales; family Chitinophagaceae; genus Limnovirga. The sequence continues at coordinate 183,742 of DGQT01000042.1, read as the reverse complement.
TGTCTTCACCAAAAGGGAAGCCTTCTTCCACGGCTTTTTTAGACAAACAATATTCGCGAAGGCTTTCAATATTCATTGTGTAAAGTTAAGTGCCGGATTTTAAGAGCAAACGGCTGAGTATTGTGATACAGTAAACGGGTGCGACGCAAGGAACGATGCCATATAAAACTATAGTTGGGTCAAAAAAATCAGAAATAAAAAGCCGACAAAAAATTGCCGGCTTTTTATTTTACAATGTTTTTCCTTTTACAAAATCCTGAAGGTTTTTTTCTTCAACATACTTTTTTCCATGGCCGGCAATTCCGGCAGAAAAAATTGTTGCAGCAATATTTGGCATAGAGAGGCCATAATATTCTCCGTTACCTGCACCAATAGCCGCCTGAAAATAATAAACGGAATTAGTTCTGGTACCGGAATTTACTGCGGGCATAACCATTGCATAAATGTAGTTTGTGTTTGTATTGAATACAATTGAATCGAGCTTTTCTTTATTTACTATTTCGAACTTGTAAGGGTAAGCGTCTGCAATTTTACTTTTATCCAGCTTTTTACTAAGCATATCTTCACGAATCAACAAAGTCTTACCAGCGAGATCATGATTATTTTTTTTAATTGAATTATTCATATACTCCCTTTGCGAAATATCTTCTCCGTCTTTCTTCTGCCTTACTCTTATATCCATGTAAGTTTGTAGTGTTTGCATGCCAAGCACAAGACTTGTAACTGTAGGGAATATATCCGGCAAAACTGTGTACATAATTGGTATGCTTTTCATATCTTCCAACAATGATACCTTCATTTCTGTAAAGCCATCAAAATAATCCCTGTCTTCTGCATCATCTTCAGTATTCCATGTCCAGTTTAAACCAGAAGACTCATCGAAGCCCGAATGAATATCACTCATTTCGCCGCTTAGACAATACAGGATAGCATAATCTTTATTCTTTGCCTTTCTTAGTTCATCAACTTCCTGATAGGTTTTGTACTCAATACCATTTTTAGAGAACGTCCAGAACTTTTCTGCCACCTGCTTCATCTTAGCGTTATACTCATTAATCGCGGCTTTATATACAGGTATCTTATCTTCATGCTTTTTCTTCGTGATCTTTTTTATGACTTTATCCTTAGGCTCTTCAATAATTACAATAAGTTTTCTTGTTTTCAGTTCTTCAATTTCAGACACTTTTCCATAACCAAACTGAGCTGAAACGAAATGAGGAATGATAGCAAAAACAATAGCAGTTAGAATTATAATTTTTTTCATGTTTCTTAAAAATTAAGAGTTATTGATTATTCAGTAATATTAGTAAAACAAAATTAATGCAACATAATTTTAAAGGAATTAAAGAAAAAGAAGTTGCTTTTATTCACAAAAAAAGCTCCCGGTTTTGAACGGGAGCTTTTAGTTGTTCGCTCATAGAAGTTATAACAACATATTTTTAGATAATAGGTACTCTGCAATCTGTACTGCATTGGTAGCAGCTCCTTTGCGAAGGTTATCACTAACAATCCACATGTTCAAAGTGTTGGCCTGGGTTTCATCGCGACGGATCCTGCCAACGAATACCTCATCTTTTTCATGTGCCCATAAAGGCATCGGGTATTGCTGGTTTGCAGGATCATCCTGCACAATAACACCGGGTGAATCTCTAAGAATTGCTTTTATTTCTTCCACATCAAAATCATGTTCAAATTCAACATTCACGCTTTCGCTGTGCCCACCTACGACGGGTATACGAACTGTGGTAGCCGTAACACGTATAGAATCATCCCGCATAATTTTGCAGGTTTCTTTTACCATTTTCATTTCTTCTTTCGTGTAGCCATTGTCCAGAAACACATCAATCTGCGGAATAACATTCAGGTCAATCGGGTACTTGTAAGCCATATCGCCTTCCACTCCTTTTCTTTCATTCATTAACTGATCCACAGCTTTTACACCGGTGCCTGTTACGCTCTGGTACGTGCTTACCACTATTCTTTTGATCACATATTTTTTATGCAGCGGATTCAGCGCTACAACCATCTGTATGGTAGAGCAGTTGGGGTTGGCTATTATTTTATCTTCTGCTGTTAATGCATCTGCATTTATTTCCGGAACAACAAGCTTTTTGGTAGGGTCCATACGCCATGCTGATGAATTATCTATTACAGTAATACCGGCTTCGGCGAACTTTGGCGCCCATTCCAACGAAGTACTGCCACCCGCTGAAAATATTGCTACGGCAGGCTTTGCGGCTATTGCATCTGTCATGCTGACTACCTTATATTTTGTTCCTTTAAATTCTACTTCCTTGCCTACGCTGCGTTCACTTGCTACCGGAACCAGTTCTGTTACAGGAAAATTTCTTTCTGCCAGAACCTGCAACATTTTTGTGCCTACCAGGCCTGTTGCGCCTACTACTGCTACTTTCATTGTTATGGTTTTAATTGTTGTTTTATTCTTCCTTTTTTTTGAGCCAAACTGCATTACTACTTTCATCTGCTCTTGCGTCGCACTCTTGTACGTTCAGTAATACTATCCGGCAATGTGCAACTTCCTGCTTTTCTTTTCAACTTCCCGCTAAATGATATTGGGTAACAAAAAAGCCTTCCTGTTGCAAGGAAGGCTTTTTTGTTATATTGTTCTGTACACAAACATTAAGCAACTTCCTCTTTGGGATGCATCTTCTTTGTTGTGGTTGTATGTTTTATTGCTAATTTCATTGCGGTGGCGAAAGTAATTATCAAAACATTCTACGCCAAAAGTTTTTAAATGCTTTTTTAAAAAATACACTTACGTTAATTAGTATTGCACAAGATTAACTTTGTTGGTGTACAGTTCATCTGGAGAATCAATTTAATTTTAGTACTTTTCAAGATAATTAAAACTCAACTTTATGGCTAAGTCAAATTCAAAAAGATCAAAAGCAAAAGCACCAAAGAAAGCTGCGCCTTCGGGAATGGTAACAAAAAATACAGGTGCAGGTGCGCATTCCAAGAGTTCTACCTTTATTGCAAGCAAGGGTATTTCTTCTTCTAAAAAAGGTAACAGTGTTTCTACGCCGAGAAAGGCTGGATAATTTTATAAAGCACTGGCTATGCTGTATTATTCAAATAAAACAAGCACTGTAATTTTTAGCTGAACTGCATCCTGTTGCTGAATAAAAGTCGGAACGTACAAGTGTGCGAGGCAACGAAAGCTTCATATTTATTCTTTAGCCCGGCCCAAAAAAATACCTACTCAATATAGCTTTGTTCGAATTTCTTTTTTAAAGAAGTAAGGCTTGCAAGTAAATGTCCGGCTGCCTTATCAATAATGGTAATAGCTAAGTTTTGTGCCTGCACACGCAGTTCTGGCACAGCAACACTTTCCCATAGAACACCTTTTAAATTACTGCCAATTGTAAAAATGTTGTTGCTTTTTTCTCCATTGGCATTGATGACCGCAGCAGTGGCAGGATCTGCGTCAATACCAAGCTGTAGTTCGTCAGGCACGATCATTCTTTTCTCTGCAAGCTTGCGCAGCAGCGTATTAGAACATTCGTGGATATTGGATTGCGGGCCAGTGCAATTAATAATTCTGTCAACAATAATTGTTTCCTCCTTTTTATTTTTCTTGTCAAACAAAACTGCACTGATGCCTTCTTCAGTAGCCGTTGCCTGTATAAGCTTTCCTGAAAAAGTGATCAGCTTTTTGTTCATCCGCAGGTTTTGGATATGTTCGTAAATATGTAGCGGAACCCTGTGCCGTAAAGCGTTCCACGGGTAGCTTAATTTTTTTAAAAAGATTTTCTTCTCCCTGAAGCTGAGCGATTGCCATATCTGCTGTGTATAAGGGCGCAATGCATCTATTACCAGATGAACACCAATACCAACTTTTGTAAGGCTCTTTGCATGTTTGTTTACGAGTGTAAGCAGGCTGTGCAGCGTATAAGTTTCGGGTAGTTCTTTTACAATGTTTTCATAAACCAGCAGGTTGTATTTATGAGGCAGTAATGAAAAACCGCTGGTCGATATAGTGTAAATGGTGCCGCCAAAATTATTTTCGAGTAACCCTAAAACTGTGTCGATCATTGTTAAGCCGTTGCCAACTACCAGTATATTTTTTTCTGATTGCACATTACTTACACTTGCATGCGACCAGGGATTGGAGAAATATTTTACACCGGAAAGAATCGCTTCATCTGTAATGCCGATATTGCCTGGTTTATTATTGCCTGTTGCAAGTACAATAAAATCTGTAACAATGGGTCTTGCGTGTTTAAGCTTTACCGTATATCCATCGGGGCCTTTTGAAATATCGGTTGCGGTGTCGCTGATAAGTTCGACATCTACTGTTTCATTTTTATTTTGCAGCATTTCACTCCAGACAGATGTAAGGTATTCTCCGTATTTTTTGCGTGGCATATACACATTGGTCATGATGGTTTTGCCAATTGCTTTGTAGTCATCCTGTTTACAGATCCAGTTGAGAAAATGTTCCTTATCATCTGGAAAAGCGCTCATGTTTATGGCCCGTACATTTAAAAGATACTTGCTGGTATGAGCGCTGTAAGCCACGCCTTTACCAAAAGGATAATCATCGTTTATAATGATGATCTTCAGTGGCAGTTGCGATCTTTTGCACAAATGCACCGCAGTCATCATACCGCAGAAACCGCCGCCAATAATTGTTACAACAGGAATGTTTGTGTTAATCATAATTCGTTATTTGGGTTTTCTTTGAAATATTTTTTAAAAAACCATTCAACATACACCAATAAAAAAAGCGGCGCTTTGCAGCGACGCTCTACTAAAAAGCCTTGAAGTTTGAGTTGTATTTATTACTGGCTGTAATTCCGTCTTTTGCTGAACAAAGTATCCGAACGTTCAAGTGTGCGACGCAAGGATGCCTGATTCTTATTCTGAAGCAAGGTACATAAAAATAAATTTCAGAAATTACAAATCGTTAGATCATTTCGCTTTGGAGCAACGGGTTTTTGATGGTAATATTCTGCTCGTTGTATTTTTTCATTGCTGCAACAAAATGTATAAACAAAGGTGCCGGCTTTTCTACCGAACTCTTTAATTCCGGATGATACTGCACGCCAATAAAAAATGGATGCGAAGGAATTTCCATGATCTCTGTTAAACCTGTATCAGGATTGATTCCGCTGGCGATCATACCATTTTGCTCAAACTGCTCCAGGTAATCGCTGTTAAACTCGTAACGGTGGCGATGCCTTTCGCTGATATGCGTAGTACCATAAATCTGGTGAGCCAATGTTCCTTCTTTTATTTCGCATGGATATGCACCTAAACGCATAGTGCCGCCCATTGCCTTGATTTTCTTTTGCTCTTCCATCATGTTAATAACCGGTTCCGTTGTATTGGCATTCATTTCGGTAGAATGCGCATCTGTTAAGCCCAGTATATTTCTTGCAAATTCAATTACGGCCATTTGCATACCCAGACAAATACCAAAGAATGGTAAACCGTTTTCGCGGGCATATTTTACAGCTATAATTTTACCTTCGGTACCGCGGTTGCCAAAACCCGGAGCCACCAGTAAACCGTCCAGACCTTCCAGTTTTTCGGCCACATTATCATCAGTAATATGTTCGCTGTGAACATTTACAACCTGCACTTTTACTTCATTAACCGCACCAGCATGTATAAAACTTTCGAGTATGGATTTATAGGCATCCTGTAGTTCAATATATTTACCAATAAGCCCTACGGTTACTTTGCTTTTTGGATATTTTAACTTATCAAGAAATAATTTCCAGTTGGTAAGATTTGGTTCCGGAAATACGCTGATGCCGAGCATCCGCATGGTAATTACGTCCAACTTTTCGCGTAGCATCGCCAATGGTACCTCGTAGATCGTAGGCGCATCCATTGCCTCAATTACAGCCTCGGGTTTTACGTTACAGAACAAAGCAATCTTACGCTTTATATCATTACCCAGCGGTTCTTCGGTTCTGGCAACAATAATGTCAGGATGCACACCGGTTTCGCTCAGCATTTTTACACTGTGCTGTGTAGGTTTTGTTTTTAATTCTTTTGCTGCCCGTAGATAGGGTATTAATGTAAGATGGATTACTACCACATCCTGCTCCGGCAGTTCCCATTGTATCTGGCGCACCGCTTCAATAAAAGGAAGGCTTTCAATGTCGCCAACAGTTCCACCAATTTCAGTGATCACAATATCAAATTTGCCACCTTTGCCCAGTAGCAGCATGCGGCGTTTAATTTCATCTGTAATATGCGGCACAACCTGTACGGTTTTTCCAAGAAAATCACCGGCACGTTCGCGGTTAATAACGGTTTGGTAAATACGGCCTGTAGTCACATTATTTGCCTGTGAAGTATAAATGCCAAGAAACCGTTCGTAGTGGCCCAGGTCGAGATCAGTTTCTGCGCCATCTTCAGTAACATAACATTCCCCATGCTCATAAGGGTTCAATGTGCCCGGATCCACGTTGATATAAGGATCAAACTTTTGAATAGTTACAGTAAAACCCCTTGCCTGCAACAATTTGGCAAGACTTGCCGCAATAATTCCTTTTCCTAAACTGCTTGTTACGCCGCCGGTAACAAAAATGTACTTGGCCATAATGGTATGGTTAATTAATTTGTATATAAATCTTTATAAAGAAATTTTTTGAACCCGGCTTACCGAACCCTGCTTGAACTTCTCTTGCCACGCTCGTTTCAAAGTTCCTCTTTCATGGCAACACGGAAACAGCCGTGGCAGCCTGTTCCGAACTTGTTTCGGAATCGCACACTTTTATGTTCAGAATATGAATGAACTAAAAAAACAAAAAAACACGAACAAAATAATACCTTGTTCAGCGATTTTTTAACTATAAAATATTTGGTAAATCCGGAAAGACCTTGACGAAGAAAAATAAATTCTCGGAGGTCATGCAAACCTAAAGCTATTTTCCGGCTCAAAAAAATTTCACTTGGTATGGGGTTAAAAAAAATTGCATTTGAAGCAACCATTTTACCTTTATACTGTTAACATTATTGGAGTTACAAAAAATAAAAAAATATGAGAAAAATTATTGCGGCACTTTGTATCATATCAGGTTTCGTTGCAAAAGCCCAGGAAAAAATAACTTGTTGTGCGCCGGTTGGCGCTACTGAAGAATATGCATTAAATGCATCTGATAAATCTTTTAAAATGATGCACCCCGATCCTTTGCCTTTCGTTTATATGAGCGAAAAAGGAAAAGATATTACCTATAAAACAACAGATGGCACTGATGCGCATGCTTTTGAAATTAAGGCAGATAAAAACACGAACTACTATTTGTTCGTTGTACACGAGTGGTATGGCCTGAACGACTATATTAAACAGGAAGCTGAAAAACTTTCCAATGAACTGGGCGTAAATGTAATTGCTTTAGACCTTTACGACAATAAAGTTGCAGCCAACCGCGATGATGCCGGCAAATACATGCAGACGGTGAAAACTGAGCGTGCCATTTCCATTATTCGCGGAGCTTATGGCTATGTAGGTGCTGATGCTAAAGTGTTTACAATTGGCTGGTGTTTTGGTGGAGGTTGGAGCTTACAAACAGCTATAGAAGGTGGTAAGCAAGTAGTGGGTTGTATGATGTATTACGGCCAGCCTGAGAAAAATGTGGACAGGCTAAAAACCCTGAATTGTGATGTGATCGGTTTTTTTGGTAACCAGGACCAATGGCCCAGCCCCGCTGTTGTTGACCAGTTTGAAAAAGATGCCCAGGCCGCTGGCATAAAACTGATGGTAAACCGATACGAAGCCAATCATGGTTTTGCCAATCCGAGCAACCCTTCATTTAATCCGGAAGCAAAAGAAGATGCACATAAAAAAGTACTGGCATTTGTGAAAGAAAGAATGAAGTAAAAAAGCAACTATTTAATAAACAGGATAATTCTTTTGTAACCTGTATTGGTTGTTGCTGCGCCATATTGCCACCCATCAGCATCAAGTTTCTTAGGCAGTATTGCAAACTTACTTTACTGGAGTTTCTTAAAGAAAGAAGAACCTCCAGAGGCATGCAAACAAAAAGCTTTACTGCTGCTTTTCTACTCTTTTATATAACGTGCGTTGTAGTGTGAGTAAGTTAAGCTGTCGTAAAATATTTGCAGTTTATACTTACCGTTTTCAAGATAAGGCAATGGCGGTGTACCGCAATAAAGCAAACCCGCATAAACAGTACCTGTTGCCGAAACAATATTGGCGCCCGGGTAAGCAATTACATCTTTAAAACTTTGATAACCGGTAACTACTGCTGCATTTACGCTGCCAAATTTTTTTTCTGCAACTATAATATTTTGAAAGTCAGTGGTGGTTGCATTTTCAACCCTTATTAAAACTTCCCCATCTTTTAATGGGGTACTTTTACTGCATGCCGTAAAAAGAACTGAACAACAAATTGAAACAATTAAAAGCTTATTTTTCATATTTTTTTATTTGCTGACAATGGCAGGAACGTAAACGTTGCAGCGTATGTAAATTTATTATACATTTTGAAATTGAGAATAGCGACAGCCCGGTTATTATTATACTGCTGCACATTGCCAAACAAAGAACAGAAAGTACAAGTGAGTGACACAACAGGCGATGCCCAAAGTAGTGGTTGTACAGCTACAAAAAAACTACATATCGCTTACAATTTTTTTATAACTCGTAGCAATTCCTTTTATTAAAGATGAGCTGAAACCCTGGTGTTCCATTTCGTTTAAACCCGCTATGGTACAGCCTTTAGGCGTAGTTACTTTATCGATCTCGGCTTCGGGATGTGTGTGCCGCGTAAGCAATAATTCTGCAGCACCCTTTACAGTCTGCGCCGCTATAAGCGATGCGGTAGCTACATCGAACCCGATCTCTATACCTCCCTGTATGTTGGCACGTATGTAACGCATGGCATAAGCCGTGCCGCAAGCACCAAGCACGGTTGCGGCATCCATTAATTTTTCTTCTATGAAAGCAGTTTTACCAAGCTGGTTAAAAAGATCATCCACATATTGCGTTTGTTCTGCACTTGCATTAATCTTACAGATACAGGTAATGCTTTCCTGGATTGCAATGGCAGTATTGGGCATTGCGCGGAAAAGTGTGAATTCGTTGCCAAGAATATCCTGTATGTCTTTTATCCAAATGCCGGTGATTACACTGATGAGTGTGTGGCGTTTTGTATTTAGGTTGGGTTTTAATTGCAGCAGTATTTCACGGATTTGAAAAGGCTTTACAGCAAGAATTACCCAATCGGCATATTGCACTGCTTCTGTATTGCTGTTGCTAACCAATATACCTTTTTCCTCAAGTGGCTTTAGTGTTGCAATATTTCTTTTGGTAATAATAATATGTTCGGGCTTTACAAAGCCACTGCTTATTAATCCTTCTGCTATGGCGGTACCTAAATTACCGCCGCCGATTATGGCTATTTTTTTGCTCATGTTATTTGTGTTCTGATTTCTGAATTTTTTTGTAGCCAGATGACCATTTGTTCAAACTGGTATTCGCCCATAGAAATGCCGATAAGAAAATCGTAAATAATCTCAGTGTTTGAAAAAATTGTAAAGCCTGAATTTTCGAGAAGAGCTTCGCAAAGAATAAAAGCTGTTCGTTTATTGCCATCAATAAAAGGATGATTTAAAATAATGCTTTCGGTAATAGCTGCAGCTTTTTCAAAACAGGTGGGATAGAGTTCCGAAGAATCAAAAGTTTGCCACGGACGGTGCAGGGCTGAATCTAAAGCACCATAATCCCTGATACCTTTGGAACCACCATATTTTTCAATTACTTTGTCATGGTAAAAAATGACTTCTTTCAGTAAGAACATCAGGCAAGTTTTTTCATTAGCGCATCAAATTTGTCAAAGATGCCCGGCACAATTGTATCCAGTTCTATTGCTGATTTATTTTCCGGTTCAATGGCTTCTATGATTTTTGAAAATGCTTTTTCTACCTGTTCATCAGGCATTAAATCAATTTTTGATTTGATAATACTTTTCATTTCTGCAACGCTCATATCATTTCATTTTTTCAAATTTACCAAATCTTTTCCTTGCTCAGATAGTTACGCAAATAATCATCAACGCCGTCTTCTAAAGAATAGAAGGTTTCTGTATAACCTGCCTTCCGTAATTTTTGCATATTGGCTTCGGTAAAATATTGGTATTTATCGCGTATGTCTCCGGGGATATCTATGAAGCTGATATTTGGCTTAAGTTCCAAACCTTTAAAGGTTGCTGCAGCAAGATCATAAAAACTTCTTGCCTTGCCATTGCCAAGATTATATAAGCCATTCTTGTCAATTGACCATTGACCATTCACCATTGACTGCATCATCCAGTCAATTACTTTAACCACATCTTTTACATAAACAAAATCCCGAAGTTGCTCGCCGTCTTTAAAATCCGGGCGGTGACTTTTAAACAATTTTACTTCACCATCTTTTTTTATTTGATTGAAAGCATGAAAGATCACACTTGCCATACGGCCCTTATGGTATTCATTGGGGCCATACACATTAAAGAACTTTAAACCTGCCCAAAATGGGGGCGCATTATGCTGTTGCAAAGCCCATTTATCAAACTCATTTTTGCTGATGCCGTAAGGGTTGAGTGGCTGTAATTTTTCAATTACTTCGTGGTTATCATCGTAGCCAAACTCTCCACCACCATAGGTTGCAGCAGATGAAGCATAAATAAGCGGAACATTATAGGCTGTGCAATAATTCCAAACATCCTGCGAATATTCTACGTTCAGTTCTTCGTGAACGGCGTAATCAAACTCGGTGGTATCTGTTCTTGCGCCAAGGTGAATTACAAAGTCAATTTTGGGTTGGTGCAAGTGTAGCCAATCGAACAGATTATAACGTTCTACAATGTTGGCGAACTGTTTTCCTTCCCAGTTTTTTCGTTTTTCTTCTACACCAAAATCGTCAACAAGAATTAAGTTTTCATAGCCTTGTTCATTTAAATATTGCACCATGCAACTACCAATAAAACCAGCAGCGCCTGTAACGATGATGGAAGATTTTGTATTAATACTGAAAGACTGATTTTTCATTTTTGTGGTTAACTTATTTTTTCAATTTTATAATACCGGCTAAGGCATTTCATAGCATCATCGTTGCGTCGCAATCCTTTCATCGGTTGGATTATCTACGGAGCTTTTATCACGTTATGCTGATGAGACCCGCTGGCTGTTATTGCCCCATAGACTTCCGCAAAGTACAAGTGTGCGACGCAAGGATGTTGATTTGATGATTTGATGATTTGATGATTGGTCAATTTGATAATGTATTGCATTGGCATATCATCAAATCTCCAAATCATCAAATTATCTATGCCAATAATTTCTCGATGGCTGTATCGTACTTCTCTTTCCAATCAACAATACTTCCCCAACTTTCTCCATTTACATTTATTTCGGAAGCGGTTACTGTTCCTAAAACGGTTACGGGAATGCCGGCAGCTGCCGCTCTGTGCTGTAATGAATCTGCCTGTTGTTTTGAGCAGGTTACCACGACCCGGCTCTGTGCTTCTCCCAGCCAAAAAGCATCTGTACGAAGATCTGTTGCAGCATGAACATTGAAACCAAGATCGCGGTTAAAACCTTTTTCAAGCAGCGTAACTATAAGGCCGCCTTCGCTTATATCGTGGGCACTCTTAACCAATTTCTCTTTGATAGCAGAAGCTACAAATTTCTGAATGCCAAACTCTTCATCAAGATCAAAATAAGGAGCGGGTGAATATTCAACGCTTTTAATCTTATGCAAATATTCTGAAGATGCAATATCGTTTTGCTGTTCTCCAATTAATAAAATAACATCTCCTGATTCTTTATAATCAAGTGTCATTTTGTTTTCAAAATCATCCAGAATACCCACCATGCCAATGGTTGGCGTTGGGTACACCGGGCCCTCCGGATTTTGATTATAGAAACTCACATTACCACCAGTGACAGGTGTATTGAATTTTCGGCAGGCATCACCCATACCTGTAACAGCCTTTACAAACTGGTAATACACTTCAGGATCGTAAGGGTTACCAAAATTTAAACAGTTGGTTACACCAATCGGCTCGGCGCCGCTGCAGACAATATTCCTTGCTGCTTCCGCAACGGCGATCATACCGCCAACGTAAGGATTGGCAAAAACATATTTACTGTTGCAGTCAACCGTCATCGCCAGAGATTTGCCTGTGCCTTTTGCAAGAATGATTGCCGCATCGCTTGGCGCGTTGGTGCTGGTGTTAGCAGCGCCAACCATACTATCGTACTGCACATATACCCAGCGTTTGCTGGCGATGTTTGGTATTTGTATAACCTGTTCAGCCGTAGCTTTTAAATCGGTAATATCTTCAATCGTATTGATGTCAAAAGCTTTGATTAACTCAAAATATTTTGGCTCGGCAAACTCTCTTGTGTATTGCGGGGCACCGCCGCCAAGCACCAGTTCATAAGCCGGAACGGATGCTTCCAGTTCGCCATGCATATAAAAATCAAGTAAGCCATTGGCTGTTACTTCGCCAATCTGGCTACAGGGCAAATCCCATTTATCAAACACTTTCAACACTGCTGCTTCTTTTCCTTTTTCAACAACGATCAGCATGCGCTCCTGACTCTCGCTTAGCAACAATTCCCAGGCTTTCATATTTTTTTGGCGGGTGGGGACTTTATCAAGATCAATACGCATACCCACGCCAGCTTTTGCACTCATCTCTGCCGTGCTGCAAATAATGCCGGCTGCGCCCATATCCTGCATGCCCACCACAACGCCTGTTTCTATTACTTCAAGACAAGCTTCTAATAATTTCTTTTCCTGGAACGGATCGCCTACCTGAACGGCAGGTAATTCTTCGGTACTTTCTGCGGTAATATTTGCACTTGCGAAACTTGCGCCGCCAATGCCATCTTTACCTGTAGCACTACCCACAAAAAATACAGGATTACCAATTCCCTCTGCGGTAGCACTGATGGTTTTACCAATCTTTACAATACCCACGCTCATGGCATTCACCAAAGGATTTGTGTGGTAACATTCTTCAAAATATACTTCGCCGCCAACAGTTGGTACGCCAAAGCAGTTGCCGTAATGGCCAATGCCATGAACAACACCGGCCAATAATCTTTGTGTTTTTTTATCTTTTATATTTCCGAAACGCAAGCTGTTTAATGAAGCGATTGGTCTGGCACCCATAGTAAAAATATCGCGTTGAATACCACCTACTCCGGTTGCTGCACCTTGAAAAGGTTCAATAGCACTCGGGTGGTTATGACTCTCAATTTTAAATACTACGCCAAACCCATTGCCTATATCCATTAGCCCCGCATTTTCTTCACCTGCTGCTACAAGCATTCGGCCACCATCACGCGGCAGGGTTTTAAGCCATTTTATGGAGTTTTTGTAGCTGCAATGCTCACTCCACATGGCACTGAAAGTGCACAACTCCGTGAAATTAGGTGTGCGCCCTAGTTTTTGTTTTATCAGTTCAAATTCTTCGGCTGTAAGTCGTAAGGCTTCGGCGGCTTTAACGGTAATTTCCATTGAAAAGTTGATTGTATTTATTTTATTGTCCGGGCTTTATTGCTTTGCTGATGCATTGTTCCGCCTGAGGCGGACTCTTGTACAGTGAATCTTTATTGAGCAATGTGCGAAAAGTAAAATTATTTTCTGTTTTCAAGTATGCATGATTTACAAATTCAACAGGCTTTTTTTATTTCCGCGGCAAAGGTAAGAAAGGGAAGGCAGGTGTAAGAGTGTAACTTGAAAGCTGTTAAAATTTAATTGCAGCGATTTTGCATAGAGCCAAAGATGCCTTGTGTACAACAGATGAAGTGATTGCGACGCAACGAAGATGCCATAAAAAACTGAAGCCGGTATTTGAATAAATCTGGTTTGAAAAGCTTCTGAAAAAATGATGTTTGCGAATCTGGTTTTATAGGATTTTAATTTGTGTACTTAATACACATTATTATTTTTATAAATCAAAACTACAATTATGAAGAAAATTTACATGCTGATTCTTATGGTTACTGTTGCATCATCAGCGTTTGCAACCAACTACCCGGGCAACGGAAATTCAGGTTTTGGCGGATCGGTAGGAACGGGAAGTTTGGATGTTACATCTGACGGTACAAATATTTCATTTAAACTTAACCGGGGCTCGGGCGATATGGAAAATGTGCTGGTAATTTATATTGACAGTAAAGCAGGGGGATTTGCCTCTACTTCTGGTTTTACTGATGCTGGTGATGGTTTGCGAAAAGCCATTTCAGGATATACTGTGTTTGATAATAACGGCGGCAGCGGAAGAGCTACAATGAATTTCAACAGCGATTTCAATCCTGAATATGCAATTGCATTTCAGCCTTACAAAAATGGTTACACCGGTGTATCGCTGCTGGTTGAACTTTCGAATACAGCGCACACGTTTATTTCCAATCCTGATTTTACGAATAACAATACTACTACTGCCACAGATTATACCGTAACGATTAATGCAGCTCAAATTGGATTAACTTCTTCAGTGAATTTTAAATTTATTGCAACATTGATCAGTGCTACCGGCTACCGCAGCAATGAAGCTATCGGAGACCCGATGACAGGTTTTTCTCAGGGATGGAATGAGTACACATCCACTGTTTCGCCCCAGGCTTTCGACCTTACTTTACCGGTTTTATTTGGCGGTTTTAACGGAACCCTGAAAGGCCAGAGTGCCCAACTTACCTGGAATACGAAAACAGAGATAAATTGTAAACATTTTGAAATTCAGAAAAGTAACAATGGAACTACGTGGTTAAAATTTGCAACGGTTAGTGCAAAAAATAATACTACCGGTTCTCAATACAGTATTACGGATAATATTGCAACCGATGCAAAAAGTTATTACAGGATTAAATTGATTAACCTTGATGGAAGCAGTACCTATAGTTCAATAATTATTCTGCGCAAAAACGGAAGCTCCGCCATTATAGATTTGTTGGGTAATCCTGTTAAAGATGTAATTAACCTTAACATTAGTAACGATGCCGCATCGGTTTATGAATTAGCATTGTACACGATGGATGGGAGAAAAATTCTTTCGCAACGCTATGCACATCCCGGTGGTTCGGGAAAAGTAAGCCTAAAAGTGCCCGGCAATGTAAGGGGCAACTGTATTTTAAGAATTAGTAATGGAACTAATGAACAATCCTTAAAGATCATTGTAAATTAACAATAATGTTGATTTAGAAAAACCGCCAATAAATATTGTACATTTTAACCCAAAAACGCTCCTGAAAATGGAGCGTTTTTTATGCTTTTTATATCGAACTTAGAAATTAATGTTCTTTGATTTGTGCTTGTTTTGGCATTTGCAGCCTTAAGCTGAATAACGATATACAGCAAAAGTGTGCGACGCAAGAAAAGTTTGGTAGAAATATAATGCCAGTTAAACAAAACCTTTTACAAGCTAGCGGTTTTTACCTTCAGCTTTTTTGAAACCATCTTTTATAAAAAGGCTTTTTTGCATTTTTACCATTGCCATAGTAGCTGTAATTATTACTAATGCCGTAACCATAGCCATAACCATAACCGTAGCCGTAACCATAACCGCTGCGCATTTTTACACCATTGATTACCACATTCAGATTTTTGATCTTATTGGTGTTGATAATCTCCTGTACCAGGCTTAATTGTGTTTTAAATGTATAACCCTGGCGTACAATATAAATGCTGGCATCGGCGTATTTGGAGAGTAGTTGCGCATCAGTTACAAGCCCTACCGGTGGGGTGTCGAAAATAATATAATCGAATCTTTTTTTAAGTTCGGTCATTAAGAGATTTACCCGCTTATTTAAAATGAGTTCGGCGGGGTTTGGCGGTATTACACCTGACCCGATAACTGAAAAATTTTCGTGCACACCCGATGGAGCAATGATGTCTTCTACCCTTATCTGGTTAACAATGAAATTCGATAACCCCTGCGGCATTTGTATGCCCAGCGATGAAAGTACCTTAGGCATGCGTAAGTCAAATTCGAGCAAAACCACCCTGCTGCCCGACATTGCCAGCGCTGTGGCAAGGTTCATGGCGATGAATGATTTGCCTTCACTGCTCATGCTGGATGTGATCATTACCGTGCGGGTTTCATCGGTGGCCTTATCTGTAATAATAAAATCGAGATTGGTACGCAATATCCTGAATTGCTCTGCAATGGCTGACCGTGATTCCTTTTCAAAAACAATCTTTTTCTCTTCGGTAGCCTGGCTTATTTCACCGATTACCGGTGCGGTAGTATTATCGGTTACATCTTTTCGGGTATCGATGCGGTTATTAAGTGCCTGCCTGAAATAAATAATAATCGTAGGTAAGGCTAACCCCGCAAAAGCAAAAAGAATATATACCAGCATTTTGTTTGGAGAATAAGGTATGGTATCGCTGTAAGGTGCATCTACAATACGCACAGGGGCAAGGTTGGCTGTTTTACCAATCTCAGTTTGCTCCCTTTGTTTTAGCAGAAAAATATAGATTTCCTGCTTTATTGTTTGCTGTCTTGAATATTCCAGGTATTGGCGTTCTGTTGCAGGAACCTGGCTTATCTGGCTGTCAAACGCAGAAATATTTGTTTTTATATTATTGATGGTAATAACCAGGTTCTTTTTTATAAGCGCAATATTGTTAATCAGGTCGGCACGTATTCTTGCAATCTGTGCATCAAGGTTTTGTACGCTGGGGTTGTTTTCTGTATTAAATGCGGCCTGGCGTTCCCTCTCTAACTGCAGTTCATTGTAAGTGTTTAACAGGCCGCTAAAGTTGGGGTCTGTTTGAATAGAAAGATTGGTTGGTACAACCCTTTTGTTCGATTTGTCGTCTTTCAAATAATTTTCAAGAGCAATAGCAATTTCAAGCTGTGTTTGCTGTACAGCAAGGTTTTTTACGTAGTCGTTTGTATTGGCAACCAGCAATTGTGCCTGTGTGCTGATGTCGGTAAGTTTATTTGCCTGCTTAAAATTTTGAATCTGTTTTTCTATGCCGTTCAGTTCATCGCTTACAACAATCAGCCGGTTGTTAATAAATGCTATGGTACTATCGGCTACCCTGTTATTATTTTCTATATTCAGCTTTGTATAGGTATTAATAAGGTTGTTAAGCATATCAACACCACGCCTTGTTATGGGTTCATCTGTAAGTGTAAGCGAAATGGTTGCAGCCTTAGAGTTATTATTTACAACACTCATCCTGCTTAGATAATTACTTATGGCCTGTTCGTAATGAACGATGTTTACGGAGTACGATTGTATGGAACTGTCTGCGGCGTTTTGCATTGGGCTTTGAAGCACCTGGAATACAGAACCCTTTAACGTTACAGTACCACCAAACGGAACACTGTAGCTGCTGTCAGCATTAGAAATTATTACGCCATTGCCATTTACTTTTACTCCATAGTTTAACGGAAAGTTGATTGGGGCATTCGACAGTGAAACAATCTTTAATTCGAACGGGCACCGTGTTTGAGAAATTTCAACGGTTTTAATTCTTATTACCCCATAATACTTTATGTTTAACTGCATATCGCGTACAATCTGCTCCATAAGCGAGTGCGACTGCAGAATGGCCATTTCGTTATCAACGCTATTTGCTACACTGGAAATACCCAGATCACTTAAAAGCGAAGACTCATCTAATATGGAAGACGTGGATGAACTGGAAGACTGTGCATTTTCTACCATTAAAGAAGCATGCACCTTATACATTAAAGTAGCAAAATATAAGTAAGCAAAAGCCAGCACCATGCATAAGATTATGGAAATAAAGTACCAGTGCCAGTATGAAAAAAGATTAAAAACTATTTTTTTCAGGTCAAGATTTGTTTCCTGCTCGTCCTGCTGCGCCTGCATCCGGGTGTTATTGGTCTGCATTAAACTTAACTGCAATTAATGAGTAATATGTTATTTAAAAACCACGCAAATGTATTGTTTTATATTTTGTGGGGTTTTATTAGCGGATATTTTTATGAGCCGGGGCAGTAGAATATGAATTTAGCTTTAGTTGCGTCGCACACTTCGGCTGAAGAATACAAATGAACAGTGAACAGCGAATAATTAAAATACGAATTGCCTGTTGCCTTTTTGCCTTGTTGCCTTTTTGCCTTGTTGCCTGTTGTTCTGAACGTACAAGTGAGTGACACAACCACAGCTCAACAGTAGTTCTGTAGCCGGCAAAATATTAATCCTCTTTTCTTTTTAAAACGATTTGCTCGTTAATAAGGGCATATATTTTTTTGAAGAATTCTTTTACGGCAGGATACTCTTCTTTAGCAAACATGTAATAATTAAGTTCGAACGTATTGCGGATAACAATGCCATCGAACGTTGAAAAAATCGATCTTTTAAAAACAATACTGGAATCAGACATGCGTATGGTTTTGCTTGCAGGAACTTCTTCCACAGTAAAATTTGAGGGCACCAGAATGTGCATGTTGGTAGCGTAATACTGGTTGCAGCCAAAATCTATATCGCTGTAACGGGTACTGTCGGTAAAAGGATTTTTTCGGAACATCGAAAAAAGGAACGGGTTAAGAAAATAAATATTTTCTGTATTGGCAAGGGTGTAATGAAACTTTACATTATGTATCAACGGCTCATTTGAATTGTTGGCGTTTTCTTTTATCAATGTATCGATTTTTAAATCGGTTTGATCTTCCTTTAAAAAATCTTTTTCCTGGTCTTTCTCCTCATCATCAGACTCATCCTCATCTTTCATCCTTTCTGTTTTTGCAAAATCTTTATAGATCATCACCGCTTCGGCGGATAAAATACCCGAACTGTCAATTTTGCCATCCACAGTAATTGAGCTGCTCATCAGCGGCCTGGAGTCCTCGATTGTTACCCACCGGTTTTGAGTGTCATCTACCACATAAGCGCTGCGGTTTAGAATATTGAATGGAGGCGCTTTAAAATTCTGGTACTGCTGCGTGCCATCAAGTATATAGAAGTCAATACTGTCGGCAACCAACACATCTACTCCGTTAAACTGCGCCATGTTGGGAAAGGTTTCATCCGTTTTTCCATTTTGCCTTGTGCTTATTAAAAGCGGGTAGCAAATAATGCCTGTTTTCCGCAGCAGGTTAATAATGATAATGTTTAGCTCGGCGCTGTTGCCCGATTTGTTTTTCCATACCTCTTTAATATCATCTGCATATAAGGTTTGCTCTTTATCCCATTTTACATTTTGCTTTACCAATTCAAATACCGCATTAATTTTATCTGTGTTGGCAGTAAGCTTTTTTATAGAATCCGCCGCTTGCTCCGTTCCCGGTATAATGGTGTTAAATTGTCCGCCAAAAAAAGGCGACCTGAGCAAAGCCATATTATAAAAGCTCCAACGTGTTTCTGCATTACTTTCTAATATGCCAAAGAAACTTCTTGCTGGTGCAAGTGAAAATTCAACCCGTTGCAGGTTATCTTTAACCGATGACATTAAAGGCTCTATCCTGAACGATGGAACATTGTACATGATGTACCTGCGCAGTTCCCTTTTGGATGCTTCACGTTCCCGTGCAACGGAATCTTCAATGGCTTGCTGCAGGGTAACAAAATGGGTATTTATTTTAACCTCCTTTGGTGCAAGAATGGTGCATAAAGAAGTTTGTGTGGGTATCTGGTCCTGGAAAAGCCAGGGCTCCAGGTACGATGAACCTTTCCTTGTCTTCGTGTACCGGTATTCTACTACCGCCCCTGGCTTTAAACCCGAATATGTAAAGCGTATGCTGTTATAACCCTTTTTGCCTTCGGCTTTATCTTTAAAAATTTCATCTTTATCAATGTTTTTGGTAACCGGTTTTCCGCTTTCATCCAGTTGGTACATCACTGCATCAATATCAGTAATTCTTGTAAGCCGCTTATTGGCAAAATAAGGAATAACAATGCTGGCATATTTATAACCGTTCTCATTGAAAATTTTTATCCGCACCCGGTGTTCATATTCAATTTTTACATCGCCGTTATAACTGTCAACTGTAACTGTGGCGGTTACCTCATTAACCAGGAACATGGCCGCAGCATCTTTTTCAAACGGGCATTCCTTCATTTGCAGTTCGGCTACATCTGCCTGCCCGAATTTTGGAGACTGCGCATTTATTTCAATAACAATGAGCAGGAAAAAAACAATCAGTATTGGGCGCTTTTGCATAGCGGGTGGTTGATAATACAAATATGTAATTATTTTTTTGTACCCGGCACAGGAATATCTATGAAGCTTTGGTTGCGTCGCACACTTGTATTGCAACAATGCTCTTCGCCATTCCAGTGCAGCCCGCTTTTACAATGGGTTAACATTTAATGCTATGCGTTTCAGTGTGGCGTGTTGAACTGAACGTATAAGTGTGCGACGCAAGAAAAGTTCAATTAATAACTTAAGCCGGGCCAAAAATTTGTATTGAAAGTTATTGCCGCCGCCACTCATCAATTTAAACCCGTTTCGCATTTCTGTTTCAGCGATAACTGTTATTTTCACTGCCTAAACAAATCGCTATGTACAGATTGTTAACTGCCTTGTTTGTTTGTATTTTTTATTTGTCAGCAGCAGTTGCTCAGCCCCCTTCGGGCATTCACTGGAGTAAAGATGGCAACAGTTTTTACGAATCTGAAAATGGTAAAATTACACAGTACAGCCTTCCCGGTTTTACTGCAAAAACAATTGCCGATAAAAATAAACTTACACCACAGGGTGCGCAATCACCTATAAAAGTGCGCAACTTTTTCTTTTCTGCCGATGATCAAAAAGTACTGATCTATACCAACTCAAAAAAGGTTTGGCGATACGATACACGCGGCGACTATTGGGTACTGAACTTAGAAAATAATAAGCTTACGCAATTGGGTAAATCATTGCCCGCATCTTCACTAATGTTTGCAAAGTTCTCTCCCGATGGCAGTAAGGTTGCTTATGTAAGTGCATACAATTTATACGTTGAAGATCTTGCAACAGGTAAAGCCACGCAACTAACGCTCGATGGCACAAGGCACCTGATTAACGGCACTTTCGACTGGGCATACGAAGAAGAATTTTTCTGCCGGGATGGTTTTCGCTGGAGCCCCGACAGCAAACAAATTGCCTACTGGCAAATAGATGCAAAAGGCACCAAAGATTACCTGATGATCAACAATACAGATTCAATTTATCCTTTCGCAAAGCCGGTTGAATATCCCATTGCCGGCGAGCCACCTTCTCCTTTCAAAATTGGCGTGGTAGACATAGCCACTGCAAAAACAAAATGGATGGACATTCCTACCGATCCTGTTTTGCAATCGTATGTTCCAAGAATGGAATGGGCAGCCAACAGCACTGAACTTATTGTGCAGCACCTGAACCGCAAACAAAACGCCAGCGACATTTTATTATGCAACGCAGCTACAGGAAAATCTGACGCGATTTATAAAGAGAAAGATGCGGCATGGATTGATGTGCTGCAACTGTGGGATGAAGATTATCAATATGGCGGTTGGGATTGGCTGAACAATGGAAAAGAATTTATCTGGGCAAGTGAAAAAGATGGATGGCGGCACCTGTACCGTGTAAGCAGGGATGGCAAAAAGGAAACCTTGATTACTACGGGTAATTATGATGTAATGGACATCAGTGCTGTTGACGAAAAAAGCGGTTATGTATATTTTATGGCATCGCCTGAAAACGCTACGCAAAAATATTTATACCGAACCAAACTTGATGGAACAGGAAAAGCAGAAAGGCTATCACCCGCAGACCAACCCGGTACACATGGTTATGAAGTTTCACCAACAGGTGCATTTGCTTTTCATTCATTCTCGAATTATTATACCCCACCGGCATCAGAATGGGTATCGTTGCCAGATCATAAAAACATTGCAGGCAACAGTGTAAGCAATGCCGTTGCGCAGGCTGACAAATCTGCAACCAACATTGAATTTTTTAAAGTAACCACCGACGAAGGCATTGAAATGGATGCCTGGATGGCAAAGCCCGCAAACTTCGATGCAACAAAAAAATATCCCGTTGTATTTTTTGTGTACACCGAACCCTGGGGCCAGAATGTAAAAGACGAATATGGCACTGCCGATAATTTTCTATACCAGGGCAATATGGCCAACGATGGCTACATCTATATCTCGATTGACAACCGCGGTACGCCGGTTCCCAAAGGCCGTGAATGGAGAAAAAGCGTTTACAGAAAAATTGGATTGGTAAACATTCGCGATCAGGCAATGGCTGCAAAAAAAATATTGCAATGGCCTTATGTTGATACCAGTCGAATTGCGGTGTGGGGCTGGAGTGGTGGTGGTTCAGCAACATTAAACCTGATGTTTCAATACCCCGAAATCTATAAAACAGGTATCGCTGTTGCTGCGGTGGGCAACCAGCTTACTTACGACAATATTTACCAGGAACGTTATATGGGTTTGCCGCAGGAAAACAAACAGGATTTTATTAATGGCTCGCCCATTACGTATGCAAAAAACCTGCAGGGCCACCTGCTGTACATTCATGGGACCGGCGACGACAACGTGCATTATCAAAACGCAGAAATGCTGATCAACGAGCTGGTAAAATACAACAAACAGTTCCAGTTAATGAGTTACCCAAACAGAACGCACAGTATATCCGAAGGCGAAGGCACGTTTACACATTTGTCAACGTTGTACACACAATATCTTAAGACATATTGCCCGCCTGGAGGGAGATAATAATTTGATGATTTGGAGATTTGATAATGTGCCAATGAAATACATTTTTTATTGACCCATCAACAGATTATCATGGCATCGTTCTTTGCGTCGCACACTTGTACGTTCGGATTATAATTGGGCTTTCAACAGCCGCTGCCATGCGGTGCCTCTAAAAAATTAATGGCATTTAAAATAATCAAAGGGCTCTTTGCAATCTTCGCATTGATACAATGCTTTACAAGCTGTAGATCCAAAGCGGCTGATGAGTTTGGTATGATATGAATTACAGAGTGGGCATTGAATAGCTTCTTCCTGCTGAAAGGTTTCTGGTGTACAAACGGCATGCATTGTTTTGGGTGGTGCAATACCGTATGCTTTCAGTTTTGCTTTGCCGGTTTCGGTCATCCATTCGGTAGTCCAGGCGGGGGAAAGGATGGTATTTATATTTACTTTTTTATACCCGTTTTGTATTAATGCAAACCTTATGTTCATACTAATAACATCCATTGCCGGACAGCCAGTATAAGTAGGTGTTATGGTAACATCAAGCTCATCATTTACAACTGCCACATCCCGTATAATACCTAAATCGATCACACTCAATACCGGCACTTCGGGATCGTACACATCTTCCAGAATTTTCCAGATAGCTTGTGTGTTTATATTTTCTGTTTCAACCATTTTATTTTTTTAGTGCAGTTGTATTGGCTGTTGAAAGCTCAATAAAAATTCAGCTGTACAAGTGAGTGACACAACAGGCGATGCCAAAAGGTTTGCGGCTGGTAAACAAAAACATTACCACTCGCATCCGGGATAAGTGCGTTGAAGAAACTGCATATCGGCCAGAATAAATCCGAGATGTTCTGTATGCCTGCCGGTTTTTCCGCCGGTTTGCATCCATGCATTTTCATCAGGAACTGGGAGCGTGGCTTCTTCGAAAACAGTCTTTACATTTTGCAGCCAGTCTTTTTTAAGAGTTTCTACGTTTACGCCAAAACCTTTTGAGGTAGCTTCCATTTCATAATCTGCAGGCTTAAATAATTCTCCGGTAAACATCCATAAATCTTCTATGGCGTTTAATATTCGCTGGTGGCTTTGGCTGGTGCCATCGCCCAAACGAATAACCCATTCGCTGCTCCAACGCAAATGATAGGTAACTTCTTTCAATGCTTTTTCTGCAATGGCCGCAAGCTGTGTGTCGCTGCTGTGCTGCAATTGCTGGTACAACAAATATTGATAAGCACTAAAAAAGAACTGGCGTAAAACGGTTACGGCCCAATCGCCATTGGGTAACTCTGCAAGCAAACAGTTTTTAAATTCACGTGCATCTCTTAGATATGCGAGTGTATCTTCCGTAGCATTTTCGCCGGTAAGCTGAGCAGCATACTGGTAAAAATTTCTTGCCTGGCCAATAAGGTCGAGCGAAATATTGGTGATGGCAATATCCTGCTCCAGCACCGGCCCATGGCCGCACCATTCGCTGTCGCGGTGGCCGAGGATGAGGGCGTTGTCTGCAAGATGGAGTGTGTAGGTTATAAGGGAATTAGGAATTAGGAATTGGGAATTAGATACCGGGGATTTGGAATTAGTTTCCATTGCTTATTTGTATTAATGATTTATTGATTGCCTGGATTTGTCGAGATAAGCTATATATCCATTGATCAGTTTAAAATAATTTCGCATTTTTCTTCGCCTGTTTTCAACTCGTCTTCTGTAATATAATTTTCATCAAATGCAGTTGCTAAATGTTCCATTGTTTCGGTAACAGAACCTCTTGCTATAACAAAAAAATTCTTTGTATCAGCGTAAGTAAATCTTCCATAACCTTCGGCAATATTTGCAGTAACTGCCCTTGAAGCTCGGACTAATTGAGAAGTGAGCATGAATTTTTCTAAGGCCGGGAATTTCTTTACAAGGCCGGGAATTTCTATCCTTAACTCCCTGGCTTTTTTATAGCATTCTAAATCTTTATATCCTTTATAATTCATAAAACGATTTAAAATTGTAAAGCCACCAATTCCTAATTCTCAATTCCTAATTCCTTCCTCACATATGCTTTACTTCATCAGGCAAATCATAAAAAGTGGGGTGCCTGTATGCTTTATCATTTGCCGGATCATAAAGGCTTTCAGCCTCATCTGGATTACTTGCATGTATGTGCTGGCTTTCCACAACCCAAATGCTTACGCCTTCCATTCTTCTGGTATAAACATCTCTTGCATTTTCTATTGCCATTTGGGCGTCGGCAGCATGGAGGCTGCCCATGTGCTTATGATCTAAGCCTTGCTTGCTGCGGATGAAAACTTCCCACAATGGCCAGTCGTGACCGGTTGTATTGTTTGCAGGAGCAATATTTTTTTTGTTGTTTGTGGTTGTTTCACCAGAACCACTTTCGCCAAAATCTCCGTAGTAATATTTTCTTATGTGTATCATATTTGCCTTTAATTTTTATGCTGCTTCCAATGCCGATTTAGATTTTTCTTTTCTTTTTTCTGCGTAAGCAACAGCAGCTTCACGTACCCATGCACCCTCATCCCATGCTTTTGTTCTTGCTTCTATGCGTTGCTTGTTGCAGGGGCCGTTGCCTTTAACTACGTTCCAGAATTCTGCCCAGTCTATTGCGCCAAAATCGTAATGTTTTCTTTCTTCGTTCCATTTAAGATCAGGATCGGGTAAAGTCATGCCCAACACTTTTACCTGCTCGGCAATCATATCAATAAATTTCTGGCGCAGTTCATCATTGCTCATGCGCTTAATCTTCCATTTCATACTTTGATCGGAGTGGGTGGAGTCGCTATCCCTTGGGCCAAACATCATCAGAGAAGGCCACCACCAGCGGTTGAGTGCATCCTGGCACATGGCTTTCTGTTCGGCACTGCCTCTTGAAAGTACCAATAAAATTTCGAAGCCCTGGCGTTGGTGAAAACTCTCTTCCCTGCAAATACGCACCATGGCTCTTGCATAAGGCCCGTAAGATGTTCTGCAAAGCATTACCTGGTTGATGATTGCCGCTCCATCAACCAGCCAGCCGATAGCACCAATATCGGCCCAGCTAAGCGTTGGGTAATTGAAAATGGAAGAGTATTTGGCTTTGCCGCTGTGCAGATCGTTAATGGTTTCTTCTCTCGAAGTACCGAGTGTTTCTGTGGCTGAATACAGGTATAATCCATGCCCTGCTTCGTCCTGAGCTTTGGCAATAAGAATAGCCTTTCTTTTTAAAGATGGTGCACGGGTAATCCAGTTGCCTTCGGGCAGCATACCTACAATCTCGCTGTGTGCGTGCTGGCTTATCTGCCGTATCAAATTTTTACGATACGCATCGGGCATCCAGTCGCGTGGCTCGATTTTTACTTCGCGTTCAATCTTGTCTAAAAATGTTTTTTCTAAATCGTGAACTGGCATATCTAAAATTTTAATTTTTAAAGAAATATGTTGAACCCGGCTTTTGGTTTTTCAATTGAACTTTTCTTGCGTCGCACTCTTGTACGTTCGGAACAGTGGTGAGCGAAGCCGAACCATCAGCTGCAGGCTGCATCTTAAGCTGCCGGCAAAAATACAACAGCTTATTGCTTGCAGCCCAAAGTTCATAGCTATTCTTGTGTACAAGAGTGCGACGCAACGATGTTGATTGCTGACATAAAGCCGGGATCATAAATAAAGAACTTAGAATTTCAATACGTCAACAAAAATAATGAATTATAGTTTTGCACTAACTTATGTTAGTGTGTAAATTGCGTTGAGTACAAAATAAATCAAGATAAATTGATTGATTGAGTGACATTTGTTTAAGCTTTCTGTTACTGCTTGTTTAATATGACGAACAATCTCCGCGATATTCAGTTGGGCATTGCCGCTGGCAATGAAATAATGCTGAGTGAGCTTTATAAAGCGTTTCATAATAAACTGCGCCATTTTTCCCGCGCCATTACCCGCAGCAACGAGATAGCAGAAGAAGTTGTAGACGATATTTTTGTAAAACTGTGGAACAGGCGCGATAAAATAAAGGAAATAGAAAACATTACGGTTTACTTATACATTGCTGTAAAAAACCAATCTTTAAACAGGCTTTCGCGTAAAGCGAAAGAGCTCGTCACGGAACCGTTTGATTCTATTGAAATAGAGCTGAAATATTCTGGCAATAATGCCGATGAATTAATGATTACGAAGGAGATGTTTCAGCGCATGCAAAAAGCGGTTGATGATTTACCGCCGCGCTGTAAAATGATCTTTAAACTGGTGAGAGAAGATGGTTTAAAATACAAAGAAGTTTCGCAGATTTTAAATATTGCTGTAAACACGATTGATGTACAAATGGCTATTGCCGTAAAACGAATTTGTGCCGCATTACATCTTGAAAAACCCAATAAAAACAGGTTTGCAATTTCCCCGAAAAAAAAATCCTGACTTTTTTATCCGACGTTTTAGTAGATACCCTTTTTCTATGTGTCATTTGTGCAGCGATATGCAGCAACAATCCAGAAATAACAAGATTTGGTTCTTAATGTCCCGTTCTTTAAGCAGCGAAGCAACTGCCGGAGAAGAGCAGGAATTACAGCAATTAATGTTGCAGGATACTGCAGCTCAGCAGCAATATGAACTGTTGAGAAGGATGTGGGTTGCAAATGAAAACGAAACCGATGAAACCATAAACGAAAATGAAAAGCAAAATATACTACGTATTCTAAAGCTGGCCCGCCAGGAGTCTGTTGAAGAACAAGCCCCGCCTGTTGCGCCAAAAGCTAACCGCAGGTTTTTTTTCGGTCTTACTGCCGCGGCTGTTTTGCTTTTTATTACCGTAGGCATATGGATGTTTAATAAAAACAATGCTGCAGAAAAAAGCACCAATATTCAAACGATTGTAGCTGAAAATGGAAGCAGAACCCGCACCATACTTCCCGATGGTTCTACAGTTTGGTTAAACGCCGGCTCGCATATTTCTTACAAACAAAATTTTACAGGCACAACACGCGAAGTAACCCTTGATGGGGAAGCGTATTTTGATGTGGTAAAACAACCGCAAAGGCCTTTCATCGTTCATGTTTCCGGGTATGATATTCGGGTATTGGGCACTGCATTTAACGTAAAATCTTATGCCACAGATAAAACCATAGAAACTACTTTATTGCGCGGCCTGGTGCAGGTTACAAAAAATGGCAATACAAATGAAAAGCCCATCTTTATTCACCCCAACGAAAAACTTATTGTAGACAAGATTGCAGCGAATAACGAAGTAAACTTGCCTTACAATAACAAGCCGGTTGCTGCCGCCGCAAGTAAAGATTTTATTATTAAAAATCTGGATACCACACAAACCGAAAAAGAAAAGATTGAAACTGCGTGGGTTTATAACCGCCTTGAATTTAAAGGAGACAATTTTGAAGAGTTGGCAAAAAAATTAGAGCGCTGGTATAATGTTACTATTGTTTTTAAAGACGATCAGGTTAAGCAGTTAAGCTTCTACGGATCATTTGAAACAGAAACGGTGCAGCAGGCTTTTGTGGCGCTGAAAGCCGCATCGCGATTCGATTACAGCATAAATAACCAAACGATAATTGTAAGCAGTATTAATAAAAATAAATAGGGTTTTGTACCAGGCATTTGTTCTTTGGTGATCGCCTGTTGTGTCACTCA
The DNA here is from genome assembly GCA_002390845.1 of Chitinophagaceae bacterium UBA4407. GTDB lineage: Bacteria > Bacteroidota > Bacteroidia > Chitinophagales > Chitinophagaceae > Limnovirga. The sequence goes on along the minus strand of DGQT01000042.1, from coordinate 155,455 downwards.
CTTGTACGTTCGGAACAGCAGTCGACGGTCAACTGTCGAACAAAGAATCAACAGTACAAGTGTGCGACGCAAGGAACGCTTAATTTATAACTGCTGCCGGGCTCAAAAAAAATTCGTATTAACAGTTTATAAAAAACGATTGCTTAATGAAACAACTGCTCGAACATTTAAATAACCTGCATCCCAAATAACACAAAAAAAACGGAAGGTGTTGGCGCACCTCCCGTAAAAAACAGGTTTAACGTGTGTGTAATACCACCCGCCGCGGCGGATGGATTGTTTAACCCATAATATCTAAAGTATGAAATGTTTTCAGACAACTGAAAAAAGGCCGTTATTCCATCAATTATTTTTGACTATGAAACTTACAGTTTTACTAATGATGATTTTTTCACTTAACGCATCGGCAGATGGGTTTAGTCAGCAAAAAATTAATTTAAAGTTGAAAAAAACTGAAATCAGCAGCATTCTTTCGTCTATTGAAAAGCAAACAAATTACCGTTTTTTGTACAATACCCAGTTAACGGATTTGCAGCAAAAAATTGACTTATCGGTTCAGGATGCTGATTTAAAACAGGTGTTGGACCAGGTGTTTGCCAATACCTATCTTTCTTATGAACTGATGCAAAATAACCTCGTTATTATAAAAAAAGCAGATGAAGGCGCAGACGAGGTAAAAGCTATAATCAGCGGGTCGGTTATTGGAGAAAACAATGCGCCATTATCCGGCGTTTCGGTACAAATTAAGGGCAGTAGCCGGGGTACAACAACAAATGCGCAAGGGCTATTTTCTATTGACGCACAGGATAATGATGTGCTGGTATTTTCTTATGTAGGTTACGATGCGCAGGAGATCACAGTATCCGGAAAAAAAGATATAAATATTACCCTTGCTTTATCAACAAAACAACTTGACCAGGTGGTGGTAATTGGTTATGGAACTGCGAGTAAAAGAGATTTAACCGGCTCTATTGTAAAGATTTCGGGTAAAGAGGTTTCTGATAAACCCAATACAAACCCGGTGGCCTCTTTACAGGGAAAAGTAGCGGGGTTAAGTGTAGTAAACAGCGGGCAGCCAGGGCAGGAACCCGATATCCGCATTCGTGGTACAGGAAGCCTTAACCAAACCAAACCACTATATGTTGTTGATGGAATATTTAATGATAATATCAGTTATATAAACCCTGCTGATATTGAATCAATAGAAATATTGAAAGATCCTTCGTCTTTGGCCATATTTGGTGTACGGGGCGCTAATGGTGTAATTATTATCACTACAAAAAAAGCAAAGGCCGGGAAACTTGTTGTGAATGTTAACTCATCAATAGGTTTTAAAACAATTGTTGACAAAGTAAAATTAACTGATGCATCGGGTTATAAAACACTTTTTGATGAGGAAAACGTGAATGAGGGCAACCCACCTTATGCAGACTATAATTTGTTTACCGGTAATTCAGACTGGATCAGTTTAATATCAAACAAAAATGCAATCATTAATTCCAATAATGTGAGCATATCAAGCGGCACTGATAAAAATAAATTTTACATGAGTGCAGGCTATATTAAGGAAGAGGGATTAATAAACTATGAAAACCTTAATAAATTCATCCTTACCATGAGTGATGAATTAAAAGTAAGTAAAGTCTTTAAAATTGGCTATAATATAACTGGCTACCGGTCTGATCTTCCGCAGTTACATTCTTTTTCAGGTGCATTAATTGCTACTCCTATTGTTTCCGCCGGAAAGGATAACAGGTTTGGGGTGTATAATAAACTTCCTGAATTAATTGGCGGTCCCCAAATAGGAAACCCCGTAATGGGAGTTGAAGAAACTAAAAATACACAACTTTCCCGTGAGCAACGGTTGTTGGGAAGTGTTTATGCAGAAGTAAATTTCTTAAAGAACTTTACTTTCAGGGCAAACGTGCAGGCTGATTTTGGGTTTAACGACGGCAGAAATTATACACCATTGATATATGTATACGCTGCAGAAATTGATACAATCGCCCTGCAAGGCGGCTATACCCGCACCAGCGTTGGTCAATTTAAGAATACTTATCAAAAGTTTCAGCAAGACTATGTGCTAACTTACAAAAAGCAATTTGGCGATCATGGCTTAACTGCACTTGCAGGCTTTACCACCTACTACGAAGATTTCAGTTCAATTAGCGGTTCTGTGTTACAATCTCCTACCGGCGATCCTATCCCGAATGATAAAAGATGGTGGTACCTTAATGTATTCCCTTACGGAGATCCTAGTACCAGGGTTTCCAACTCTGACCAATGGGAAAGAAGTACTGCTTCAGGTCTGTTCCGTGTGTTGTATAATTATAAAGGAAAATATCTCCTGAACGGGTCTTACAGAAGAGACGGATCCTCAGAAATTTCACCTGCTCAAAGGTTCGATGATTTTTGGGCGCTTGGCGGTGCATGGGAAGTGAGTAAAGAAAATTTTATGGCCAACCAGCATATTTTCGACTACTTAAAATTAAAAGGGTCTGTTGGTAAATTGGGCAACCAGTACAATGCGGTTCATTATCCTTATTATCCAAATTATCAACCGGGGGCTTCTGCGGTGTTTGGTGAACTTATAGTACCGGCTTACCAATTAGCTTACCGCAACAATCCAACGCTTAAGTGGGAAACGGTAAATTCATACGAAGGAGGTTTAGAACTGGATATGTTTGGTCGCAAACTTCATTTTGATGCTAATTATTATCACAAAAAAACAAACGATCTACTTGCGTTTGTAAATGATGGTGCAGCCAATTTCTATACCAATTCGGGTTCTATTGAAAATAAGGGATTTGAATTCCAGGCATCATGGTCTCAAAGTTTTAAGTCAGGCTTTGGGTATAATCTATCAGGTAATATCACCACCATTAAAAATAAGGTATTATCTATTTTCAAAGATGGTTATAAAATTGATGCAGGTCAGTCGATTTCAGAAGCCGGTTTGCCCATTGGATATTTTTACGGATGGGTTGTTGACGGAATTTATCAGTCAAATGCAGATAAGGCAAAAAGCCCTGATGCCTCTTACTTTGGAGCCTACGGCCCAGGCGATCTTAAATATAAAGACCTTAACGGCGATAACATCATCAACGAAAAAGACAGGCAATTGATTGGTAACCCTACTCCAGATTTAATTTATGGCTTTTCAGCAAGTGCCAATTATAAAGGTTTTGACATTGGCATAGACTTTCAGGGCGTATATGGCAATGAGGTTTGGAGAGGGTTTGGAAACGGAAACAGCTTTGCTCAGTTCAACTACCGCGAAGACAGGCTTGCCAGATGGACCGGCCCCGGTACTTCTAACTGGGAGCCCAGGGTTGGCGATTTTGCAATAAACAAAGTAAACTCAACTTATATGATTGAAGATGGCAGCTACATACGTTTACGTAACGTACAACTAGGCTATACTTTCAATGCAAACGCTTTGGCCAGGGCTCATATTAGTTCATTGCGCATTTATGTAAGTGGGCAAAACCTCAAAACATGGAAAAATAATTCCGGCTTTACACCCGAAGCAGGAGGTTCTGCTACGGCATTTGGAATAGATGGCGGAGGATACCCGATTCCAGCTATAACAACCGTTGGTTTAAATCTTACATTTTAAAAACTGTCTAAAAGTGATTAATCACGATACCAGCATCGGTTTTTTATGGCGTCTTCGTTGCGTCGCAATCACTTTATCATTTGTACAGATGGCAGCTTTTGGCTTACATGCAATCAGTAAAACTAAATTCAGACAGGGTTCTTAATAAAACAAAATTTAAATATTATGAAACAGCTTTTTTATAAACCAGGGCTTCTCATTTTAACGGTCATACTTTTTATTGCAACCGGAGGATGTAATAATTTTCTGGACCGCAAACCGCTTGGTATTGCTACTGATGGCGATTTAACTGTAGGTGGCCTCGAAGGAAAAGTATTTGGCCTTTACGGCAAACTAAGAGATGAATCAGGAATGGCAGACCTTTCTACCCTTTTCTTTAAAAGTGTTCGTTCAGATGATGCCCAAAAAGGCAGCACACCCGGCGATATTGGCGAATTAACTGATGCGATGGATAACTACCAATATACCAAAGATCACTGGTTGTTGAATGGGTATTGGGATGGCCATTTTAATTTTATTTATGCCTGCAATGATGTATTGCACGAAATAGACTCCCTGAAATTAACCGATCCTGCCAGCCTTGTTAATGAGGCCGAGGCAAAATTCATGAGGGCATATGCTTATTTTGACCTGGTAAGGGATTATGGTGAAGTTCCGATTATTGATTTTAAAGTTTACCAACCGGGCGATGCCAATAAGCCTAAGAACACAGTGGCAGAAATCTATACTTTTATAGATAGTGACCTTGACTTTGCTGATGCCAATTTACCAATGTCATGGGTTAATCAATTGGTCAATCAATTCCCGGGCAGGCTTACTAAAGGAGCCGCCAATACTTTACACGCCAAAACGAAGCTTTATCGTAAAGATTGGGCAGGAGCTTTGGCTAAGTGCGAGCAGGTAATCAACTCAGGCCAGTATTCGTTGTTAGGCAATTATTCAGATTTCTTTAAAGAGAGTGGCGAAAATTCAACGGAATCCATATTTGAAATTCAGCTTTACCAGAATACAAACGGCTCTGTTACTTATGGAAGTTCATACAACCAGGTACAAGGCATCCGTGGTTCAGGAGACTGGGATCTGGGCTGGGGTTTTAATGTTCCTACTACAGCACTGGATGGTTCTTATGAAACCGGTGACCCAAGAAGAGGTGCAACCATATTATACGAAGGACAACCAGACGGCATTTATGGCAGAACATTGCCAATAGGCCTGGCACAACCCATGTGGAATAAAAAGGTGTACACCGACCCCGCAAGGCAGGCAGCAACAGGCGACCGGTTTGGCCAGTGGCTTAATGTTCGTGTACTTCGATATGCAGACGTATTGTTAATGGCTGCCGAATCTGCAAATGAAATTGGAGAGGCATCAAAAGCATTAGGTTATTTGGAACAGGTTAGGGCACGAGCAAGGGGAAGTAACCCCGTTTTACCACAAATTACAACTACAGATCAGGGCCTGTTGAGAACAGCAATCAAGAAAGAAAGAAGAGCTGAATTTGGTATGGAATGGGAACGGTTTTACGACCTCGTTCGCTGGGTGCCTGCCCCAGATGGCATCGATGCACTTACTGTACTCGGCCCGTTGGGTTATTTAAACAAGTGCCGGTTTTACCCTCTGCCGCTGAATGCGTTAGATAAAAACCCTCAACTTGTTCAAAACCCTGAATGGTAATTTTTTAAAGCATTTTAAAAACCGCGTTATGGAAAAAATATTGAGTAAAATTATTGCGCTTTTTGTGTTGCTTGTTGTATTTGGCGCCTGCCAGAAATTAACCAGGCCACCTTTGGGAGATTACCCTAAAGATCCTCCTGTACCGCCATACAATCCGGAGAAAAGCTCCTTTTCTTTTGAAAACAATATAACAGATGATGGTGAAAATAAACTAGCAGGATCTGCTAACAATATCTCCTATGTTGCCGGTATCACAGGCCAGGCAATGAAAGTGGGTAATTTGGGGTTCCTTTCTTTCGATCTAAAGGATGTAATAACAAATCCAGATGGTTTTGTAAGTACCCCATTAGATACAATTAAAAAATTGGGCAGCTTCACCGTTGCATTTTGGATGAATGGCAATGGCACTGCCGGTGGCCCGGTAAGCGATGGTGCTCAAGGCATTTTTGCCATCTCAAACAGCACACAATTCTGGGGAAATATTGAAATGTTTCTCGAGAATTATACCGATGCAACTGATAACAACGCCGTATATCTTAAAATCCACATGTTTAATGCAAGCGTAGCAGGCGGCGGAGAAGAATGGACCGCCGATGATAATGTAAAATTGAAAAATGTATTAAATAAATGGACACACATTGCTTTAACTTACGATGCAGCTACGTCAAGTCTCAGCCTATATAAAGATGGCGTTGCTACCGCTGTAAACAATAAAATTTTAGGTGGTGGCAATTATGGAGATATAAAATTTGATAATGTTACCGGAATGGTGTTGGGCAGTTTTGCATTTCAAACAAATCCAAGCTTAACCAATCATGGCCCCGAACCCTGGGCTAAATCATTTAACGGCGCAATGGATCAGTTTCATCTTTATAATAAAGCATTGTCAGCAGCAGAAATAAATGACTTGTATACATCAAAAAAATAAAAGCTAAATAATAATCACATTAAAGGCTGCAAGCCCATTTGCAGCCTTTATATTTTGTAAAAGCCAGATGATAAAGAGATTATGTTACAAGCTAAGTATTTCATGGCATCTTCGTTGTGTCACTCACTTGTACGTTCGGAACTTTGGTTGACAGTCGACGGTCAACTGTCCACCAAAGAATCAACAGCACAAGTGTGCGACGCAACAGAAGCTTAATAGTAGTAATGCAGATCGGCCAATAATCCTCTATAATTAAAAGCGGATAGACTTTATTTTTTATGCAACATAAAACATTACATATTTTTTTTCTGATTGTTGTATTATTTTTTATTTCCTGTAACAGGCCAGATACTTTATTCACCACGCTGCCAGCTTCAAAAACAAACATCACTTTTCAAAACAATCTTCCGCAACGTAAAGGCTTTAACATTCTCTATTATTTATATTACTACGAAGGCGGTGGCGTAGCCATTGGCGATATAAACAACGATGGTTTGCCCGATATTTATTTTACTGCCAACACAAAAGCCAACAATAAACTTTATCTGAACAAAGGCAATTTTAAATTTGAAGATATTACTGCAAAATCAGGCGTAGCAGGCATTTCAGACTGGAGCAGTGGCGTAACTATGGCAGATGTAAATGCCGATGGCTGGCTGGATATTTATGTATGCGCGGTAACCGGTAAATGCGGTTTAACAGGGCACAATGAATTATACATCAATAACTATAACGGAACTTTTACTGAATCATCAGAACAATATGGATTGAACATTGCTTCATTCGCTGCGCAGTCTGTTTTTTTTGACTACGACCATGATGGTGACCTCGATTGTTATTTACTAAATGAAAGCGACCGCCCAAACCAAAATATTGTTGACACTTCTAACCGCAGAAAATATGATGCACATTCCGGAGACAGGTTATTACGTAACGATCTGAATACAGCAGCAAAAAAATTTACCGATGTTTCTGCGGCAGCAGGCATTTATCAAAGCAATCTTGGTTATGGATTAGGGCTTGCAGTAGCAGATTTAAATAATGATGGTTGGGATGATATTTATATTGGTAACGACTTTCATGAAAATGATTACTATTATATAAATAATGGAAATGGAACTTTTACAGAAAGCGGCGCAAAACATTTCGGGCATTACAGCCGCTTTAGTATGGGCAATGATATTGCCGATTATAACAATGATGGGCAGCCCGATATAGTTACCGTAGATATGTTACCACCTGATGAAAAAACGTTGAAGACTTATGGCAGCGATGAGAACCCTGATATTTATAAGTTCAAACTAACAGGAAACGGTTACCAGTATCAATATTCAAAAAATTGCTTACAAACAAATAATGGAAATGGCACAAGCTTTAGTGATGTTGGATTAATAAGCGGTATATCGGCAACAGACTGGAGTTGGTGCCCACTGTTTGCAGACTTTGATAATGATGGTAACAAAGACCTTTTTATTACAAGTGGTATTGTTAAACGCACAACCGATCTTGATTATGTAAAATTTATTTCAAATGCTTTTGTACAAAGGCAACTAAATGCCTCTGCAGATCTTGACGATACTGCTTTATCAAAAATGCCCGATGGCGCTTCTCATTGCTTTCTCTTTAAAGGCAATGGAAATCTGAATTTTGAAGATCGAAGCACGCAATGGGGCACAGAACAAAACAAAGGTTATTTCAACGGCGCTGCGTATGCTGACCTTGACAATGATGGAGACCTCGACCTTGTGGTAAACAGCATAAATGCACCTGCTCTTATTTATCAAAACAATGCACCAAAGAAAAATCATATCAGCATCTCATTTAAAAGCGATAGTTTAAACACATTGGGTATTGGGGCAAAAGCATATTTGTTTGCAAATGGCAAAATGCAATACCAGCAATTAATGCTTACAAGAGGTTTTCAATCATCATCAGAGCCGCGTTTGCATTTTGGAATTGACAGTTTAAAAAAAATTGACAGCTTGCTTATTATCTGGCCAGATCAAAAATACCAGCTGATTAAAAATCTTTCCGCCGATACTGCATTGATTGCTTTGCATAAAAATGCTTCCGGGGCTTTTAACTATAGTGTTTTCTTTCCGGCAAATCATCCGCAATTAGAAGACATAACCAGTCTTGTGAAATGCAACTGGAAACACCAGGAAGACGAGTTTCTCGATTTTAATGTACAATACCTTATACCGCATGAAGAAAGTACAAGAGGGCCTAAAATAGCTGTAGCAGATGTAAATAAAGATGGGCTCGAAGACTTTTATGTATGCGGCGCAAAAGGCCAGTCCGGTGCATTGATGATGCAACAGCATGATGGAACTTTCAAACAAACTGATACAGCATTGTTCAAACAATTTTCACCCTGTGAAGATGCAGACGCTAAATTCTTCGATGCCAACAATGATGGTTTCCCTGATTTACTTGTGATCAGCGGCGGCAATGTTTATGATGACGGTAATCCAAATCTCGTTGACAGGTTATATATGAATGATGGCAAAGGAAATTTTGTATTAGCAGATAAAGCAATACCAGAGCCGCTTACAAACCAATCATGCATTACGGTTGCCGATGTTGATAAAGATGGCGACATCGATCTTTTTATCGGTACGCTTGCCAATGCAAAAAAATATGGAATGCCGCAAACCTCATATCTGTATATCAACGATGGCAAAGGGCATTTTAAAAAAGTAGATGAATCTGTTTGTGCTTTAAAAGATATTGGCATGATTACTTCTGCTGCTTTCGCAGATATCAACAATGATTCCTGGCCAGATTTAATTGTAACCGGAGAATGGATGCCCGTAAAAATTTTTATCAACAACAAAGGAAAGTTCACAGGAAAAGATATTGATAGTTCAACTGGTTTATGGCAAACGATCTATGCCACCGATGTAAACGGAGATGGTTACACAGATTTGCTTGCAGGTAACTGGGGGCACAATTCAAAATTATGGGCGGGCAAAAATGGGCCCCTAAAATTATATGTAAAAGACTTTGATAAAAATGGTTCTTTAGACCAAATTCTCACCTATACGATTGATGGTAAAGAATATCCCTTTTATGCAAAAGACGAACTGGAAAGGGCCTTGCCTGTGCTAAAAAAATATTATTTACAATACAGCGATGTAGCGGGTAAAACGGTACAATATATTTTCTTTGATCTCTTTAAAGACTATACGGAGCTTAAAGCAGAAACACTCAGCTCTTCTTGTTTTATTAACGATGGTAAAGGCAATTTCAAACGAATGGATTTGCCAAACGATCTACAGCTTGCACCGGTTATGTCTTTTGCAAAAGATGGAAATTCATTTGTCGCAGCAGGAAATTTCTATGGTACCGTTCCTTACGAAGGCCGCTACGATGCAATGTTTCCAACTATTTTTTCTTTTAATAAGAACGATCAGCAGTTTACAACAAATTCAATTGTTCCCGGTTTGCGCACAGAAGCGAGAGATACAAAATGCATAAAATTGGCAGATGGTACAAATGCTTTGATCATTGCCGGCAGCAATGAACCATTGCACTTTTTAAAATCAGTGAAGTAAAATTTTTGGGCCAGGCAATAGAATTACTATGAAGCTTCTCTTGCGCCTGCCCCGACGAGCGAAGCGGAACTCGGGGTCGCACTCTTGTATTGTAACAAAATATTCAGCATTTATAACGATCATGCATAAACTCATTCTACCATATTTTTTATTTTTCTCAGCGGTTCTTTCATTGGCAGCTTGCAGCAAAGGCAGCACCCCTGATCCAATACCTCCACCACCACCGCCACCCACATCATTTACTGCAAAGTCAACAACAGTAGATGGCAAAACAAATACAACGGCTTTATATAATGCAAAAACGCTTCCTGAAATAAAATTTTCTTTCAGTGCGCCAATAGATCATAGCACAGTAAGTGCAGGCATAAGTTTTAAAACAAAAGCAGGAACTGCGGTTACATATAATGTATCTTACGAAAACAACGACAGCATTGTTATTATAAAGCCTGCCGCAGCATTAAATTATATAAACGCCTATACAGTCAATGTTGCTACCTCATTAAAATCTCAAAGTGGAGGTCATTTAAAAACTGCTGTCGCTGCAAATTTTATCACACAAATAGATAGTTCAGATAAATTCCCCATAATCTCCGACAGCGCTTTGCTCGATCTTGTGCAACAGCAAACCTTTAAATATTTCTGGGAGTTTGGCCACCCCATTTCAGGTATGGCACGTGAAAGAAACAGTTCGGGTGATGTGGTTACAACCGGTGGTACCGGCTTCGGAATTATGAGCATGATCGTTGCAGTAAACCGAAATTTTATTTCAAGAACAGACGCAGTTACACGCATTCAAAAAATCGTAAGTTTTCTAAAAAATAATTGTACCACATATCATGGCGCATTCGCACACTGGATCAATGGCAGCACTGGCGCAACCATTCCTTTCAGCGCTAATGATAACGGGGGCGATCTTGTTGAAACATCTTATTTAATGCAGGGTTTATTGTGTGCGAGGCAATACTTTAGCGATGCAACAACTAACGAAACAACTTTGCGTAACGACATCAACACTTTATGGAATGCAGTAGAATGGAACTGGTACCGTCAAGGCGATCAAAATGTTTTGTACTGGCACTGGAGTGCCGATAAAGGATGGGCAATGAATGTGCAGATAAAAGGCTGGAACGAAGCACTGGTCACCTATGCACTTGCTGCATCTTCAAATAATTATTCAGTGCCAAAAATTGTGTACGACGGTGGTTGGGCTGGTAATGGCAACATGAAAAATGGTACTACTTATTACGGCATTACACTACCGCTTGGTCCGGCTTTTGGAGGTCCTCTGTTCTTTGCACAGTATTCTTTTCTGGGCATCAACCCGCACGATCTTACCGATGCATATTCCAATTATTATACGCAGGATACAGCCCATGCACGAATCAATTATTTATACTGCATAAGCAACCCGAAAAATTTTAATGGTTACAGCAATTTATGCTGGGGTTTAACGGCAAGTGATGATGATACTAAGGGTTACGATGCGCATTCACCAACAAATGATGATGGAATAATTTCACCAACTGCAGCCATTGCTTCGTTGCCCTACACGCCAACAGAATCAATGAACGCGTTGAAATTTTTCTATTATAAACTCGGCGATAAACTCTGGGGTCAATATGGTTTTAAAGATGCATTCAATCTCACCAATATTTGGTTTGCAGATTCATACCTTGCTATTGATCAGGGCCCCGAAATTGTGATGATAGAAAATTATCGTAGTGGTCTTTTATGGAACTTATTCATGAGTTGCCCCGAAGTAAAAACAGGTATGAAAGCATTGGGCTTTCAAAGCCCGAATTTGTAAATATATTTTAGTGAGCCAGGCAGAAGGAATTAATTTAATGGTTTGTAGATTTGATGATGTACTAATAAAATACATTATCAAATTGACCAATCACCAAATCATCAAATCAACATTCTTGCGTCGCACTCTTGTACAGCATAACTTTATTGAGCAAAAAACGTTCAGCGTATAAATTTCGCCATATAATTTAAAAATGCCATCATGAAAAAAATACTCGTCATCTTTTATATCGCTTTATCAGTGCCGGTATTTTTATCTGCGCAAAAAACAAAAGCGCCTGCAACAAAACCTTTTAATTTTAATACTCTTGACCTTCCAAAAAATTTAAGTGATACTGCTTTACTCGATAGTATAGAACACAGAACATTTGAATTCTTCTGGACTGGTGCAGAACCCACCAGTGGCATGGCACCCGAACGAATTCACATGGATGGGGATTATCCCGACCACGATCCCCGTATTATTGCAACCGGCGGCAGTGGGTTTGGTGTAATGGCAATTCTTGCCGGTATTGAACGCGGTTATATTACTAGAAAGCAAGGTTTGCAACGTTTTGAAAAGATCATTTCATTTTTAGAAAAAGCAGATCGTTTTCATGGCGCTTTCCCTCATTGGATCAACGGAGAAACAGGACATGTAAAACCATTTGGTCAAAAAGATAATGGAGGCGATTTGGTTGAAACATCTTTCTTATTCCAAGGCCTGCTTTGTGCGCGGCAATATTTTAAAGATGGCAGTACGGAAGAAAAGAAATTATCAGCACGCATTGACAAACTCTGGAAAGATGTTGACTATGACTGGTACCGCAATGGTGGTCAAAATGTCCTTTACTGGCATTGGAGCCCGAACTATGCATGGCAAATGAATTTTCCTGTACATGGTTTTAATGAATGTTTGATCTTTTATGTTTTAGGCGCTTCGTCACCAACACATGGTGTACCTGCAGAAGTATATCATCAAGGTTGGGCACAAAATGGTGCCATCAATAAAACAACTTTTTACAAAAACGATACTTTGAATTTACGTTACCAGGGAGACCCGCCAAATGGTGCTTCACTATTCTGGGCGCACTATTCTTTCGTTGGCCTCAATCCCCATGGATTGAAAGATCAATATGCTGATTACTGGAAAGAATTGACAAGCCTTTCTCGCATCAATTACCAATGGTGCGTTGATAACCCAAAACATTATAAAGGTTATAGCGATAGCAGCTGGGGCTTAACAGCAAGCTATTCCATAAAATTTTATGCTGCGCATGCACCCAATGACGAAAATGATCTAAGTGTAATTTCTCCCACGGCAGCCATATCTTCAATTGTGTATACACCAAAAGAATCAATGGCTGCAATAAAACATTGGTACACAGATGACAATTTGCGCAAAATTATTTTAGGTAATTATGGCTTTTACGATGCATTTAGTGAAGATGCCAAATGGTGTAAACCCTGGTATCTCGCTATCGACCAGGGGCCGGAAGTTGCGATGATAGAAAACTATCGCAGTGGCTTGCTATGGAAATTATTTATGAGTTGCCCCGAAATACAAAATGGATTAAATAAATTGGGCTTCGAAAGTCCGTTGATAAAAAAATAATTTTACTGATGAGCATGATTTGCTGAATAGAATTGTTGCAGTATAAGTGAGTGACACAACAGAAGCATCATAGCTTTACTGAAGCTGATAACATAAATTTATCCTAACGATTAAACAGTTTGCAATGTCTGAAATTACCCGAAGCGATTTTTTAAAACGCACAGCTATGGCGAGTGCAGCTTTACTGGTTTCATCGCTTGAAAGCTGGGCTGCCACCACGCCTGATAAAAAACTACGAATCGCAGAAATAGGCTGCGGCAGCGTAAGCAACCGTTATTTACCTCAATTGCTTTCATCTCCTTATTTGCAAGTGGTGAGCTTGTGCGACATAAAATATGAACGTGCCGTAGAACAAAATAAAAAGTACAATGTTGGTGCGCAAACATACCCCAACATTAATGCCATGCTTGCCGGCGTTCCGTTTGATATGATGGTTACAACAACTGATATGCAGGTGCACGGCGAGCTGAATAAGATTGCTTTGAATGCAGGCAAACATGTGTGGAGCGAAAAGCCGATGGCCAATACGTATAAAGAAGGAAAAGCTTTGCTTGAGCTTGCAAAAAGTAAAGGACTCAGAATTTGGGGTGCGCCTGCAGTGGTTGATAGCCCGCAGTTTGCATTTATGAGCAAAACTTTGCAGGAAGGAAAACTTGGTCGTGTGTCAAGTGCGCATGGACAATATGGCCACACCGGCCCAACATGGAGTGCTTTCTTTTACGAAAAAGGCGGCGGCAGTATGCCCGATCTTGGCGTGTATAATATGGCAACACTTACGGGTTTGCTCGGTCCCGCAAAAAGCGTGATGGCTATGTTAAGCATCGTTACCCCGGAACGCACCGTTGATGACAAAGGAAAAATAAAAGTAGAAGCCGAAGACAATGCGCATCTGCTTTTAGAGCACGATAATAATGTAATCAGCCACGTAATGTGCGGCTTTAATTTTTTTGATACGCATGGTCATGAAGCTGGAACTACATCGATGCATTCCATCCAGATTTTTGGCAGTGAAGGCAACATGCGCCTCATCGGTTACGATTGGGAAACAAACGGCGTGGTGCTCGATAACTCCTATACAGAACCGCCGCAATTACTATCCACAGACAAAGGTGGTTACGAGTGGCAGGAAGGTGCAAGGGTGGTTGGTGAAAGCATTGTAAACAAAACAGAGCCCCGCATCAATGTAGAGCACGCTTTGCATGTGCTGGAAATAATTGAAGCCGCCAGAAAATCATCCGCAACCGGAATGAAAATAAAACTCGAAAGTAAATTTCCGTGGCCCATGGTATAGAAGATTTTTATGACCCTGGCTTTTGTATTTCAATGAAGCATCGTTGCGTCGCACACTTGTACTTTCTGTTCTTTATTGAGCAAGGCGCACAAAATAAAACAACGGCATTAGTAAAAATATTTAATGACACAATTAGAAAATAAAAAGATCGTCATCATCGGTGGAACGACAGGTTTGGGTTTATCTGCTGCAAAAGCATTTATAGCAAACGGTGCTTCAGTTGTTGTTGTTGGGCGAAACGAAGAAAGCGCAGAAAAAGCAAAAGCTGAGCTTGGTTCAAATGCTATTGCCATAAGCGCAGATGCAACAGATGCTTCAACAGCTGTAAATGCAATTGAAGCCTGTATAAAAAGCTTTGGCGATTTTAACGGGCTCTATCATGTTGCCGGTGGCAGCGGAAGAAAAATGGGCGATGGGCCTTTACACGAACTCACAGCCGAAGGCTGGAACAAAACACTCGAATTAAACCTCACTTCGCTCATGTATTCTAACCAGGCTGCGGTAAAAAAATTCCTGGAACTCAATAAAGAAGGAACAATTTTAAACATGAGTTCAGTGTTGGGTTATTCACCTTCGCCAAAATATTTCACTACGCATGCTTATGCTGCAGCCAAATCAGCGATCATCGGTTTTACAAAATCAATTGCCGCATACTATGCGCAACAAAATATCCGCGTTAATGTGATTGCACCGGCACTGGTGGAAACACCAATGGCCCAGAGAGCTGCTAATGATCAAACGATTATGCAGTTCATTAAAACAAAACAACCTTTGGATGGCGGACGAATAGGAAAACCTGAAGATCTTGACGGACTTGCCGTTTATTTTATGTCTGACTATTCAAAGTTTACAACAGGCCAGGTAATCGCAGTAGATGGTGGTTGGGAAGTGAGTGAAGGACAATTTTAATTTTATAACAGACTTATAAACATGTCGGCAACAGCAATCGGTATTGATCTTGGTGGTACCAGAATAAAAGCATTGGCGCTCAATGCTGATGGAAATATTTTGCATCATTTGTACAAGCCCACGAACGACGGAGACGATACTTTTTGGAAGCGTGCTGTTGCAGAAGCTGTAAACGAAATAAAGCAAATGATCGGCACAGATCAATTTGTCGTGGGCATTTCAGCACCGGGCTTACCAAACGATGATAATACTGCAATCGCTTTTATGCCCGGACGTTTACAGGGCCTTGAAAGTTTTTGCTGGAAAGATTTTTTACACACACCTACTTATGTTTTGAACGATGCAGTATCTGCGTTAATGGCCGAATCAAGATTAGGTGCAGCAAAACATAAAAAAAATGTGGTAATGATCACACTCGGCACTGGCGTTGGAGGCGCTATTCTCATCAATGGCAAACCTTACCAGGGTGCTTTCAACAAGGCTGGGCACGTGGGCCATATTGTTATCAATGATGAAGGCGAACCTGATGTAACCGGCATGCCGGGAAGCCTCGAAGATGCCATTGGAAATGTAACGGTTGAGCAGCGCAGTAATGGTAAGTTTACCTCAACGCAACAGATGCTTGATGCGATGAGAGCTGGTGATGATTTTGCAAAAAAGATATGGCTTACCTCTGTGCGCAAACTCGCTATTGGTATTGCTTCTATCACAAACCTGCTTTCGCCAGAAACAATTATTCTTGGCGGTGGTATCACCGAAGCGGGCAAAGATTTATTTGAACCGCTGGAAGAATACCTGGCAAAATATGAGTGGCGTGCAGGTGGAAACAAAGTCGAGATTATCAAAGCTGCATTTGGTGATCTTTCCGGTGCGGCAGGCGCAGCCAGTTATGCACTGGAGCATGTGCAATAGGAGAAGGAAATTTTTTTGTACCGGGCTATTGTACAATAATTAAGCTTTCGTTCCGCCTCAGGCGGACTCTTGTACTGCATCGCACAGGGCGACACTGCAAAACGTAACTCCCGAAATGAGTTCCGTCAAGTTTCGCGATTGAAAGTAATTTTAACGGCCATATTTTAAATGAAATGAACCTTACCGAAACATACTTACGAAAATGCAGTGCTATTATCGAAAGAATACATGCACAGCAATCGCAAATTAAACAAGCCGCAGAATGGTTTGCACAAACCATTCTCTCAGGCAGAATGGTGCATGTGTTTGGCAGCGGCCACAGCAGGATAATGGTGGAAGAAATGTGGCCACGTTATGGCTCATTTCCGGGCTTTAATCCGATCGTTGAATTGTCGCTCACTTTTCACAACCTGGTCGTTGGCGCTAACGGACAAAGACAAGCGATGTTCCTTGAAAATGTAAGCGGGCTTGCAGACAGGATATTGCGCAATTTCGATTTGCATGAGACAGACACTGCGTTGATCATCTCGTCAAGCGGCTGCAATATTGTGCCAATAGAAATAGCGGAGTTGTTTCAACAGAAAAAAATAAAAGTGGTGGCCGTCATCACGAAAGAGCATTCAGAACAATCAACCAGCAAAAGAAGCGATGGCAAAAAGCTGGGCGATTTTGCCGATCTTATTTTGGATACCGGTGCACCCGTTGGTGATGCGATGATCTATGTTCCCAATCTTGATACGCCCGTATCACCGGGTTCAACAGTTGGCGGGACAATGATTGTGAACTGTATAAAAGCAGAACTGGCAAACTTACTCACGGCTGCGGGTCATCCGCCAAAAGTATTAACAGCAGGTGCTTTGGTGGGAACTAAAAAAGCAACAACACTTTTCGAAAGTGCATACGATGAGCATGCCCACAGGCTTGCTAAATTATATGAGAACGTGGGACGTGCCGACTAGCGGACAAAGCGTACAAGTGAGTGACACAACAGAAGCTGAATAGTATTACCAAAGCTTGAAACATAAAATAAATAACGATGCAAAATATTCCAATTCGTACAACAGTGGTGGGCAGTTATCCTTTTCCGGGATGGCTTGAGTTTGGTTGCAAGAACTTGAACCAGTTCGGCGCCGCCGATATCGAAGAAATGATCGAAGATGCCGTGATTGCAGCGATTCACGACCAGGTTACTGCCGGTCTCGATGTGATTACCGATGGCGAACAAACACGCCTCGATTTTAATTTGTCGTTCTATGGTTATATTAAGGGCATACAAAACAACGAAACCGAGACACGAAAGTTTGGTCCGCCTGCACATGACCAGCGTGGAAAGAATAATATTGTTGGCGAACTCGTTGCACCCGCCGGACTTGGCGCTGTTAAAGAGTTTCAGCGACTGCAAAAACTGGCGCCCGCCGGACCAACGCTAAAAGCAAGTGTGCCCGGCCCCTACACGCTTAGCGGAAGATTGCTGCCCAACGAAAAATATAAAGACCGTTACGAGATCACCGAAGCATTGTTACCAATGGTGCGTAAAGAGCTTGAAGATTTGGTGGCTGCAGGATGTACAGAGATCACTGTTGATGAGCCATCGATGAGTTGTTATGCATACAAGGAAGACACGAAACGTTTTGTGGATATTTTCAACCGAACGGTGAAACCGATTGTTGGCAAATGCAACCTGAGCACGCATTTGTGTTTTGGCAACTTTAAAGGAAGGCCTGTTGGTTACAGAAGTATTAAACCAATGCTGCCAGATTTTCTTGATCTGAGTGTTGATGAAATACATATTGAAATGGCCAACCGGGAATTTGCCGAAATTGAATTGCTGAAAGTGTTTGCAGAAAAAATGCATGTGGCCGTAGGCATTATCGATGTAAAAAATTATTACATAGAATCGGTAGCAGATGTGGTAGAAAGGATTAACCGCTGCCTGCAATATATTCCGGCAGAGAAATTATCAGTCGCACCAGATTGTGGATTAAGTCAGACCGCACGATGGGCGTCACGGCAAAAGCTTGTCAATATGGTTAAGGGAGCTAAACAAGTCAGAGAAAATTTATGAGCCGGGCAAAAGGAGTTAATTTGATGATTTGGAGATTTGATGATGTGCCAATGAAATACATTATCAAATTGACCAATCATCAAATCATCAAATCAATATTCTTGCGTCGCACTCTTGTACTTTTATTCACTATTCACCATTGACCATTCACGATGTTAATTCCCTCCATAAAAAAAGACGAAGCATTAATCGCAGAAATGGATGCATGCATGAGCGATGCAGATTCATTTCATATCTGGTGGCTCGGTCAAAGTGGCTACCTGTTGCAATGGAAAAAGCAGCGTGTGTTGATTGATCCATATTTGTCAGATTCGCTCACAAAAAAAAATTTGACCACCAACAAGCCGCACACAAGAATGAGTGAGCTGGTAGTGAGGCCGGAGTTGCTGAAAAATATTTCGGTTGTTACATCAAGCCATAATCACACCGATCACCTCGATGGAGAAACGCTGATACCGGTGATTGAAAACAATCCCGGTATAAAATTCATCATCCCAGAAGCCAACAGGGCTTTTGTTGCCGAACGTGTGAAATGCGATATCAATTTTCCTCTTGGTTTAAATGATGGTAAACAAATAACAATTGGTGATTTCACATTCATCGGCGCTCCTGCAAAGCACAACGAGATTGAGCGGGATGAACAAGGCAATTGTAAATTTATGGGCTATGTAATTAAGTTTGGCCGCCACACAATCTACCACAGCGGCGATACTTTATGGTTTGATGGCATGGCTGACCTAATAAAACCTTTTCATGTTGATCTGGCTTTGCTGCCGATAAATGGAAACGATCCTGCACGTGGCGTTGCCGGTAATCTTGACTGCTGCGAAGCAGCGAAACTCGCAAAAGAAATAGGTGCCGGTTGTGTTATTCCCTGCCATTACGATATGTTTACATTTAATACTGCCGATGCAAAAGATTTTGTTCTTGCGTGCGAAGCGATCCTCCAGCCTTATAAAGTTTTACATGGTGGCGAAAGTTTTAACTCAGCAACTGATTTTAAAGTATGAGAAATGAATAGTAAATTATTTTCGAACAAACCGTTTTACCAGCAGGAAGCATTGGGTGCTGTGCGCATTGTAACTGGCGCATTCATGATCTATCATGGATTTGAGATTTTTTCCTCTGCAACCATGCAGCAATATCTCGAATGGGACATGTTTAAAAATTCACCAAACGGAAAACTGTTGGTTTATATTGGTAAGGGCGCTGAATTTATCAGCGGCTTATTGCTGTTTTTGGGGTTGTTTACGAGAGTCGCCGCTATTATACTCACCGGAACCATGTTTTATACAACCTTCTTCGTAGGCAACGGAAAAATCTGGTACGATGCGCAGCATCCGTTTATGTTTGTTTTGTTGGCAGTTCTTTTCTTTTTCACCGGGCCAGGCAAATGGAACTTTGACACTTTACTTATGAAAAAAAATAAATCAACATGAAAAATATAAAGGCATTGCAGTTACTTTTTGTCTGCCTGGTAACTGTCGTTTGTTTTACAGCGAATGCTCAACCGTTTGCAGAAGAAATTGCCGCTTTTAAAAAGGCAGACGCTGTAAAATTTCCACCAAAGAATGCCATACTTTTTGTGGGCAGTTCTTCTTTTCGCATGTGGACTAATGTGCAGGACGATTTTCCAGGTTACACAATTATAAACCGCGGCTTTGGGGGTTCGTCATTGCCAGATATGATCCGTTATATCAATGATATTATTGTTCCTTACCAACCCAAACAAATCGTAATCTATTGCGGCGATAACGATCTTGCGGCAAGCGATACCGTAACCGCACAAATGGTTGTTGACCGTTTTAAAACATTGTTTACCGGCATAAGAAAAAGGCTGGGCAACGTGCCTGTAGCTTACGTGTCTATTAAGCCAAGTCCTAGCCGGGTAAAGTTGATGCCCAAAATGATGCAGGCTAATAATATGATAAAAGATTACTTAACCAAAAAGAACAAAGCCGCTTTTATAGATGTCTACCATGCTATGGTTGATGCTGATAATAAACCAATGCCAGATATTTTTAAAGAGGACAACCTGCACATGAATGCGAAGGGATATGCGATTTGGCAAAAAACAATTGAGCCATATTTGCTTAAATAAAAGCAACGTGAGCCGGGCAAAAGAATATGAATTGAACTTCGTTGCGTCGCACTCTTGTACGTTCGGAATAATGAGCGGCAAATACAAAACCGCAGAGACGCAGAGACGGAGAGAAAAGTTCTTTGCGCCTCTGCGGTTCAAATTTACGCTTCGGTAAAAGCTCAATTCTGTTCTAAAAGCACAAGAGTGCGACGCAAGGAACGCTTCATAGAGTACAAAAGCTGGGTTCAAAAAATAAACATAATAACAACAATAAATAGCCGCTATATGAGAAAGTATTTTGCCTTTTTAATTGTTACAGCAATAGTCTATGTACCAGTATTTGCGCAGGATGCAAAGATGAATTCGTTCGTAAGCAACCTGATGAGTAAGATGACACTCGATGAAAAAATTGGACAGTTAAACCTGGTAAACCCAGGCGGGGGACTTCTTACCGGTGCTGTGGTAAGCCAGGGTGTGGAGGATAAGATCCGCAAAGGGGCAGTGGGTGGATTGTTTGGCATTTACGGCCCCGAGAAAGTGCGCAAAGCACAAGACCTTGCAGTGAAAAATTCCCGTCTGCATATCCCGTTAATTTTTGGGTTAGATGTGATACACGGCCACAGAAGTATTTTCCCGATTCCATTGGGCTTATCTGCCTCCTGGGATATGGGGCTTATTGAAAAAACCGCACGTATTGCGGCAACCGAAGCCAGTGCCGATGGTTTAAACTGGGGATTTTCGCCCATGGTGGATATTGCCCGGGATGCACGCTGGGGAAGGATTTCAGAAGGAAGTGGCGAAGATCCATACCTAGGTTCGCAGATTGCCAAAGCAATGGTAAAAGGTTACCAGGGCGATGACCTGAAAAAGAACAATACCATTATGGCATGCGTAAAACATTTTGCATTGTATGGTGCTGCAGAAGCTGGCCGTGAATACAATACGGTTGACATGAGCAAAATAAAAATGTACCAGTATTACCTGGATCCATATAAAGCCGGGATAGAGGCAGGTGCAGGAAGCATCATGAGTTCGTTTAATGAAATTGACGCGATACCTGCCCCGGCAAACAAATGGTTGCTCACAGATTTACTGCGCAAACAATGGGGCTTTAAAGGCTTTGTGGTTTCTGATTACACTTCTGTAGATGAAATGGAGGAACATGGCCTGGGCGACTTGCAAACGGTTTCTGCACTGGCTTTAAAAGCCGGGCTGGATATGGATATGGTAAGCGAAGGCTTTTTGAATACTTTAAAAAAATCTTTAAAAGAAGGAAAAGTAACGCAGCAGCAAATTGATGCATCGTGCAGAAGAATTCTCGAGGCAAAATACAAACTTGGTTTATTTGATGATCCTTATAAATATGTTGATGAAACGCGAACAGCAAAAGATATTTTAACCGAAGCAACAAGAGCGGCTTCAAGAGAAGCGGCAGAGCATTCCTGTGTATTATTAAAAAATGCAAATCAAACTTTGCCATTGCAAAAAAAGGGAACTATTGCATTGGTTGGCCCATTGGCAAACAGCCAAAGAAATATGCTGGGTACCTGGGTGGTTGCAGGCGATTGGAAGCAATCTGTTTCTGTACTCGACGGCATTAAAAATGTTGCAGGCAGCAGTGTAAATGTGTTGTATGCAAAAGGTGCAAATATTTCTGATGACAGTCTGCTCATCAAACGCACCAATGTTTTTGGTGAAGCAGAAATTGAAATTGATTCCCGTTCTCCGGAAGAAATGATAACCGAAGCGGTTGATGCCGCAAACAAATCAGATGTTATTGTTGCCGTGGTTGGCGAAGCAGCAGACATGTCGGGAGAAGCCAGCAGCCGTTCTGATATCAGTATTCCCGAAAGCCAGGAAAACTTATTAAAGGCATTGGCAAAAACAGGCAAGCCTCTTGTAATAGTTTTGATTAATGGAAGGCCGCTTACTTTAACCTGGGAAAATGACCATGCAACTGCAATCCTTGAAGCATGGGCACCCGGCACAGAAGCGGGTAATGCGGTGGCAGATGTATTGTTTGGCAATTACAATCCTTCAGGAAAAATTACTGCAACCTTTCCGCGCAGCGTAGGGCAGATACCTGTTTATTATAACCATAAAAACACCGGCCGCCCTTTTAACAATGAGCCATTTGCAAAATTCAAATCCAATTATATTGATATCACAAACGACCCATTGTATCCTTTTGGTTATGGGTTAAGTTATTCCAGTTTTACTTACAGCGATATACGGTTAACCAAAACGAATTTAAAGGGCAACGACCGCCTGATAGCTACCGTTACCGTAACCAATACCAGTAAAGTTGCAGGGGAAGAAATTGTGCAAATGTATATTACCGATCCTGTGGCAAGCATTACACGCTCAGTAAAAGAGTTGAAGGGTTTTCAAAAAATTATGCTGCAGCCGGGTGAGATAAAAGCAGTATCGTTCAACATTACACCAGAAGACCTTAAGTTCTATAACTCAAACCTTGATTATGTTTGGGAGGCAGGTGAATTTATTATCCGCATCGGCACCAATTCAAATGATCTAAAATCTGCCACTGTTAACTGGAAAAAATAATGACGTACTTAGCTTCAGATTATTAATGAAGCTTTTGTTGTGTCACTCACTTGTACGTTCAGAACATCGGTCGACAGTCTACGGTCAACAGTCGACCGAAGAATCAACATAACAAGTGTGCGACGCAAGAGTTGATGCCATAAAAAACTGCTGCCGGGTTCAAAATATACCAGGCAGTTCTGCAGGTTGCAAATGGTTTTAAAACGAGTTCATGAAAAGCATTAAAACAATTCATATACACAAAAAAACTCCAGAGGGAAATACAACTGCCGTTGATGATAAGATCGTTGTAGAAGCACCCCTGCAAATAATTATTGCTTACACGCATAAAAGTGAACGCAGGAAAGAAATACTATCCGTAACCATGCGTACACCCGGCGATGATTTTAACCTGGTAACCGGGTTTCTTTTTAATGAAGCGATTATTACCAAAGCAAGTGATATTGTAAGGATGCGTTATACCAGCGATGATGAAAGTATTTTACTCGCAGAATTAAATGAGCAGGTTGAAATAAAGATTGACGAGATCAAAAGAAATTTTATTTCAAATTCTTCCTGCGGTTTTTGTGGAAGGCTGGATGATGTATCGCAAAAAAATGCCTTTATACCTGCTGAAAGAAATTTAAAAATTACTGCTTCAACTTTACATACGTTACCTGCGCTGCTGCAATCTTCGCAAAGCCTGTTTAGTGAAACAGGTGGGGCGCATGCGGTTGCCCTGGTTAATACAAAGGGCGAATTACTACATATCAGCGAAGATGTTGGCAGGCACAATGCCATGGATAAACTGGTTGGTAAAATGCTTTTGCAAAATGCTTTGCCATTACATGATGCTGTAGTATTGTTCAGCGGAAGACTGAGTTATGAACTGGTTCAAAAGTCTTTGATGGCGGGCATTTCCATTGTTTGTGCCATAGGTGCACCCAGCAGCCTGGCTGTTGAACTGGCCGAAGATTATGGTGTAACCATCATCGGTTTCCTTAAGAACTGCAGCTTTAATATTTACAGCGGTGCACAACGAATTATTCAGTAGTGACTTGCTATAAAAATTTGCAATGAAACTCAGACTCGAAAAAAATACTATACGATTTCGTGTTCGTAAATCCGATCTCGAATTATTGAATCATCAGGGTTTTGTTCAGGAGTCAGTACAGTTTCCCGGCAATGTTTTCATGTTTCAGTTACGCGTTTCCGGCGAAGGTGAACCTGCTGCCGAATTCAGTGGAAATTCAATCACAGCAAGCATTCCGGCAGGTATGGCAACCGAGTGGATCAATACAGAAGAAGTGGGTATTTATCACGTGCAGCATATCAACGATACAACACTTGAGATAACTATAGAAAAAGACTTTCCCTGTAAAGACCGCCCTGAAGAAGACCCTACCGATACCTTTGCTGAGCTTGCAGCGAATAGCGGCAAGAATGAAGTTTGTTAATACATTTTTTTGAGCCAGGCCAAAGTAATTCTATTGATCGTTCCTTGCGTCGCACTCTTGTGCCGGGAATCTTCGGTCGGCCGCTGACCGTCGACTGTCGACCGTTGTTCCGAACGTACAAGTGAGTGACACAACCGGCGATGCCCGAAGTATCAATTGCCAGGCTAACATTTCTCAACTTCTAAAATATTATTCGGGCTTAGTCTTTTTACAATCAGCAGCTTTACTTAGCTTACGCATGAATTGTAAAACCGACACTTAAAGCCATTTGAAAATGAAAATCAGCACTCCCTTTTTTCGCGGTCAATTTCTTTTACTGAATATTTTTTTATTGGGAAGTTTTATTACTTCCTGTAATACCGGTACGGGAAAGGATAATACAACCGACAGCCTTACTGAAGAACAAAAACATCTTCCCGAAAATGCGTTGAAAGGGCTAACCATTGCCGATGGTCTGGAAGTGCACGCATTTGCAGCAGAACCTATGCTTAAAAATCCAACCAATATTGATGTGGATGAGCGTGGCCGTGTTTGGGTTTGTGAGGCGTACAATTACAGGCCCGCAATCAACGGCAACCCCACCAATGCTTTGGGCGACCGCATCATGATTTTAGAAGATACCAATGGCGATGGTGTTGCAGATACTGCAAAAGTTTTTTACCAGGGTCCTGAAATGAATGCCCCGTTGGGTATTTGTGTACTGGGTAATAAAGTAATTGTTTCGCAAAGTCCTTATGTGTGGGCGTTCTATGATGATAATGGTGACGACAAAGCAGACAGAAAAGAAGTGATGTTCAGTGGCATTAGCGGCGAACAGCACGATCACGGTGTACATGCTTTTACATTTGGCCCGGATGGTAAATTGTATTTCAATATGGGTAATGCAGGTATGCAGTTAAAAGATAAAAATGGCAAGCCGGTACTTGACCAGGACGGCGATATTATTGACCAGAAAAAATATAAACAAGGAATGGTTTTCCGTTGCAATACCGATGGCTCGCATGTAGAATGTTTGGGCAGTAATTTCCGCAATCCTTATGAAGTTGCTGTTGATAGCTACGGCAGTTTATGGCAAAGTGATAATGATGACGATGGCAACCGCGGTACACGCATTAACTATGTAATGCAGTATGGTAATTATGGTTACACAGATGAAATGACCGGTGCCGGTTGGCAGGCCAACCGCACCAATGTAGAAGATTCCATTCCGCTGAAACACTGGCATATCAACGATCCCGGTGAAGTGCCAAATCTTTTACAAACATTTGCAGGCTCACCTACAGGAATGGTTGTATATGAAGGTTCATTATTACCTGCACAATTTCATGATCAGTTGATCCATTGCGATGCAGGCCCCAATGTGGTCCGCTCCTATCCTGTAAAAAAAGCCGGAGCTGGTTATGCTGCAGAGATTGAAAATATTTTAAAGGGGGATAAAGACCAATGGTTCCGCCCTGCAGATGTTTGTGTTGCACCGGATGGTTCATTGATGATTGCAGACTGGTACGATCCCGGTGTGGGCGGCCATTCGGCAGGCGACCAGGTTCGCGGAAGAATTTACCGTGTAGCTCCTCCGGGATCAAAATATACCATTTCAAAACAGGATTACAATACACCATCAGGCGCAATAGCTGCTTTGCAAAATCCAAATCTTTCTGTGCGTTATCACGCATTTAATGCCTTGCAGCAAATGGGTATAGTGGCCATTCCGGATTTAGAAAAATTGTGGCATAATGCGAACGCTGATCCACATATGAGAGCAAGAGCGTTCTGGTTGCTTGTAAAAATGCCAAAGGCAAATACACTACAATATATCAGCGAGGCAATCAAAGATACAAATGCTGATTTGCGCATCACAGGTCTTCGCGCTGCAGGCGAATTAAATGTGGGTGTAATAAATATTATAACCGCATTGGTAAATGATAAAGATGCACAGGTAAGAAGAGAATGTGCTGTTGCATTGCATCACAATAAATCACCGCAGGCTGCCGAACTATGGGCCACACTTGCCATGCAGCATGATGGTAAAGACCGCTGGTACCTGGAAGCATTGGGTATTGGTGCAGACCGGCAATGGGATCAATTCTTTGCTGCATATCTCGCTAAAGTAAAAGATCCTTTGCAAGGCGATGGGCCAAAAGATATTGTTTGGCGTGCCCGAACCGATGAAGCAGTTCCTTTTATTGCGACACTTGCATCAGATGTAAGTATTCCGTTGCAAAGCAGGTTGCGTTATTTCCGCGCATTTGATTTTAATACGGGCCCGTTAAAATCTATGTTGCTGTTAAGGATGATTCAGAACAATACAACCAATGATGTTGCATTAAATAAGGTCGTGCTGCATGCGCTTGATATAAAGTCGGTAACAGAATCTCCGCTTGCGCAAAAAGCTTTAGCTGAAGTATTACAATCTGTAAACGGAACAGATGAATACATAGAACTGGTAAGCCGCTACCAGGTAAGATCACAGAATCAAAACCTGTTGCAACTGGCTGTCAGCAAACCTTTTGAATCTGTAGGTAAAGATGCGGCTGGTTTGTTACTCAACCTTGGTGGTGGCAATTTGATCTGGAATATTATTAATGGAAAAGACACCGGCGCACAACAAAATAATTTGCTTGCTGCCCTTGCAGGTGTAGGCAGCAAACAATCCATAGACATGCTGCAGACAATTGCACTTTCAAACAAATATGCAATGCCACTAAGAAAGCAGGCAGCGCATAAAATTGGTAATAGCTGGAGTGGTGAAGACCGTGTACTTGAAATATTAAAAGCGAAAAAAGTTCCTGCCGAATTAATACCGGATGTTGTAGCAAGTGTTGATGGTGCGTGGCGCGGTTCAGTCCGCAGCGAAGCTGCAAGTTATTTGCCAGATAATGGTAAAAGTAAAACTGCTAAAGCTGCTCCTACAATGGCCGAATTAAGCCCGATAAAAGCAATTGCAACTGATGGGCAAAAAGTATTTACCACAACTTGTACTGTATGCCACCAGGTAAATAATGTAGGCTACGATTTTGGCCCCAAACTCAGCGAGATCGGCAGCAAATTACCGAAAGAAGGTATTCTTGATGCCATCGTGCATCCCTCTGCCGGCATCGGTTTCGGCTACGAAGGCTGGGAACTTAAGATGAAAGATGGCTCTACACTTTCGGGGATTATTGCAAGCAAAACCGAAACAGATATTGATATTAAATTTCCGGGAGGTAGCCATAAGCAAATTAAAACAGCCGATTTGCAAACCATGACAGAAATGAAACAAAGCATGATGACCGAAGGCCTCTATGCAAACATGAGCAACCAGGATTTAGCGAATCTGCTGGAGTATCTTTCAGGGTTGAAAAAGAAGTAAATTTTTGTTACCGGCTTTTGTATTTTATGGCGTCTGTTCTTGTGTCACTCACTTGTACGGTTGGAATTGATTTGAGCTTTCAACAGCCGCTTAAATTCGCTTCGGTAAAAGATGATCAGAATTCCCGAACGTACAATAGTGCGACGCAAGAAAAGCCTCATTAAAGTTATAAAGCACGGTACAAAAAAAATTTAATAACAAACAAGTATTTCGTTCTGAAAAAATTAAAAAGAGTAAAAGCCATGAGAAATTTTAGTTTGTATTTCTTAATAAGCTGCTGTCTTTGTTCCTGTTCTTCTGCAAAACAAAGTAAGACCGGTGGTTGGATTTCTTTGTTCGATGGCAAGTCGCTGAACAACTGGAAAGTTGGCGAAAATGCAGAAACATTTTCTGTAGAAAACGGGATGATTGTTGTTCACGGAAAGACAGCGCATTTATTTTACGAAGGAGATATAATGCAGCACAATTTTAAAAATTTTGAATTTAAAGCTGATGTAATGACGATGCCCGGCGCTAACTCCGGTATTTACTTTCATAGCATTTACCAGCAAAGCTCATGGCCCAAAAAAGGTTATGAAGTACAGGTAAACAATTCTCACACAGACTGGCGCAGAACGGGCAGTTTATATGGCATTCAGGATGTAAAGGAGGTTTATGTAAAAGACAGTACCTGGTTTACGGAACATATTACGGTTCAGGGCAAAAGAGTCATCATACAGATTAATGATAAAACGGTAGTTGATTATACAGAACCAGAAAATGTAAAACGTGAAGAAGGGGATGAAGAAAGGGTAATTTCCAATGGCACTTTTGCTTTGCAGGGCCATGATCCAAAAAGCATTGTTTACTATAAAAATATTATGGTAAAAGTGCTGCCCGATTAAACTCAGTTGTTATTAATAATCTTAGCTATTCAATTTCATTAATACTACCGAGGTTAATGCAGCTATTAATGTGTTGAGGAAATTAACAGCATCATTACCGATAATATTACGCCTTTCTAAAATTGCACCAAGCACAGAATCAGCAATATTGCCAACAGTTCCTGCAATAACAATCCACAGCAGGTTGATGTTCCATCCAAAACCAAATCCATAAACCATGCTGATAATAATACTGCCCGCTACACCAATGAATAATCCTTCTATGCTTACCACACCATTTAATCCACAGGTATCTTTTTTAAACGTAATAATATTATAACACCTACGGCCATACAACATCCCCAGTTCAGACGACAACGTATCTGCGGTAGCTGAAGAAATTGCGGCAGCTATCATTACCCGAAACAAATATGTGTGTGCAGGAAATAAAAAAATAAGCAGCCCTGCAATAGCTGCTACACCTGCATTTGCAAAAACCTGGCTTGCTTTACGCCTTCCTTTATTTTTCTCAGCAAGCTGCTGTGCCTCTTTTACATTCATCTTCCACGAAGTAGCAGCAGAACCCAGTATAAAAAATGTGGCCAGCATTACAACTCCGGTATAACCTGCACCGGTAAAAATTAAAAGACTCAAACATACTCCAGTTATTGCTGCAATCACTGTTAGCTTACCCAGCTTTACACTTAAGTAAGCGGCGATAACAAGTATAAAGAAGATTAATCCGTATTCAGAAATCATGCATGTAAAATAAAAGATTTAAATAATAAACTTAAGCTGCAAGCAAGCAGCACAAGCGCAATCTTGTTATTTACTTTTTTGTCTTGACATAAAAAAGTAACAAAAAAAGTCAAGAAAGAAAAGATATACAACACTTTTCTTTCTTTCGCCCTGATTAAGCTTTTGTACTACTGTAAGATGAGCAATTGAACTCTGATAATTATGGTTAACTATGGATCGGATTTCCTGCCAATCATTATTAACAAATAAAAGATTTATTTTTTGCGGTTTTACAATTATTAGAACCAGTTACATCAGCAGCCATCAGTTGCATAATGATCCCAAAGTACAAGTGTGCGACGCAACTTTAGCCTCATAGCTATTCATAAGCCCGGCTCAAAAGAAAATAATCATCTATTTTTATAAAGATATTTTCTGTAACCGGTAATCTTCCAAGTCAATATAAAATACAGTTATGAACTCACGTCGTGACTTTCTACAAAAAATTGCTGCCGCAACAATTGCAATCCCCTTCGCATCTAACAATGTTTTAGCAAACAAATCCCCATACTACAAACCCTACGATGGCCCTGTATTGCGTGTGGCCATTATGGGCCTCGGCAGCTATGGAACCCGTGTGGCAGAAGCTATGCGGGATTGTAAGATGGCAAAACTTGTTGGGGTTGTAAGCGGTACACCTGCAAAAATAAAAACATGGCAGTCGAAGTACAATATTGAGGAAAAGAACTGCTATAACTACGAGAATTTCGATTCTATAAAAAACAACACTGATATTGATGCGGTGTATGTGATTACGCCGAACGGCCTGCACCGCGACCAGGTAATTCGTGTTGCAAAAGCGGGTAAACATGCCATCTGCGAAAAACCAATGGCGGTTAATGCAGAAGAAGGAGAGGAAATGATTGATGCCTGTAACAAAGCAAATGTAAAACTGCTGGTTGGTTACAGAATGCACTTCGAAGCAAAGACTTTGGATATTATCCGCATGCGTAAAGAAGGCGCTTTTGGAAAGGTGCTGTTCTTCCAGGGGTTATCTGGTTTCATCATCGGAGATCCAACCCAGTGGCGGTTGAACAGAAAATTATCTGGCGGCGGCGCTATGATGGATATCGGCATCTACTCCATCAACGGTTCACGTTATATGATTGGCGAAGAACCCATTTGGGTAACCGCGCAGGAAACCAAAACCAATCCGCAAAAATTTAAAGAAGGCATAGACGAAACCATACAGTTTCAGTTGGGCTTTCCCGGCGGTGCTGTTGCTTCCTGCCTGTCCACTTACACTTTAAATAATCTAGACCGCTTTTTCTTAAATGGCACCGAAGGCTTTGCCGAAATGCAGCCCTCTACCGGTTATGGCCCCATACAAGCCCGTACAAATAAGGGCGAATTAACCCAGCCGCATATTACCCACCAGACTGTGCAAATGGATGAAATGGCCGGCATTATTTTGCAGGGCAAACAGCCGGTTGTACCTGTAGATGGTTATGAAGCACTGAAAGATCTGAAAATTATCGACGCCATTTATGCGGCAGTAAAAACGGGTAAAAAAATACCATTGAATTTGTAACACATTAAGTTCAGGAATTTTATTTTGAGCCGAACAGAATTACTACTATTAAGCATCTGTTGTGTCACTCACTTGTACGGTTGGATTGTATATTGAGCTTTTACCGAAGCGAATATTGAAGCCCTTAAAATTACAATTGTGTGCGAAAAATTTTAACTTTATGAAATGAGCGAAGAACAAAAAATGACAATTGGTGAAAAGTTGAAGCACTTAAGACGTATCAATTGTTTATCGCAGGAAAGACTTGCCGAAGCATCTGGGATTTCTGTACGGACAATACAAAGAATTGAAGAAGGCAAATCAATTGGAAGCGGTTATACTATTAATGCACTTGCCAAAACACTAAATTTAAATTCAACAGACTTGATAAAACCGGTTTCACAAAACTCTTTGCCTTCTACCGGTAACACCACGAAGTTGAAAATATTAAATCTTAGTGCAATTGCAATGTTATTGATTCCATTAGCTAACGTTTTTATTCCAGCATATTTTTATTGGAAAAACAGAGATGATGAAAAAATCAAAGACATTGGAAGCAAAATTGTAAGCTTTCAAATATTTTGGACTTTGGCTACATTGCTGATTTCAATTGTTGTACCTGCTATACTTTTGCTTTTGTTCTCAACACTAAGAGCAGGCAGTATCCCCTTATTTATACCTATTTACTTTATTTCTGCCTTTTTCAACATTTACTTTATTATTCAGTTTGCAATCAACATCAATAAGCAACTGCCTGTCTTACAAAATATTCCTAACATACTGTAAATTAACGTCTGTCGTAAGAATGTCATAAAAATGGCGTAGTTAATTTTTTTCTTTACAGTCGACGGGAACTTAGTTTTGGCTTGTTAAAAAATGACAGGCAAAATGCAAAAAAAACTTTTATTATTTCTCTTCCTTTTCTTTGGCCAAAAGATTTTTTCTCAGGAAAATTTGCCGACCATTAAAGCCGACTCACTCAAAGTTGACATTCGGGTTGATGATGATTATTTTGTAAAAGGTGGCTGGACTTTGGACCCGACTAAAAAGCCTGATATATTTTCTATTGGCAGCAAATGGCTGTATAACTCGAAAAAAGTAACTTTTATAACAGATATTGATTCAATATCAGTAAACATAAAACCTAACAGTAAATATAATTTCATAATACTGCTGAATAAAAAAACACCTTGCTATATTCAAATTGCAACGAGCCCTAACCCCATATTTATGAATAAAATAATTGCAATCCCGTTAGTATTTGGGTTTATAATTATTCTTATTTCACTTTATAATTATAGAAACAGGCTTAACAATGCAAAACTTTTATATTGCGGTTATGTTGCACCTTCGCTTTTTTGGTGTATGACTTTTTTAAGTGGATATATTCACGGCAACTACAATCATTTTAAAAATGTAATTAGTGAATTGGGGGCAATTGGTACAAAATCAGAGATTTTTACTTCGTCAGCACTAATGATACTTGCAGTATTGTGTATATTGTTTTCAATAGGCTTTTATAGAACTTCGCAAAAGTTTAAGATATCAGTAATTCCCGCAATATTATCTTTTTGTATGCCACTAACAATGATTTGGGCAGGCATATTTACAATGGGCAATGAATTTCACAGTTTGACAGGCCCATTGCCATTTCTGTTAATTTTGGGTTTTTTGTTGGCTTATTTATTATGGAAAAAAAACAAAGCATTTACAGAAGTAAGTAAAATTTCATTACTAAGTTTTTTTATTTCGGCACTTATTTTACTTAGATTTACAAAACCGTATGGCTATGAATATGAAGGGCTTATTCAGCGATTTTTTTACCTGGCCTGGACAATTTGGTCAATTTCATTAGCACATTATCTTTCGAATAAAATAAAAGAATTAAAGCAGTGAAGTAAAGGATTGCAAACGTACAAAAGCAGGTTCATTGTTTTACAACCATATTCTCAAAAAGAAGTCATTTTTATTTCTCCTCATAAGCATTTAGAAGTCATTACAAGTCTGCTGTTTTTACTTTCAACACATTTTACAGACAGAAAATTTTGATGCCGCTATCGAGCCTTTTATTCAGTTCTCTTTCCAACTGCAAACGAGTGCGACGCAACTAAAGATCAATAAAGCTTCTTAGCCTGGCCAATAAAAAAATCCTGCTGTTTAAATTCAGCAGGATTTTTTACTTTATAAATATTAAAACCTATTTCTTGTTCTTTTCGCTTAAAAAATGGTCCAGTGCTGCAATCATGCTGGGTGTCTGGGGTGCAGGAGCCTTAACCTGCACATTCAATCCGGCTTCTTCTATTGCCTTGATGGTATTATTGCCAAAAGCGCCGATCAATGTTCCGTTCTGTGTAAAAGCGGGGTAATTGTCGAACAGGCTTCTTACGCCGCTGGGAGTGAAAAAGCAGATCATATCGAACTCCCGTTCGTCCATTATTTCTTTTACGTTGTTGCTTACCGAGCGGTACATAAAACCCAACTGAAAACCACAATGATTGTTCTTTAACCAGTTTACAATATCGTTATCCTGCTGGTTTTCGCTGCATACATACAGGAATTTTTCATTTTCTTTATGCTTGTTAATTACATCGAACATACTTTTGTTGGTACCATCGGCACCGTAAAAAACCTTTCTTTTCCGGTAAAGTATAAATTTCTGCAGGTAAAGGGCCACAGCTTCTGTAATACAGAAATACTTGGTATCCTGGCTTATGGTAATTTTCATTTCATCGCTGGTACGAAAGAAATGATCGATCGCGTTCCTGCTGGTAAAGATTACCGCCGAAAAAGAAACAATGTCTATTTTCTGCCGCCTGAATTCACGTGCTGGAATGGGATCCAGCCTGATAAAAGGATGGAAAGTAAGTTCTATACTGTATTTACGGGCAAGCTCAAAATATGGAGATTTCTCACTTTCAGGCTTTGGTTGAGTAATCAATATATTCCTTGCCTTATGCGCAGTGCCGTAAGATGACGTTTGGGCTCCTTTCTTTAGCATGCTGTTGATCTGGGATTTTTATAAATTACTTTTGCCTGTATAACTGAACATTACCTTGTAAATGATTAACATAGGTACTATTTCAACGGCGCAAAGATAAATGAAAAAATGAATTGGATGTATGCTAAGTGTGCCCCGTATTATTGTTAACGACACAACATACCTGAACAATAAAAGCAAAACCACCAAACAGGCTGCTGCCGTAATACTGATTTCCTGTATTTGTCCGGCAGAAAAAGCAAGCAAAAGCAGCAGCGGTAACAACGCCAGCCCGATTACCTTATTAACCAGGAATACAATAAAACCATATGTAGCGGCCTGCTCTTTTACCTGAAAAGCCCACCCCGTAAATTGAATTACCAGGTACTTGAACATATATACCAATGCCAGTATGGTTGTACTGTAAACGGCCAGTATCCAGAAGGGCGTTCGCAGCCATTTATAATTATCGGCCAGCAGCGCAATAAACAACCCGCCAACAATAATAAATAAGATATTCATCAACAGCGAGGGCAGCGTTTCCTGCATTAATTGTTCACGGGTTTGTTTCTGGCGAAAAGATGCCTGAAACAAAATGCGGAAAAGATTTTGAAAATATTTGGGAAACAACTGCCTGATAATCGCCAGTAATAACACTACACCCACCAGCAGGTAAAATAAAAAATCTTTTTGCTGTGGCAGGTGCAAATCGCCGTCTTTAATTACAGAAATTATTTTTTTACTGCCGGGCGCCAGGTTGAGCAAATGCTGAAAGGCTGTATCCTGCAGCCAGCTAATGGGTTGTTTAACCAAAACGGGTACGGGTTCAGCTAAAGCTGCGGAATCTGGCTGAACCGGTAGATTCAAAGTGTCGGCACTTGTATCTGCAGCCGCCACCGTTTCGCCCACAATTACCGGTGAATCCAAAGCATTTGTTTTGGTTTTTACATCTGTGCTGTCTTTTTTAACTACAGGTGGTTTTACAATTTTTTGTGTTGTGTCTTTTGCAGCAATAACCGGTTTATTTACCTGCTGTTTTGTTTTGGCATCCTCAATCAGCCTTTGCAGCAGGCTGTCGCTTTGTTGCCCGAATGTTTGTAACAGGCACAGGGTACAAAATATGGTGAGTAAAAATTTCAAAATGTAATAATGCCGCAAAAATACTGGTACATTTTGTAAGAGGAATTTTTATTAGAATTTTTTGTACCCAACAGTGGAATAACTATTGGGCTTTACTTGCGTCGCACATTGGTACGTTCGGATAATGAAGCAGCTTTCAACAGCCGGGAACCGCTGAGGCGAAGAGACTCAAAGAGTTGTTCCCTGCGGCTTTGCGCCTCTGCTGTTTGTATTTTTGTTCAATCACATTCCGAACGTTCCAGTGTGCGACGCAAGAGGCGATGCCCAATGCTTCTTGTGCCCGGCTCAAAAAAAACCTCAATCAATTAACGAAAATTTCATCGGCAAAGAACCAGCCTTTATCTCCTTTTCCGGGGTGCCAGAGTGGTAGTTTGGACACTGCAGTGGCGGTTACTTTTATATATTTTACTGTGGTGGGAGTAAATGTGCAATCGAACCCTTTCAGGTAACCGGGCTCTGATTTTTGGGGCTGCTCGGGAGTGATGCGTTTTAGCAGCTTTAGTTTTTTAGGATCGTCGCCGCCCCATACTTCAATACTAACAGGCGGAAAAATATAGCCGCCTATATCGATCATAGAACTTAATGTAACGCTTTCTACTTTTACAGGATTCCCAAAACTGAGCTGCGCCTGCATTTGTGTGCCATGATAACCCAGCCATTTTCCATTTCTAAAATTAAGCTCGCTTTTTACATGATCGCTTAACGTTTTTCCCCCATCGCCTTTATACTGGGCATCGGGAGGTGTAAGCAGTATTACAGAATCGGGTGTATAGGTTGATTTATAAAAATAGGTCTGCGTAATATCGCTGCTGATCCAACCGGGTTTAAATGCTTTGGCTTTGAGTAACCCGTTTTTAGTTAATACCACATTGGTATCGTAAACGGGTGAAGAAAGACTGTCTGGGTCGCTGCCGTCGAGGGTGTACCTGATACTGGTTCCATTTACATAATGCTTTAGTTTAAGTTTTTGAGCATTTACAATTACGAGTTCTTCGTTTTGCAAAATGGGCGGTGTTAGTTTAAGCACAATTGTATCGCTGCGGAAACCTTTCTCGAACCTTATGGCTGTGCTGATCTTTTTTAGTGCAGCCGAATCTTTGTCGGTTATGGTAGTATTCCAGATGAAAACACTTTTAAGTTTTGGCAATGTGGCAAGTGGCTGTAGGTCGTTTGCTGCTATGCTTGTACCTGCGAGGGAAAGTTCTTTCAGCAGTGGCATTTTATTAAATACTGCCAGGTTTTTACCGGTAATCATGGTGAAACTTAAATTGAGTTTACGCAGGTTAGTGAACTGTGCAACTAAAGTAAGGTCTTCATCTTTAACCGGCATGTGCGAAAGGTTCATTGAAACCAGTTGTTCTTTTACCTCGAGCAATTCTTTAAGCGCCTGCTGATTGTAGTTCGGGCTGTTATAAAAATCTACAGCCAGCGCAGGGGATTCAAGCGCAATTGGTGCAAGTACGCGGTTATTGTTGTTAAGTTTTTCAATGGTGTTTTCATTAGCCGCATCAAAATCATAAACTTCTTCTGTAGAGGTTTTGAAGATATTACCTGCAAGTAAACGTAAGGTATCGTTCGGTTGCAGGTCAGTAACTTTCGTGGTAAAGCTGGCGCCGGTTTTTATCCAGAAGTATAGTATTTGTTTTTCTTCATCAGTAAGCTGCGGTTTACCTATAGGTGGCATGTGTTTCTTTTCTGTTTCGGGCATGTGTATGCGCTTCAGTAGCAAACTTAAATCGGGTTGTGCTGTATCCCAGATGGGGCCATCTTTTCCGCCTTTTAAAAGTTGTGCGGTTGTTTCCATCAGCAACTCACCTTTCGCTTTTTTGCTGTTATGGCAACTAATGCATTTTGATTGTAACACCGGCTGTACCATATTGGTAAACACAACAGCATCTTCCAATGCTACCTGTTGGGGTTTTGTTTCGGGTAATACCGGGGCCAATAAATAATCCTGGCCATGGGTAATATCTGCACCAAGGTCGCCGGTAACAAACAATAAGATCAATACAGCAACCGAAGTTATAACAGAAGCGACCTTTAATCTGTGCAGCGTATTTCTAACAAGGTACCAGATAAAAGAAATCAATGCAATACTTACTCCGCTCCATTTATGCAGGTTTAATGCATCTGCATCGTAACCGTTTTCTTTTGAAAGCAGCAAGCCCATTAATGCAGTAACAGATGCGCTTAATGCAGCAACCAGTAAAAGCAGGTCGCTTGTAAGCTGTAGGTTTTCTGATGGTGAGAATTTTTTAGACAACCATATATTCCATAAAATATAAAGTATCAGTAATACAATAGGAAAGTGAATGAGTAAAGGATGCATACGGCCTATAACCTGCACCCACGCAGGAACAGCAAGGCTGCTATAAAATAATACAACAAACAGTAAAAGACAATTGAAGAAAAAGGTAATGTTGAATAGAATATTTTTCCAGCGTTGCATCGTTGTTAATATACTTTTAGTTCATCAATAAAAAGCCATGCGTGTTTACCTTTTGCCTCATGCCATTCGGGTATATTTTTTACTGTAACAATTTGCACCAGCAATTTATTGGTTTTTACACTCCTGTCCGGGGCAATTATCTTGTAAATACAACTGCTTCCAGGTGTGGCTGTATTTGTAAAAGGATGTATGCTGCCAATAAGATTGTACTTTTTTGCTTCTACAGCATACAGGTTTATTGTTTCTGGTAAGAATATCCAGCCACCTTCATCCTGCAAAAAATTAAGTAACACTTCTCTTATTTTTTGTTGTTGCTTTAAAGTAACGGTAATATTTACAGTATCGTTTTGAAAGCCCATCCATGATGTTGCGGATGATTGGGGAACACCGCCCATATTATCGAATAAAGCATTATCTCTGTTGCCCGGATATTTTTCATCCGACTTTGTTGCTTCTATAGATTTAACCGCGAGTCCGTTTTTTATAAAAGAAACCTGAACAGCATCTGATGGCAAAAAATCTTTACCAAATGCCTTCGCTTTTACCGTAACAATTTTATCTTTTACAATAACAGGTTTGGTATACAAAAGATCATTTTCTGTTGGCTCATTACCATTGAGCGTATAACGGATTGAAGTGGCTGCCTGCTGAAATTTTAATGCAAGCATTGCGGTATCGTTAAAGAAAACAGAGTGGTATTGCATTAGGGGTGGCGCAAGCTGAAACCGCTGCTGTGAAAAACCTTTTGAAGAAAACATTGTCAATAAAACACAGGAAAAAATTATTCTCATTATACCACTGGTTGAAGTTTATAAGGATACACGTGCCCTGAATTCCATTGCGCTACATATAGATTTTCTTCATCATCAATACAAACATCATGGGGGTATTCAAATGCTTTTACTGTTTGGTACATTTCTTCCAACTTTCCATTATTATAGGTTGGTTCACTGCCGGCAATGTTCGAAACTACTTTAAAGCTTTTATCCATAACGGTTACAAAACCAGATTGCTTCCAAAGGTTAGAGCTGCTTTGCAATACAGCGGCATACAAATAATCGCCATGAATTACCGGTCGGCAAACCCATGCACCGGGTAACGGAACCGTATCAATATATCTTCCCTCCATCGTATATCTCTTAAAAGCATTTTGCTGCCGCGAGGTTACGATCAGTGTTGGATTTGTTTTATCTCTTGTGTCAATACAAACGCCATGTGCATTTAGTAAATGTTCATCCTTATCGCCACGCCCACCAAAATGCCTTATATAATTTCCTTTTGCATCATACTGAATTACAAAGTCTTTACCATAACCATCTGCAACATAAATATCGCCGTTGGCAGCAATGGCTGTTTCTGTTGGCACGTATTCATCCCCCTTTGTATATTGCCCTGTTTCTTTTGGGTAATCCAGCGTTAACAGCACCCGCCCATCCAATGTAGTTTTAATAACCTGGTGGCGGTTGTTATCGCAGATAAACAAAACTTCTTCTCCATTTTCATTAAACAATGTAAGCCCATGCGCACCGGGGTATTCTTTGCCCCAGGTTGTAATTAATTTGCCCTGCTTATTATAAATAATAACATTGTTCTGCGTTTCATTGGTAAGCAGAATAATTCTGCCCTTACTGTCCTGAACCATTTCATGACAATCTTTTACAGGATAACGGCTAAAATCCAATTTGCCCCATTCTGTATTAATGCGGTATCGTTTATTGTTGTGGCCAAGAATAATTTCATCGTTACGGCCATAAGATTTTAGCGATGGCGCAACTGCAATTGCAGCAGTGGCAAATGCGGATTGTTGTATAAAGCGGCGGCGTTGCAATGTGTAAATTTTTAATGTTTTGAAAATTACTGCATTTTATTTTATATCAAATACATTTTATAAGAGTAATTTTTTTGAGCCATGCTTTTGTACTGCTATGAGGCATTGTTGCGTCGCACACTTGTACGTTCATAACAAATGGCAACAAGGCAAACATGCAAAGAGTTTAAACCACTGTTCATTGTTCGTTGTTCTGTGTTCATTCTGTATTCCTCAGTTCAAGTGTGCGACGCAAGGAACGATGCCTCATGCACTATAGCCCGGTCCATAATATTCTGCATTGAATTTTATCGGGCATACACCCGGCGCATGAATAAACATTACTTTTATTATTTTACAGCCATTAACATACCATGACTACAATAAAAAAACTCGGCAGCCGCAAACGTATTGCCATGGTTGCGCACGATAACCGCAAAACCGACCTGATGGAATGGGCAGTACACAATAAAACTGTTCTTGCAAAACATGAACTTTGTGCTACCGGCACTACTGGCAGGTTGCTTGAAGAAGCGCTTGACAGGTCTGTAAAAAAATTAATGAGCGGGCCCCTGGGTGGCGACCAGCAGGTTGGCTCTATGATTGCCGAAGGGGAAATTGATATCATGATCTTTTTCTGGGACCCCATGCAGGCGCAACCGCACGACAGCGACGTGAAAGCGCTGCTACGCCTGGGTGTAGTATGGAATATACCCATGGCCTGCGACAGGGCTACGGCAGACTTTATTATTACTTCGCCATTTATGCATGGCGAGTACGATGCCACGCTTCCCGATTATGCAGCTTATCTTTCACGGCCAATAAAAGAAAATGACTAAAATTTTTCTAAGGCCCTGGCAGCGCGAAGATGCAGCATCGCTTGTGGCGGTTGCCAACAATCGTAATGTTTGGAATAATGTTCGCGACCACCTGCCACACCCTTACACTTTAAGCGATGCGCGGCAATGGATTGCCCATTGCAAAGAGCAGGAACCACCTGTAAGTTTCGCCATTATTTACGATGGCAAAGTAGCCGGCAGTATTGGCTGTGTGCCTCAAAAAGATGTGTACCGGAGAACGATTGAGATCGGTTATTTTATTGGCGAGCAGTTTTGGGGCAAAGGAATTGCAACAGAATCGGTGCGCATTCTGCTGGATTATATTGAAACCCGTTTTGATGTGGTGCGCATTTATGCTGAAGTGTTTTCGTTCAATAAAGCCTCTATGAAAGTGCTGCAAAAGAACGGTTTTTACTTAGAAAGTATTCGAAGAAAAGCTGCAATCAAGAATGACCAAATTATTGACGATTATGTTTGGGTAAAACTCTTATCAAATTAGATTTTTAGTTCTGCATAAACGGGGCAATGATCGCTGTGCTTTACATCGGGATAAATTTTTGCATCTACCAGTTTGTCTTTCAAATTCTCTGTAATGCTGATGTAGTCTATTCTCCAGCCTTTGTTCTGTAAGCGAACCGTGGGGAAACGCTGGCTCCACCAACTGTAGTTGTGCAATGCATCGGCGTGTATAGAACGGAATGTATCTACAAAGCCATTTGCTAAAAACTGATCCATCCATGCACGTTCTTCCGGTAAAAAGCCCGATGAATTTTTATTGCCTTTAGGGTCGTGAATATCAATTGCCTTATGGGCAATATTGTAATCGCCGCAAACGATTATTTGCTTTCTTGTTTTCTTTAATGCATCAAGATAATCCAGAAATTCATCAAGCCATTGATACTTGTAGGCTTGCCGCTGATCGCCGCTTGTGCCTGATGGATAATACGCATTCACAATGCTTATATAACCAATATCAATACGAATCACACGACCCTCAAAATCGCTTTGCTCAATCTTGTTTCCATACACCACATTGCCTGCTTTTATTTTTGTAAAAATGGCAACGCCGCTATAACCTTTTTTTTGTGCGGAGAACCAGTACGTTTCAAACCCAAGTGAAGTTATTTTTTCAATATCTATGTTTTCTTTTTCTGCTTTTATTTCTTGCAGGCAAATAATATCTGCAGGGTCTGTTTTAAGCCAATCAATAAATCCTTTTTTCATGGCGGCCCGCAAACCGTTAACATTGTACGAAATAATACGCATTGTAATTTAATTTGCTGCAATATAAATTACATTGAATAAGATGATTCGCGAACTTTAAACTTTGCTTGAAATAATATGGCTACTACAAAAAGAATTATTCCCGCCAGAAAACATGTGTACCTCGAAGGCCCTAAAAGCCGCAGTTACGAATTAAAGTTTGTATTTAAAGTATGCTGGCAATTTATCAATGGTTTCAGGGTATTGCATTTTTCCGGGCCCTGCATTACCGTGTTTGGTTCGGCGCGTTTTAAAGAAGATCATATTTATTACAAAGCTGCACGTGAGTTTGGTAAACAAATAGCGCAATTGGGTTTTAGTACAATTACCGGTGGAGGCCCGGGAATTATGGAAGCTGCCAACAGAGGTGCATTTGAGAGTGGCGGCGAATCAATTGGCTGCAATATTGTACTACCGCACGAGCAACAGGAGAACCCGTATGTACACAAATCAGTAACCTTCGATTATTTCTTCGTGCGTAAAACAATTTTAATAAAGTACTCTTATGCATTTATTATTATGCCTGGTGGTTTTGGTACCATGGATGAATTCTATGAAATACTCACGCTGATACAAACACGAACTGTAACGCAATTCCCAGTTGTATTGTATGGCAAAAGCTACTTTAAAACACTGATGGATAATATAAATTTTATGGCTGAGCAGGGAACCATTTCAAAAGAAGACATGAACCTTGTTTTATTAACAGATGATATTGACGAAGCCATTGTCCATATACAAAAATATATCACTACAAATTACAAGGTAAAAAAACGTGTACCATTCTGGTGGTTGCTTGAGAAGCGTTAATTTTTTTGGCCGGGCTGTTGGATCAAGGATTTAGCTTTTCTTGCCACGCTCGTTTCACAGTTCCTCTTTCATGGCGACATTTAAGCGAAAATTAGAGCATGTTCCGAATTTATTTCTGCGTCGCACTCTTGTGCTGCAAAACAATATTAAACAAAACAATACCGGTTGGATATTTAAAGTATTGCATTTAGTAATGTTGTTTCACATTGCTGCATATTGGTACAACAGTACAAGTGAGTGACACAACGAAAGTTTAATAGTAGCAATATTGTTTAATATAAAAAGGTACTATCACCAGGTTCTTATTGAAAATAACCTGTTGCATTTTTTCGCCTGAAAGTATGCTGAAGCAACTCGGAACTTTTTTTATAGAAATAGATGTAAGGTTTAAACAAAGTAGATAATAGTCCTTTATCTTTTTGTGAAGCATATTGTTCAAAATACGAAACGTCTTTTATACTGAATTGTACGAAACCATCATTCACTAAATCAATAATGGCAACCCCATGAAGCACCAGACTTTGTGATACGCCTTTCTTATAGAAATGTAGTTCTGCTGCAAAGACATTCCAGACATTTTCTGTAACAGGAAAATAATTGGTTTTGAAATGTAAGGTATTATTGTCGCCAAAGGTAAAGCCAGTTACCCTGCTTACCGGTAGCCTGTCTGATGCCTCGTTGTAGCAATAAAACATGGCTTGATTCAGTTGCGTTACTCTTTCAATGTAAGCCGGTGGCTCAGGTTGGTGTTGTTCCATATTTGAAACGTTTATAGTTCTAAGACAGTTAAATTTATTACTTCGTTGCTTTTACTTAAAACTTATGACAAGTTACACCGAAATAAGTTTAGGAGTTATTAATATTTATGCACAATTACATGTACGCATGAATCAAAAATTTAGTTTGAATTTTCAATACAGTGTTTCAGTAAGTCGCATTTGTATTGTACAAGGGCAACAATAATAAGTGCATTAAACAACTACTGTTTCCTTATTCACATAAACCACTTATTTTCGTAACTACTTTTAATGACTTATTTAATCAAGAGCCGATGATTGCTGCACTTGCAAAAGGGTTTGCATTGGGATTGCTGTTAAGCATTTCGGTAGGGCCTGTTATTTTTTCTGTTATTAAGCAAAGCCTTAGCAATGGACATAAGGGCGGCTTTGCTTTTATTGCGGGTGTTTCTGCCAGTGATATTACCTGTGTATTGATCTGCAATTTATTTACAGCACTTTTTCAATCGGTATTAAAGCATGAAGTTATTCTTGGAGTTGCCGGAAGTATCTTCCTGATAATAATGGGTGTTTACAATATTTTTTTTAAGAAAGTAAATATTCGCAATGATGGCTCGGTAATGGTAAAGAGTATGACAAGGGGCGATGTAGCCGGCATTTTTTTTTCGGGCTATTTTATGAACCTGCTTAATCCCGGCGTGCTGATATTCTGGATAGCTGCGTCTGCAACAATTTTGGCCGATGCACAGCAACAGGAATATCCTGTACAATACCGTATTATTGTTTTTACCGTATGCCTGTTAATTGTGCTGCTGGCCGACACCGCCAAAGTTATGCTGGCAGGGAAAATACGTGAGAAGCTAAACCCGCATAATATTCATATTATTGACCGCATATCGGGAATTATTTTTATCGGGTTTGGTGTTGCGCTTATATGGGGCATACTTACCCACACGATTGCATAATAGTTTAACGAATCATTTCAGAATAGCTGTTTTAGTTTTAGCGTACTGTATTTTATTTATTGAAATAAATTAAGGCCTAATGGTTGGGATAAAGCAACGGGACTGCATCTGGGTGCTCAATAGAATTGTTGAAGATTCAGTGTGCGACGCAAGTAAAGCCCAATGCATGTACAACTGTTTGAAAACAAAAAAAGACTTTTCATAAACTGAAAGCATGCAAAAAATTATACTGCCTATTCTGTATATCGTTTTTACCTTTTCTTCTTATGCCCAAAGCGGAGATATGCTTCTCTTTAAAAAAAATAATTATACGCTTGATAGATTTTACCAGGGTTCATTTATTTCATTTCAACTGAATACAAAACAATGGATCAGCGGTTATATAAAAAAAATACAAACAGATTCAATTACAATTATACCCATACAGGAAAGCCCTGCCGTTAATTTCCTGGGCATGATTATTACCGATACCATTATTCTTAATACAATAAAAATTGCTTTTAAAAATATTTATGCATTTCCTAAAGGGCACGAAAAATTTTCATATGTAAAAAATGGAAGCCTGCTGCAGATTCTCAGCGGCGGTTACCTTGCATTGAACCTCATTAACACAGCTTCGTCAAAAGATCCTGTTTTTGGTAAAGACAATATTAAAAATATAAGCACTGCCGCCGGTGTTTTTGCAGCCGGTACCATATTGCACGTATCGCATAAATCATATTTTCTCATTGGCAAAAAATACCATCTTCAAAGTTTCATAACTAAGCCATCTTCATAGTACCTTTCGCCGGTAATCATTTATTCATGCTTAAAAAAATATGGCATTATACAAAACGCGTTGTGCTTATAGCATTTGTTTCTTCTTTCGTTTATTTACTGAT
This sequence comes from Chitinophagaceae bacterium UBA4407, assembly GCA_002390845.1. GTDB lineage: Bacteria > Bacteroidota > Bacteroidia > Chitinophagales > Chitinophagaceae > Limnovirga. The sequence goes on along the minus strand of DGQT01000042.1, from coordinate 110,628 downwards.
TTGCAAATGGGCAATGCCGCCAATAACATTAACACAGTTGGGCAGTGTAATAGAAGGTGATGGTTTGAAAAGAGATTATGTAAGCTGGGATGAAATTTCACCAAATGTAAAACTCGCTGCCATGGCTGGCGAAGACCAGTTATTTCCCGATCATAGTGGTTTCGACTGGGCATCTATTGAAAAAAGTTTAAAAACCGATCCTAAAAAGAAAAATAAAATTGCAGGTGCAGGTGCCAGTACCATTAGCCAGCAAACGAGCAAGAACGTTTTTCTCTGGCAGGGAGAAGGTATTACGCGGTACATACGCAAAGTGCCTGAGTTTTATTTCACAAAACTTACTGAATGGATCTGGGGCAAGCAACGCATACTGGAAGTGTACCTGAACGTAATTGAAATGGGTAAAGGCATCTACGGCATCGAGGCTGCATCGCAGCAATATTTTCATAAGCCTGCAAAAAAATTAAGCCGTATGGAAGCAGCGCAAATCATCGCATGTTTACCCAACCCAGCAGTGTACACGGTAAAGCCCCAAAGCAGCCATGTCGCATCAAGATCGCAGTGGATATTAAGGCAAATGAGCAACCTGGAAGGCGACCCCGATGTGCAGGCTTTAATAAAATAGTAAAGAATTTTTTGAGCCGGGCAGATGAATAGAGATGAGGTATTGTTGCGTCGCACACTTGTACTGTATGAATTCTATTGGGCTTATGAATACAAATACCATCCCGGTTCTTTACAAAAGACTATTAATATAACAGCTTCTTTTTATCTTCATTTTATGCAACACTTGTTATTACTGCACGGTGCCATCGGAGGAAAAGACCAGTTACAGCCACTTGCTCAATTACTCAGCAACAGCTTTATCATACACACACTCAGCTTTAGTGGACATGGTGGAAACAATATTCCAGATGAGCCTTTTTCTATAGAACTCTTTGCAAACGATGTAATACAATATCTTGACCAGCAAAATATAGAACAGTCAAATATTTTTGGTTATAGCATGGGAGGCTACGTGGGTATGTACCTTGCAAAACATTATCCTGAGAAAATTATAAAAGTTATTACACTTGCCACTAAAGTGTATTGGGATGAAGCCATTGCAGCCAAAGAAATAAAAATGATGGACGCCGATATCCTGGAACAAAAAGTCCCAGCCTTTGCAGCGCAGTTGGCAAAGCGGCACGCACCAAATAACTGGAAAACCATTTTAATGAAAGCAGCAGAAATGCTCGAAAATCTTGGCCGAAACAATACGCTCAAAACTGAAGACTATACATCTGTCACTACGCCCTGCCTATTGCTGCTTGGTGACCGCGATAAAATGGTAACCCTTGATGAAACAGCAGCAGTGTATAAGCAGTTACCAAATGCACAGTTAGGCTTGTTGCCGAATACACCTCACCCATTAGAGCAGGTTGACAATACCCTTCTAAGTTTTATGATATACCGGTTTCTGAAACAGCAGCAATAATTATTGCTTAAATAACTGTCTGCAATTATTAGCTTTGACGAGGCAAAATCATCAGATCGTATTTTTAAACAATTCAATTGCTCAGGTATGCAAGGCCCTATTGGCGTATTCGATTCAGGATATGGCGGACTTACTGTTTTAAAAGAAATAGTTGCCAAACTTCCGGAATACAATTATATCTATCTTGGCGACAATGCCCGTGCGCCTTATGGTAACCGTTCTTTTGAAACTGTATATCATTATACGCTTCAATGTGTGGAATGGTTTTTTCAGCAGGGTTGCCCGCTGGTTGTTTTGGCCTGCAACACGGCATCGGCAAAGGCTTTGCGCACCATTCAGCAAAATGATCTGGAACGCATTGGAAAAGATAAACGGGTTTTGGGTGTAATAAGACCCACCACAGAAATCGTGGGTCAATATTCTAAGAGCAGAAAGGTTGGTATTCTTGCTACAAATGGCACGGTGCAGTCCAAATCTTATGTAATTGAGATTGAAAAATTTTACCCCGATATTGAAGTGGTTCAGGAAGCCTGCCCAATGTGGGTGCCACTTGTAGAGAACAATGAATCTGAAAGCCACGGTGCTGATTATTTTATAAAAAAGCACATTCACCAGTTACTAAAAAAAGAACCCAGGATTGATACCATTTTATTGGCCTGCACACATTACCCGCTTTTACTTAAAAAGATTGTGGAATACACCCCGGTAGATATTACCATATTAAGCCAGGGAGATATTGTGGCAACCAGCCTTGCGGACTATTTACACCGGCACCCGGAGATTCAAACGCAGCTAATTAAAGAAGGCACGAAAACTTTTTATACCACCGATTCAACCGAAGATTTTGATATGCACGCCAACAATTTTTTTGGTGAAGCGGTTCAGTCAAAACACATTGACCTGGGATAAGCTGTATTTAGCTGAGTCATAATCAAACCCTATAAGTGTGCGACGCAACAAAAGTTTAATTTATATTCTAAAAGCCGGGGTCAAAAAAAATATTTATTTGAACCTCAAAATCCGGAATAAACCCCTACTTTTGCCGTCCTTTCACAGGAAAGCAGTGATGGTGACTGGTTTCCGCAAGTTGAAAACAATCATTTAAGGGTTAGCAAAAATATTATTTATGAAACGTACATTTCAGCCACACAATCGCAGACGTAAATCAGTTCATGGTTTTCGTGAGCGCATGGCAACAGCCAATGGCCGCAAAGTTTTAGCAAGCCGCCGCGCAAAAGGCCGCAGAAAACTAACAGTTTCTGACGAAAGAAAATTAAAATAGAATTTCCCTGATCTGCAGCAAAGCAGAGAATGAAAGAAATTTCAGATTATATTTAAAGCCTCAATTTGAGGCTTTTTTCGTTGAAGTGAATCTATGGCAAAAATGTTTTCATACAGCAAAGCGGAAAAATTAAAGAGCCGCAAATTGATGGACCAGCTTTTCCGTGAGGGAAAAACCTTCAGCATTTTTCCTCTGAAAGTATTTTATATGCAGCCAACAGCCATACTTGATTTTCCGGTAAAGGCAGGCGTTGGCGTTAGCAGCCGCAATTTTAAAAAAGCCATACACCGGAATAGGGTAAAACGTATCATGCGTGAAGCATACCGGACTGAGAAAAATGTCTTGCACGATTACCTGAACCTACATCAAAAACAGGTGGTAGTTTTTATGCTGTATATTGATAAAATATTGCCCGAGTACGAAACAATAAAAACCGTAATGCCTGTTGTTTTGCAACGCCTTGTAAAAAAATTAAATGAAACTGCTGCTGCAAATACTTAGCTACCCATTTATACTGCTGATAAAAATTTACCAGTATGTTATTTCGCCATTGCTCGGCCCCAAATGCAGGTTTACACCAACCTGCTCGCAATACGCTACAGAGGCTTTAAAAAAACATGGGTTGTTTAAAGGTATGTGGCTTTCTATAAAAAGAATTTCAAGATGCAGACCCGGTGGCGGAAGCGGATTTGACCCGGTACCGTAGAATTTTTTTTGAGCCCTGCTTTAGGAATAAATATGAGGCATTGTTGCGTCGCACACTTGTACGTCCGGAACAGCGGTCGACAGTCGACGGTCAACTGTCGACCGAAAATTATACAGTACAAGTGTGCGACGCAACAGAAGCCTCATTAATGACTCAAAGCGGGGCTCAAAAAAACCTGTCTTTATTTTGTAAGCTTCATTAATTTATTTACCATTTCACGTACTTCGTTAATGCTGTAAAAGCGGTACACTTCAGGCTCTTTATCGCCTTCTTTTGCAATGGAAGTCATCCTGTGGTATGGGCCAACAATGGTTGCTTCTGTGTTCGTTGTAATTTTTGCAACCGTATTCGGAAGAATAAAGAATGTTCGGTTGGCTGCGCTTACGTTAATTCCCTGTATCATTTGATTAAGTGAATCAATATTGTGCAGCAACTGTTCCTGGCTCATTACCCTGTTGGCTTCTTCAGGTGTTGAATATTTCTGAAAACCACCTATAATCGTGTCTTTGGCTTTTAGATTGGCAATGTAGTAACCATCATCTGGTATTTCAAGAGTAATGGTTGAGCCTGCAAAAGTCTTTACAGTCAGTGCAACTTTATCTGAGCCGTTATACTCAATCGTTTTATCTAAATGCCCTGTTGTATCTTTTTGAACAACTGCTTTTGTTTCCTGATTAATATCCGCATCGTTATTCGCATACACGATAATTTTTTTGGCATGACTGCTACAGGCAGCAAACAATAATGTGCAGGCTACTAAAAGAGTAAGATTTGTTTTCATTGCATTTGGTTTATAAAAAAAGTCCCACAAAAAATTGCGGGACTTTGAAGATAAGAAAGTTTTACAATCAATATTATTTTGCTGCTGCAAAACGCTCTGCAACTTTATTCCAGTTGATCACGTTCCAGATCGCGGCTAGATAATCGGGCCTTTTGTTCTGGTACTTTAAATAATAAGCATGCTCCCAAACATCAACACCAAGAACGGGAGTACCTTTTACATCGGCAATCTCCATGATTGGGTTATCCTGGTTGGGTGTTGAAGAAATTTCGAGTTTACCATCCTTAACAATAAGCCATGCCCAGCCGCTACCAAAACGGCCGACACCTGCTGCTGCAAACTTTGTTTTAAATTCATTGAAAGAACCAAATGCTGATGTAATAGCATCGCCAAGTTCGCCGGTTGGCGCACCGCCTGCACCGGGTGCCAGGCTTTCCCAAAAGAAACTGTGATTCCAATGGCCACCGCCATTGTTGCGCACAGCAGGAGAAATGGAACCGGCATGTTTTACCAGTTCTTCAAGACTTTTGTTTTCATTTTCGGTGCCTGCAATTGCTTTGTTCAGGTTGTCAACGTAAGCCTGGTGGTGTTTACCATGGTGAATTTGCATGGTCAGCGTGTCAATATGTGGCTCCAGTGCGTCGTGTGCATAAGGAAGAGCCGGTAGAGTAAAAGCCATACGATTAAAATTTTTAGATTTAAAATGTGCTTTAGAAGAGAACAAATTTACACATTGAAAATTGAAACAGGTACAGTGTAATGCTAATTGTTTCTGAACTCGACAAATTTTTATGAGCCCAGCCAATTAATTCGTATGAGGCTTTCGTTGCGTCGCACTCTTGTACTTAAGGAATACTTATGAGCAAAGAAAGCGAAGCATTACATTTATCCTGCTGATACAGAAAATGTAATCTCCTGTTTTGTTTTGGCTTTTATTTTTATATCCTTCTCTGTTGCCGGTAACCATTGTGGGCCTGTTTTTATTAAACGTACTGCTTCACCGGCAGTCCCAAATCCCGGATCATTCTCTGCCTTAACATCGCTAACAGTTCCATCTTTATCAACTGTAAACGAAACAACAACTTTATATTCTCCAATAACGGCTCCATTATCAACAGGCACATTGGCATTTAAATTCTTTTGAAGGTATTTTAACCATCCGTCTTTTCCGCCAGGGAATTTCGGTGGGTTTAGTGCTGCGTTATAACTTAACTTATAGTCTTCCTTATTTTTTGTAGTGATTTCAACTACGCCATTTTTACCCTTATCACCGTAAGCTGCTGCTGCACTTTCCCCTTTTAATACATTCACACTTTTAATATCCTTGGGGTTAATTCTATCAGCTTCGCTTTTGCTTACCATTTTACCATCAACAATATAAAGCGGCCCATCTGGTAAATTACCAGCAATTGGTTTGCCTGTATTTTTTTCAGGAATTGTTGTGTCTGCGGCAAGCGCTGTTTCTTTCTTTACATCAAGTTCTTTTATTTCTTCTGAAGAATGGTTGGCGTACAAGGCAATACCTTCCAAAATCTTACGGGCCATTTGCTCAATCTTTTTATCGTTCGTTAAGTTTGCTGCATCATTATTGTTATCTATATAACCAAGCTCTACAAGTATTGCCGGTAAAGTGTTTGCCTTTAATACCCAAATACCAGTTTTACTTTCTGAAAGATAGGTGGCTACTTCAAAGTTATTCTTAAGACTTTGTAATACTGCCGAACCTAATAATTTACTTTCACCAAAGTGGTCATTTTCCTTTGATACAAAAACCTCCATTCCCAGGTCAGTAGCTTTTGTTTTACCTGGCTCTGTTGCATTTACATGCATAGAAATAAAGGCGTTCGCATTTTGCGATTCGGCAAACTGTACTTTTTCCTGAGGAGACATATATTTATCCTCATCTCTTGTAAGCACAACATCAATTTTATAGTCACCAGACAGTTGTTTAATTTTTTTTGAAACAGCGAGATTTATATCTTTTTCAAGAATGCCATTTACACCAACTGCACCGTTATCCTTTCCGCCATGGCCGGCATCTACCACTAATTTAAAAGGTGCATTTGCTTTTGTAATTGAAACCGTTGCTTTATCCTCGTGCAGACGGAATGCAAAGAGGCAAACAACAAAAATTAACAACGGCAACGCCATTAAACGGCGTACATAACTGTGGCTTGGTTTTTTTGAAGTGGTAAGCATAAGTAATCTTCGTTTTATTGGTGAGTAAAAAAATGATTGTGCAGGTGCGAACATAAATTTGCCGTAATGCGCATGCAGCAACATTGCAGCAAATGCACTGGCATCTTTATCTTCCACGGCTTTTTCATCTGCAATAAATTCGTGTATAAGGTAAAGCTCTCTTTGTATAAGCCAGTAAAAAGGATTCATCCAGAATATGGCAAGCACGATCTGCATAAACAGTTTATCCCAGGTATGTTTTTGTTTTATATGCGCCAGTTCGTGACGTAAAATTTGCTGCCCTGTTTTTTCATCCAGTGAAATATCGCTGCGCCAGAAAATATTTTTTAGAAAGGAGAAAGGTGCCTGTTCTATGTCTGTATTAATGAAATCAAATTCATCTGTTTTGCTTACGGGGAAACTTCGTTTAATCTGGTAGATTTTTAAAATCCTGAATGTAAGCACCAAAAGAAAAAAGACGGTAATGGCAAGTGAAGCAATCGAAACCATATCCTGCCAGTTAAGCTGAAAGCCTTTGCTGGAAAGCGTTACATCTTCTTCACCCTTTCCATACATTACATTTAAAAGCGTAATAGCTTGTGTGTTATTACTGATTAAACTAAACCATTGCAGGTTAAGCAACGGCACTGTAAAACTTAATGCAACGGCCAGCAGTAAATAAAAACGGTTGTAGTAATGAAAGCGTTTATTGCGCAATGCCGCCCAATAATAAGTAAGCAACAATGCGGAACAAATCAACACCTTTAACAGGTAAACAGCTATTATCTGTAGCATGATTATTTCTTTTTAAGTTGTTGTAATAATAATTCCAGTTCCTCCACGCTTAACTTATTTTCTTCTACCAAAAACGAAACGGCTTTTGTAAATGAGCCGCCGAAATAGCCTTTCACCAAACCATTTAATGAGTTTTTGGAATAGGCTTCTTTACTTACCAATGGTTCATACTGGTGCATGCGGCCATAAGTTTCTGTTTCAACAAATTTTTTGTCAACCAGAATTTTAAGTAGCGTTGCAACAGTGTTGGAGTGTGGCTTTGGGTCGGGCATTCCTTCTATCACATCTTTAAGAAAACCTTTCTCAATTTTCCAGAGCACCTGCATTACCTGCTCTTCGGCTTTGGTTAATGTTTTCATTGCTTCTTTCATGTGTAAGTTTTGTTTTTTATGAAACCAACTTTAGAATATGAAGTGAACTTTCGTTGTGTCACTCACTTGTACGTTCTGATTATATCTGAACTTTTACCGCAGCGAATATTTGCTACAACTAAATTCTTAGTCAAACATACAACTACTTATTTAGTTATACAACTAGTTTTTTAGTTAAACAATTGTGAAGATGATTTTTGTACAAATACAGGAATGCATTGAAGCGATTTTTTGCAGAGAAAATGCCGCTGAAAGTTTTGAGCCTAAGTTCCAGATTGTTCCGAACGTACAAGTGAGTGACCCCGAGTTCCGCTTCGCTCGTCGGGGTAAACTCCCAGGCCTATCATAGATGCCATGAAAGAGGAACTTTGAACCGAGCGTGGCAACAGTCGATGCCATCATTACATAAGCCTGGTAAATGAATTTTATTCAATTATAATTTTACGGGTTGTTGTAAATGATGTTCCGGTAATTTTTAAAAAGTAGATACCCGGGGCTAATTTAGGCAGGTGCAGCACAGAAGTATTGCCATTAAAATTATAAGTATTAAATACATGCCCGGTAATGCTGTAAAGTGTAGCTGTGCCGCCAGTTTGTATATTGCCATTAATGTTGATGAACAATAGATCTGTTGCGGGATTTGGCGATACAAGTATATTTACAACAGTTGTAAAATTGAGTTGCTTTATTAAAGAATAATCTACATGAGCATTACTGCCAACCTGTTTAATGCGATAATAATTTAATGCCTGTAATGGATGATGATCGGTGAACGAATAATCCCCCGCATTTGCAGCGGCCTTCACCGTGCCTATGGCTATAAAATGTATGGCATCTGAAGACCTTTCGACAATAAATTCGGCGGTATTACTGGGCTGCAAAAAATGCCACTGCAAAACAGCATTGTTATTATTCTTTTGGGCAGTAAACAATCCCCATTTTTCTGAAAGTACCCCAGGGGCAAGTAAAGTAATGCTATGAGATGCGAAAACAAAGTTGCCTGAATTATTGAAAATAGAGGATTTATTATCTATAGCGGCTTCGCTTTTAAAAACAATATCATCAATATTCCAGCCGTATGAGGCGCCTCCGTTATCAGTTGCAAAAATAAACCTGATTTTTACATACAGCCCTTTGAATGTTGTAAGGTCGGCAACAGATTGTATATATCCGTTTGATTTTCCGGTAAAGGCTCTTCTGTTGGCCAGGTATGAACCGTATTGCGCAGAGATAGTAGTATCGTAGCCATTTTGTATGAAGTAATCAGCAAGATCGGCCCATGTGGCACCATTATCGGTACTAATTTCTACTACCCCGCCATCGTAAAGGGTTTCAGTTGTATAATTATTCCAGAAGCTTAAAGTGCTTTTACCCGTAAGTAAAAATGAATCTTTTGTTTCAAGTACACTTACAGAATTTTTAGCCGCATCATATACAAAAAAAGCGTAAGGCACACTGTATGGCCTTTCGTTGGCGGTAAAGGTATTGGCACCAGCAATATTATAAGTTACCCATTTGTCTGATATATAAGGCTCAGGAACTGATTCAACAATATGTTCTACCGGCGGATAATAAGTTCCCCCTTTTACTATAGCAGTAAGGTATAACGTGTCTGTTCCGTAATTTCCCAGTTCTATATTATTAAAGCTTACGGTATTAGTAGTTTCATCATAAGTGCCGCCGCTGTTGTAAGATAATTCCGGGGGTAATGTATCGGTGATTTTGTAATGGCCAATACCCCCGCATGCACCGCCTTTTGCATTAAGGGAGTATGTAAGCTGGCTACCTTCTGTAGCGGTATCATCATTAGCTTTGATGTACACCCTTGCAGAAAAAGGTTCAGAAAAATCTGCCGTTCCATCTTTATAAGAAAGCGAACTACCCTGCGCGAAATAAGCCCCCATTCCCCTACGGGCAAATGATTCTTTTATAATACAGTCATATTTTTGGCCGAACAGCACATTATCTGCCTGGATTAACGCTTTTTTTGCATCCAGAAAACCTGGGCTGCAGGGTGTTAATTTAAGGGCAGTATTTACCAATTTCATAGCAATAATATTACCGCCTGTACCGCTTGTATTATAAATATCTGTGCTAATACCTTCTTCATTTATTAATGCCCATGTTATATCCCAAAGTACCGAACACCAGATTTCTCCTACTGCATGGGCATCCGGATAGCCACCTGGGGCAGGAACATTTGGAAGGTCTGCATAGGTCCATGGGTCTATGCCCATATCTGTAGAATACGGATGGATCCTTACACCGGGGCCATCTGGGGTTTGCCCAAGGGAATAAGTAGCAATGCTGCGCTTTTTTATACCATCGCCCGGTTGTGCCGTTGCCCAGTTTGTGGTAACCATTAAAGCGAAATAATCGCTCCATCCTTCTCCCATTTGCTCATCATTCTGTAAACAGGTTACGGAAGAAGGCCCACCTACTATCCTGTTAGTAATTCCATGCGTGTATTCATGGCAAATTACTTCATTGTCTAAAGAGGCATCCCTTTTTGACAAGCCGTTAAAAAGGCCTAACTGCATCCTTGGGCTTGTACCATCGGGAGTAATAATAAAAGAAGCGCTGTTAGCGCTGGAGCCATCCTGTGCGTCTGCATAAACAAAATCATTGCCCAGGCCGGGTTTACCGTTATTGCTTTGCTGAAAATTTCCGGCAGCTTCATTAAAACCATACAGGTAAGAAATATCGTGCATGATATTATTCCAGTAAAAAAGATTGGTAATAGCAAAGCGTTGATTTGAAGAGTCCGTAGGTTCTTTGGTACTGTCAAAAGCAAAATTGAAAGTTAAGTTGGGCAACAGTGTGGATGATTTTGCACTGCTGCCATCATAATTTGTGCCTTTTACATCTTCCTGCGCCAGCACATTGTTTCCTTGAGTGCTGTTGTAAGACTGCAGGTTGTCTTCATTCCAATTAAATGGGTTAGCCCCGTTTCCATTAGGTATGTGCTCCCATGGATTTGTATCGAGTGTTGGTTTGCCACCTGTATGTGACAGGCTTGCAGCGGGAAATTTTATAACATTATAAACAGCCGAATTAATAACATTGGCTGATAGTAATCCGTAGCAATCTTGTGAATTGTTTCCTGGCAAAAATCCTGTAACGCAACCCGGCATTGTATTACAGGCATCCCATGCACATTTTATAGTAAGGTTTTCTTTGCCCAGAATATGGGCGCTTATCGCATCTGCATTTATCAGCCACAAATCGTTTGAGCCCGCAGGTTGTATTTGAATTTGCCAGCAAAGCAACAATGTATTGTTCAGTTCATCGGGTTGCCATAAAAGCTTTGCTGTAATATTGTTTTGTACAAATGCAGTTTTAACAAATGTTATTTCTGTGGCATGCTCATCACTATTAATGGGAATGAGTAATGCTGAAGCAGGAAGGTGTAAATATTGCAAAGACACCTTTACTGCATCTGTAGCAGTAACTGCAGCTTTGCCCTGGTATGTATTTAATGCAGCAGCATGTGTATTAAAACGCTTGCCTGCAATATAATTTAAACTGTCGTTTTTTATAGTTACGGTTTGTATAGCCCGGTTTACATCGTAGCCCTTGTAAGTTTGCTGCAGGTAAACCAATAACATATTACTCAGCGCATCGTTGTACGAATAAGAAACCCTGTATTCGCTTAAGTCATGCTCCACCCAACCAAGGCTTTTTACATTTTTAGCAATCAGTTTTTTAATTTTTGTGTAATCTGTTGCGTACTGCGCTGATGCAATTATCGTACAGCATATAAATAAACATGCAAGTAGTACTGGTTTAGCAATGCAGCTTTTTGTTTTCAAGTTATTAAGTTTTTAAAAGTAAAGGCTGCCGGAAAAAATGCATATAAAACTAACCATTTATTTTATTTAACAAATGAAAAATGCGCTTAAGTTACCTGAAGTTATTGTTATGAGCCAGGCAGCAGATCAGGTATGAAGCATTGTTGCGTCGCACTCTTATACGTTCAATTCTTTGCTGAACTTTTACCATAGCGAATATTTTTTACAACCAATCTTCTGGTTAAAAATTTGCAAAGATGCTTTTAGCAAAAATGCAGCATGATATTGAAACGTTCTTTTTCAAACAAAACCAGGTTGAATGTTTTGAACCAAAGTTCCAAATTGTTATGAACGTACAAGTGAGTGACCCCGAGTTCCACTTCGCTCGTAGGGGTAAACTGCCACGCCTTTCATAGATGCCATGAAAGAGGAACTTTGAACCGAGCGTGGCAACAGTCGATGCCATGAAAAACCAATGGTTCGACTCCGCTCACCACCTGGCTCAAAAAATTCAATCACAAAAATTGATAGTCTAACTTTACATTTGCAAACATCTTTTTAATATGCAAGAAACAGTAGTACAAGTACGGAACGCCAATATATACCAGGGAAGCAACCTTATTTTAAAGGATGTAAATTTTACCGTGCACCGTGGCGAGTTTGTATTTCTTGTAGGTAAAACAGGAACAGGGAAAAGCAGCCTGCTTAAAACGCTTTACGGCGAACTGCCTTTTAAAGAAGGTGAAGTAAGCGTGGCCGGTTTTGATTTAAAAGGAATGGACTGGAAAAAAGTACCGTTCCTGCGCAGGAACCTTGGCGTGGTGTTCCAGGATTTTCAATTATTGACTGATAGAAATGTGCACGAAAACCTTCGCTTTGTGTTGCGTGCCACAGGCTGGAAAGATGAAAAATTAATGGAAGAAAAAATTAACGATGTGCTGGATAAAGTGGGCCTTAAAAGCAAAGGTTTTAAAATGCCTTTTGAGCTAAGCGGCGGCGAACAGCAGCGTATAGATATTGCCCGTGCTTTATTGAACTCACCCAAATTAATTCTTGCAGATGAGCCTACCGGCAACCTGGACCCCGAAACCAGCGATGAAATTATGGGCCTGCTTTTCCAGATCAGTAAAGATTACGGAACGGCAATTATTATGGCTACACACGACTTTATTGTAATCAGTAAAAATCCTTCGAGAATGCTGAAAACCGAGCGTGGGCATGTGTTTGACAGTGCTGTGGCGGAAGTTTAATCCCAATTATTATCTCGCTTTTACATTGATTATTTTCAAATGAGGATAACCAATGCCTAAGTCGTTACAGGGAAATTCTTCTTCTGGTTTTAAAATGGCAACTGACACATATAGCTTTTTATCCTGAATATTAAAAACTGAAGGCAGATTTATAACCGAATAGTCAATAGCAGCAAGTTGGGTTAAGCTACGCAGTCTTATTGAATCTTCTGAAAAGTCTAGTACGGGTAAATTGCAGGCAATATCTCTTGTGAAAATAACTTTAGCTTTAAGATAATAAGTCTCGTTATTATCTTTTTTGCAACCAGAAAAACAGAAGCAGCTTAATAAAATAATGGAAAGAGTTTTCATGTCTTTTTAAAGCCTGACAAATGGATTGAACGGGACGTTGCATTAAGCTTGAAGGAAATCTGAAAATGTTTATGTCAGCAATTACCCTTTCAACTTTTAGCATACTGCGTCCAAATCCAATGTACCATTTGCCTGGCACCGGCTTCGTTGTTGTAGTGATTGTGGAGTAATATTTTTCTTGCCTCAATATCGCCTTGTGTAAATGGTTGATGATAGAGTTGCTCAACCCTTGAACGAAAAGTATTAACATCATCTGCGGTAATGCATAATTCATCAAGGCCGGTGCCTTCAACCATTGGTGAGTTTACCAAACAATGGCGCCCGTTGTATAAAGCGTTCAGCAATTTTATTTTTATACCGGTACTATTAAACGAAGGCAGAATATGAATTTGTGCTTTGGCAATTAAATCCTGCAATTCTTTTTCTGATGGGTTTGCCACAACGCAAGTATGCATATTGCTGTGTACCATTTTTTCTAAAGCCGCAGATGGATTTTTACCCGCAATAACCAACGGAATTTCCAGTTTATTAAAAATATTTTTCAGCAACCACTGCGCAGCAAATTCGTTTTCTGAAACTTCAAGATTGCCATGATACAAACAAAATGTACCCATACCCTCAGTAGATTTTACATGCCAGTCGGGCAGGAATAAAGGAAGGTAATCCATCGTGCTGCAATGCAAATCGTTGCGGTAATAGTCGGTATCTTTTTGGGTAACCGCCCAAAACGCAGTTGCTTTATTTACGAGTTGTTGCTCATAGGTTTTTAGCAACTTACTCTCCCACAAAAAATACATTTTCTTCATTGCATTGTGTGTGCAGGAATAGAGTTCTTTATAATAGTGATGCTCCACATTATGTATGCGCACAAATTTTCTTCGTGTGCTGAAACGCTTATCCTGCGTGATGTACGTGCAATGCACCCCTTCCATAAAAATGGGGTAATCATCTTTTAAAAGCGTTGTTGCCAACTCTTCATTCTTGCGGCTTGCAACAATATAAGGCATGCTTGCAGAGAAACCTTTATGCCCGGTATTGCGTTTATAATATTGTACTTCTTCGCAATATTTGTTTAACTCGGGTTGCTCTCCGCGGCCATTTTCAAAACAATGCAGATGAATTTTTATCCCCTGCGCCTGCAGCGCCGGAAGCTTGTAAAATAAATCGTAAACACCGCCGTAGTTGGCGGGGTACGGAACATCAAGACTGATAATATGCAAATGCTTTTCCAAATTTTATTTTTTATGAGCCGGCAGTAGTTCATTGTGAACCGTTCCTTGCGTCGCACTCTTGTACTTAAGAACAATTATGCACTTTAGGCTTCTCCAATAAATTCATAATTTATTCGCCAGTTATTCTTTTATAAAAATCAATCAATACTTTTTCTTCTTCCTGCCAGTTAAGTCGATTTCTTGCAATAACGCAGTTCTGGTGTAAATGTTCGTGCAAAGAATGATCGTTTAACAGCTTGTTCAATGCCCCGGCAATGATTTCAACGGATGTGTTATCGATCATCAACGCAATATTATGTGCATCATTGATGGTTTTATATTCAGGATAATTCACACAAACCTGGGGCACGGCGGCCATAACGTAATCGAAGAACCTGTTGCTTAAAGAATAAAGCTGGTTTAAACCTGTTTGTTCAAAAAGCGTAACTGCAATATAAGCCTGGGGCGTAATTTTCTTTAACTCCCGCGGAACAACAAAACCCATTAACTCAACCTTATCTTCAACTTTATACTCTTTGATCAGTTGCTTAACCTGTTCAAAAAAATTCCCTCTGCCATAAATTTTCAGCTTTGCATTAACGTGCTGCATAGCAGGTATAAGTGTTTCAAAACTGCGGCCTTCGTTTACTGCGCCCTGGTAAATAATAAAGGGAGTTATTTCGGAATTCTGCTTTTGTTGTAGTTCAACAAGTACGGGCAAATTTCTTACAATGCCATAATGAACTCTGTACCTGCGGGATAATTCATCTGCAATAAATTGATTTACGGTATAACCATTTTTAAATTTTGGCACTGCGAATCTTTCTACTGTCAACCAGAATTTATGAACCATTGGCCGTGTTACAATTTCCTTTTGCTCAGTAAATAATTCGTGGGCATCATAAACTTTTTGCTTGCCGAGTAATGCTGCGGCAAAATAGCATGGAAGAATAGTATCAAGATCGATGGCACAAATGATATCAACTTTTTGAAAGAGCAACCAGAAAAATAAACGCAGGTTGTATTCAGCATAGAAAAAAAAACCATTTGTAAAAATGCAATACAGTCTTTTTTGCTGAAACAATTGTTCAGTAAGTGGAATGGATTTTTTCAGTTTTCTGCCGACAAGCGTAACGGCATAACCATTCGCAGCAAGCGACGTGCAGATGCGCTGCATGCGCTGGTCGTAAGTAAGATCGTTGGTTACGGTGAAAATAATGCGTTTCAACAAATAAGCGTTTGTGGCAAATGTATTTTATATGTGGGTTTGTGGTAAAACTGTTTTCCGCTTTTCGGTTTCAGCAAATTCTTTTATTACGCAGTTGCGTTGCATCAGCAGCGCTTTCATGTAAGCAGTGAGAAATATGTAGTTGAAAAATTTGCCAATAAAACCATAAGGTGCTTCGAAAGAAAACTCATCTATCATTTTTGTACCGCTGCCTTCTGCTCTAAAAATATGCTTGTGCTTCATGCTTTTAAAGTCGCCTTCCAGCATTTCATCTTCAAAAAATTCGTAAGGCTTCATTTGCGTGATTTGAACTTTCAGCATTCTTGTTTTAAAGAAATGCTTCGCGGTCCAGATTACCGTTTCTCCTTCATTTATTAATCCGGTTGTGATACCGCCAATCGCTTTTTCATTTGTATGACCCATACTTGTTTGGTGAAGGTCGATACTTCGGCTGAGATCAAAAACAATTTGTGGTTTCGCATGAATGAAAGTCGCAAGCTTTATAAAAGGCATAAGAAATTATTAATTGAAACGCATCTGCAGCAATAGTTTCAGCGTGCGCAGCTGAATAGAATTCCAAACGTACAAGAGTGCGACGCAAGGGCAGCTTCATTTATATTCTTCAGCCTGACTCATAAATATTTTATGCAAATGGCGCCTTCACTACTTTTGCTTTCACAAGCGTATTGCGGATATCGATATAAATTTCGCTGTCGAGTGCCGCATGTTCTGTGGCCACATAACCCATACCAATCGCCTTGTTAAGCGATGGCGCCTGCGTGCCGCTGGTTACTTTACCAATAGCATTTCCTGCAATATCTTTTATAACATAATCGTGGCGGGGAATACCGCGGTCGATCATTACAAAACCAACCAACTTTCTTTTAATGCCTTTAGCTTTTTGTAGCTCTATTATTTCCTTTGCAGTAAAGGGAGTTTCTTTATTTAGTTTGGTGATCCAGCCAAGTCCGCCTTCGAGTGGCGAAGTGGTGTCATCAATATCGTTGCCGTATAAACAGAAACCCATTTCAAGGCGCAGCGTATCTCTTGCTCCAAGCCCGATTGGTTTTATGCCCTGAGCTTTACCCGCCTCAAAAATTGCCTCCCAAACTTTGTTTGCCGCGTCATCTTTATCATCGAAATAAATCTCTACGCCACCGGAACCTGTGTAACCTGTGGCGCTGATGAGTACATTATCTACACCTGCAAATTTACCTTTTACAAATGTGTAGTATTTAAGGTTCATGATATCTATATCGGTGAGCTGCTGCAGAATTTTACAGGCGTTTGGTCCCTGTATTGCAAGCAGGCAGGTTCTTTCGCTGATGTTTTGAAGCTCTGCATTTTTTGTGTTGTGGCTGCTGATCCAGTTCCAGTCTTTCTCAATGTTAGAAGCATTTACCACCAGCATGTACACTTTATTTTCGTCAATGCAATACACAATCAGGTCGTCCACAATGCCGCCATCGTTATTGGTAAGGCAACTGTATTGTGCCTTGCCGTTACTCAGCTTCGATGCGTCATTTGTAGTAACGCGTTGAATAAGATCCAGTGCGTGTTCGCCTTTTACAATAAACTCACCCATGTGGCTCACATCGAATACACCCGCATTATTGCGAACGGCCGCATGCTCATCGTTGATGCCTGTATAACTGATGGGCATATTGTAGCCTGCAAACTCTGCCATCTTTGCACCAAGCGAAATATGTTTTTGTGTAAAAGGCGTGGTCTTCATATAAATAAAATTATGATGGCAAAAATAGGAGAGTTGATGCCGTAGAAAAAAATATTATCAAAAGGCAATTATTTTGAGCCGGGCACATGAATCATTATTCATCTGCTCTTGCGTCGCACCCTTCGGGGTTCTTCTTTCAATTGAAGAGAAAGCATTGCACGCATTAAAAATATCAGGCCCCGGTAATTAGCCCTATGCAATTACCAAAAGGATCTTTAATTATCGCGACAAAAATGGTTCCGCCAACATTTTGCACAGCACTCTCAACTGTTGCCCCGTGCGATACACATTTCTCCACAGCAGCATCAATATCATCCACATCCCAGTAAGCAACTGAGTTATTCCCTTCTGTTATATGATTGCTGTCAGGGTCAAGGCCAAGTTCATAACCATTGATATTAAAACCTATGTAAAATGGCTCATCGAAATACGGTTCAATACCTGTAATATTCCTGTACCATTCCCTGGCTTTATGTAAATCTTTTACATAATAAATTACTGTGCGAAGTTTATTAAACATAGAATTTGCTTTTCTTTTTACGATTTTCTTTTTACGATCAGGTACCATTCGCCTTCTAAAGGCAGGTAGCCGTATTCGTAGCAGAAGAAATAAATGTTACCTTTTTTATTGATGTACTGATGCGTGTAATACCCAAAGTCAAAGCCTTTGTTTGTGAATTTTGTTTTTGGATGCTTCGTCATTTCTTCATTGCCCATGAGTTCCCCTAAAATGCGGCGATTCTTTTTAAGAACCTGGTTTATGTAACGCACATAAGCACTCTCCTCAACCTTTGATTTGTTGTTATAAGCATTACGGCAATAATCATCGCAAAACTTTTTATCAATACGCCCCTTTAGTGGTTTATTACATTCCAAACACAATCGTGGTATAGTTTCCATGCCATTAAAGTACAAAAAATTATCCGTTTTTAAACGGTTAAACCGTTTAAACCGTTTATACCCGTATGTAAATGATTAATATCAGGGTAACATTTCTTCACTGCTGCAACTTTGTTCTATCGGATGGCCACCGGAATTGAAAAAGCAAATTTGAAAACATTTAAAACAAAAAATCATGAACAGCTTGAAGAACAAAGTACAACTGATTGGCAACCTGGGCAACGCACCGGAAATAAAAACACTGGATGGCGGAAAGAAACTTGCACGCTTAAGCCTGGCAACAAACGAAAGCTACAAGAACGCCAAAGGCGAAAAGATAACCGAAACCCAATGGCACAATGTAATTGCCTGGGATAAAACAGCCGAGATCATAGAAAAATATTTTACCAAGGGCCTTGAAGTAATGGTAGAAGGCAAACTCATTAACCGCAACTATACCGATAAAGATGGTATTAAACGCTACACTACGGAAGTACAGGCGAATGAGTTTTTGATACTAACGAAGAAATAAAACCTGCCCTTTTCTCATAACAGGTGCCTGTATGCCCCGAGCATGCACGGCACTTTTTTATGTACATACTTACCGTTTTTATTTCTTTTTGAGCCCGGCATTAGATTTCCTCTTAAGCTTTTGTTGCGTCGCACAGTTGTGCTTTTTGGCCATTATGGAACTCCAGGTTCACCAATAGCAAGTTGCAGCAAAATAAAACCAGCCAGTAAACGCAGCCTGTCGCTCAAGAAAAATACTTCAGTTCAAGTGTGCGACGCAACTAAAGCCTCATAGAAATCCCATTGCCCGGCCCACAAAAAATAAAATTTCCATAACAGCGGTGCTGGCTATTTTTGCAGCAGTTTATGAACACTCCTTTTGATAAATACGAAGCTGTTATTGGGTTAGAGGTTCACGCACAACTTGCTACAAAGAGTAAACTGTTTTGTGGCGACAGCATTGCATTTGGTGCAGAACCGAACACACACGTAAGCCCCATTACACTGGGGCACCCGGGCACATTACCCAAAACCAATAAAAAAGCCGTTGAATACGCTATAAAAATGGGGCTTGCCTGCAACTGCGAAATTGAACGCTACAACTATTTTGCACGCAAGAATTATTTTTATCCAGACCTGCCAAAAGGTTACCAGGTATCGCAACATACAACGCCTATATGTAAGGGCGGTTATGTAACCATTAAAACAGAAAATGGTACCCGGAATGTGCAGCTTAACCGTATTCACATGGAAGAGGATGCAGGCAAAAGCATTCACGACATGGATGATGAATATACCTGTGTAGATTATAACCGCGCCGGAACACCGCTGATAGAAATTGTAACAGAACCTGATTTGTACAGCGCTGAAGAAGCCTGGCAATACGTAACCGAAGTACGCAGGCTGGTGCAGTGGATCGGCGTTTGTGATGGTAATATGGAGGAAGGCAGCCTTCGTTGCGATGCAAATGTTTCCATCCGCTTAAAAGGCGAAACTGAGCTGGGCACTAAAGTAGAAGTAAAGAACCTGAATTCCATACGCAATGTAAAACATGCCATTCAGCACGAAATTGAAAGAATGATACAGGTTGTGGAAAGCGGTGGAAAAATTACCCAGCAGACAAGAAGTTTTGATGCTACAAACGACACTACCTTTTCCATTCGCGATAAAGAAGAAGCTAATGATTACCGCTATTTTGCAGAACCAGACCTGGCACCTTTTCTGTTAAGTGAATCGTTCATTGAATCTGTGCAAAATAGTTTGCCTGCTTTGCCTCAGGCTTTGCAGAATAAATATCAGAATGATTTGGGATTGACTGAATATGATGCATTGCAGCTTTGCATGGAAAAAGATATCGCAGATTATTACGAAGCATTGATTGAACACACCGGCAACTACAAAGCCGCAGCCAACTGGATGAATGGCCCCGTTAAGCATTACCTGCATGAACACAAAATCGCATTGAAAGAATTTCCGTTGCAACCGCATCAATTGGCCGACCTGTTAAAATTGGTTGAAGATGGTAAGGTCAATTTCTCAGTTGCGTCAACAAAGTTGTTTCCTGTTCTAGTGAATTCAAATGACAAAACAGCTTTGCAACTTGCAACCGAGCTAAACCTGCTGCAGGTAAGCGATACCAATGAACTGGAAACATGGGTACAAATGGCAATGGATAAGATGCCTGATAAAGTAAAAGAATATCAGAAAGGCAAGAAAGGATTGATTGGTTTATTTGTGGGTGAAGTAAAAAAATTAAGTAAGGGCAAAGCCGACCCTAAAGTTGTTACAGAATTGCTGGAAAGAAAATTAAATCAACAATAAACGGATTCTAAAATCACGAAATGAAAAAAATAATAGCTGCCGCATTCATAACTTCTGTGGCAATTGCATCCTGCACCGATAGTGGCAGCCCCAATAAGTTTACCGTAAGCGGTAAAATAGATCATGCAACTTCTCCCAATGTTTTTCTGGAACGGGTGGGTTACGATAACTCGGGCCAAAAAGTAGTTGACTCCGGTAAAATAGCTGCCGATGGCAGTTACAGTCTTAAAGCTGTTGCAAAAGAACAAAACCTTTATCTGCTTACGATTGATCACAAATCCATTGCCGTTTTTGTTAACGATAACAGCGACATAAAGATCAGCACCGACCTGGACAGAACTTTCCGTACACCATACGTTAGCAACAGCGATGCTACAAAAAGCATTTACGAATTCCTGAATACCTTCCGCTCAAAAGACTCCATTCTTGCAGTTACTTACAATCAAATGGATTCTTTGGCCAAACAAAACCCCAACGACAGTACAATATTAGTGCTGCAGAACAGCGGTAGCCAGGTACTTAACGACCTTACCGCATACATGAAAAATTATATTCAGCAATCAAAAGATCCTGCTGCAATTTTTTATGCGCTCAACATTGCCGCTGCAAAAAATGTAATGCCATTATCTGATATTGACTCCCTTACAAAGCAGGCTACTGAAAGGTTTAAAGAGCATGCAGGTCTCGCAGCATTCAGAAGTTTGCTTACTCAGGCTGCTACAGCAAATGCAAATAAATCTGCCGAGGCTGGCGGTGATTATCCTTTGCTTAACCAGCAGGCTCCGGATATTACGATGAAAGATGCAAACGGAAAACCTTTAAGTATCAGCAGTTTTAAAGGAAAATATTTGCTGGTAGATTTCTGGGCAAGCTGGTGTATGCCCTGCAGGCACGAGAACCCGAATGTGGTGGCAGCTTACAATAAATTCAAGGATAAGAATTTTACCATTCTCGGCATATCGCTCGACACCGATAAAAGTGCATGGCTACAGGCTGTAAAAGCAGATAATCTTACCTGGCCGCAAATGACCGACACCCAGGAAATTCAAAGCATGGCCGCTGAGGCATATCGTTTTAACGGCATACCTTTTAATGTGTTAATAGACCCGTCAGGTAAGATCATTGCACAATCGCTGCGGGGACCTGCATTGGAACAAAAGCTTGCTGAGGTATTGAAGTAATTTTTTTTGAGCCCGGCAGTAGAATATCTATAAAGCTTTTCTTGCCACGCTCGGTTCACAGTTCCTCTTTCATGGCGACATTTAAGCGAAGTTTGGCAGGCTGTTACAAATTCATTTAGCATCAGCGTCAAGCCAAGGTTAAAAGCATTTGTCTGAAATGCAATCAATTGTTACAAAAGTGTTCAGATTTTTTTATCGCACGTTTTCATACCCGTTCTTGCATAAGGCAGCTCGGCCGGTTCGGTTCCGGCAAAGCCGGAATTGCTGCGATGGCGCAGCCATATCGCATCAAAGAAGCGGGTGTAGCGCCAATGCAAGAACAAAGGCCATGCGGCCATGAGCGGTACGATAATGTGTTTTGAGTATTTTTTGTAATAGTAACCCCGCTATAACACTAAAACCGGAACTACGAAATCATCTTTATTTCGCAGTTCCGGTTTTACATTTTACATTTATTCATGTTGCTTCATGTACACCCGGCCGATCCCAATCCACGGCATATTAAAACCATAGCAGAATGTTTGCTTGATGGCGGTGTAATCATTTATCCAACAGATACCATTTACGGGTTAGGCTGCGATATATTTCAGCACAAAGCCATTGAACGCGTTAGCCGTATAAAAAATGTTGATGCACAAAAAGCGCAGCTCAGTTTTGTTTGTCACGACCTGAGTGATCTTAGCAAATACACCAAAAGTATTTCAACACCTTTATACCGTATTTTAAAAAGTTATCTGCCCGGCCCTTATACATTTATTCTTCCTGCCAGTAAAGAAGTACCCAAAATTTTACAAAGTAAAAAGAACACCATTGGCCTTCGCATACCTGATAATAATATTACCCGTGCCATTGTTCAGGCGCTGGACCATCCTATACTTTCTGCATCACTACCTGGCGAAATGGTAGAGGAATATACCGACCCGGACCTGATCTATGAGAACTTTAAAAACCTTGTGGATATTGTAGTAGATGGCGGTATGGGCGGCATGGTTCCTTCTACAGTGATTGATTGCACCAAAGAGGAATATGAAGTAATAAGAATGGGTGCCGGTGCATGGGGCGACGATCAATGATTTATTGACGTTTATTTAGGAGTTACCTGTAATTTTGACTTATGCAACAATGTTTAATCAGTATCGTAGATATTTTAGGGACAAAAGGAATATGGACAGAACAAAGTGTTGACAAATATTTTGAAGTAATTGAAAATGTAAAAAATCAATTAGAAAGTGCTAAAAAATATTTTAATACTTTGCCAAACTCACAATTCATTGAGTTTGACTTTGCCACTTTTTCTGACACATTAATTATTACTTTGACAAATAAGGGAGAGAAATATAATTATTTTTTTGACGAAACAATAGAAGGTTTTAGCAGGCTTAATCTTGGGATCTTTCAAAGTTATTTAGCTGATTATTTCTTTCTTAGAGGTTGCATTTCATTTGGGGATATAGAGAAACGAGGGAATCATTTTATTGGACCTGCAATTGACGATGCAGCAGAATATTGTGATAGCCAAGAAATGATTGGAATTTGCTTTACACCGAAAGCATCTTTGGCAATGAAATATGCTATAGATTGGAATTTTAAATTTAATAACACCAAAATTGACAAGTATGTAATCGAGTATCTGACACCTTTGAAAAACAAGAACCAGACTTATCTATTTCAAATAAATTGGATTAATCATTTCCTCGAACAACCCAAAGAAAATAACCCTATTGAACCATTAAATCAATTGACAAGATTTCTTTCAAGGCGTAACATACCGACAATTGCTTTGACTAAGTTTTCAAATACTATTGACTTTTTTAAGTTCGTAGAAAAAAACTATAGCTAAGAGTAGGTGTTACAATAAAGTGCTGGATTGTTATAAGCCTCAACATTTGCAAGCAATTATTGGGCTTCAGTTATGGGTTGACGTAATGTTATTTCCCAAAAACATTGCCAAGCTCTCTTCAAAAGATGAAATTTAATTATGAAATTTTGGAAGCAATTGACAAACCTGCTAAAATTGAAATCTTCTGAACTTATGTTTACAGTTCAAAAACAAAAAGCAATTGCTACAAGTGAATAATTAAAAAATGAAAGTATCTAAGCCAAAATACGAAAAACTTTTATCAGACATTGGTCTTACGATTGAGATAGCAAGGCAAAATGCAATACGTGCAATTAATACAGAACTAGTAAAAGCAAATTGGGAAATTGGCAGACACATTGTAGAATATGAACAGCATGGACAAGAAAGAGCAGAGTACGGAAGTGCGCTACTGACAAAGCTTTCCAAAGATTTAAGGCAACGATATGGCAAAGGATTTGGCAGACGCAATATTTTGGATATGCGTAGGTTTTATCTTGCTTATCAGAAATGGCAGACAGTGTCTGCCAAATTGAGTTGGAGTCATTACATCGCATTGGTTGCAGTTTCAGACGACACTGCAAGGAAATTTTATGAAAAGCACACGCTTAATGAAAATCTGTCTGTAAGAGAACTTGAAAGGCAAATTGATTCTTCTTTATTTGAACGGCTTGCTTTGAGCAAAGACAAGAAAGGTGTTTTACAACTTTCAGAAAAAGGGCATATTGTTTCTCATGCAACAGAAGCCGTAAAAGACCCTTATGTTCTGGACTTTCTCAAAATTCCGCAAAGCCATAAAATGACGGAGAAAGACCTTGAACAAAAAATTATTAATAACCTGCAAATGTTCTTACTCGAATTGGGTAAAGGCTTTGCATTTGTAGCGAGACAATACAGAGTTTCACTTCGAAACAAGCACTACTCCATTGACCTTGTGTTTTATCATCGCATTTTAAAATGCTTTGTACTGATTGATCTTAAAATAAAAAATGTTGCACATGGCGACATTGGACAAATGAACCTTTATCTTAACTATTTCAAGACCGAAGAAAATGTTGAAGGCGACAATGAACCAATCGGTATTATTCTTTCAGCCGAGAAAGACGAAGTATTAGTTGAATTTGCGACTGGTGGAATCTCCAATAAAATTTTTGTTTCAAAGTATCAGCTTTACCTGCCAGACAAAAAACAATTGCAGAAAAAAGTAAAAGCAATCATGGATAGCAGGTAATATGATTGGGAGACAATAAGCGAATTATCTAGCAAATGCCACAATCTAATAACGGACAGATGGGAGCATGCAAAAAAAAGTGCAGAACTGCACACAAGTGCCCAATAGAATTACCGAACTTACAAGTGAGTGACACAACAGACGCTCAATAGATATTCCTAAGTTCAGCAAATAATAACTCCTTACAATAATATGCCTCTTAAAAAAATGTAGGCCACACTAAAATAAATTACAAGCCCTGTAACGTCTACCAGTGTTGCTACAAAAGGCGCAGAGGAAGTTGCAGGGTCAGCACCAAGTTTCTTAAGAATCAATGGTAGCATAGAACCGCTGAGTGTACCCCAAAGTACTACGCCCATTAATGTTACGCCTACTGTAAAACCAATGAGCAGCCAATGCGGACCGTAGAGATCCTGTATAATACCATGCTGCATGAGTACATGCCATACGCAAATACGCACAAAACCTATTGCACCGAGTATGCTGCCCAGCATGAGGCCGCTGAGTACTTCGCGGCGCATTACACGCCACCAGTCCGCAAGTGTTACTTCGCCAACAGCCATTGCCTGTATAATTAATGTAGATGCCTGCGAGCCGCTGTTACCACCACTGCTGATAATAAGCGGAACGAAAATCGAAAGAACCACCGCCTTTTCAATTTCATCGCTGAAGAAAGCCATTGCTGTGGCCGTAAGCATCTCGCCAATGAATAAAACAATCAGCCAGCCAACCCTTTTTTTTATGAGTTTGAAAAAAGGGGTTTCAAGGTAAGGTTCTTCCAGCGCTTCGGTACCGCCGATCTTTTGCATGTCTTCGCTGTACTCTTCGTTGGCAACCCAAAGCATATCATCAATAGTTACAATGCCTAGCAGAATATTGTTATCGTCAGTTACAGGCAATGCCACACGGTTGTTCATTTTAAAGACCTGACTCGCATGTTCCTGGTCGTCGTTTACATTCAATGCAACAATGCGGCCATCAAGCAATTCGTCCATGCGTTTATCGGGAGCTGCGAGGATAATATCGCGGAGTTTTATATCGTCTACCAGTTCGCCTTTTTCGTTAATGATGTAGATCACATCAACCGTTTCACTGTTCTTGGCTACTTTACGTATAGTGCTCAATACCTGGTCTACTGTGTTGTGCTCATACACGTACACATAATCGGGTGTCATCATACGGCCCACGCTGTCTTCGGGATAGCCAAGCAAAGAAAGTGTGATCTTTCTTTCTTCCGGATCGAGCAGTTTTATCAGGTCGCGGATTACTTCTTTGGGAAGTTCCTCCAAAAAATCTGTACGGTCATCGGCAGGTAATTCGTTTAGTAATTCGGCTGTTTTTAATGGGGGCAGTTCCTTCACAATGCGTCGCTGCTCTGTAATGTCAAGTATCTTAAACACACTGGCAGCGCGGTGTATAGCTATATTGGCAACGATCTGGGCTTCGTAGTCGGGGTATTCATAAATCAGGTCGGCAACATCGCTTATGTTCTGATCGTTGAGAAAATCAGTCATAGCCAGTTTATCGCCGGTCTGCATCAGTTGTTCAAACTGCTCATGAATACTTTGTTCTTCTACTTCGAAACTCATGGGCTGCAAATTAGCGAATGATGTTTTAAAAACTACGGTTAAGATTTAATGAATATTTTTTGGGCCGGGCTGAATATCAATGATTGAGCTTTACTTGCCACGCTCGGTTCACAGTTCCTCTTTCATGGCAGCATTTAAGCGAAAGGTGGCAGCCTATCCCTAATTTATTTCGCATTGGCGTCAAGCTAAAATTGAGTATTATAGGTTGAAACATATTACTGTAAAGGGTTTCAAAGATTTTACAGTGTCGTTTCCATCGTGCGTTATAATACCCGTCCTTGCATAAGGTGCCTCAGCCGGTTCAGTTCCGGCAAAGCCGGAATTGCTGCGATGGCGCAGCCATATCGCAGCAAAGAAGCGGGTGCAGCGCGGTTGAAAGGACAATACCATGCGGCATGAGCAAACAGACATTGAATTTGAACAATGTATAAATAAAATTAACTTGACGCCAATGTGAATTCATTTCAGGATTGCACTCTTACAATTTTCTCCGCTATTTTTAATATTTTCATTTATTACAAATGCTATCTTTATTTTCACGTTATGATTTTACCACATTTAGTGATAGCACCTTCAGGGAGCAGGGGACGCGGCGTTTTCGCTACAAGAAATATTCCAGCCAATACAGTAGTAGAAATTTCACCCGTACTTGTACTTTCAAAAAAAGAACGTTCGCTGATCGAGCAAACCAAACTTACGAATTACATTTTTGAATGGGGCGACCGAAGAGTAATGGCCTGCCTCGGGCTTGGCTATGTTTCATTGTACAATCACGAATACACATCAAACTGTGAATACGATATGGATTTTGTTCACAACCTTATTACGATTCGCACCGTACGCAAAATTAAAAAAGGAGAAGAATTGTGTGTGAACTACAATGCAGACCCCAACGATAAGACCAAGGTTTGGTTTCATGCTAAATAAAAAACCGGCACAGGGCCGGGCGTATAAATCACAAAAAAACCACTTTAATAATCTTACCAGTACTTATAACCCATCAACCTTGCCAGCTCTACTTTCGCAAGGCATAACTGGTATTCATACTGCAACCTTGTAAATTCTGCACGTTGCCTGTTATTGCTGGCATTGGTTATTTCAAGATTGGTTCCCACGCCATTTTTAAACCTGCTGGCAGACAAATCTTCTGCTGTTTTTGCCTGGTCAATTTGGCCAGCTGTATTTTGAATGCGCTCTAAGTTGCTGTTCAAATCTGTTAATGCCTGCTGAATATCTTTTACGAAATTATTATCCAGGGTTTTTAATGAAAGTTCATTTTGTTTTATTACCGTTTCTGAAAGTTTTAGCTGGCGTTTTGTTTTGCCGCCATCATATATGGGCAGGCGAAAAGAAATACCTGCACTGTAATTAAACCTTGGTTCATTTACATTGGGTACATAACCATTTTTTACGCCGGCTCCGGCGCCAACACTTACACCCGGTTTATTCGATGTCTTTGTAATTGCAAGATCAGCCTTTGCCTGCTGTACCCTGTCTTTGGCCAGTACATATTCCATTGAGTTTGTTTGCGCATCGCTTAACGCAGCAATTGCATCTTTCAGCGTAATATCAAAGTCAAAAGTTGTACCGCCCGATGTAATATTGCCGGTAGTATAAGACAACAAATTCAATTGCTTTTGTAAACTGTTTTTCAGATCTACTTTGCGGTTATCTTCAGCATCAATGCTGGATTGTACATTCAGCAGATCAATCTTAATTGCATCGCCATTCTTTAATTTACTTTCTATAATCCTTTTATTTTCTTCAAGATAGCTCAACACACTGTCTTCAATTGCAATCGCTTTCTGAATGTAAATGATGTTGTAATAAATAACAGTAACCTGGTTGGCGAGCTGGCCTTTAATATAATCTACATTGTGCTGTGCGTATTGCAGGTCTGTTTTCGCTTTATCTACATTGGCTTTTAGTTTTCCAAAATCGAACAGCAAATAATTGCCGCTTAAGTTTGCGTTTACATTGTGCACCGGTGCAAACTGAAAATCTACTTTTTCGCCATCAACTGTAAGCGGCAACGTTATTTTCGGCTGCACAAAATTGTAGCTTACCAGGCCTTCTACAGTGGGCATATTGGTTTGTGCAATCTCTAGTTTTTCCTGCGCCGTGGCAATTGCATTTTCTGCTTCTTTTACTTTTGGGAAATAGCTAAAAGCCTGTGTTATCAATCCTTTCAGCTCACTGTTGGTTTGTACCTGCGCGTGAAGTGCAATAGTAAAAAAAAGGGCTGCGCCAATGATGAAAATCTTTTTCATGTAAGTCTTTATTTTAATAATCGTACTACTCTAAACAGCATCAAATAACAATTTTATTAATCAGTTTTTTTGCCCTGGCATTCAGATCAAATGGCATCGCCTGTTGTGTCACTCACTTGTACTGCTGAATACAAGTCAGCAAGTCAGGAGTCAGGAAGACCGAAAGCAACGCCAGAAGCACTATGTAACGGTAGGCATCTTTTCTGACTTTCAGTCTTTCTGACTTGCCGACTTCCTTGCTACAGTACAAGAGCGCGACGCAAGGAACGATGAACAAAGAACTATTGCCTGGTACATAAAATTTCTCTTTCTTTTGGTAACCTCAATGAGCATCTGCTACTGCTGCTTTTGCCAGTGCTTTTTCTGCTTCTGTTGCTGTTTTTTTCTTTACCCTTAAAAATGCAACCAATGGAATTACAAGGATAAAAAATATTGTAATAAGCCTGAACGTATCTAAGTAAGAAAGATAATATGATTGCTTATCTACGGCTGCATTTATTACGGCATAAGCCTTTGTAGTTGCAGTTGCAATGTCTGCACCTTGTGCTACCAAACCCTGCGTAATGGCATTGGTACGGTTGGTAAATTCGGGAGAGCCCAATGTAAGATTAGATACAAGATCGGTTCTGTGCATGGTATACTGATGGGCAATATAATTGTTGGCAATTGCTATTCCAAATGCGCCGCCAAGCTGCCGTGTCATATTGTTTAAAGAAATGCCTGATGCATAATCTTTTGGCTGCAGGCCGGCAACCGCCTGGTTAATTAACGGTAACTGCACCATGCTTAAACCAAGTGCACGTAACGCCAAAGGAAAAAAGAAATCCCATTTGCCTACATCGGGGCTTACGCCTGCACTAAGCCAGCAATAACCGGCAAAGAATATGAAGCCTACAACTACAAATGGTATTGGCGACATGCCTTTGCTCATGGTTTTGCCAATGATAGGCATCATGATAACGGTAATCATTGTTGGGGCCAGTAGTGTAAGCCCTGTTTCGTAAGGTGTAAAACCTAAAACCCTTTGTGCAAGTACCGGGAACACAAATACGGATGTATATAAACCAAACCCAACAACGAAAGTAAATATGGTGGTAAACGCAAGGTTACGGTTGTTTAATACACGCAGGTTTACGGCCGGTTTTTCGATTGAAAGTTCGTACCAGATAAAGCTTACCAAACCAAGAAAAGCCGTAATAGCAAGTATTCTTATTGTACTGCTGGCAAGCCAGTCTTCAGCTTCTCCCCTTTCTAAAACATACTGCAGGCTGGCAATACCAACAATTAGTAAGAGGATGCCGGTATAATCTATTTTTATTCCTTTTTTATTTTTGCCTTCGCCTGGCTTTACATCAATAAAAGTAAAAGCAAGCATTGTTGCAATAATACCAATAGGAATGTTGATCATAAAGATGAGCGGCCATTGATAATGATCCATAATATAGCCACCAAGTGTTGGCCCTAATGTTGGCCCAAGTACCAAACCCATACCAAACAAACCTGCTGCTATAGGCCTATCCTCCGGTTCAAATGCATCGAATAAAATTGCCTGTGAAGTAGAGAGCAATGCACCGCCGCCAATACCCTGCATAAAACGCCAGAGTACAATCTCAACAAGGCTTGTAGATTGGCCGCATAAGTACGATGCAATAGTAAAAATGATCATGGAAGCGATGTAATAATTCTTTCTTCCAAAATACTCTGCAAGAAACCCTGTAAGTGGAATAATGATAACATTAGCAATTGCGAAAGCAGTAATTACCCAACTTATATCTTCTATACTTACACCAAGGCTGCCGCTCATATCGGTTAGTGCCACGTTTACAATGGAAGTATCGATTAACTCCATTATAGCCGCAGATACGGTTGTAACTACAATAATAAATTTTGCTATTCCTTTAGCGGACGCCATACCAGCTTATTTAATAGTGATTGTAACCTCTGCACTAAGGCCGGCCCTTAAAACATCTTTGTATTTCGCAATGTCTTTAATTGCAATTTTAACAGGTAAACGCTGGGTAACTTTTACAAAGTTGCCGCTGCTGTTATCGGGTGGCAGCAAAGAAAATTTTGCACCGGTGGCATCGCTTAAGCTTTCGATTGAACCTTCTAATTTTAAATCAGGATAGGCATCCAATGCAATTTCCACAGGCATGCCCGGATAAAATTTCCTGATCTGCGTTTCTTTAAAGTTGGCAACGATCCAGTAAGTACTGTCGTTTACTATAGAAAACATCGGTGTGCCTGCCTGAACATACTGGCCAACCGTTACATTTTTCTTACCCAATTTACCTGACTGCGGGGCATATATTTTTGTGTAAGAGATTTTTAATTTTTGCTGATCTATTGATGCCTTTTTAATACCCAATGAAGCTTCGGTTTTTTGTATAGCTGTTTGGAGAATTGCCAGCCTGCTGTCTGCAGCACCAAGATCGCTGTTGCTATTGTTTACCTGTTGATTGGCAACTTCCAGCGCATAGCGGCTATCGTCTAATTGCTTTTTAGTTATGGCCTGGTCGGCAAACAAATTCTGATTGCGTTTATAATCATCTTCTGCCTGTTGCTTTTTTACCTGGCTGAGCGTAATATTACCCCTGTTAACCTTAAGGCTTACCGATGCATTGTTTAATGCAGCTTTTGCATTAAGAATATCTACTTCGGCAGCTTTATAATCGGCTTCCATTTGAAGTAGTTGAGCCTGTAGTTCATCGTCGTCAAGCTCTACAGCCAGCTGGCCTGTTTTTACAGAATCATAATCTGCTACCGCTATGGTTTTTACATACCCAGAAACTCTGGGCAGTACAGGTGTTATCTGGGTTTCTACCTGGGCATTATCAGTAGTTTCGTGTGTAAGCGCAAAAGAGATTTTAGTGTAAGCAAAATATCCGCCTACGATTAATATCACCGCAATAACAATAAAGCGTACCGGTGATTTTTTCTTTTTTATTTCCTGTTGTTCCATAAACTGAGATTATATGAGTTAGTTTTTTAATAAATATGCGTGCATTATTTCTTTTAAATGATCACCCACCCTTTTAATAAATTTTGGATCTTCATAAGGCACGTGGCTGTCTTCTTTACCGAAAAGTTTATTACACATTTTCTTCGACAGCAATACATGGTTGATGGTACCAATAACTGTTGCAATAACAAGGGCGCTGTCAACCTTTTTAAATGAACCTTTTTTTATGGCGCTATCGATTAGTGTTTTTACAGCCAAGGAATTAGGATACAATATATCTACGATTGCCTGCTGCAAATTTTCACGTTGGCTTAGCATAAGTTCCTGATGAATAATCCGGTGAAACTTACGGTTGGTAAAAAGCCTGTTTACAAATCCATCTATAATGCGGTCGATCTTTTCAATATCTGAAAGAGTCTTGTCTTTCACGATTTCATCAATCATTCCTCTGGAATAAGCAGCTTTCTGGGCTACCATTGCCTCAAACAGCTTTTCTTTTGAGCCAAAGTAGTAATTCACCATCGCAACATTTACTTCGGCTTTTGCCGCAAGTTCCCTGATGGAGGTTCCTTCGAAACCCTTCTCTGCAAAGAGTTCCACCGCACTGTTTACAATATGTTCTTTCTTGTCCGTCAAAATTCCATGTTTTTAAAGCGGCAAAGTTTAAACAAATGTTTGAATTAAACAAACGTTTAATTAATTTTTTTACAATTTAATAATCAGAAAAAAGCTACAGATTGTTAGTTTAAGAGTCGATTTTAAATTCGAAGTGAAGGCTTGTTGCTTGTTGCGCATTGTCCTGAACGCACAAGAGTGCGACGCAAGAGCAGCTTCATAGAAGTACCTCTGCCCGGTCAATAAAAATTAGTAGGTGCTGTAAACAATCAGGATGCCAACGACCATCATAATTCCCATACCGAGGAAGAAGAGTATATCGGCAATGTTTTCTATGGTGCTGTATTTCTCTCTGCGCAATGCCATGTAAGCAAGCATTGCTGCAGCAATAAAGATACAGGTATCTGCCGCCAGCACTTCATCGGCATAAGTGCTGATGCCCATTTTCATAACACGAAACAATGCAATAATGGTTACACAAACACCCGCCATGGTAGTTGCACCATTAAAAATATGTTCTGCGATGGTCTTGTTCTGCCGGTTGTTCATTTTCATAACGCAAGAATGTAATTTAACGGTAGCTGTATTCTATCCGGCCTACCGGTTGTTTTTGCTTATTGTAGCAAAGTTCTTTTTGCTTTAACCCATTGGGCAGGTAAATGTAATGCCACACCAAATAATCAGCAGAGCCCTGAGGCACCTGTGTTAGTTGTGTTAATGTTCCGGCAGTATCGTATTCGAATAAATAATCAGGCAGCAGGCGTTGTGCTTTTATGTTATAGCGCACAATATCGGTAAGGTGTTTTTGCTCATTGTAATAATAAAAATACTTTTCTATGGTTCTTCCTTTTTTCTTCCAATGTTCTTCTGCAATATTACCCTGCTCGTCTTTTATAAAATCAATTACAGTTGTATCGGCATTATTTTTTATCTGTAACATTTTTACAGGCTGGTTATTTTCATAAATCCACTGGTGTATTTCCTGTGAAGCATTGTTCATAAAACCATCTTCTGTATGCGTATCTATTAAAACAAGATTATCGCCATTGTATGAGTAAACGGTAACACTTTTTATATTTTCTGTACTGTCGGTTGTTTTTGCAATCTTTCCGTTTGTGTACAGCGACAGAGATACTGATTTTCCCGTTGATGGATATTCGGCAGTTGTTGTAATAGAAGCGCCATTACCGGTTATGGTTTGTTCCAGCACAAAATTTTCTGAAGGCTCACCGTTTCCCTCATAACTTTTTGCACTCACCTGCTGTATATGGCCGGCCTTTAAAAGATTGTACTGGCGGTTGGTTTGCTGTGTGGTAATAATATCATTATAGTAATGCTGACTGTAACCGATATTGGCAAAGGTGGCAAGTAAAACAAAAAAGATCAGTGATTTCATCAGGAAATAATTTTGCGCAAAAGTAAACTGTGTGTGCTATTAACGGTGAAACATATTGTAAAGTATGTATTGCCGCATAGATGGAGTTCAGTATTTTTAGCTAAATTTTAGCAGGAAGCAATATGTTTTTTTTGAGCCGGACTGTGGATTCTTTATGAAGCTTTAGTTGCGTCGCACACTTGTGCTGTTGATCCTTCGGTCGATTGTTGAGCGTTAACTGTTGACCGCTGTTCTGAACGTACAAGTGAGTGACACAACAGGCGATGCCATAATATTCAAATGTTGGGTACCAAAAATTGTATTATTATTTTATTAAAAGCAGGTGTAAAAAAATTATGAAAAATGCGAATGCGGCTTTTGAAAAGCTTGTAGGAATAATGGATGAACTGCGTGAAAAATGCCCTTGGGACAGGAAGCAAACCATTCACACACTAAGGCATTTAACGATAGAGGAAACCTACGAACTTGCCGATGGAATTATTGAAGAAGACTGGCCAAATATAAAAGAAGAGCTCGGTGACATTTTGTTGCACATTATTTTTTACGCAAAGATTGCCAGCGAACAATCGAAGTTTACACTTGAGGAAGTTATTGAAGGTGTTTGCAATAAACTGATTGTAAGGCACCCGCATATTTACGGCGATACAAAAGTGAATGATGAAGAAGATGTAAAAAGAAACTGGGAAACGATAAAAATGCGGGAAGGAAAAAAATCTGTTTTAGATGGTGTACCTGTTTCTTTACCTGCTGTTGTAAAAGCAACACGTATACAGGAAAAAGTAAAACAGGTTGGTTTTGAATGGCACAACAAAGAAGATGTGTGGAAAAAAGTAGAAGAAGAAATTGGTGAACTTAAAGAAGCTGTTGCTGAAAACAACCCTGAAAATATAGAAGAAGAATTCGGTGATGTATTGTTTAGCCTTATAAACTATGCACGGTTTTTGCAGGTTGATGCCGAAACTGCTTTAGAGAAAGTGAATAAGAAATTTACAAGGCGCTTTTTACAAATGGAGGCGGCAGCAGCAGTAAATAATAAAAAGCTGTCTCAAATGACGCTTGAAGAAATGGATACTCTATGGAACCGTATTAAAAAAGAAAACAAAACCCCTTGATCAGTATTTTAAAAAAATCTGCCTACCGGCATGGGTATCTTTTTATTATTGCAGCATGGCTGTACACGCTTTCGTTTTTATTCACCAATTATTTTTCATACGATTCAAACCAGGGTAAGGTTTCAAAAGTACTTAAGCAATACATTGAGGCTAAAGAAAAACACTTCAATACACTTATTGCTGATACATCGCTGGTAAAAAGTATTATCAGCGACAGAGGCTCTGATGTTAAAATAAGGCTCTGCGAAGAAGATATGGGCATTTTTACTTATGCCTTAAATGACCGGGGGCACCTTGTACAATTATATTGGAATACCAACACGATGGCAGTAAACGCCGAAGATCTTGAAAAGCCAGACGGTGAATATGCAGTTACTTATCAAAAGAGTTATTTTGTTTTATTAAAGAGAACTGTAAGAAAAAACAACAAGGATTACCTTGTACTGGGCATGATACCTGTACACTGGCAATATGAAATAGAAAAAAAACAGTTCCAGAGCAGGTTTGAAAAATACCCTGAGTTAGAAAAAAACTACCAGATATCAATAGAAGGTAATGGCACCCCTGTAACAAATACTGCGGGAAAGCAACTTTTTTATATTCAGAAAAAAGAAGCAGCATTATTCGATCAGCCGGAGATACCCTCTATAATATTAAGGTTTGCAGCCATACTCATACTAATGGTATTTGTAAATGTTTTGGCAAAAGAACTGGCAGAACAAAATGGCTTTTTCCCTGGTTTTCTGTTTCTTTTTACAATAATAGCTGCGGCACGTACACTGAGTTATTTTTTCCATTTTCCTTTTGACTACAGCAAGCTGGATTTGTTTGATTCAATTGTTTATGCATCAAGCAGCTTTAATAAATCACTCGGAGACCTGCTGATAAATACCATTTTATTTTCCTGGCTGGTTAGTTTTATAAAATTCAATTACCATCGTTTAAACTTCAAAGGTTTTTTGCGGGATGAGCGGTTGAAAAAGGTAATCGGTGCTGCGGCTCTTTTAATTATGCCCCTTTTTACAATAGGTATGGCAGGCTATATTAGCAGTCTTATTATAGATTCCTCAGAAAAATTATCATTTGATGTAACAAATTTCTTTTCCCTTAACGGAAATACGTTGGTAAGCTTTTTAATAATCTGTTTTCTTTTACTCAGCTTTTTTTATATCTCACAATTATTGGTGAAGGTTTCTCTGTTATTGCCTTTTAATATGTATTGGAGAATAATGATCCTGATAAGTTTCGCACTTTTGTTTCTGAGTTTAAATATCCCTGCCAATAACAGCATTACTTTAAATTTTGCACTCATTGCATGGTTAATCGTTTTCTATGCTTTTCTGGCATTTAGAAAAAATGAAGCTGCTTTATCTTTTTACAACTCCGCATGGTTTATGCCTTGGAGCATATTTCTGATGGCTTCTGTAACGGCACTTTTAATATTCCAGAATAAAGTACTCGAAGAAGTTAAAAGGAAAAACTTTGCAGATAAGATCAGCATATTTTCTGATCCTGGAAATGAAACCACAATAAATATGGCAGTGGACAAATTTTCTGGTTTTTTTTCAGGAGAAAGCTTTAACGGATTTTATAATGCTGCTCAAAATAAAGCACTGAAAAATAGTTTTATTAATTCGAATTTGCCGGGTTATCAAAATAATTTTTATACCCGTATTTATACTTTCGACAGCAGCCAAAAGCCGCTTTATAATGAAGACCCAACCTCTTACAACGAAATAAAAGCAATTATTACAAACCAGGGGCTTCCCACAGGCAATAAAAATAATCTTTTTTATTACGAAGATGCGTTCGACCAATTTAGTTACATCTACGAAAAAGAAGTTAAACCCGAAGGGGAATCATTAGAAGGTTATGCTTTCCTGCTGATAAGGCCAAAAGCATACAAAAAAGATGATCTGACTCCTGAACTTTTCAGGCAACTGCTGAATAGTAATAAGTTTCCTGCCTATAACTACGCTTATGCAGTTTACGACAAATTTAATCTTGTAAAAAAAGTGGGGAACTACAACTTTACCGATACCATCTCCAAAAAAGATGTACCAAGATTTGAATCATATTTCATTAAAAAAGATGGGTACAGCGAACTATGGTACAACAGCAGCAGCAATAAAGTAATTATGGTTCCCAAAAAAGATAATTGGTTTGAAGAATCAATTACCTTTTTTGCTTATATATTCGGCCTGTTCATCATCCTTAGTTTAATTCAGCATTTTGGCAGCCTCATTTTTAAAACACGGTTCCGATGGCCTGAAATAAAGAAAATTTTCCGCTTTAATATCCGTACCCAAATCCAGGCTATCATTGTAATGGTAACGATCTTATCATTTATTATAATTGGTATTACTACAATTTCGTTTTTTATTTACAGGTTTAATAACAGCAATGATGAAAAATTAAGAAGCAATGCCCAGATCATGGAAAATGAAATTGAAAACCTGATAAAAAACCGGGTAGTTTACAGTGACATATTTAATCTAACCAACATTGACCTAAAGCTGGAACTCGAAAAAAGCATTATCCAAATTGCCCAAACACACAATACTGATATAAATTTTTTCGACCTTAGCGGAAACCTACAGGTGTCCTCGCAACCATATCTTTACGACAATAAAATACTCAGTCAAAAAATGAATGCCGTTGCTTTTAACGAAATGCATTACAAACGAAGTACCCAATTTATTCAAAAGGAAACCCTGGTAGATTTTTCATATCTTAATATTTACGTGCCTGTAAAAGGTGCAGATGGCGCAACACTCGCATATCTTAATGTACCATTTATTAATTCAGAAAACGAATTAAGCCAGGAAATTTCAAACTTCCTTATAACGGTTATTAATCTTAATGCCCTCATTTTTATTATGGCAGGTGCAATTGCCATTTGGGTAACCAGCCGTATTACTTCCTCATTTACATTGATTGCTGATAAAATGAAAGCCATCAGTTTTGGTTCTGTTAATGAACCCATAGAATGGAAACGTGATGATGAACTTGGCGAGCTGATAGCCGAATACAATAAAATGGTAAATAAACTTGTAGAAAGCGCCAATGCCCTGGCCAGAAGCGAACGCGAAGGTGCATGGCGCGAAATGGCGCGCCAGGTAGCGCATGAAATAAAGAACCCGCTAACACCCATGAAGCTCAGTATTCAATACCTTGAAAAAGCAATTGACAATAATTCGCCCAATGTAAAACAACTCTCAAAGCAGGTGGCCGTTACACTTATTGAACAGATAGATCAGTTATCAAAAATAGCAGGCGATTTTTCGCAGTTTGCCAATATAGCAAACGTAAACGAAGAAGTATTCGAACTGTCCGACACCATTGAATCTATTATCCGGCTGTTCAGTGCCGATGAACGCATTAACATTATTTGGAAAAAAGAAGAAGGAAGTTACTTTATTAAAGCAGATAAAATACAAATGAACCGCCTGTTCACCAATCTTATTAAAAATGCCATAGAAGCTTACTCAACCGAAGAAACAGCCTTCATTACCATACGCCAGCGGTTAAAACAAAAAGAAGTCATTATATCCATACAAGATAATGGTGGTGGCATTCCCAAAAACATGCAGTCAAAAATTTTCACCCCCAACTTTACTACCAAATCTTCCGGAACAGGCCTTGGGCTTGCCATTTGTAAAGGCATTGCAGAAAAAGCCAATGGCCATATATGGTTCGAGACAAAAGAAAATGAAGGTTCCGTATTTTTTGTATCTGTGCCGCTGGCACAACTTTAAACAAATACTTAAGCGGCATTTTTTTTAGGCAGGCAGCAACAATACTATTAAGCTTTTGTTGCCACGCTCGGTTCACAGTTCCGTTTACATGGCAGCATTTAAGCGAAGAGCGGCAGTCTGCTGTAAATAAATTCAGGATCGCAAACTCTTTTACTGCATAAATTTTACACCCCAGGGATTGGCGGATTTATTAAAGACTTAGCTAAGATCAAAAAATAAATGGGAATAATTAGTATAATCATTTTCCAAACCTTCAGGTGTAATATACGCTTCCTGTAACAGTAGATTCAGCTCTCCATTTTCATCTACCAGGGCGTGTTGCGATTTAGTATCCTGGCTTTGTGTTGCTGTATTCATTTCTATACAGATTAAGTTTATTATTACTTTTTGCTGTACAAACCAACAACTTTTCGTAAGGTTTTTTGCAGTAAAGTTAGCTGTGGCGGTAATTATTCCATTTAAGGTAGGAATTGTTCTATTTAAGGTATAGCAAAGCCTTGCTAAAAAGAACGCTTATAGAGTTCAATATCTATTAAACAAATCCAAATTAAAAAAAAAAGGAACGTAATTTTTTGAACTACGGGCAGAAAAATCAGCAGCCCTTCGTTGTAATATAAAATATTGTTCAAAACAACAAGCGCCAGGTTAAAAATGCCCAGCCACAATAATTTACTCCACTTTAACCTGTTAATACAAATGAATGTTCCTATAGTTGCAACTATCCCAAAAGCACTTGCTGCATTTACAATTGCATCATGATGATTTGTAAAAAGAAACATTGCCAGAATCATTGCCAGTGATCCTGAAATTTGAATTACAAGCCTGATTCCTTTTTGCAAACCTGCCTGTAAGGGGGTTATATACCAGAAACATGTTAGGGTAACACACAATACAAACATTGCAGTAAGCGCAATTGGCCTTGCCGCATTTGGCTGCCCGTTAATTGCGCTTTCGTTCAAAAGATTGCACCAGTAATTTTGCGCCCAGCTAAAGCCAACAGAATTTTTATCTACCTGCGAGCCACCTGGGTAAAAGCGTGTTGCAACAAAATACAAACACCCAAAAATAATTGTGCCGAACAATGGTGTTAAGAGCCAAATGCTCTTTATGTTTCTTGCTGAAGTAACTGACAAATTGTATAATTCTTTTGATTTGGAAACAGATATTTTATACTGGTTTACATCTACGCTTCGATAAAAGCTGCTGTTATTTCAATTGCACAAGAGTGCGACGCAACAGATGCTTCATAGATATTCAATGGTTGGGCTCCACCCACCTCCCTGCTAAAAAAAATTACTTTTTTAGCTGCTTAATTACCATAGCACTATCGTTGTTTTTTACCAGAACATACGCCTGCTCTTTGCCGATATTTATTTTACGAACATGGCGCACCTGCCCTTTTATCAGTAAGCCATTTATATTTTCGCAATCGAAATTACCCTTGCCTTTGTTTACTAAAATGGTTCCGTAACTGGCATCGTAACGGCCCATTTCAATATTGTTTTCGTAAAAATTTCCTACGAGTAAAATATCGGGTAGACTGTCGTTGTTTGCGTTAATAACCACCGCATCTTTAAGCGGCGAAAGTTGTGCCTGCCAGGGCAATGCCTGCACGGTAAAATTAAGATTGCCGTTATTGATGAGCACAGCATTTGAAAAATATGTTGCAGTTAATAAATCGGCATTTTTTAATTTTTCTGAAGTAAATATTTCATCGAGTGATGACTTGGCAAAATCTTTTGCGTAGAGAAATTTTTTCTTCAATACAGGCAATTGCTTTTGAAGCTCAGTAATATTTGCAAAAGGATATTCGTGGCCATTGATATAATAAGTAAGCACCTGTTCCTTTTTACCATTATCATCAAAGTCGTTGTAGTAAAGGCGCACAGGTTCTTTATCTGTGGCATGCAGGCGGCTGTTTGTGCCAAGGTTACCCGCTATCAGGTCAATATCTCCATCGTTGTCTATATCACAGGGAAGTATAAAATTCCACCAGCCATTTTTACCGGTTAATACTTTTTTTGTAAATATTCCTTTGTTGTTGATGAACGCAGTAATACCGCCCCACTCTAAAGAAAGCAGCAGATCTGTATCGCCGTCTTTATCAATATCGAACCAAGTAGCATTTGTTACAAAACCAATTTTTTGCAGTTCGTTGGCATGTGTAGCGGTTACATTTTTAAACTTTCCGGTGCCATCATTTTGCAGCAGATACGATTGAGGTATTTCGCCGTAAGCATTGGGCACTGCACGGCCACCAATAAAAAGATCAACGAAACCATCGCTATTAAAATCATAAGGTATAATACAGGATGCTGTAGTGTATATTGTATCAAATGCATTGGCAAGCTTCGTGAATTTTGCATTGCCATCATTAAGATAAACACGCGGAGTATTGTGTATGTCGTGCCCGTAAAATTCATTGCCACCACTGGCCACCACAAGATCAATATTGCCATCATTATTTACATCTGTAAATGTTGCGTCAACATCTTCAAATACACTGTCTTTATCAATTTCAGGTTGAACTGATTTAGTAAACTTACCTGAAGCCTGCTGCAAAAAAACAACACTCTTCGTTCGCTTAGAAGATCCAATAAAAATATCTTCCAAACCATCATGATTGATATCGCCAACTGTTAAGGCCGGGCCTTCTCTTGAAACCATGTGTGGTATCAACTGCTCACGGTCGAATTCGTTAAAGGGGTTTTCTTCGTGCTTGAATTTAAGATCAACTGCTGAAGTAATATCCACCATTGGAATAGTTGGATTTTTCCAATGTGTAGTAATACTTTTATAATCAAATTTTGGAAGCCCGGTTTTGTAAGTAACCATTATACGCGAAGTATCTTTCCAGTTAATTTGCTGATACGTATTATCGGGCCATACAATAAGAACCGAATCGACCTTTGCTTTATCTAACCCAATGTGCAACGGCGTTTCCATTGATGACATAAAACCATGCACCGGGTATTTCTCATAAGTTCTTATACTACTATCTGCATATACAATTACTTTAGCACCAACTGCATTTCTGTTTGCAGAAGATCCATCAAGTTTTACCTGCAAAAAATGCTCATTCTTTTTATCGTTGCTTTTATTTTCATACAACATTGCAGGTTCATCAATATTGTTTACCACAATATCAAGATCACCATCATTATCAAAATCTGCGTATACTGCACCGTTTGAATAGGTTGGTTTATCATTTTGAATTTCGCTTTGCACGTCTTTGAATTTTATCTCACCATCGTTCCTGAAAAATTTATTTGGCAATTTTATCTCAGGGAATTTTTCAATCAGTGACAGATCTCTTTGCCCTTTGCTTTCAGCAGCCATCTTATCTTTCACAGCATCATCAGAAACAAAGTTTGCATAGTCAATATCGTTCATACGCTTCGGTATGCCATTGCTGATAAAAAGATCTTTCAAACCATCATTATCAAAATCAACCCAAAGCGGTGCCCAGCTCCAGTCTGTAGCCGCAACGCCTGCATATAAACCCACTTCACTAAAATTTCCGTTGCGTTGATTCAGCTGCAGGTTATTTCGTGTATATTGGTAACTGTAACCGTCTTTTATTTTCTCATAAAAAAGATCATAATTATCTTCTCCCAGTGAGCTTTTCAAAATAACAGGATCGGCGGGTAGCATATCCATTGAAATAATTTCGGGGTAAGCATCATTATTTATATCGGCCACATCAACACCCATTGAGAACTGGCTGGTATGCATTAGCCTTTCTGTAGATTCATCTTTAAATGTTCCGTTATGCTGATTGATGTACAGGTAATCATTCTCATGAAAATCGTTGCCCACATAAATATCAGGCCACCCATCTAAATTAATATCGGCAACACATATACCCAAACCGTAACCAATAGCAGAACTGTTGATTCCGGTTTGTTTTGTAACATCAGTAAAAACACTGCCATCATTGCGATAAATACGGTCTCCGGATAATGCATTATAGGTTCCTAAAAAATAACCCCTTTCTGCAAATGTTCCGTTCTGGTGCACAGAATGATTTAGTAAAAACATATCAAGATCGCCATCCATATCGTAATCGAGAAAGGCAGCCTGCGTGCTAAACCCAGAAAAATCAAGTCCGTATTCTTTTGCTTTATCTGCATAAAAAGGAACCCCGTTTTTATCAATACCCTGGCATACAAGTAATTGATTTTTGCTTTGCAATACTTCAAAATTTCCTACACGGCATATATAAAGATCGGGCAGGCCATCGTTGTTAATATCCACCACAGAAACCCCTGTGCTCCAGCCGCCATCCTGTGGAATTTTTGCGGCTGTTGTAGCATCTTTAAAATGCAGGTTGCCATTATTCAGATACAGTTTATTGCTACTTTGGTTTGCTGCAAAAAAAAGATCAATCTGCCCGTCGTTATTAAGATCGGCTGCGGCTACACCCGAACCATTATAGAAGTACATATAATCCAGCACATTAAAATTAGAATCTGGTTTTAGTGTGTTGCTAAAATCAAGCCCCGTGCGGGTTGCATCGAGCAGTTCGAATAATGGTGCTGGTGCAGGTGCTGTTGGGGATTTGCAACTGCCAAAGATTGCAATAACAAGAAATACAAATACATTTTTTATGAGCCGGGCATTTATTTTACAATTAAGCTTTTGTTGCGTCGCACACTTGTGCTGAGGTAATATAACTGAACTAAAAACAGATCTGCAATTGTTTATAATATTTAATATGAGTATATTTTTTTTTATGCCTTGCGTCATAACAGTTTTAAGTTACACGATTTGTTTTGCCAGCTTTATAAAAAAAAGGTACTCCAGAAAATAAAAACGAATTTCTAAAAGAAAGGCGTTAGAAACAATAGCGTTGCTGCACCTGAATGCTGAATAGAATTGTTGCCGGTGCAGTGTGCGACGCAAGTAAAGTAACATTGAAAATATATTGCACGGCTACAAAAATTCCTTTTTCTTTTAATCCACTTATTTTTCTGCTGCTGTTTGCTTCTGCTGATTTCTTATTTTATATAATGCAGGATAATCGTCGTTTTGAAGCACTAAAATATAGTTTGAATTTTTGCCTGGAATTTTGGCGATATCCCTTATTTGCCCACGCAATTCTACACCGCTTTGTTTATTTGTAATGTATTTAAAATTGCCCTTTCCGTTGTTTAGCAGCACATGCGTAAAACTGGCATC
Organism: Chitinophagaceae bacterium UBA4407; assembly: GCA_002390845.1. Classification (GTDB taxonomy): domain Bacteria; phylum Bacteroidota; class Bacteroidia; order Chitinophagales; family Chitinophagaceae; genus Limnovirga. The sequence continues at coordinate 67,112 of DGQT01000042.1, read as the reverse complement.
GAGCCTTCCAAACTGTGGTTGAAAATTAAAATTGTTTCCTCCTAAAATAAGATCGGTATAACCATCGCCGTTTACATCTGTACAAAGCGCAGCATTCACCGATGAGAACTGTACTTCGGGTGGCAGTTTTTGCACAGTGAATTTTCCACCACCGTTACTAAACGCAATTACTGAACTACAGTAATTGAAATCTTTTATCGTGGATTTTTTTATGGCTTCATCGGAGAACAAATCCTGTACTGATTTCTTTGCAAAATCTGCATGTTTAAGATTTTGCTTTTTTAGGCCGGGGATCTGGTCTGTAAGGTCGCGTTTTAAGAATACGGTTGCATCTTTACCATCTACGGTGCGTGTAATAATTTTATCTAATGTTCCATTGTTGTCAAAATCGTTTATAAACAATTTTACCGGGGTGGTTTTACCGGGATGCAGGTAAAAATTTTCGCCAACATTGCCTAGTACCAGATCTTCTTTTCCATCGCCGTTAAGGTCTGCTGCTGTAATGGTTTGCCACCATCCGTAAGTATCTCCGTAATCTGTTTTTACTTCATCAAAATGGTCTTTATTATAAGTAAAGATCCGTAACGTCATCCATTCGCCTACTATTACCAGTTCTTTCTTTTTATCGCCTGTAATATCGGCCCAAACGGCGCCTGTAACCATTCCAATATGCGCTATATCAGGATTTTTTGTTTCGGCAATATCTTTAAAATGCCCTTTGCCATCATTCACATACAAAAAACTTGAAGGAGATAAACCATAATCGTGTGGCACACTGCGGCTACCTACGAAAAGATCGGGATCGCCATCATTATCAAAATCATTGGCAATAACAACAGATGTATTCATGCCACTGTTGGGTATTGCTTTAGTATCAATTTCAAAATTACCCGCGCCATCATTTTTATACAACCGGCTTTGCATTAGCCTGTTGCCCGCAGGAGCATTATTGCCACCTGAGCCGACAAAGAGATCCAGGTCGCCATCATTATCACAATCGAAAAATAAAACAGCAACATCTTCAAAATCGGCAAATTGCTTAAATGCATTTTCTTCTTTCTTTACAAACCCGCCAAAAGCTGTTTGCAAGTACAATTGCCCGGCCTGACCTGCAGCACCTCCTATGTAAATATCGGTAAGCCCATCTTTATCAACATCGCCGTAAGCAACTTTGGGCCCCTCGCGGGAAAGCATTTCAGGCAAATTATTCTCGTAATAAAAATCTATATAATCATCTTCAGTATGCCTTTCGAGTGAATCTTTTAGTGGAACCAGTAAAGTTGAAACAGGTGTTACCGGCTCAACCGCAACTACACCGGTAGTATTACCCCATTGTATAACATGTACGGAGTCTATTGCCGGCCTGTTGTATTTTGTAAAGGAGCGGTCGGGCCATGTAATAATCATTGAATCAACCTGGACAGCTTTACCCAGACCTACAATTATTTTATAATCAACTGAAGATTGAAAACCGTGATTTGGCATTACTTCCCTGCTAAGCACCTGGCTGCCAAGATAAATTTTTATGTTGCTACCTATTGCAAAAGTGTTATGGTCTTTCCCTTTTAATACCAAACCTATATAGTTATTATTAATTGATTCACGGCTTTCATTACGGTAAATAAAAGCAGGCTCATTTTCATTATTAACAACTAAATCGAGGTCGCCATCATTGTCAAGGTCGCCATAGGCTGCACCATTAGAAAAAGATGGCTGCGTAAGCCCCCAGGAAGCGCCCTGATCGCTGAATTTAAGATTGCCCATATTCCTGAAAGCCTTATTGGGTATGGGTTGCGAAGGCATCTTGTTAATAATATCTTCCACAGCTTCCTTTTTGCCCGTCATTACCATTTTTTGCACCACATCATCGGCAAAAAAATCAATAAAGTCCTGGTTGGTTACATCATGGTTAATACCATTTGAAACATAAATATCATTCAGGCCATCATTATCTGCATCAAACATTAAGGCACCCCAACTCCAGTCAGATGCGGGCACACCTGCATAGTTTGCAATTTCCAAAAACTTGCCATTTCCATTATTCAGTTGTAATGTGTTTTGCATATACTGATGATAGAACCCTGAATTTTCTTTTAACCTGTATATATCAATATTGTCAAAAGATGAAGTTGTTTTTAAACGGTATTCATCTGCAGGAAGCATATCTGTTGTAAAAATATCAGGATAGCCGTCATTGTTTACATCCCCAATATCTGCACCCATAGAAGCCATGCTCATGTGGCCGATCCAATTCTCGCCGTCTTCTTTAAAAGTGCCATTCTTCTGGTTAATGTACAGGTAATCCTTTTCAAAAAAATCATTCGATACATATATGTCAGGGTAGCTATCACCGTTAATATCGCCCACCTGAACCCCCAGGCCAAAACCAATTAAACTGCCGTAGATACCAGCATTTTTACTTACATCAGTAAAATGACCATTATCATTTCTTAGCAAATGATCGCCGCCACCTTTTAAAAAATCGGCCACAGGCCAGTCTTCTGCCCGCAGGTCGCGCTTATTGGCGTAGTTCAGTGTATTAACGGGAATAAAACTATTATTGAGTATATAGCAGTCCAGGTCTCCATCAAGATCGTAATCGAAAAAAGCTGCATGGGTAGTATAACCTCCACTGTTAGTTAAACCATATTCACTGGCAGAGTCAGTAAAAGTTAAGTTATGCTTGTTTATAAAAAGCTGGCATTTTGGTAAAACGCCATTTATATAACCCGCATTGCAAACGAATATATCAAGCCAGCCATCATTATTTATATCAACCATCACAACGCCGGTACTCCAATCATCCTTTTTTGTAAAACCAGCTTTTTCAGAAATATCATCAAATTTCCAGTTGCCTTTGTTAAGATACAGTTTATTGCTACCCATATTGGCGGTAAAAAAAACATCAGCAAGGCCATCATTATTAATGTCGCCAATTGCAACCCCACCTCCATTATAAAAATTACGGTAACTGAAAATATTAAACTCTTTGGTGTTTTTCACGGTATTGGCAAAATCAATTCCTGTATTATCCTGTAGTTCAAAAAGTACCGGGGAAGTTTCATTTTTACAAGAGGCAAAAAAGAAACAAAGCAGGGTAAAATAATAAAGTGTTTTTAGAAAAAAGTGAAGGTTTATTTTGAGCCAGACTCTAAAACCTGCATGAAGCTTTTCTTGCGTCGCACACTGAAACTGCAACAATTCCTGTGAGCAATTCAGATGCGGTTTCTCTATTGTTTTATTAAATTCATTCATGCATAACTTTTCAAGCAAAAAAGAAGTAACATTCTTTGAGTCCCCGGATGCATGCATAGTAATCCCCAGTGATGTAATTTGTTGAAATACCTTATTTACAAAACCCATAGGCAGTGCCATTGCAGTGTGTATTTTTTTCAACCTGGTACTGTATGATTCGATTAGGTTATGCAGACTACAAGCCATAATAATCTGGGAAATATACTTAAAAAATCCTTATTGATTTGATACTTACTTTATGATGCAATGCTTTCTTTTACTACCGTCCCTTGCTACTGCAAAAGCCATATACTAAAGGTATATTTCGCTTTGCTCCATATACCTTTGGCAGTTGAAGAGTGCGGCCCCGGGTTCTGCTTCGCTTGTCGGAGTAAACTGCTACGCTTTTCACTGATGCCATGAAAGTGGAACTGTGAAACGAGCGTGGCAAGAAAAGCTTCACAAAGAATCAAAAGCCGGAATCATAAAAATGAATAAATATTCTTAGCAACCACTTCTAATAAATACAAAAGGCCATAAAGATAATGGCCTTTTGTAAAAGTTCTATTTTATGAATACTTAATTAATATCCAGGATTTTGAACAAGGTTTGCATTTGCAGCTAACTGCTGATTTGGAATCGGGAACAATAAATATTTAGGATCGTCTGTTGGTTTCTCCTGCCAAGGTGTAAGGAATTTACCAAAGCGGATTAGATCTGTTCTTCTATTGCCTTCCCAATAAAATTCGCGACCTCTTTCATCGATCAGTTGATCTAATGAAATGCTTGCTAAATCTGCAAGTCCGGCCCTTTCTCTAACCTGGTTAACCAATCCTACCGCATCAGATGCACTGCCGCCGCTTCTTAATAAAGCTTCAGCTTTCATCAGCAATACATCGGCATAACGATAGTAAACATAGTCATTATCTGCATTATCACCAGACTTATAATCAATGGGATATTTAATAACCCTGATACCGGTAACTTCAAGGTTACTGCCTGTTTCAATTGCTTTAACCTCAGGCGTAAATGCTAATGGATTACCACCGCGATCTTTAAGGGCTGTTCCGTTCTGATCGTATTGCTGGCCAATAAGGAAGCCGGGATGAATACCCGAAACGTCCGTAACACCTGCATAGCTTTCGCTTCTACGTATATCGTTGGCATCAAATTTATTGTAGAAATCAGAAAGTGTTGTAAAACCATTCCAGCTACTCGGATTTTGATTATAATGCAATGTACAAAACCACCTTGAACGAACGTTACCGCTTGATGATCCACCAATGTTTTGAGCGGTAAAGATATTTTCAGCAGCGCCTTTTACATCATTTGTTGGAGCAAAATTATCGAAGTAGTCAGCAGACAGTGAATATTTACCACTTCCAATAATCTCATCTGCAAGTGCAATTACCTGTGCCATATCAGCATTATCGAATGTAGGTGACTGCCTGTTTACGATAACACCTTTGTTAAGGTAACATTTCATGAGAAATACTTTGGCAGCATCCTTATTAGCAACGTAAGCTGGGCCATCAGGCAGATCGTTGATAATTGAATTAACTTCTGTAATAATGAAATCCAGTGCATCTGTACCTACAAATACTTTCGGAAGATCAAGTATGTTGCTGCCGGGCTCTCTATAAACAACCACATTCCATCCATCTAGCATTGAATACATAGCAAAAGCTCTCAAAAATTTTGCCTGTGCAGCCTGGGATGCAGACGGGCTAAAACGTAACATATCTGTTGATGCATAAATAATTCCACCTAAGCTTTCGAAAGTATTTCTTAGAAACAGATGATCACCATCCCATCTGTGTAAATGCAATACCCTCCAAACACCGTTATCGTCCCAGTCACCACCTCTTGTTGGCCCGATCGCCTCATCAGAAGTGTGCTCTTGTGCCGCCCAAACCTGGCTTTGATCCTGATAAGGAGTCCGCATAGCATTATAAACGCCGGTAAGTAAGGCATCGGTACTTGCCGATCCTCCGCCACCTACCTGGGCTTGTGTTAAATCACCACGGAATTTTTCATCCAATTTAGTACAACTAAACAGCATGAAAGTGGGAATTGTCAAATAAAGCAATTTTGTATATTTCATATAACTTGAGTTTTAAAAAAATTAAAGAGAAACATTTAAACCAAACTGGAAGGACCTGGCAGAAGGGTATGGAGTATACTCGATACCAACCGAAGGCACTCCGTTTACTTGTTTATCTGTATTAACCTCCGGATCAAACCCTGTAAAATCGGTAATTACAAATATGTTCTGCCCGGTAACAAAAACATTTAACCCTTTAAATATTTTGCCAACATCACCAAAATTGTAGGAAATAGTAGCATTCGCTAATTTTAAATAACTGCCATTTTCTATATATCTTGATGAAGGCGAAATGGCATTAGACAAGGCTTCCTGAATTGGACCACCAATCAATACACTACCTACATTACGGCCTCCAATTAGATTACCTATTGGTAACACTGTATTCAACGTATTATTATAAATATCCTGACCTAATGCACCGTTCATATTTAAGGAAACGTAAAGCTTCTTATAATTTACGGAAGTACTGATACCCAGAATTGTTTTAGGGTTAGGATTTCCAACAAAGTAACGGGTATAACCGTCATCAGCGTAGGTAGACTGACCATCCTTATCCAATCCAAGGAATTTTTTTGTATAAAACACATTGATTGGCTGATCATTTGTTATAAGCTCGGCCGTTGCTCCAGAAATACCTTGTCCATTTAAGGCACCTGTTGGTATAGAGCCATTTAATCCTTTAACTGTATTATCAATAAATGAGGCATTCACACCCAAATCCCAAGAAAGATTTTTATTCCTGATAATTGTGGCATTAAGGGCAACTTCGAAACCTTTGTTAACAATGTTTGCATCGAGGTTTTTCCATGTTGGCGGTGCTCCCGGTGGCGCTGGTTGCGGAGTAATAGTTGGATATAACAATCCTGTAGTTTTCTTATTGAAGTAATCTACTGAACCAGAAATCCTGTTTTTAAAGATTGAGAAATCAATACCACCATTCGCTTGCTCATCAGCTTGCCACTTTACATCAGCATTTGCAAAGTTTGTTTGCCCGATCGCACCTGGTCCCGTGAAAGAGTATTTAGCTACTGAAGAGCCAGCCGGTAAATCCTGGCTTCCTGTTTGACCCCAGCTTCCTCTCAATTTAAGGCTATTGATAAATTCAACTCCTTTTAAGAAGTTCTCATTACTAATCGTCCAACCCACACCAATAGCGGGGAAATACCCATACCTGTTGTTGGAACCGAATTTACTTGAACCATCGGCCCTTATTGTAGCCGTTACAATATATTTATCCTTATAATTCATTACAGCTCTTGCAAAGTAAGACTGTAATTCAGAAGAAGGATCAGCAAATGAACCAACGCCTCTTGTTGTTTGAGTAGAATATTGAAAATAGTTTGTATAAGGAAGACCAAACCTTCCAAAGTCCTTAGCAGATTCATTAACACCTTTATTGTCAAACTTCATATACTCATAACCAACTACAGCATTCAGGTTAAAAGAAGGCGTAATTTGTTGATTATAATTCAGGGTATGGGTAATCTGCTGTGTTGTAAGCTCGTTGTTACCATAAGAAGCAATGCCTCTGTCTATAATACCATCGAGGTTAATAAAAGATGCAATTTGCTGTCTTCTTATACCAGTGCTATAATTAAGACTGTATAACATTCTGTATTCAAGATTTTTTGTAATCTTATAATAGGGAGATACACTGGCCAGAATAGTGGTAATTTTTGCATTATCATCATAAGCCTCAGACATAGCAAGAGGGTTAACAGTAGTAGAACCTCTCAAAATATTCAATGAATCGGTACCATCTGATTTTTTTACTGTAAGTGGGCGTGTAGGGTTCCACTGAAGTGCCTGTGCAACTACGCTTCCTGTAAAACCTGCATCATTGAAAACCGGAGCAATATCCTCTCTTGTTTGTGCAGAGGTAACATTGAAATCCAATCCAAGTTTCTTACTATCAAGAAATTTAAAATTTCCACTAAAACTCGTAGTGAATTTTCTAAAGTCAGATTTTCTAATGATACCCTCCTGATCGAAATAACCAGCAGAGAGACGATACCTGCCGGCATCGTTACCACCGCTCATCGCGATGCTGTAATTTTGAGATAGCCCTTTTTGAAGAATGGCATCCATTGCATTTACATTGCCACCATAATCATTTGTAGTTGGTAAACTGTATTCAGTCAACGCCTGGCGGAACTGACTGGCATCCAAAACTCCTAATCTTTTGAGAATACTGCTAGTACCTACAGAACTTGAAACATCTAATTTAGGTGATCCGCTTTTACCTCTTTTAGTTGTAATTAATATTACCCCGTAAGCGGCACGTGAACCGTAAATAGCTGTTGCAGAAGCATCTTTCAAAACATCCATAGATGCAATATCGCTGGGGTTAATAAAATTCAATGGGTTTGCATCTGGTGTATTTCCACCGCCGTTACCAGTGCTTCCAGGTCTTGCAGATCTTCCATCTAAAGGAACCCCGTCTACAACATATAACGGTGCACTACCAGCCCTGATAGACGAGTTACCCCTGATTTTTACTGTTGTTGCACCACCTGGCTGACCACTGTTGTTAAGCACCTGAACACCGGCTACTTTACCCTGTAATAACTGATCAGGGGCTGTAATAAGACCTTTATTAAAATCTTTTTCCTTAACATTTGTAACAGCTCCTGTCAAGTCTTTTTTCCTTACTGTACCATAGCCAACAACCACAACATCAGTTAGTGCTGAAGCTTCGGGCTTTAATGATACTGTAACATCTGATGAAGATGAAATGTCAACATCCTGCGATGTGTAACCAACATAGCTAACAACTAATGTTGTTGCTGAGGATGGGGCTGAAAGTTTAAATGAACCAGTTGCATCAGTTGAGGTGCCGGTCTTAGAACCTTTTACCAAAACAGAAGCACCGGCAATAGCACCCCCTTTTTCGTCTGTAACTTTTCCTGAAATTGATTTTGTTTGCGCCCAGGATTGTTGCATGATCAACATGAACAGCGGGCATAAGAGTAATACTCTTAACAATCGAGTTGTAGTCATAATAACAAGCAGTTTAATATTTGTTAAAAATAGGTAATCTGTGTAAATAATACACAATTGTTAAAAAAAAGGTGAAAAAAAAATTTACTCTGATACTATTAATAATAAAAGACATCTCCAATCTAAAAATTGCTGCTTATTCTGTTTAAATGATAATTTTTAATCATCAGCATTTTTAACAAGCAATAAAAACGAAAATTACATTCAATTATAAATGCAAAAAATATGCAAAGAACTATAAAAACCGCAACCGTTTGCGATGATGTTTGCGGTATCGGTTGTTGTGGAAATATTACCTAAGCAAAACGCGAACAACTCCTTTTAAACAGAGTCTTTTAATTTTAGGTATACCCCATTTGTCCATCCAAATCCATCCTGGTTGGGATATTCCCCGCCACCGGCATTTAGCGACAGATCAACAACATCATACTTTTCTGTCAATTTTCCGGTTTGTTTAAAAACTCTTTCAACATTATTGATCCAGTTAATTTTTATTTTATCTGCCAATTCCTTGAAACCATAATTCATCAAGCCTTTATAAGCCAACCATTGCAGCGGTGCCCAGCCATTTGGGGAATCCCATTGCTGGCCACTGGTTACAAGCGTTGTTATAATGCCACCAGGTTTAAGAAAGTCAAATTCCAGTTGAGCTGCAGTAACATTTGCCTGCTCTTTTGCAGCTATTCCCACAAATAAAGGAAATGTCATTGCCGCTGTAGCAATAGCAGTTGAGCCGCTTTTTACTAGATCATAATCTGCAAACATTCTATTAGCCTCACTCCACAAATATTTATGTATCGCTTCATTTCGATTGAAGTATTGGGAATGTAAATTCTCGGCTTTATTTTTCTCATTCACCCGATTATAAATCTCAGCCAATGTTTGTTCAAGATGCAACAAAAGGCAATTCAAATCTATCGGTACAATATCAGTTGTATGAATTGTATCTATATTCATTTTATCTGCAAACCACCGGCTGCTGAAATCCCAACCCGACTCTGCACCTGCCCTCAAATGCCTGAAAATTTCACCATCCCTATTCGCAGCCTTATCCGCAACTTCCATATCTTCAAGATACCCTTCCGGTCTTGGGGTGTTCAAGCTATCCCAATACCTGTTAAGTATTTCTCCACCAGGCATTAATACCACACGCTTTTCACGATTATTAACTGCAGATAACAACTCCGCTCCATCCATCCAAAAAGCATATTCTTTCTCCAGCTGAGGAAGATATTTTATCAAAACATCATCACCCTTTTCTTCACTCAGCAATTCAACCATCAAAGAAAAAAAAGGCGGTTGAGAACGGCTTAAAAAATAAGTACGGTTACCATTAGGAATAAAACCAAATTCATCTATCAGGTATGCAAAATTGTTTACCATACTTTCAATAAGGTCAACCCGTTTTGCCACCTGCAAACCCAGCATGGTAAAATAACTGTCCCAATAAAAAATTTCTCTAAACCTGCCGCCGGGAACAATAAATTTTTCCGGCAACGGAATCAGCGTTCCGTTCGATTCTTCGGGGTATTTCGTTAACACATCCCACAACTGGTTTACATGCTCTTCTGCCGTTGCAGAAACAACAAACGATTCTGGCAGTCCTTTATTTACAGGCAAGTCAAAATGCGCCAGTACAAACGCTTTCAGGTTAAATCCTTCTGCATCTTTCCCCTTCCTGTACTCCTTTAAAATATCTTCAACTGCATGTTTTGGTTCGCAATCAACAAATGTTTTTTGATCGCTGAGTACCTGCTGTGTTTGCGCATCAACAAATAACTCCTGCAAATCTTCAATATGTAACAATTGTTTGTTCATTTAAAACCAATCACTCCCAATAAATAATAACAGCTTTAATAAAAATTATTTTTTTGAGCCAGGCTACATTACCTCTATTAAACTTTTCTTGCGTCGCACTCTTGTACGTTCTGAACATTTTTGAACAAAGGCTCAACCGCATATCTGTTCGCATATTCATCAGTTGTTTTAGCATTCAATACAGGCAGCCAGACTCCGCTTAAATGTCGCCATGAAAGCGGAACTGTGAAACGAGCGTGGCAAGTAAAGCTTCAACAAAGAACTAAAAGCCGGGTACAAAAAATAACTCAATGTCCCGCCGCAGAGCTAAATGTTACTGGTGCAGCGGTAGATTTTTTTTGAATTCGGCTAAAAATAAAAAGGCATATAATTAAAATACCAATTGGAATAAGTGAAAAATACATGGCTGTTTGCCCGCCGTAAGCCTGGAAAATATTCCCTGTAATCAGTGAGCCGGTAGAGCCGCCCAATGCAGAGAATACGATAATAAGCCCGGCCATTAACCCATGTTTGGGTTTTGGCAGCGAACTTAATATTACAGAGTTGATGGCCGGGTAAATAGGAGCCAGCACCAAACCAATTAATGGAAATATGTAAGCGATTAATGGAACATCTGCCAACCGGGTAATGCCACTGCCTTTATAATTGCTAAGGAACTCTTTAATGGCGGGCATCGCAAAAATTACTAAACTCCCCGCACACAATAAACAAACTATTAGTACTGCAAGCCAGTTGAATTTTTTAAGTAAGATACCCGCCACAAAGCGCCCTACCGCAATAGACCCTGCAAGAATGCTTGCCATTTGTATACTCAATACCTGGTTGAGTTTCAATACGTCATTATTAAATGTAGGCAACCAGCTCATAATGCTTTGCTCGAGCAGCACATAAAAAAATGCGCAGAAAATGAATATCAGCACAAGCGGTGAAATAAAGAGCCGGAACATTTTTCCAAAATCGTTGAGCAAATTTTCTGCAGGCTGGTTACTTTTTGAAGCTGATTCGTCGAGTGGGGAAATGAATAATAAAATAAAGGCAAGCAGCGAAATACCACCCAATAAAAAATAAACCCTGAGCCAACTGGTAGAAGCCGCATCATTTTTATCAATAAACAAAGGAAAAATAAAATAGCTTACTACGATACCTACCCCAAAAAAACTTTCAACAAAATTCATAAAACTGATATGGTCTTTTTCATTGTTTGTAATGAGGCCAATAGAACCATATACAGACATTTTAATCAAGGCAAAGCTTGATCCTATAGATGCAAACAGCAATTCTACCATAAGCAGGCTGCCTGAAAAGGGCATTGCAAAACAAACGATGGTGATAAACCCAAGTGCGATCAGCATTGCTTTCTTATAACCAATGCGTGTAATAAAAGAGGTAACCAGGAAGGAAACGATTGCAATGCTCATGTCTTTAAATGGCTCCAGCACTGCTACCTGCGATTTGCTTACATTAAAGCTGGTTTGTACCAATAATATTACGGTACCTACACTGTTTAGCAGAATAGCAAATACAAAGTAATTAAGGAATATGGAGAGTTTAATCCTCAAAGTTGACATGGCAATCGTTTGTTTACAAGATAACCTTTAATGCGATTTCAGAAACAAGACCAGGTAATTATCAAGCTGGAACAAAATTAATTTTTCTTCTCTAAAACATTTCATCTGTATTGGCATTTTATTCAACTATATTAATCAGTAAGTATTAAATTTGAGCAAATTACTACCAATACAAATGAAGCCCGAGTTTGAAATAATCCACCCCGATGAAGGCAGCTCATTCAGATTGCTAAACGAAAAAGTGAGCGCAGAAAAGTACCGCTGGCAATACCATTACCACCCGGAATACGAGCTTGTTTGCGTACCCAAGGGCAATGGTACAAGGCACGTTGGCAACCATTTGCAGAGTTATGAAAATGGCGACCTGGTTTTTATGGGGCCTAATTTGCCGCACGCCGGCTTTGGGTTAAAATCCCACGGCCAACACGAAGAAATTGTAATTCAGATAAGGGAAGAGGTATTTAACCAGTCAATCATTACCAGGCCCGAAATGGCCGCCATTACTTCTTTGCTTGAAAAAGCAAAGTACGGCATCCATTTTACCGGATCGGTAAAAGATAAAATAACAAAGAAGTTAACAAGGTTACTAAAGATGAGGCCTTTTGAAAAATTTATTGAACTGTTAACTGTATTGAATTTAATGGCTACAACAAAGGAATATGCACTGCTTAATCCTGCACCTCCGCAGTCTTACGCATTAATGAAAAACAATACAAGGCTTCAAACCATTTTTACGTATGTTGAACATCATTTCCAGGAAGAAACCGATATAAAGAAAGTAGCTTCTATTGTTCATCTTTCCGTGCCTTCATTTTGTAACTATTTTAAAAAAGTAATGAACATCACTTTTACAGATTTTGTAAACCGCTACCGTATACAGCATGCCTGCATACTTTTGCAACAGGAAAAATCAGTATCGCAGGCCAGTTTCGAGTGTGGGTTTAACAACGTAGTTTATTTCAATAAGGTTTTTAAATCTGTTATAAACAAAACACCTTCTGAGTTTAAAAAGAAAAAAGCATTGGCTTAATTGTAAATACCTAAATTTATTCCGGTATAATAATTAACGCAGTTGCTCTTACCGCTATTAATTTATATCTGCCAAATGAAGCATAATACAACACTTAAAAAAATTTCGCATATCCTCGATCTCAGTATTTCAACTGTGTCAAGGGCATTAAAAGACCATCCCGATATTTCTGACAAAACCAAAAAGAAAGTTCTGGAACTGGCCAGTACACTTGAATATGAGCCTAATACCTATGCCATTAACCTCCGTACCAATAACAGCAAAGTATTTACCTTAATGGTGCCATCGGTTACGTATTATTTCTACGATTCATTTATTTCATCTATCGAAGAAGAGTGCAGAAAAAATGGCTACTCGCTTATGATACTTCAATCCCTGGATGATGTAGCAACAGAATTAACCAATATCAAACTATGCAGGCACAACAGGGTGAGCGGTGTATTTGCATGTGTTACCCCAGGCACCAGCGATATCCAGCCTTTTCTTAAACTAGACGACCTGGATATACCCGTGATTTTCTTCGATAAAGTTCCTGCTTTCGAAGCCTGCAATAAAGTATGTTTCGCCGATACGCAAGCCGCAAAAATGGCGGCAGAAGCCATTCTGCAAAACAAGAAAAAAAAGGTACTCGGTCTTTTCGGAAACGCTCACATGTCCATTACAAAAAAAAGGCTCGATGCATTTACGGCTGCCTTTCAACAAGAAAACACAAAAACCAAACTCGTAACAGATTTTGCACTAAGCCACGATGAAGCACGTGAAAAAACGGTAGACCATCTTACCACAAAAAATAAATTCGATACCGTTTTTTGCATGAGCGACGAAATTTTAACCGGTACTATGAAAGCCATACAGGAGCTTGGTCTAAAAATACCTGAAAATATAAGCGTTATTTCAATCAGCAACGGCATTATACCACGGCTTTATTATCCCGAAATTACTTATGTAGAAACCAGCGGTGCCAAACTTGGCAAACTGGCATTCGCAAGAATGATGGCCTGTTTATCGGGTAGTACATTTATACGGGAAGTTATTGTAGAATCAACAATGGTAAACGGCGGCTCTTTGTAATCTTATAATTATTTTTTTTAGCCGAACTGTAGATTATAAATGAAGCTTTTCTTGCGTCGCACACTTGTACGGTTTGATTATGAATTGAGCTTTTAACGAAGCGTAGATTTAAGCGGTTTTATGCAGGCCCGCAATAAACATCGGCACAAAAAAAACCACCATGAAGAAAATTATTTTATGCCTTGCAGTTATTTGCACGCTCACTTCCTTTTCAAAAAAGGAAATAAAGTGGGTTGCCATCGGCGATTCTATTACTTATCTTAACGATCACACAAACGAAACCGGTAACCGCATTACCAAAGGTTATATGACGATGGTTACAGAAAAGCTGCCCAATATTACTTACACCAACCAGGGCCATAATGGCTGGACATCAGGCGGCATTGCTGATGCCATTGAAAAACTGGGCATTCAAAAAGCAGATGTGTATTCCATATTCCTTGGCACAAACGATTGGTGGCAAGGCCGCACTTTAGGATCAATTGAAGATTATAAAAACAATACCGGCAATCAAACAGTTTATGGTTCTTTCCGCATCATCATAAATAAACTACGCAACCTTAACAGCGATGCGAAAATAATTTTAATAACACCTATGCAGCGCGTAGATTTTGTTTATATCAACGATTTTAAAAATAATGCTTATGGTTCCTACAAAAACAAGAACGGTCAGTCGCTGGCGCAATTTGCAGAAGCCATTAACGCTATTGGTGCATACGAAAAATTTAAAGTGGCCGACCTCTATAACAAAAGCGGAATGACTTTGCAAAATCTTGTAAAATACAAACGCTTAAAAGACCCAGAAACCGGCAATTATAAAAACTATCCTTATCCTGAATTTATTGGTGTTCCTTTCAACCCTGCAACAGATGAATACCCTTATCCCGTTGATGCAATTGATAACACTTATGATGGCCTGCACCCTTCAGACAAAGGCTATGAAATTATTGCCGACATGCTGGTGAAAATAATGAAGCACTATTGATAATGTACCGGCCTTGCGAAGAATATCGTTTTCTTTGCGCCTCTCTGCCTCTGCGGTTAAAATATTCGCTATGATCAAAGCTCAATCTATAATCCAACAGCACAAGTGTGCGACGCAAGTAAAGCTTCATAGAATTTCTTCAGTTTGGCCAATAAAAAAAGCCGCTCTATTAAAGCGGCTTTATAATTTATACAACTAAAATTTATGCCTTTTCTGTTTGCATTAATTCAACGCTGCGGTTAATGAAACTGGTAAGATCATTACCTTTCAACAAGCCCTGCGAAAGCAATGCAAGATCTGCAAGCGTTTTAATTTGCTTGTGTTGTTTGTCTGCATTTTCTTCTTTCAACAGGCTTTGATAAATAGGGTGGTTGCCATTTACGGTAAGTGTTACTTCATCGGGCATAGTGGCGTAGAACGCAGCCATACCGCCACCTGCAGCGCCCATGTCTTTCATGCGGCGCATAAATTCGGGGCGTGTTGCAACAACCGGTGGCGTTTCAGGATTCAATCCTTTTACTTCAATAGTTACGTGCAGCTCTTTTGTTTCTGGCGTAAATAATTCTTTGAGTTTGGCTTCTTCATCTTTGCTTAAAACACTGTCTGTATGTTCCTGCTTGTCGATGATGTTGTCAACAATATCAGCATCCACACGCACAAAATGAACGTTCTCCCATTTCATTTCCATGCTGTTCAGGAAAGCAGCATCTATTAATGTTTCCAGCTTTATAATAATGTAACCTTTGGCGCTGCATGCCTGTATGTATGCATCCTGCTGAACAGGATCTGTAGTGTAAAGAATTACATGCTTGCCATCTTTATTTTTCTGTAAAGTTTCGGTAGCAATTTTATATTCTTCAAACGTGTAGAACTTTTTGTCAACGGTATCCTGCAGTATTACAAACTTGTTGGCCTTTTCTAAAAACTTATCGTCAGTCATCATGCCGTATTTTACAAACAGGCCAAGGCTTTCCCATTTTTCTTCGAAAGATGCTCGGTCGGTACGGAAGATTTCGTCAAGTTTATCTGCTACTTTTTTAGTGATGTAGGAGTTGATCTTCTTCACATTCGGATCGCCCTGCAAATAGCTGCGGCTAACGTTTAAAGGAATATCCGGACTGTCAATTACACCATGCAGCAACATCAAAAATTCCGGAACAATATCCTTTACTTCATCTGTTACAAAAACCTGGTTGCTGTACAGTTGAATTTTATCTTTCTGTATTTCGTAGCTCTGCTTAATCTTAGGGAAATACAGTACGCCGGTTAAATTGAACGGATAGTCTACATTCAAATGAATCCAGAACAAAGGCGTTTCGCCGTAAGGGTATAATTCTTTATAAAAATTCTGGTAATCTTCTGTAGTAAGTTCGCTGGGTTTTTTGGTCCAGATGGGGTTGGTGTTGTTGATAGGTTTTTGTTCTTCTCCTTCTTTCTTCTCTTCGCCAACCTCGTGAAAATAAATGGCAACCGGCAAAAATTTGCAAAATTTCTCAAGTATCCTTTTTATCCTGCCAGCGTCTAAAAACTCACTGCTTTCTTCGTTAATATGCAGTATAATTTTTGTGCCACGGTCTTTCTTTTCTACTTCGTATAATTCAAACTCAGGGCTTCCATCGCAACTCCAGTAAACAGTAGCTTCTTCATCGCGGTAGCTTTGTGTAAGCACTTCCACGCTTTCGCTCACCATAAAGGCGCTGTAAAAACCAAGGCCAAAATGGCCGATAATATTGGCATCTTTATACTTGTGTAAAAACTCTTCGGCTCCGCTAAAGGCAACCTGGTTCAGGTATTTGTCTACTTCATCTTTGCTCATGCCCACACCTCGGTCGGCGATTGTGAGTGTTTTTTCTTTTACATCGAGCGTAACATCAATGCGCAGATCGCCAACATCACCTTTCGCCTCGCCGATAGAGGAAAGGGTTTTAATTTTCTGCGATGCATCTACCGCGTTACTCACCAGTTCGCGAAGAAAAATTTCATGGTCGCTGTAAAGAAATTTTTTAATGATCGGGAAAATGTTTTCCGTTTCAACCCTTATCTGTCCTTTTTGCATAATAAATTAATTTTTGTACTTAGCTTTTGTATTTCAATATAGCTTCGTTGTGTCACTCACTTGTACGTTCTGAACAAATGTCAGCAACGGCCGCGAATGTATAAGATACATAGCACGAAGCAAAGAAAATACCAAAGCCATTTCTGCTGACATGATGACAATAAAAAAGGGCTGATGGTTTCAAGCCGTGAGCCCTTTTTTTTAAATAAATCCATATTATTTTACCGGCGGTGGCGGCGCCAACACTGCCTGCGGAACAATATTATGAATGGCGGGAATTGACTTCAGGTAAGCGAAAATGGCTTTTACTTCATCATCAGTAAAATTTTTGAAATCCTGCCAAGGCATTGGTGGCATAACCGGCCTTGTATTTTCGAGCCCCATCCATTTGCCTTCCCTGATTGCTTTGCTGAATTGTTCCTCAGTCCATGCACCCAGTCCTGTTGAATCGGGCGTAAGGTTTACCGCATAAGTAATACCCCATGCCCCCACCCATGCAGTAAGGTCTTGTGTTACAGCAATTCCTTTTTTTGCCGCTTCTTTCTGATCAATTGGCGGCGGCGGCATTTGTGCAGGATGGCCTGATAACATTAAACTCATGTCTGGTTCCGGGCCATTTGGCCCCATTTTCTTTGGGGTATGGCAGTCGTTACAACCAGTAATAATAACTAGATGTTCGCCCCATTTTTCCTGACTTTCAAAACCATTAAAGGCAGGCATGGCTGCGGTGGCAGTTTTAGAGGTATCAACGGAATTTCCTGCTGCGGCAGGTTGTTGGTTGCAGGCAATAAGTACTGCCATAGATGCTGCAACTGAAGTAGCAATAATTGTTAGTCGTTTTTGCATAACATAGGGGTTTAAATTAGAAAAATTATTTAAGAAAACATACTTATTACAGCCTTCACCGTTTTGTAAAGACTTATCAAAAAAGCGGAGAAAAGTTAAACGTTTTTTTCTCTACAGAGAAATTAATTCATTAAAAAAATTAATGTTTATTGGTGAAAGCGCCACTGTATTTTCAGCTTAGAAAAGCTATGCTGTACAAGAGTGCGACGCAAGGATGCTGAAACTGGTTATAAAAGCCTGGTTCAAAATATGTATTAATAAAACCATTCATTTACTGCCAGTTGCTTACCCATATAAAGTAAGGCCGGTAGTAATCTGCATTGTTCCATATATCGAAACTGCCAAAGCTGTTGGTACAATAACCCACGAGAAGTTTGCCATCCTGAATTAATTCGGGATGTGCTGTGGCATTGTAGGTAATAATGTTGCCTGTGGTCTCCGGGGTTGTATAGATTTTGCGTTTATTGGTAAAAGGGCCGGTGGGGCTGGCAGCATCCCACAGATAAATATCGGCACTTAAAAATTTAGATTGCTGCGAAAGCAGGTAATATTTGCCCTGGTATTTAAAAACCGAATATTGTTCTGAGAGGTCTTTTGCAATCCTTGCACTCTTTTTAGACCTTCTGAACCAGTTAGTACCATCGTAATATTCCACCACTTTAAAAGGGTTGGATGCCGGGGTACGGCACACATGCATAAATTTATTATTGTCGGTACTTTCTGCCCCATAAATGTACACATAGCCACTGTCTGTTAAAGTAGCAGAAGACCAGTCTATCGTATTGGTATTGTTGAAAGTAAAACGGTCTAGTACTTTAAAATCGGATAGCCGCAAAACGGCTACGGTATTGCCAACAGTTTCGAAACCAAAGTTTCCGCCTCCTGTTGATTTTACTGTAACCATTAGTACATAAACTTTTGTTTGTGCGGAATCTGTAAACGCGCTGCTTGGCCAAAGGATAATAGGCGAAGCGGTATCGAAAAAAGGTTTTGGATTTCGGGAATTACCGCCGTAAAAAGTTTTAAAGCTGCCGGCAGGCGTAGTAGTTACAATGCTGTTATGAATGAATGCATCGAAAGGGCGGTGCCTGTCCGGGTAAACGGTATCTACAAAAGAATCACCGAAAAGCCAAAAGCTGCTGCCATCGGGCAATAACATTGAGGAGGCCACGTCGCCGCCCGTCCATTCACCTGCTTTATAACGGGTAAAAAGACTATCGTAATACGTGGCTTTTACAGCCGTAATCTGGGTTGAATAAACGGATTGCTGCACGTCCTGCCCGCTTACTGGTTTTGATTGGCTTATCTCTTTTTTACAGGCTGTAAAACAAGTGGCTATTGTGGCAAGCAGAAATATTTTTTTCATAAAGCAATCATTTAAATTACAAAGCTACACGCTCTATCATCTTTTCCACCATTTTAAATGTAGCCGGACAATATTGAATATTCTGTTGGTGCACATGAATATAATCTACCATTTTCTTTTTTGCAAGGTGAGGAAAACCAGCACAATCTTCGGGGCGCACTTCGTAAATAGAACACATGTTATTGCTAAGGTTTAAGAACTGGCATGGCTGTTTGGTGTTCATCCAGTCCTTACTTTTCTTATCGTAATACAGCCATTTATCTTTAAACTCCTGCTCGCTCATTTCAAAATGCCCGGAGATGCGCTTAATATCTTTATTGGTAAAAGTTGGTGTCATTACCTTGCAGCAGTTGGCGCAACTAAGGCAATCCACTTCCTGCCAAACTTCAGTGTCTATTTGTTCAGCAATTGTGTCCAATCTGCGTGGTGGGTTTTTACCAAGCTTTCCAAGAAATCGTTTAAATGCTTTTTGATGGTAACGGACTTTCTGTTTAAATGAACGCAGATTAACAGGTTGCATGTAAAATAAAAATTGTGCGGTTGAATATTTAATATTGATAGTTGAAACGAATATAAGCGATTAAACGAATCAATCGTAAATATGCATTCTAAAATCCTGGATCAGTATGTGGGAGCCTTATAAAAAAGGGTTTAAAGCTTACCTGCAATTAGAGAAATCGCTAAGCGATAATTCAGTTGAAGCATACCTGCGGGATGCCGGTAAACTTACTGAATACCTGCAAAGTGCAAACTTAATGAAAAGCCCTGCAGAACTGGATTTGAGGGACCTGCAGGGCTTTATAAAAACAATTGCGGAATTAGGTATTGCAGCCACCTCGCAGGCAAGAATTATCTCTGGCATAAGAAGTTTTTACAAATATTGCCTGCTGGAAAATATTGTAACAACCGATCCATCAGCGTTACTCGAAGCACCAAGGCTAAAAAGATCATTGCCCGATTTTTTAAGCATCGGGGAAATAGAAAACATCATCGCACAGATTGATTTGAGTAAACCTGAAGGAGGCCGAAACAAAGCAATCCTTGAAACCCTGTACAGTTGCGGGTTGCGTGTAAGTGAGGCTATTAATTTAAAGATCAGTTGCCTGTATCTTGACGATGGTTTTATACGCGTAACCGGCAAGGGCGATAAAGAAAGATTGGTGCCCATTGGCAGCGACGCGATTAAATATATCAGGATTTACAAAGACCATATAAGGGTTCATCAACCATTAAAAAATTCAAGCAGCGACATTTTGTTTTTAAATAACCGTGGCAATGGGTTAAGCCGCATCATGATCTTTTATATCATTAAAGATCTTGCAAAGAAAGCAGGTATTACCAAAAATATTTCGCCGCATACATTCCGCCATTCGTTCGCCACACATTTGGTAGATGCCGGGGCCGACCTTCGTGCTGTACAGGAAATGCTGGGCCATGCAAGCATCACTACCACTGAAATTTATACGCATCTGGATAAAGATCATTTGCGCATTACGCTGCAATTGTATCATCCGGCTTTTAAAAAATAAGGCACTCTTTTTATGGAGTGCCTTAAATAAATCTTTAGGATGGAAAAGAAATTCTTTTGAGCCATGCAAAGAAATACTATGAGGCTTTTCTTGCGTCGCACACTGCAACGGCTTGATCAATGCCGAACAGCAGGGAAAAGGTCATTCACGCTGCGCTGTTTCCTTTTTCCCTTTTAGTAAAGAAGCATTCTGCACCATTTGCACAAACTCTTTTCTGTACCCTTCAGTATCATCACCAATAGCTTGCTTCGCCATTTGTTCAACCATTTCAAAATTTCCTTTTCCCTTGTATTCAGAGTTGCCTAATAACATCCCAAACTCAGCAACAGCAGCAGCAAAGCGAAAATTATCAGAAGTTCTGTTCAGTAAAACTCCATTGTCTGATAAAGGATACTGTAATAATTTACTTTCATCACCATCCGGTTTTTTATACCGCAGTTTTATATTCATTACCTCATTGCCAAAATCATTTCTCGCTTTTACTTTTTTTGCAGGCTGGTAACGCAATGCATCTACACTATCAGTAAGATCATCTTTAACACCAATGGGAGTTATTTCGTATAAAGCTGTAACCGAATGGCCGCTGCCCAATTCTCCCGCATCTTTCTGATCATTATTAAAATCTTCTTTTGTCAGCATCCTGTTTTCGTAACCAATCAACCTGTACGATTTTACCCTGGCGGGATTAAATTCAACCTGGAGCTTAACATCTTTTGCAATGGTAAATAGCGTACCACCAAATTCATTTACTAAAACTTTTTTGGCTTCATTTATTCCATCGATGTATGCATGGTTGCCGTTACCTTTATCAGCAAGCTTCTGCATTTTACTATCCTGGTAATTGCCCATACCATAACCAAGTACCGTTAAGAACACGCCACTTTTTCTTTCATTTTCTATTAATGTTTCCAGCGCATCATCGCTGCTTAAGCCAACATTAAAGTCGCCATCAGTACAAAGTATCACACGGTTGTTACCCTCTTTTGCAAAATTTTCTTTTGCTGTTTTATATGCGAGTTGAATGCCTGCACCACCTGCTGTAGAACCACCTGCTTGTAGTTTATCAATCGCATCTTTTATTTTTGTTTTATTCGCGCCACTTGTTGAAGGCAGCACCAGTCCAGCGTTGCCGGCATATACAACAAGTGCAACATGATCCTGTTCACGCAATTGATCAACCAATAATTTTAACGATGATTGAACCAAAGGCAACTTGTTTTCCTCATCCATGCTACCGCTTACATCAATTAAAAACACAAGATTGGATGCAGGTAAATTTTCGGTTTCTATTTTCTTTCCCTGTAACCCCACCAATACCAATTGATGTTTATCATTCCACGGACAGGCAGCCATTTCTGTATTAATACTAAACGGCGCATCATCATTCGGTTGCGGATATTTGTAAGAAAAATAATTGATCATTTCTTCAATGCGCACTGCACCTGCGGGTGGCAACTGGCCATTATTTATAAACCGCCGCACATTGCTATATGATGCTGCATCCACATCAATTGAAAAGGTAGAAAGTGGGTTATCTGTTACTTTTAAAAATGGGTTTTCAACAATATGATCGTAGCCTTCTGTATTGAAATTGCTATTTTCAGTATCATAGAAACCATCGTCTTCATCTTTTTTTTCTTCTGGTGGTGCCATGTCGGCACTTATACTGCTCGAACCCCTGATTCTAATAGCATTGTTTGCACCAGGCGATTTACTTACCGAAATACCAGCTGCTCTGCCCGTTAAATAATCGCCGGCAATTATTGTTGTTACGCTGCCCGTTAATTCCCTTTTTCTTTGAATACCATAACCAGTTACAATAACTTCATCTAAACTTTGAGATGATGGTTTCAACATAACATTCATCACATTAGCTGTTGTTACGCTTATTTCCTGCGTTTGATATCCAATCCACGAAAAAACAAGTACTGCCTTATCGTTTTGAACAGTTATCGAAAATTCGCCGGTTGTGTTCGTTACAGTAGCCGTGTTGGTTCCCTTAATTGTTACTGTTGCGCCACCCAAGGGATTACTTTGTTCGTCGGTAACTTTACCGGTTATAACTCTTGCCTGTTTATAAGTAAAGGCAAAGAAAAGTATGCAGAGCAATACGCCCAGCGACATTAAGTACTTCATAAAATTGATTTTATTTAAATTAGAATGACAGAGATATTTTTTTGAGCCCGGCTTTTAATCAGATGGCATCGGCAGTTGCGTCGCACTCTTGTACGTTCGTCTTTCAATTGGGCAAAGTGCAATCCAGTTACTGAACTACAATCTTGTCTGTATAAGACTTCTTGCTGCGTTCATCAATAACCCGTACATAGTAAATGCCTGACGCAAGCATTGAAGGAATTTCGACTGAAGTAACAGCATTATTACTTGCTGCTATAAATTCATCTACTGATATCAGTTTAGAATTGTTATCCAGCAGTTGAATGGAATAATCACCTGCCTTTTTAATCTCAATATGCAAAGCACTTCCTTTTAATGCAGGGTTTGGATAAGCTTTGAAAGCCTCGTTACGAAAGGCTTTCCTGATAACTGTATCTCTCAAATCATTTTTTGTAACCGTGGTAATAATACAAACGGCACCGCCCAATCTTCCGGTTAAGAATGGATCTGCAATAACTGTAACATCGGGAAGTTTTACCTCTCTGTACGGCAGAATTATTGAAATGTTATTTAATTCCTTTGAATTTATTTCAACCTGCTTTGTTTCATAACCAATAGCAGAAACCTCAACATTAATGCTGTTGCCAAGGTTATTGATCTTTGCCTGAAAGTGTCCATTGCTGTCAGCGGAAAAAGAAGTAGAAACTTTATTTATGCTGATGGTCGCGAATGGAACAGCATTTCCATTTTCATCCAATACTTTTCCAATGATCGATAGTTTTTCAACTGTTGCAAATTCATCTTTTGTAAAGGGGTCATGAATTGGTGCTAAAACTGTATCTCCAAGCAATTGCGAACATTGCTTATTTTTTTCAACTTCTCCAAATAGAACCTCTTTATCATTTAAAACCGGTGCAGCAACTTTACCCATAATCTGCTGAATAGGATCTTTCTTAATTACGGCGGGTGTTCCCAACGTAGTTATACTCCTTTTTTGTGCACTAGCTTTATCAAAAAATAATAACAGTGGCATAAGTGCTGCAAACCACCAGGTTTTTTTCTTTTCAATTTTTGTTGGTATTAATTCGCGCTGTAACTGATCCTCAGCAAAGCGGCCGCAGGTTTTTCCGGTTGCAGCAGAAAAATAATTCAATACCTGCTGATCGCTCATTAAGCTAAAATCAACAACCTGTTTATTACAACTTCCGCAGAATTTTCCTTTATCAAAGGGTGTCATTTTATTCCAGTCTTCGTGGCAGGGTTTTGGAATTTGAATTTGTAATTGCGGTTTCATAACAGTTGATTTGGAGTGAAGATGCAACCGCTAAATGTTTTACATAAATTCTTTAAAAATAATTTGCAGCGGACTGCAACCTTTCGCTTAAATGTTGCCATGATGGTTCGGCTCCGCTCACCACTGTTCAGAACGATGAACCGAGCGTGGCAAGAAAAGTTCAATTCATATTCTTTAGCTGGCTACCAAAAAAATAATAAAAAGCCCCGGTAGAAACCAGGGCCGTATTATAATGCACATGAGAAAAAGTTATTGCTGGCCCCCGGATTTTACACGGCTCTGCTCGTCTTCTGCACCGGTTGATCTTCTGCGCGGTCCCTGGCCATTTGCTTTACCAAAACGATAGGTGAACGTTAATATAACGCGGCGATTGTCCCAGTAACTATGTATTTGTGTTAAGCCTTTACTTAAGTCGGTACTGCCCCTGAAACTCATGAGATAGAATGGGTCGCGCAGGTTTAAACGAACGCTTCCTTTATCTTTTAAAATCTTTTTT
This sequence comes from Chitinophagaceae bacterium UBA4407, assembly GCA_002390845.1. Classification (GTDB taxonomy): domain Bacteria; phylum Bacteroidota; class Bacteroidia; order Chitinophagales; family Chitinophagaceae; genus Limnovirga. The sequence goes on along the minus strand of DGQT01000042.1, from coordinate 42,597 downwards.
CCTGCACCCAAAGAGAACATGCCCATTGGCTGTGCAAGAATAGCACTGCTTACTAAATTTTTTGAATTATAAAAACCGCTAAGCTCGCCACTCCAGCCTTTATTAAAAGTAAACTGGCTGCTGAAATTACCGCTAAATGAAACAAGGTTCAGATCGATGGCTTCGTTATCTATCACGCCTTTATAATGGTTGTTATAAACGTTTGCAAAAACATTGATGCTCCACCATTTTTTCAATTGCTTATTGTAGTTAACAGACAGGCCTGTGTTTTGACTTGAAGCAATATTCTGGCTGGTTTGATAAGTAGTATAATTAGAATCGCCGGGCTCTTTGGTAGTGATCAGTACATCGTTAATAATGTCGCTTATAGTTGTATAATTTGCTGAAACATTCAGCTGGCCTTTATAGTTATAACTCACCTCTATATTGTGGCTGAACTGCGGTTGCAGATCGGGGTTTCCTTTTTGGTATGTATAGCGGTCTAACTGGTATTGGAAAGGATTAAGATCCTGGTATCCGGGGCGCTCAATTCTTCTTCCGTAAGAAATGCCAAAAGAATTATTGTCGTTTACCTGGTAGCTGAAATAGGCTGTTGGAAACAATTTTGTATAGTTCTTTTTAAAAGCAATTGATTTGGTAACCTGGTTACCTTCGGCAATGGTTTGCTCAGCACGCAAACCCAACTGCACACCAAATTTTTTGATTTTCTGCTGCAGGTTTATATAGGCTGCATTAATGGTTTCTTTATAGATAAAATGATTGCTGCGGGCAGTATCGGTTTCCCATTTGGAACCGGGATTGTTGAACATGGTGTATTGCGCATCATTATCTGTTTTTACATTGCTTAATTTAATCCCTGCTTCTAACGTAGCATCTTTCGTTAATGGCTTTTTGTAATCGCTTTTGAAACTGTATATATCAATATTTGCAGGCAGGTAGCCATTTAAAAGAAACGGATCTTCTGAAGGTAGCTTGTCAGAATTATACAGATAGTTATCAGAATACTGATGCCCTTTTGTTCTGTATAAAACATAATCAGCATCTACAGAAATTTCCTGGCCGAATGTATCCAGTTTCTGCTGCAGGTTCAGATTAAACCCAACATTCGTCCATGGATCTTTTGTTTGCGAAAAAGCATTGTTGTATTGTACAAACCGGTGGGTGCTGTCGAAAATATTTGCTACCGAAACCGATTTGAATTTACGGTCGTCAATCAATCCGTTTACCGCAAAACCCAGCGTTGTTTTTTTATTGGCAAAAAAATCTATGCCTGCTTTAAAATTGTGCGGGTAGCCAGAATACCTGCCGAATGTATGCTGCTCAACGTACCTGTTAAATGGTGTGTTTTCATCGGTGCGCAAACTTCTGTTGATGGTAATGTCGTTAAACCCTTCCCAGTACGAATAGCCATAGTTGCCATAAAAGTTTGTTTTGCCTTTGCGCCAGTTAAAGTTGATGCTGTTGGTATTTTTAAAATATTTTGCAATGATGGCGCTGGTGGTAAAAGTTCCGTTGAAACCAGTGTTGTTATTTTTTTTGGTTTTAAAATTGATAACGCCTGAATTTCCGGATGCATCATATTTTGCAGACGGTTGGGTCATAATTTCTATCTGATCTAACTGGTTTGAACCCATATTCTTTAGAAAATTTACCAGGTCCTGCCCGCTTAAATATGCAGGCTTTCCGTCAATAAGAATGATTACGCCCTGCTTGCCCTTAAGACTGATATTGCCATCGTTATCTACTGTTACCCCAGGTGATTTTTCCAAAACTTCTAATGCAGATAAACCGGTGTTGGTTGGCGATGCATCTACATTCACTACCATTTTATCAATTTTATTTTCAATTAAAGGCCGCCGTGCAGATACATTTACTCCATTTAATTTTTGTGTAGTTGCGGCCAGTTGCAATTCACCTGTTTCAATAGTTACATTTTCATTGGTAAGCGCAATTACTTTGCTGTATGTTTTACCAAACCCAATTGCATCGGCCAGGAACAGGTAATTACCATTCTTTATATTTTCAAATTGAAAAATGCCTGATTTATCTGTAATAGAAATTTTTATAAGCGAAGAATCAGTTGCTTTCAGCAAAGAAATAGTGGCAGCTTCTATGGCCTTACCTTCTGGTGATTTAATAATCCCTGATATTTTACCCAGATGCTGGCCATTTACATAAATGCTTAACAGCAACATGGTACATGCGGTGATTGGTTTGTATAAATTTCTCATACAATTTAAAATAAAGCGTTAGTACGTATTTTTTCGTAGTGCTAAATTGTATTGTCGGATTTGAGTAAAAATGTAAAAAATGGATAAGTGGAATTTTTAAAATCTTACCGGAAACCGTTCATCACTTGCAAATGATAAACGGAAAATAGTTAGTGACGAATAAAAAATGCTCGATAATAAATGTTCAATAAAAAATTTTATATTGGCAACATCCACAGCCTGACAAATTAATACTATTTTACACAAAAAAAATTATGCGCTTTCTGCTGTTCCTTCACAGGGCAACTTTTATTTGCTACATTTTATTCCTGCTGTGCATTGTTATTTTGTACACAAAAAATTTTATCAGCAGCCGCGATTTACAGAGTTATATAATCATTCTTGGATTTGTTGTTTCCATTGTACTTGGTTTTATAGTAAACCTTTGGGAGGCTGTTTTGTTACTAAACCGTAAACATTCTATTGTTCCCGTTTGGTTGCGTACATTTAATTTTATTTTATTTATTGCACAGGTCATTTATTATTTTGCATAATTATGATACACAATATTCTTAAAGACAAACCCACAAAACTTTTCCTTGGCTTTACTGCTTTCTTTGTTGCCAATGCATTAATTGCAGAATGCATTGGTACAAAAATATTCTCGCTTGAAAAGCTGCTTGGCATGTCAGTTTCGAATATTACTTTATTCGGGCAAAGCGGCTTATCGTTTAATCTTACCTGTGGCGTTTTACTCTGGCCCCTGGAGTTTGTTATGACAGATATTGTAAACGAGTACTACGGCCCTAAAGCTGTGCGGCGCATCAGCTACACTGCTGTTGTACTTATTTCTTACGCCTTTGTAATGTTCTATGGAAGCATTCAAACACCGCCCGCAGATTTCTGGATCGCTAGCAAAACCGATAATGGTATTGACAATATGCAAACCGCATTTAATGGAATTTTTGGCCAGGGTATGTGGATCATCTTCGGTAGTATTGTGGCCTTTCTTGTAAGCCAGGTAGTTGATGTAACCGTTTTTCACCGAATCAAAAAAATTACAGGCGAAAAAAAGGTATGGCTGCGTGCAACCGGCTCTACATTGGTATCGCAACTGATCGATAGTTTTATCGTGCTTACTATTGCATTTAAATTTGGTGGTAACTGGACCTGGCCGATGATTTTTGCCGTTGGCACCATGAACTACATTTACAAATTCACGGTTGCCATTATACTAACCCCGGTAATTTACTTCGTGGAAAAAAGAATAGAAATTTATGTGGGCCACGATACCGCAAAGAAAATGAAACGCGCAGCCATGGGCCAGGAAACCGATGGCTTTATGAACATACCAACTGCGGGGTAACAAATCAAATTCCTTTGATCATTGCCACAACTATTTTATCAATCGGCAGCGAAACAGTTTCTGTTGAAAGCTCATCCCATTCAATCCAGCGCAGCACTTCGCTTTGGCCATCAGGGTCTGCGATTTGCGCATCCGTAAAATCAAATGGCGTTTGTTTTATATCTAGTTTTTGTAATGCGTCAACGCTATTTGCATGAGCATAATAGTAAATGGAAACGATCTGGTCAGTGTACCGGAATGCAGAAACCTGGTAATAATCGGTTGTATAAATATGGTCGCCGATCGTTACATCCAGGCCTGTTTCTTCTTTAAATTCACGCTGCAAACAATCCCTTGTTCCTTCGCCAAGTTCCATTCCGCCACCGGGAAATTTTGTAAAATATTCGCCGCGTATAAATTCGTCGCTCACCAGCACACGCTTACTTGCATCCATTAAAATTCCATAAACCCTAATTGTAAAACGGTCAATCATAAACGATAATTTTTACTTTTTTAGCCAGCTTTAGTTACACTGCTCATCATTCGTTGTGTCACTCACTTGTACGTCCGGTAATTCTGTTGAGCACTCTAATGCAGCCCGCTGTTTTTTGTGAAGCCGGTGCCTTAACTGCAAAGAAACCAAATTTGAAAGTAAAATATTCAATTGTAAAGTTGCAGATTAATTATCCGGTTACCACTTATTAAAAATTCCAGTATAATAACTTCCATTTATTTACTTTCGGCAAAAGGATTTATATGATAGAAATAATTGACTATACCGATGAATATGAAGCCGACTTTAAAAACCTGAACCTTGAATGGCTTAACAAATACAACCTTGCGGAATCGCACGACCTTGAAATTTTAAATGATCCTCATAAAACAATTTTAGATACTGGCGGTTGCATCTTTCTTGCAAAATCAGGCAATAAGATTGTAGGTAGCGCTGCCCTCATACACGAAGGCGAAGGTTTATATGAGTTAGCTAAAATGTCTGTAACGACTGCATTCCAGGGAAAAGGCATCAGTAAAATGCTTATTGAAAAATGTTTGAGTACAGCAAAGGAACTTAAGGCAAACAAATTAATTTTATTTTCAAACAGCCAGTTAACCACTGCAATTTCGTTGTATGAAAAATATGGTTTTAAACATATAGCCGCAACAGATTCACCTTTTCTAACGGCTGACATTAAAATGGAACTATCTTTATAATCTTATTTAAACCTGCATGTCTAAAGTAATTATTTCGGTAAAGAACCTTACAAAGAGTTATGGCAGTTTCGATGCCGTAAAAGGTATTAGTTTCGATGTAATGGAAGGTGAGATATTCGGATTGCTCGGCCCGAACGGTGCAGGCAAATCCACCACACTGGAAATTATTGAAACGCTTCGCGAAAAAACCAGCGGCGAAATAATTGTAGATGGCCTTAACCTGGATACGCACCCCAACGATATTAAAAAGATCATTGGCGTACAATTGCAAACTTCGGGTTATTATCCCGGCCTTAAACTTACTGAACTGATCAGCCTGTTTTCAGGCTTGTACAACCGCCCCGTTAATGCAATGGAACTTTTAGATACCGTAAACTTGCGCGATAAAGCCAACAGCAAAGTAAAACAACTAAGCGGCGGGCAAAAGCAGCGGTTCTCTATTGCCACCACATTGATCAACAAACCAAAAATAATTTTCCTTGACGAACCTACAACGGGCTTAGATCCGCAGGCAAGAAGAAACTTGTGGGACCTCATCCGTGGGTTAAAAGACGGTGGCGCTACTGTAATTATTACCACACATTATATGGATGAAGCCGAAATACTCTGCGATCGCGTGGCAATCATGGATAGTGGCAGAATTATTTCACTGGCATCGCCGGATAAACTGATTGATGATCTTGTTGCTACTGGTTTTGAGCGGCCAAAAGAAGTGAAAAAAGCAAGCCTGGAAGATGTATTCATCAATCTTACCGGCAAAGAATGGAGGGATGAGTAGGTTGACTAGTTGATCAGTTAATCGGTTGTTCAAATGTATTTTATTGTTTCGCTTAAATGTCGCCAAAGGTTATACAGATGAAAGGATTGCGACGCAAGGAACGATTCCATGAAATACAAAAGCCGGTATCAAAAAAAATAAACTAAATAATATACCATGAGCGATGACCTGCGATACCCGATGGGTAAATATTTACCACAACCTTTTTCGCATGAACAAAAAGAAAAATGGCTGCTGGATTTACAATTTTTGCCCGACAGCCTTGAACTGTCTATTCATAATCTGGATGCACACCAGTTACAAACACCATACCGCGAAGGCGGATGGACTGTACAGCAATTGGTGCATCATGTAGCCGACAGCCACATGAATGCTTATATACGTTTTAAGTTGGGGCTTACAGAAAATAATCCGCCAATAAAACCATACGAAGAAAAAGAATGGGTGAAACTAAATGACGTGGAAGCCTTGCCCATCAACGTTTCGCTTACATTGCTGCATGCGTTGCATCAACGTTGGGTGGCTGCAATAAAAGATCTTTCTGAAGACCAGTGGGAGCGCACAGTGTATCATCCCGAACATAAAATAAACATGAGCCTGTGGTATTTACTCGGCATGTACGCATGGCATGGCAGGCATCATGTAAAACATATAACTGCACTAAGGGAAAGAAAGGGATGGTGAAGGAAATGAAAAAGTGAAGTACAAACCACAAACTACAAACTGTAAACTACAAACTTTTCAATGAGCGATTTAACCTGGAAAACTTTATCGAGCGAATACCTGTATAAAGAGAACTGGTTCACCGTTCGCAAAGATGTTTGCGAAAAACCTGATGGTAAAATTGTTGATCCATATTATGTGTTCGAATTTCCAGAATGGGCCACTGCATTTCCGGTTACAGAAGATGGAAAGATCATTATGGTAAGGCAATTCCGGCAGGCGCTGGGCGTTACCTGCATTGAACTTCCGGGTGGTTGTATCGATGATACCGATGCTTCGCCTGAAGCCGGTGTGCGCCGCGAATTGCTCGAAGAAACGGGTTATGTTTTTAATGAAGTTCACTACCTCGGCGAAATTTCAGCAAATCCTTCTACCAATAATAACCTGATGCACATGTTTGTTGCAACAGGTGGCAAAAAAGTTGGAGCGCAACAACTCGATCACAACGAAGAAATAGAAATTGTTGAATTAACCATGGATGAATTATTGCAACTGGTAGAAGAAAGAAAAATCATACAATCCATGCACCTGAGTACTATTTTTTATGCTTTGCGGCATCTTGATAAAATAAAGTATCAATAAATTTTTATTGGCCAAACTAAAGAATATGAATTGAACTTCTGTTGTGTCACCCACTTGTACGTTTGGAATATCTTTCAGCAAAGCGAAGATGAAATTTACAAACTTTATAACAAAGCTGTATCTACTTCGCCCACAAGAAAAACACTGCCACAAATTAAAATCAAATCATCTTTGTGTGAATGCTGTAAAGCCTGCTGTAGTGCGGTGTTCACGTCTTTGTAAGTATTGCCATAGAGTTTAAGAACTGCCGCCTGCTCTTTCAAAATTTGCTCATCCAAAGCTCTGGGTATTTGAGCTTTGGTAAAATAGTATGTTGCGGTTTCAGGCAAAAGCGACAGCACTTTATCAACTGCTTTATCTTTTACCATACCAATAATAATATGCAGGTCGTGATAATCTGTTAACTCTAATTGTTCAGCAATTTGTTTAGCGCCATCTTCATTGTGGCCCACATCAAGTATTACAGTTGGGTTGCTATGAATTACTTCCCACCTGCCATGCAAACCTGTAACTTTTTTTGCATGTGCAAGGCCATGTTTTATTTGATCTTCCGAAATATGCCAACCCATTTTTTGCAACTGGTGAATGGCTTCAAGAACTGTAACAATATTTCTTTTTTGATAAATACCCGGCAGATCTAAAGCATAGATCTTATGTTCATCCGTATGATTGTTTACAACAGTAACACTTAACTGATGATGCATGTATTGCCAGTCAGCAACATACCTTTCATTCGAACTAAAAATGATTGGTGCATTTTCCAGTTTGGCTTTGTTTTCAAAAACAGGTTTTGTTTCGGGTAATGTTTCGCCGATTACAACTGGTATATTTTGCTTAATGATCCCGGCTTTTTCAAAAGCAATTTTTTCAAGTGTGTTGCCCAGCAAATTGGTATGATCCCAGCCAATATTGGTAATAACCGATAATTCGGGAGTAATGATATTGGTACTGTCTAACCTTCCACCCAGACCCACTTCAATTACTGCTACATCAATATTTTGTTCAGCAAAAAAAGTAAATGCCATTGCAACTGTTATTTCAAAAAAAGAAGGTTGTACCTGTTCAATCAATGGTTTTACTTTCTCCACAAAACTTATTACAAAATCTTCGTGGCACATTACCCCGTTCACTTTTATTCTTTCTCTGAAATCTTTTAAGTGAGGAGAAGTATATAAACCTGTTGTATAACCTGCAGTTTGCAAAACAGATGCAAGCATGTGACTCGTTGAGCCTTTGCCATTGGTACCTGCTATATGAATACTTTTAAATTTTTGCTGTGGATTGCCCAACGCCTCGCAAATCTTTATAGTATTGTCAAGGTCTTTTTTATATGCAGCAGAACCTATACGGCTGAACATAGGCAAAGCCTGGTAAAGATATTCGAGGGTTTCTGCGTAAGTCATCGTGGCAAGATAGAAAAGATTGAAGAATGTTTTACAGAGATTATTTTTAACCGGTAACCAAATTAATTAAAACAAAAAACCTGTGAAGAAAATGCCTCACAGGTTTTTATTGTAAATAAACATTTTATCCTTTTGGATTTTCAAATTTTATGATCACTGTTCCTGATTGTGTTTCGCTGCCTTTAGAGAATTTTAATTGATAAGCCCTTTTTACCGCGATCTTATTGATGTCAGGGAAAGCACTGCCTTGCCTTAACGTTGCAGCAGTAACATTACCGTTTTCATCAACAGTAACATTCACGATTACTTTACCGCCATATTGATAAGTATCTTCAAACCTTGCACTGCTGCTGATATGCCTGCCTTCAAGACCGCTTGAAATATTTACACCACCACTACCCTTGCCACCATTACCGGTATAGCTGTCAGAATTGGGATTGCCATTGGGTTTACCCTGGTCACCTTTGCCACCGGCAATACCCTGGTCTTTTGCCTTATTATAACTGTCTGCATTATTACCGCCATTGCTGGTACTTTTTCCACCAGAATAAACGGCCTTTGGTTTTTCTACTTTTGGCGGCGTGTTTGCAACTGGTTTATTATTGGTATTCTTCGCTTCTGTATTGTCAGTTGAAGAAGGATTTTTCTTTACTTCAGGTTTGGGCGAGGTATGTACAACAGGTGCATCAGGTTCGTTATTATCTGCAACTTCGGGATTGGTTTCTGCAGTTGCCTGCGTTGTTTGTGGCGGGCTTACATTGGTTTCCTGCGCTGCTGAAAGATCGCCGGGAATTTGTGGCGGTACTGTACCAAAACCTGTTTCGCTGTTACCAAGATTTACTTCAATACCTTCATCAACAGGTACAACCGGTGGTGCGGGAATGGTCCAGCTTACCAGGAATAAGAAAAGGAACAATCCGCCTGTAATAAAAACAGTAAGGCCAAACGCCTTCATATTTTTTTGCTTTTCGAATTCCTGTTCTTTATAATTTTTATTGCTCATAATTTTTTATTTTTTTCATTCGCCTGCTGTTTGCTGTCGCAATATATGATGCTGTACAAGTGTGCGACGCAACAATGCTCAATATTTATTCAATTGCCGGGCCAAAAAAATTCTTAATTACAAATTTACCCGGTATGATTATTAAGAACTGTTATAAAGATGCTAACAGGTGTGTATTACATAAATCTTTTTTAGAACGAAACCTTTTTAACAAAATTGCCTGTATCGTAACGCTGAGTTACTTCATCTGATTTTTCTTGAAAATTTTTCTTGGGTAAGAGGATTAATTTTTTTCAGCTTTTGAATATTTATTCACCGTTCCTTGTGTCACTCACTGCATCTGCAACAATGCTGTTGAGCTTTGGTTTACAGGCTAACTTAACTTATATAAACCACCTTGTTTAATGGTTAACTCTTTTTGTTAAAATGAAAATGCCGATGTTTAAAATTCGGGTCGCCGTTAAACCTTATAATTTTTCACCTGTCGTATGCGTTGTTATAACGAATTTGATTTTATAGCATGTTAATTGCTAACTGATAACAATATAAAATCAGTTTCGTCCAATACCTAATCACACATAATGAAGTAATTCTAAAAGTTTGTTTTCTCTCCTGCCGTTTAATTTTAACTCAGCCTGCTGAAATATTTAAAGCAACCCGTTTAAGGTATTGCCTGTATTTCATAACAGAATCATTTTTTAATTTCAAAAATTATAACCATGAAAAATTATGTTTTTTCTTACAGGATGTTGCCTGTTATTGCCCTTGCAATTTGTGTTTTACAATCCTGCCAAAAGTCGAATGCACCAACGGGTCAGCCTGCCACAACACCGCAACAGGCACAGTTGATGGCCGCAACGAACATGATCTATTCGGCCAGTGTTACAGATAATGAAACGCTGAATGATGTGATGGCTGCAGGAGAATCTGCTGATTCAATATCGCACTGCGCCATAATTACTTTTACGCCTTCGAGAACTTTATATCCACATCAGAAAGTCATCGATTTTGGTACAGGCTGCACAGGTGCAGATGGCCATACAAGAAAAGGCAAAAAAATTGTAACAGTTCTTGTTGACCCTAAAACCGCACCGGCAGGCACAGAAATTTCTGAAGTTACTTTCGAGAACTATTACCTTGATACAATAAACATTACCGGTGTTGTAAAAGAATTTCTTGTTGCCGGAAGCGATCCCGGTCCTAAAGTTTTAAGGTTCGAAAGTGAAAAATCAATTTTCTCGCCAAACGGCGATAAGAACATCATTAGCGGAACACACGTATTTACCCAAACAGAAGGCGCCAATACTTTAACGAGAAGCGATGATGTGTATGAAATTACAGGCCACGCTGAAGGCACCGAAACTTTAGATGGAGCAACAATTTTCACTTGGACTGCAGATGTGGATGATGCACATCATGTAATAAAACCTGTAGCCTGCAATTACAGAACTCAAGGCGGCATAAAGATCAACATTACCTTGCTTACAGGAGGGGATGCTGCGTTTACCGAGTATCTTGATTATGGTGAGGGCTCATGCGATAACCTTGCTACGCTTTCAATTAACGGAGGCACACCGCAGCAGGTTACGCTCCCCATATTATTCTGGCCTTTAAGTTTATAAATAACGATCATGAATATTAAGAGCCGCACCAGGAAACCGGTGCGGCTCTTACGTTTTGGGAAGCGTTGCATTTTAAAATCTTTCGTAAATTCATGCGATAATAATTTTGAAAAGCATAAGCCAACTTAGCTCAGATGGCAGAGCAGTACATTCGTAATGTACGGGTCGTCAGTTCGATTCTGATAGTTGGCTCTTAAAATGACTGCTGCATTAAAAAAATTTGAGGTTCTGCCTTGCTAGAGGTCGGGGCTGTTGAATGTTGAACAGCATTATTAGAGTAAAAGTGTGCGACGCAAGTAAAGCTAAATACATATTCTTAAGCCCGGTCAATTAATAATTCTATCAGGGTTTAAAACCTCAAAAAAATATATAGACTATAAAATTATCTTACACCTTATCTTAGCAGCATGGTTATTAATCTTAGTGAACAACACAGCCTTGTTAGTAACTGGATCAGTGAACTACGCGATGCGGATCTGCAAACAGATCGCATGCGCTTTCGCCGCAACCTTGAACGCATTGCCGAGGCAATTGGTTATGAAATTAGCAAAGGCTTACCCTGGGTAGAAAAAGAAGTACAAACCCCTTTGGGAATACATACCAGTAAAGTACTTGAGCAGCAACCTGTGCTCGCTACTATTTTGCGTGCAGGTTTGCCCATGCACAATGGCCTGCTGAATTTTTTTGATAAAGCTGATAACGCATTTATATCAGCCTATCGCAAACACCACCGCGATGGGACTTTTAATATCGAACTCGAGTACTTAAGCTGTCCATCAATAGAAAACAGGATCCTCATCATCAGCGACCCTATGCTGGCTACCGGCGCATCACTTGTAAAAACAATTGCTGCAATAAAAGACGAGGGCATTCCGGCACAAATACACATAGTATGTGCTATTGCCAGTTCAATTGGCATAGAATATATTTACCGCGAAGCTGGCGATACTGTAAATATCTGGTGTGGCGATATTGATGAAGAACTTACCGCAAAAGGCTATATTGTTCCGGGATTGGGTGATGCCGGAGACCTGGCATTTGGCAGCAAAACACAGTTGTAAACCAATAATAGTTACAGACGGAAAATAAACTAAACTATTATTCGTTACATTTATAACCTGAAAAAACTGTTGATGAGAAACATATTTTTATTCGTTTTTTTTGTGATGGGTGCAACAAAGGCAGTGCAGGCACAGGATCCGCATTTTTCACAATTCTTTTCTTCTCCCCTTACACTCAATCCTGCTTTTACCGGCAAGTTCGATGGTACCATGCGTATTGCAGGCAATTACAGAAATCAGTGGCCTACTATTAACAGGGCTTATCAAACGGGAACAGTTTCTGTTGATTTTCCGTTAATGAAGAAACTAATCGATTTCAGAGATACCTGGGGTGCAGGATTAATGGGCTACACCGATAAAAGCGCCGATGGTGCTGTTTCTTTTAATTACGTTTCGCTCTCAACAGCATTTCATAAAGGCCTGGATGAAGATGGTTATAAACAGATTGGCGTGGGTTTGCAGGGCACTTACAGCAATATGCTTATAAACCCTTCGAACCTGAAGTTCGAGGACCAGCTTACACCCCTGGGTTTTACAGGTGTTACCAGTGAGACCTTTGGCAACACCACTTTAAAAACAAGTTATTTCGATTTAAACGCAGGTCTGCTTTACACTACCAGTTCATCTGATAAAAATAATTTGTATGCAGGTGTTAGCCTGTACCATATCAACAGGCCAAGGCAAAATTTTAATTCCGGAGCTTTTTACCTGGTTAACCCTCGTGCTACTTTTCATGCAGGCGGGTACTTCGCTACAGGCGACATGACCACTTTGCACATAAGCGCTTTATACAGCACGCAGGCAAAAGCTCATGAAACATTGATTGGCGCTGCACTTCAGTTTGCGGCTACCAGTGCCGAAACTTCAGAAAATCCGGTTAGTTTTTATGCCGGATCTTGGGTGCGCCTTGGCGATGCACTGATTCCCTATGTAGGGCTCGAATTCAACAATCTTCGTTTCGGTATGACATACGATATTAATACTTCTGATTTAAAAACAGCCTCTCAAAGCCGTGGCGGAGTAGAGATATCGCTGATTTATATAGCAAAACCTCCGGGTAGCAAAGGTATTCCTTGTCCTAAATTTTAGCATACTACATTTTCATCTTGTTGATAACGCGGCACATAATTTACAAATACATTTTTGTACCGGCAGTATTACTACTATTGAGCTTTTCTTGCCACGCTCGTTTCAAAGTCCCTTTTTCATAGCATCAATGCGTGGCAGTTTATCCTGAGCTGAGCCGAAGGATCGCACACTTGGGCTGAAGGTAATTTTATTGGGCATTTAACCACAGAGTTGCACAGAGAAAGAATCACAGAGTTACACAGAGTTACACGGAGTTTCTCTGTGTAACTCTGTGGTTAAAAATTCTTCATGTGCCTGTGTGTACCTATGGTTCATGGAGATTGTACGTACTAAAACTTATTCAAATTTAGAAGCATGGATAACACTGCTGCACAGTGCTGCATATTGATACATAGCACAAGTGAGTGACACAACAGAAGCTAAATAGTAGCTGTACAGCTTAGTGCAAAAAAAAATCTAATTGTATTTTCAGAACTTATGCAAGTTCTATTAAAGTAATTTCAGGGAGTATGCCCACCCTGCCGGGGTAGCCAATAAAACCATAGCCGCGGTTCACGTATAATTTTTGTTTGCCTTCTTCGTAAAGGCCTGCCCATTCTTTGTAAAACCATTGTACCGGGCTCCATTTAAAATAAGGATTTTCCAAGCCAAACTGCATGCCGTGTGTGTGGCCGCTGAGCATAATATCTATGTCGGGATATTTGGTTCTTACTTCTGCATCCCAATGGCTGGGGTCGTGGCTCATCAGAATTTTGAAAGGATATTTTTCGCTTCCGGGGTAAGCTTCACTCATTTTGCCATATTTCGGAAAGTTGCCAAATGCGCTCCAGTTCTCTATGCCCAGCAATGCAATCTGGTGGCTGTCTTTTTCAAGTACCACATGTTCGTTCATCAGTAAACGCCAGCCAAGCTGTGCATGCACATTTTTCAACCGCTCCAGGTTTTCTTTTTTTGCTTCGGGTGTCGGCCAGCTAGTGTAATCGCCGTAATCGTGATTGCCCAGCGTACTGTACACACCCATCGGTGCATTAATCTTATTAAATACATCCATGTAATTGTGCATTTCATCAGCCTTATCGTTAACCAGGTCGCCGGTAAATAAAACAAGATCGGGCTTTGCACTCACTACCATTTCAACGCCGCGCAGTACCGCTGCTTTATCGTTAAAACTGCCGCTGTGTATATCGCTGATATGAACAATTTTTAAACCTTTAAAATTCGAGGGCAGGTTATTGAATGCCAGTTTTATTTTCTTAAGCTGGTAATTGTATTTGTTGCTAAAACCATATAATAATGTGGCAAATAAACCGCCCCCAAAAGCTATACCCAGCCAGCTTATAAAAGTAGAACGGGTAATTGCTGCCTGTTGCGCAAAGTTAGCGCCTGTTGCAGGAAACAATTTTGCCATTAGCCACATGCCACCGCGGCGCAAATCATCAACAAGGAAAAAAACACTGCCAATGATCTTGGCAAAAAACAAACCCACAAGAATGGCAAAAACATAGTTCCTGAAAACGATATTGGTTTGAAAAAACTGTACAAAAGGAAAGAGTATAATGGTAATAATGCCCGCCGCAGAAATAAACCAGTAAATAGAATAAATGGTCCACTTCATCCTGTCGCTGCTGTTTTGCGATACGGTTCTTACTGCCGTAAAAACATACAGGTCTATCAACAGCATTACAATTACAATAACCCACCAGCCAGTCCAGTTGCGCATAAAATTTTTTTACAAAGTACTGTAAATAAAAAGAGAATCAACTATGTGTTGACGAAGATGCATTACGTTTTACTTTAAAATAACAGGAATTTTTTTTCCGGGCAAAGGGATTAATTTGGTGATATGGCAATTTGATGATGTGCCTATGAAATACATAATCAAATTAGCCAATCATCAAATCATCAAATCAATATTCTTGCGTCGCACACTTGTACGGTTGGATTATGAATGAGCTTTTACCGCAGCGAAGATTGAAGCGAAGGCTGTCGACGAGGACGTAAACAGCGGCGAAAAATACCCGTGTTGGCAGCAGCTTTATTGCACTTAGTCATTCAGTTTCGCTATGCGTAAAATAAACTGCAATGTCAGCGTCAAACTTTGAACTATAATATTTTTTGATACAATTTTTAAAGTCTTCAGTCAGTTTATTTTTTGTTGCAAAGTCTAAATCATTTTTGTTTTGAAATGTCACTTTAAAAGTTCCCCAACCATAACTTGAACCAAACTCTAGAGTCGGTAAAGAATTTTTCCAACCTCCGAATATTTTTAAAAATCGGCCTTTTGTTTTGATTGAATATATTTCTGTCTTAAATATCCATAAACGAATAATCCAACAAGTGTCAAAATAATTCCTGCGATAATTTTTAACCACATATTTATTGAATTTGTTCGTTGTAGTAGGTTTTGATGAGTTGTTTTTTGTCTGCTGTTAGTGATTGTCCAACCAGTTTTACTGTGTCCTGCTTTTAGACTTTAGCAAAAGTCCACCAAGTTGCTAAAGTTAAATTGAAAAACCAAAGAACAAAAAACCAACAAAAGCCAAACTGGAAAACATCAAGCTGATTTGGGCTTTGGCTCAAGTCTTATAAGATATTTAAAATGCGTTTTGTCTGTCGCTGAACAAGGGTGAAACTGCTCGTCAAAAGTTGCCGCTAACTCAAAAATATGCGAAAGTTCGCAACAAAACTTTCGCGCATCCGCCCAGGCAAGTTGTATTTACAAAGCCCTGCAATCTACGCACCGGTAAAAGCTCAATAAATAATCAGAACGTACAAGAGTGCGACGCAACGAATGTTTAATAATTATTCAGTAGCTTGGTCAAAATAAATTAATAACGGCCATTATGAGAAAAATATTCACAGCCTGTGCGCTGCTGTTTTGCTTTGTAACATCTGCACAGGATTTTAGCCTTTTTAAAAAACAGGAGTATAATGAATCCGGAAAAATGCTTCTGTACAGAATTTTATACCCGGAAAATTATGATAAATCAAAAAAGTATCCGCTGGTTTTATTCCTGCATGGGTCTGGCGAACGAGGCAGCGATAATGAGATTCAATTAACCCATGGAGGAAAGCTTTTTTTGGCAGACAGTAACCGCGAAAAATTTCCCTGTTTTGTTTTATTCCCGCAATGCCCAACAGATAGTAGCTGGGGTTCTGTAAAAGTTGACCGCACTAAAACGCCTTTATCATTTTCATTTGACTATACAATGCCGCAAACCTGGGCCATGAAAGCGGTAATAGATTTAACCCAACATATTGCTTCAACAGAAAGCGTTGATAAATCAAGGATATATATTTCAGGATTGTCTATGGGCGGCTTTGGTACATTTGAAGCAGTTTACAGGTATCCAAAACTTTTTGCAGTTGCTATGCCAATATGCGGCGGCGGCGATACTGTTCACTACAACAGGCGTGTTAAGAAAATTCCCTTCTGGATCTTTCATGGCGATGCAGATGCCGTTGTAAATGTTGAGAACTCAAGGGCGATGGTGCGCACATTAGAATCGTTGCATGTGCGTGTAAAATACAGTGAATACCCCGGTGTTAACCATAACAGTTGGGATAACGCCTTTGCAGAACCCACATATTTAAGCTGGATGTTTTCTCACAAAAAATAGCATTACAGTATCCGAAACACAAAGTTTAATTTTTTAAATATCAATCATCATGACGAAAAAAATAGTTGCACTGCTTCTTTTATCGATGCCTTTAGTTACGTTTTTACAAGCACAGCAAAAAGTAATTCAACTGTATAATGGAGCTGCCCCGGGCTCGGAAAGCTGGACCTGGGATGAAGCAACAAACACAAACAACGCATGGAAAACCGATGTGGTGTACAATGTTTCAAAACCAACGCTTACCGTTTTTGCGCCAGATTCAATGCTATCAACCGGTACAGCGGTTGTAATTTGCCCCGGTGGTGGCTTTCACGCTCTTTCTATTAACAGCGAAGGCTACGATGTAGCAAAATGGCTGGTAAAAAAAGGAGTTACCTGTTTTGTGCTGAAATACAGGGTGGCGCACAGTTCAACTACCGATCCTGTTGCAGAGTGGATGGGCAAATTGGGAAGCAAACAAAATGATGATGAAACCAAAGCCGTAATACCCCTGGAAATTGCCGACAGCAAAAATGCCATTGCTTATGTACGTGCACATGCAGATGAATATGGGCTTGATAAAAACAAAATCGGCATTATTGGTTTTTCGGCAGGTGGCACGCTTACCATGTTCAGTGCATTTAATTATACGCCCGAAAACAAGCCCAACTTTATTGCGCCCATTTATGCTTATTTCCCCGATTCACTGATTACAAATATTCCTGCTGATGCGCCACCTATGTTTGTTGTTGCAGCTACCAATGATGGTTTTAAACTTGCACCACATAGTGTAAACCTTTACAGTAAATGGATGGCTGCCAATCATTCTGCCGAGCTGCATATATACTCAACCGGCAACCACGGATTTGGCATGGATGTTCAGCATCTTCCTTCAGATACCTGGATCGACCGTTTTGGCGACTGGCTAAGACTGAATGGTTATTTAAAAATGTTGCATCAGCCCGACTGGCAGAAAAATTTTACCGATTGGCAGCTCGATGATATGCAAAAAGAAAATGAAAAACGCTTTCACTCAGACTGGCAGAATCTTGGCCGCTACAGGGCTGCAAACACAGCACTTGCCGCAACAACTTCAAGCAAGCCACGCGTGGTGTTCATGGGTAATTCCATAACAGACGGATGGATCAACGCCGATTCATCATTCTTTGTTGGTAAGAATTATATAGATCGTGGTATCAGCGGGCAAACAACACCACAGATGCTCATCCGTTTCCGCCCCGATGTGATTGACCTTAAACCCGCTGTGGTTGTGATTTTGGCGGGCATCAACGACATTGCACAAAACACCGGCCCCATGACGCCTGAAGAAACATTCGGCAATATTGTTTCTATGGTTGAGCTTGCAAAAGCAAATAAAATTCACCCGGTTATTTCGTCAGTCTTGCCTGCATTTGATTTTCCATGGCACCCAGGCATGCAGCCAGCACCAAAAGTGGTAAAACTAAATACAATGCTTAAGGAATACGCTGCAAAAAACAATGTGGTATATCTTGATTATTTCACCGCAATGAAAGATGAACGCGATGGCTTACCGGCAAGTTTATCCGGCGATGGAGTACATCCCAATCTTGCAGGATATAAAATAATGGAACCGCTTGCAGAGAAAGCAATTGCAGATGCAATGAAGCGTAAATAAATTTAAAGCTTGCATCATAGTTGCCGGTATAGGGCTGCCGGCAACTATGATTTTTTTTAATTACTAAATCCCAAATTAAGCAGCCTTTCGTGTTTAAGGGCAAAGGAAAGCGTAGTTAGAATATCTTCTTTTACCTGTGCAATACCGTTTGATTTTTTCTCCTGCAAACACAATTGCACTGCAATCCTCATAAGCCATATAAACAAACTGAAAGGGCAATCATCAAAACTAACTGCTTCTTTTCGGGCTTTAATAAAAGTGGATGCGAGTATATGTTCAGCTTTTGCGTTACACTTTACCATTTTAAGTACTAAGCCAAATAAGGGGGCTGCATAAATATCATACAAAACGTAAAAATCATCCTCCGAATCGCTGTATAAAAATGTTCTCAGCTCTTCTTGTGTAAACATTGAACCTGAAAGCAGGGCAGTGGTCTTTTCCATAAAATCTGCAAATGATGTTTTGGTTTGTTTGATCTTTTCAATCATTTGATAAAATTAAATCTACGTTTGGCCCAATGCAATAGGGAAAGTCGCTATTTTTAATGGTACTATGTTATTATCCCTTTAAAATGACAGACCAAAACAGTAACAGCCTTATACGCTTACGGAATGCTGATGAGCTTTATAACCGTGTGCTAAAACTTTCAGAAAACGCTTTTGAACGGGATGAGATTGGAGACATGAGCAACTTTGTACGCGAAGCAGAATTTATGCTTCAGGGCGTTAAGGGTACAGATGCAGTAATTGGTATTTTTAACCACAATACCTACTCGCCTGTTTTAGAAGTGGGCGAAGAAGAATTCTGGGGCAGTTTTCCTAAAGTGCCACAGGAGCAGCGAATGCGCCAGATACTGGGACTGCTCGAAAAAGATTACGCCTCTTTTCCAGCCGAGTCGGTAAGCTGGTTTGCAAAAGCACTTGAAAAAATTCCCTATGCACAAAAAGCCAATTTCAAATTTTTTCATTGCGCCATACGGTACCGCCGCCTTGATGGAAAACCAATTTGTATCTTTTCAAAAGGGCTGCCCATTCATTACGATGCGCAACGCAATTTTACTTTTACGTTTAACTATGTGCAAAATGTAGCCCACCTTATAAAAAAAGATTTCCCTTACTACTGGGTGCGTATCACACACGGAATAAACAACGAGTTTGTACATACTTTTCATTCTGAGAATAAGGAATATTCAAACCGCGATTTATTATCGGCAAGAGAAAAGGAAATACTCCTGCTTATTGCAGACGATCTCGATACACGCGAAATAGCCGACCGGCTTTTTATAAGCCCCAACACAGTAGGCAACCACCGCAGCAATATGATTGACCGCCTTGGAGCAAGAGATACCACTGCATTGGTACAACTTGCAAAGATGACAGAGATGATTTAGCCATGAATTTTAAATGCGTATTAAGAAAATTATGGGCCGGGCTATGGTAACATTATGAAGCGTTCCTTGCGTCGCACACTTCTACTGCATAAATTTTTTTCATCTAAAATACAAGTAGCGAATCCTCAAGAGTTAGAAATAAAAAAAGGCAACTATATGTTGCCTTTTTTATTAAAGCCAAAACAGGTTTTTATCAATCTACATTTATTTCCTGTGCTGGTTTTTGTGCCTCTGCCGATTTAGGCAGTGTTACAATCAATACGCCATTTTCCTGTTTTGCTTTTATACCTGCAGTATCAACCTGGTCGTTTAAGGCAATTACTCTTTCAAAGGTTTTTACCGGAAATTCCTGCTTGGTAAAATTGGGCTTATTGCCTTCGTCAATTGTTCTTGTTCCGGTAATATAAAGCAACTGATCTACTACTGAAAGCTTGATATTTTCTTTATCAAAGCCTGTGGCATAAACGGTTACTTCATAACTGTTTTCTTTTTCTTCAATGTTTACGGGAACATTGTATTTTGGTCTTTTATAAAAGCCGCCAAATGGCTGGTGACCGTGTGCAAAATCCCTTCTTCCGTATGCAGACCCATAGCCTGCTGTGTTACATCTTCCGTGCATAATTGTTTGTTTTTTCTTGATTAATTGTTTTGTTTTAAAGTGCCTGGGGCGCTTTCTTCGCTTTTGTTATTGTGCGTTTCCTTTAAATGGTTGCAACTGTGCAGCGAATGCTTTTTATTAAAATATTCAGGTCCGGCAAAAGCCATAAGACTTGCGAATGTTACTGCTGCTGATACAAAAACGATCAAAGCTCTTGAACCTCTTTTCATAAAATTATTTTAAAGGGTTAATCAATATTAATGACATTAATATCTTCCCTGTTACGCAGGCTGATGATGTTATGTTTCCTTGCATCATAAATATTTACAGCATGCATTCTGCTGAAGGCATCTTTATTAAATGAATGGTACCTGCTGAAATTCTTTCGAAACCTGCGCACCACAAAGAACCTTACAAGTGCGCCCGCCAATAAGAAGAATACAAGTGCCCTTAATAAAAAGAAGCCAAACATAAATATTGCAGCGCCGAGCAAAATGCCTGCGACGATTGGTTTAAAAATTGATCTTTTCATTGTTTTAATTTTTTATTTGTTGTTATATATAGTAGAAGACGAGCGATGAAAAGTTTTACTTTAAAGACTTTCAATTTTTTTTAAGTGCATTAAAATTTTGAAGATTTTAGCAGTAACCGCTTTATAAAAGAAACAACAACACTGCATCAGAACTGCTCAATAGAATTTCATCTGCACAAGTGTGCGACGCAAGGATGCTGATTTGATGATTTAGTGATTGGCCAATTTGATAATGTATTTACTCAACACATTTTCAAATTATCAAATCGTTTTGCCTGGTTCAAAAAAAATGCATTGTATTGGCTGTAGATATGCCAATAAAAAACCGCGGCATTATTTGTGCCACGGCTTTTTGTTGAATTAAATTGCTTTATTGTTTGCGCCGGTCGCAGCGTTTTCTCCATTCTTCTTTAAACTTAATTTTTTCTTCATCAGTCATTGTTGACCATTTGTCTTTCCAGTAAGCAGAACCTCCAAAGCCAGGTTTACCATCTTTGTGGTGCGGTCTTAAATTACCGAAAAGTATGCGACATAAAACAAATAAACCAACGGCCTGCCAGTATGTGATTGCACTAACATCGAACAGCGTGAGCATTACTGAATTCCAGAGCAGCATTATAATTGCGCCAAAGGCAAGTGCGGCCACGGCGGCAAAAAGCAGGAACGCGAAAAAACCTTTTGGGCCGCTACCTGTTCTTTTATAGTTTGTATGCATCATAGCTAAGGTATTTAATAATTTAATAAATCGTTATAAAGGTGCTGCAGCCTTTTACGCAAATGCTGCACTGCATATCGTTTTCGGCTGATGATGGTTTTAAGGTTCTCCCCACTTGCATCTGCAATCTGCTGCAGGGTTTTATCTTCGAGTTCGTTTTGCACAAATACACTACGCTGGTTTTCGGGCAGTTCATCCAATGCGAAAAACAACTCTTCCCAGAAAATATTTTTAATGTGTTCTGTTTCAGGGTTATCGTTGGCAGCCAATAAAATATCAGTGAAATTTAATTCGCCATCTTCATCTTCGTAGCTGAAATCATCCAGTAATTCGGGTTGTTTTTTTCGGTATTTGTCGGTGATCTTATTTCGTGCCACGGCAAACAGCCAGCCGCTTACCTGCTCAATGGTTTGTGTTGCCGAGGTGTTGGAGAACTGGTACCATACATCCTGAAGGATATCTTCGGCATCTTCATCTGTGTTCACTTTAGCACGAATAAAACCAAACAGTTTTTTACTGTAGTCTTTTACAGCTTGTACTATATTTTGTTTTGGTTTATCTGCCATTGTATGTGAAACTTCGCCCATTGTGGATGAAGACGAACATTGAGGAAAATTACTTTAAAGTTTTATGAATAGCTACAGACTATGTTTAAATAAGCAGAATTGCGGAGGATGCCTGGCTGAAAAGTATTTCTGTAGTTGCAGTGTTCGACGCAAGGATATTGATTTGATGATTTTGTAATTGGCAAATTTGATAATGTATTAAATCAACACATTTTCAAATTACCAAATTATCAAATCGTTCAGCCGGGCCAATAATATTCTTACATATCAGCAATATCTGCCACGGTCTTCTTCTCCAGTATGGCGAGGTTGGCATCCCGAACTTCGATCATTACTCGGTTGAGGCCGCAGTTTTTTTCATCGCAGTTCTTGCATTTTTCGTAAAAATGCAGGCTTACACAGGGCAATAAAGCAATGGGTCCATCCACAAGCCGCAACACATCTGCCAGTAATATTTTATGTGGGTCTTTAGCCAGGAAATATCCACCGCCTTTTCCTTTCTTACTTTCAAGTATGCCTGCCTTTCTTAGCTGCAGCAATATATTTTCAAGAAACTTAAGCGGTATCTTTTTTTTCCGGGCTATGTCCGCAATAAGTATGGGGCCCTTGTCGTATTCATGCGAAAGATGCATGAGTGCCTTGAATGCGTATTGCGTTTTTTTGGAAAGCATTCGTTTGTTTTGCGCAAGTTAATTGATTTGTGCGTGGTAATTAAGTATTTTCAACGTATAAAAACCTATGTTATGAAAGTAAAACACTTCAGAAAAGCTGTTACCATACTGGTAATATGCATTATGCTTACAGTTTACAATACGGCGCATGCACAGAAATTATTTTTTCTTTTTGGCCATGCACTCTATGCATCGCCTGTTGAAAAAGATTTTAAAGACGCTTATAAATACGGTATTGGAGCGGAAGGTGGTGCCGGAATCGGATGGAAGAAAACCTTTATTACAGGAACCATCGGTTATACTTCTTTTTCAGCAGAAAGCAGCAATGCTGCGGGTAAAGTAAACTCGATACCCGTAAAAATCGGGGTGCGGCACTACCTGTTGGAGAAACTACTTTACGTGCATGGTGACCTTGGAATTGCAAGCGTAAAAAGGGAGATTATGAGCAGCGCTCAAACAAAATTCAGTGGGGATATTGGTACCGGTGTAAAACTGGGTGGTTTTGAGGTTCAGGTAGATTTTGACGGCTTTAGCAGAAAAGATCCTTCGGGTTATAATTCGTGGATTGCTTTAAAAGCCGGCTTTGCAATCGGGCTTTAAATAAGTTTGTGTTCGTAGGCGTATTTTACCAAACCAATTACACTGTTGGTTTTTGTTTTACGAAAGATATTTTTCCGGTGGGTTTCTACGGTACGTTCGCTTATATAGAGTTTATCCGCGATTTCCTTATTGCTTAATTCTTTTTCTATCAGTTTTACAATTTCTATTTCACGTATGGTAAGGTGCGCTTCCTCGTTTTGTTTTTGCATATTGCTGAAACGCTGCAATTCGTCAAGTATCTGGTCGCCGAAATAAATTCCACCGGCTGCAATTTTTATAATGGCACCGGAAAGTTCTTCTTTACTAATGTTCTTAAGCACATAACCCGCAATATCTGCATCATTAATCATTTCACTTACAATATCGCCCTGGCCGCTCATGCTTAATGCAAGTATTTTGGTTGCAGGAAATTGTTTTCTTACTGCTTTGGCCAATTGCTGCCCGTTCATTTCGGGCATCATAATATCGGTAAGTAAAATATCAACCTGTGTGTGCTGCATGGTTTGCAGCATTTCAATGGCTGAAGTAGAGCTGGCTACAATATTAAATGCTTCGTGATCTTCGAGCAAGGATTTGATACCGTCGATTACAATACGGTGGTCGTCAACAATCGCAATATTTATTTTTCCGGCTTTCATTGGATGTATTGCAATTTAAGCATGGTAAATCAATTAAGGTTAAATATTTTTTTATGAGCCCGGCAGAACAATTTGATAATTTGGTAATTTGAAGATGTGATGATTTAATACATGATCAAATTGACCCATCAACAAATCATCAAATCAACATCCTTGCGTCGCACTCTTTTACGTTCTGAACATTGCCCGGCTGTTCTGATGCAGGGGTTTAATTCTTTACACAACCTTTTCAAAAATTTATAAAATGATTGTGCATGTGAGCAGGTTCCTGATATTGAAAGGGCTGTTCTCAGCTCAATAAAAATTCCGAATGCAAAAGCGTGCGATCCTTCGAATATTGAGCGAAGCCGAAATACGCTCAGCACAGGCTGCCACACTTCGCTTAAATGTCGCCATAAAAACAGAACTTCGAAACGAGCGTGGCAACAGGTGATGCCATAAAAAACCTAAGCCGGGTTCATAAATCTCTTATTTATTTACCGGCACATGTATTACGACTACCGTTCCATTGCCCGGCGTTGAATCCCATTCAACAACGCCTTTAAGATAAGCAATTCGGCTTTGAATATTTTTTAACCCAATGCCATTGAACTTTGTGGTATCGGATACATCGAACCCTTTGCCGTTATCTTCAATGGTGGCGCTTATTTCTGCAGCTTCGTTAATAATGGAAATATCCAACTGGCTTGCTTGTGCGTGTTTGATCACGTTGTTTACGCATTCCTGTATTACGCGGTACAACACAATTTCAATGTTTGAATCGATGCGTTCGTTAAGCCCTTCTGTATAAAGATTTATTTTAATGATGTGCTTGTCTATTTTATCGATAAACTGGCGGATTGCAGAAGCAAGGCCGGCTTTAAGCAGTGCATTGGGCATCATGTTGTGCGAAACGGTTCTTACTTCCTGGCAGCTTTCATCAATAAGCCCCACCACTTTCTCGAAATTATTTCTTTGTTCTTCAGTTGCAAAAGGAAGGTTGCTTTGAATAGCAGAAAGGTTCATTCTTGCGGCGCTCATCATTTGGCCCACGCCATCGTGCAGGTCGCCGGCTATACGTTTGCGTTCATTTTCTTCGGCTTCAATTACGGCTTTGGTAGCAAGCTCCTGCTGGTTTAATATTTCTTTTTGCAGGCGGGCCTGTTGTTTTAGTTGAAAGCGGCGGTAATACGAATAGGCGAGCAAACTGCTTAATACCATTAACCCGGCAAAAGCTGCAATCCAGTAATTACGTTTTTGTATCTGGAACTGCTGTTGCTGAATTTGCTTTTCTTTTTCGGCGGTTTCATAACGGGCAGAGAGTTCCTCTATTTGTTTGGAACTTTCTGTTTTATAAATAGAGTCTTTTAAGGCAGATGCCTTTTGAAAATAATCCAGCGCTTTTTTATAATCGCCTTTTGCAGATGCCACTTCTGAGAGGCCGGCATAATTCGTACGCAACAGTTCTTTATACCCCATTGCGGCGGCTACCACATTACTTTTAAGAAAGCTTTCCTCAGCTTCGTTATATTTATTTTCTACCGAGTAGATACTTCCAAAATCTGCATATGTAAGTGCTATTGTAAATGAATCTTTTATTTTTTCGCGTATATGCAGTGCTTCTGTATTATACTGTTCTGCTTCTGCAAATTTCTTTTGCACTGTATAAACACCTGCAAGAAAACTATAAGAATAGGCGATACCAACATCATCTTTTAACTGCCTGCGTATTTCAAGCGATGCTTCGTAGTTTTTTATAGCACTTTCGTAATTACCTTCATATTCATATACTACACCGGATTCATTATAAATAGTTGCAATGCCGTTTTTGTCTTTCAGTTCCCTGTAAATCTCCATGGCTTTATTATAAAAGTCATGCGCCCTGCTGTAAGGCCCTATTTTACGATAGAGTTTTGCAAGGTCGTTGTACACTGAAGCCAGTGAGGACCGTTCATTTTTACTGCTGAAAATATCTACACTTTTGTAATAGTAAAAAGCACCGCTATCGAAACTGCCTTTAAAGTAATAGGCCATTCCCAGGTTATTAAACAGTTTGCCAATACTTACCGAATCTTTCTTAAAGGTTGCAGCGTCTATTCCTTTTCGGGCATACTCAATATTTTCATCAAGGCTGCTGAGGTTAAACCGTGCAGACAAATCAATGCAGGCTTTTATCAGCGCATCTTTATCAGTGCTTTGATGCACCACTGCACGAAGGCTGTCAATAGTTGCTTTTTGTGCATGTAATACAATGCCTGTTGCCAAAGCAACCAGCAGCAGGTAGAAATTTTTTCTCATGTTGTTAAAGGCTCAAAACATCCTTCATGTTAAAAATACCTTTTTTACCGCAGATAAATTCAGCCGCCAGTACAGCGCCACTGGCAAAACCTTTACGGCTGTGTGCAGTATGAATGATTTCAATATCGTCAATGGCAGAAATATATTTTATTTTATGTGTGCCCGGCGCAGGATCAATTCTTTCGCTGATGATCTCCAGTTCCGCAGGATTATCACTGATATGGTTCACCCACTGTTTTTTATTGGTGAGGTGCTGCATTACCTGTTCAGCCAGGGTTATAGCCGTACCGCTGGGTGCATCTTTCTTTTGCGTATGATGAATTTCTTCGAGCATTACTTCGTAATCCTGATGCTTTGCCATAAGTGATGCGAGGAAATTATTCAGTTCAAAAAACAGGTTTACGCCAATGCTGAAATTGCTGGCATAAAGTAACGCTCCATTTTTTTCTGTGCAATAAGTTTCTACAGCTTTCCACTCAGCCAGCCAGCCTGTAGATCCTGAAACTACTGCTACGCCTGCATCTAAACACTTTTTTATATTTTCTGCAGCGCTGTGTGGCGAAGTAAATTCAATAGCAACATCTGCCTTCTTCACATTTTCCAGAGTAAAATCTTCCAGGTTTTCTATGCCGATGCGCAGCACTATTTCGTGGCCTTTCTGCACGGCAATTTCTTCTATAGCATGGCCCATTTTACCATAACCGATCAATGCAATTTTCATGTTGAGGTGAACTTTATTAATGGCAAAATAAATGAATAAATTTTTGTACCGGGCAGAAGAATATGAATGAAGCTTTTGTTGTGTCACTCACTTGTACGTCCGGAACTGTATTGAACTTTATCTAAGCGAATATTTTAACCGCAGAGATGGAGAGGCGCAAAGGAATTTGAATTTATCTCTGCGTCTTAGCGTCTCTGCGGTTTGTATTCTTTAGTTCCGCGGTGTTCCGAACGTATAAATGTGCGACGCAACAGGCGATGCCAAATGCTTCAATTGCCTGGCTCAAAAAAAATAATTGTTTGTAAGAATGGGATTTTAAAAAGTAGCCAGAGGTTTATGCTGGGGCGTTTTGAAATTAAGTGCAACGCCGAGGCCCATCGTTTTTGTTAACGGGTTATAGTTGGGTTTAACGTTCATACTAAGATCGTCGCTTACATCAAAGTCTTTAAGATGCCCGAAAACGGTGGCGTCTACCACATTTACGCCCCAAACAATCAGAAAGTACAATACTGAATAATCCTTATCCCTTCTAAACTGGTTGCGGTAATACTGTAGCCTGGAAGCATCCAGCGGGTAGTTGGTTTCGGGATTGATGAGCTTCTTATCTATTTTACCAAAATTGGCGGTATCGGCATTAACAACAATATTATAAGCATCCCTTGTTTTTTTGTACCATTTATTGTTGTAGATAAAAGTTGCGGCAGGTATTGCAAGCGCCCCGGCAACAATGGGTATTTTCCAGTACTCGTGGTTGTAAGCCTGGCCCCAACCGGGCAATACCGCTGAACGGAATGTAGCTTTACGTGGATCGTGTTTCTTTTTAAGTAACGAATCTTTTAAAAGCGAGGTACTGTCATTTTCAATTTTATTTACAGCAGTATCGGTTGCTGCTTTTTTTATTGAAGTATCGATCAGTGAAGCAGATGCCAGTTCTTGTTTATCGTTCTGTGCACGCAAACTGCCCGTTGATAAAATAAAAAATACCGGTATGAGGATGGTGATAATACGCATTAGATCAGCTAACTTCTACATTCATTTGTTCCAGGATTTTATTCAGTTCTTCCAGCGAGTAATACTCTAAAGTAATGCTTCCATAACCTTTGTTGTTATGAGAGAGTTTTACTTTAGTACTGAAATGCGATGCTAAATTATCTTCAATTCTTTTGTATGCCGGGGGCAAAACAGATTTTGAAGAAGATTTAACAGCAGCACCGCCTGGCTTATACAGTTTGCGCACCAGCTCTTCTGTCTGCCTTACACTTAATTGTTTGCTTTTAATTTCACTAAATACAAATAGCTGGTTGTCTATAGTATCTATATTAATCATTGCCCTTGCATGGCCCATACTCATGGTGCCGTTGCGTACAGCAAGCTGTATATCGGGCGGCAATTTCAACAGGCGTATATAGTTGGTAACGGTACTTCTTTCTTTACCCATACGCTCCGAAACCTGTTCCTGTGTATAGTGCAATTCATCCATCATACGCTTGTAACTGAGTGCAATTTCAATGGCATTCAGGTCTTCACGCTGTAGGTTTTCCAGCAGGGCAAGCTCTAATAATTCATTATCGTTTGCCTGTCGTATGTAAGCCGGTATATCTTTTAACCCGGCAATAGCAGCGGCACGGTAACGGCGCTCACCTGCAATCAACTGGTATTTACCCGAAGCGAGTTTGGTTACCGTAAGCGGTTGAATAATATCGTGAAGTTTTATAGATGCTGCCAATTCGTTCAGGGCCTGTTCATCAAAATCGTGCCTCGGGTTTTTAGGGTTGGTTTGAATCTGGTCCAACGCAATCCTTGTAACCGAAGTAACAGCTTCAACAACATTTGTTTTTAATGTACCTGTAGTTGTTTTAAGATCTGAATCAATATTCTGCAGTAACGATCGTATGCCTTTACCTAATGCGTCTTTATTTAATTTGGGAGTGCTCATGCAAGTTTTAAGTTTTAAGTTTTAAGTCATATGTAATCATAAGCGGACTATACTTACCACTTATTACTTACAACTTATAACACTTATTCAATAATTCTTTCTTCGTTGGTCATTCTGGTCATGCCGTTCTTTTGTAAGATTTCCTTGGCAAGATTCAGGTAGTTTACGGCACCTTTACTGTCAGAGTCGTATAAGATCACAGGTTTACCAACACTGGGAGCTTCACTTAAACGGGTATTGCGATGGATAATGGTGGTAAAAACCATTTCTTCAAAATGTCTTCTCACTTCACTTACTACTTGGTTGCAAAGTCTCAGGCGACCATCATACATCGTCATTAATATACCTTCTATTGCAAGCGCAGTATTCAACCTGCTTTGAACGATCTTGATGGTATTAAGCAATTTGCCCAAACCCTCCAACGCAAAGAATTCGCACTGAACCGGAACGATCACACTGTCTGCAGCAGTTAAAGCATTAACCGTAATCAACCCTAGTGAGGGTGAACAGTCAATCACAATAAAATCGTAGTCTTTTCTTACCGGTTCCAGTATATTTTTCAAAACCTGCTCACGATTGGGATAATTGATCATTTCTATTTCAGCGCCAACCAGGTCAATATGCGATGGAATCAGGTCAAGGTAAGGGATTTCGCTTTTTAAAATCACGTCGTGCCCCGGCACATTATTTACCATACAATCATATAAACTGTTGGTAACGTTGTGAAGGTCAAACCCAATGCCGGTAGTACTGTTGGCCTGCGGGTCTGCATCAACCAGTAATGTTTTAAATTCAAGAACGGCCAAACTTGCAGCCACATTTATTGCCGTGGTAGTTTTACCTACACCGCCTTTCTGATTCGCCACCCCAATGATTCTTGCCATATTTCCGGCCCCGCAAAGCGGAGCATATTTTAATTTTATAAAATCAATTTTATGAGCCGGGCTTTTGTAATCCTGTTCAACATCCTTGCGTCGCACACTTAATCGTTCGCCTCAATATTCAACAGTACGCTGCCCTTTTTGCAAAATCATCGCATCCAGACTTCAAATCTTAAACATTTAAAGTTTCCCCGATTGCAGGCAACAATAAAGTATTTCCTTCCGCTGCAAAATCTTCCGTTGCTTTGTCGGTATCAATGTTAATAATGCCAAAGGTATTGTAATGAACCCCTATTATTTTTTTGCATTGTATAAATCCTGCGGCAATTACTGCATCGGCTGCATTCATTGTAAAATTGCCGCCAATGGGCAATACAGCAAAATCAAGTTTTGCCCATAACGGAATCAGTTGCATATCCATGGTCAGCGCCGTATCGCCGCTATAATAGAAGTTACCCTCTGCTGTGGTAAAAACAAAACCCATTGGGTTGCCGGCATAACTTCCATCAGGGAATGAAGAAGAATGAATGGCATTTACCCCCCGTGCTGTTCCAAAATCAAAACGAATAGGCCCGCCGTAGTTCATGCCATGTGCTTTTTCAATGCCCTGTTTCTCCAGCCAGTTCACTATTTCATAAGCAGCCACACAGGTTGCGCCGGTGCGTTTTGCAATGGTTACCAGGTCTGCAATATGATCGCCATGACCGTGTGAAATAAAGATATAATCGGCTTCAATGCTGTTGATATCAATATGTTTGGCCAGCGGGTTGCCCGAAATAAAAGGATCGAATAAAATTTTGCTGCCGCCGGTTTCCACAGAAAAACAGGCATGGCCGTAATATGTAAGTTTCATGGAAATTATTTTAAAACCCTTTCAGGGCGGCAAAAATAAATTTTAGGATTGAATTTATGGGATTAATAATGGGTTTGTGAAAGGAAGGGTGTTAAAATAAATTTTAGGAATAACAGGCATTGATTCGTTTTCCAATGATAAAACACCCCTCGGTCTGATAAAGGCCGAATCATCTTCGGAACGTAAAAGAGAGTGACACAACAGGCGATGCCATGAAAAACTAAAGCCGGTAATCAAACCTGTATTTTTTACCAGTTTAATTGCACCGCCATGGAATAATATTGAAATAACCCGGTTGAGGCGGCATTTTTGCTCATAAAATTTTATCTTGCCGACTTCGCTTGAAAAGCACATTATATAATCTGAAAATTAATGCATGAAAAATTTAGTTGATTTGTCCATACTTGCGGCAGTTGAAGCGGGTAAAAAAATTCTGGAAGTGTATAAACTGGATTTTGCGGTAGAAACCAAAAGCGATAACTCGCCATTGACTATTGCAGACCAGCAATCGCATGAAGTAATTAAAGCTGCACTGGCAAATACGGGTTACCCACTGCTGAGCGAGGAAGGCAAACAGCTTTCATACGATGAAAGAAAGGGCTGGGATACTTTCTGGCTGGTTGACCCATTGGACGGAACAAAGGAATTTATAAAAAAGAATGGCGAGTTTACGGTAAATATTGCACTGGTTAAAAATGGTAGCCCGGTTCTGGGTGTGGTGTATGTGCCGGTTACAGGTGTGCTGTATTATGGCGCAGAAGGTTTGGGCAGTTATATGGTTACTCTTTCAGAAGAGCTTACTGCAGATAATTTGCAAGAAGTTCTGAGCACAGCAACAGCATTGCCTGGAAATAACCAACCAGCATTGTACACTGTTGTTGCCAGCCGTTCGCACAACTCACCGGAAACAGAAGTTTTTATCGAAGAAAAAAGAAAGATACACGGGCAGGTAGATATTGTAAGCTCCGGCAGTTCTATCAAACTTTGTCTGGTGGCAGAAGGAAAGGCGCAGGTATATCCCCGTTTGGCGCCAACAATGGAATGGGACACGGCTGCGGGTCATGGTGTTGCGAAATATTCCGGATGCCGGGTGTATAATTATGAAACCAATAATGATCTTGTTTACAATAAAGAAAACCTGCTGAACCCCTGGTTTGTAGTAGAAAGGGCCTGATAAAATTCCTGTGATGACAAAACCTGTATATCCCAATTCCTTTATTATTGGTGTGCAAAAAGCCGGAACCACCACGCTGGATGACTGGTTGAGCCAGCATCCACAGGTGTTTTGCTACGATTCTTTAA
Organism: Chitinophagaceae bacterium UBA4407; assembly: GCA_002390845.1. GTDB lineage: Bacteria > Bacteroidota > Bacteroidia > Chitinophagales > Chitinophagaceae > Limnovirga. Next base: position 10,633 of record DGQT01000042.1, on the reverse strand, counting down.
AAGATGTACACCTTTTTGGGTTGCTGGAAAAGGAAGCTATAGAAAAGAAATTATTACAGGAACCTTCTGTTTATAAAACCGAACCGGTGGTTTTGCAGTCTGCAGTAAATTATATTTTTTATCCCGAATTTTTAAAAGCGATAAAAGAATATAATGCTAACGCAAAGCTTATTGTAATTATACGCAACCCGGTTGACAGGGCCATCTCTGCATACTCGTATTTTAAAAAGATGTTGCGGGAGAAAAGGGATATTAAAGAAGCACTTTTATACGAACCTGCTGAAGTAATTCCTTTCAGTAAAGACAATAATGATTTTACCTATTTGGAACATGGGTTGTATTACAGGCAAATAAAAGCTTGCCTTGATTTGTTTGATCCGCAACAATTGCTGGTGTTGGATTATGAAGAAATGGTAAAGCAACCAGAAATGCTCACCAAAAAGATATATTCTTTTCTCCAGGTAGATACTGCTTTCGTTCCTGATTTTACACCAAAAAATATTACGGGTGAGGTAAAGAACCAGTGGCTGCAGCAAAACCTGATCAAGCAGAATAAACTAAAAAAAATCATTGTAAAATATTTTGTAGATCCGTGGATGCCGCGTTCAAAAAGAAAGCTGATGAAGCAGAAAATGTTTGAAATGAATACCGGCAAAAAGAATACACCGGCAAAAAATGAAAAGACAGAATTACCCGAAGACATTAAGTTGATTAAAGAACAATTGCCAAAATATTTTATAGAAGATGTAAAACAGTTAGACGTTTTGCTCGGGACAAAATTTTCTGATAAATGGTTTGCCACAGTTAAATCAGCGCAATAAAAAATAAAACAACACAGCTTGGGAGATAAGAAATTCAAGATCGTACAAATGGTGCCGGCATTGGGCTGGGGCGGTGCTCAGGTGTTCTGCATACAAATGTGCAATGAGCTGGCAAAATATCCCGGCTATGAGGTAACGCTGGTTTCTATGTACCATCATGTTCCCGGCAAGCATTTGCCTTTAGAGATGCTTGATAAAAGTGTAACCTTTAAAACATTGGGCAAGCGCAAAGGGCCTGATATAAGAATGTTTTACCGTATTCATAAATTTTTAAATGAAGTAAAACCCGATGTGGTGCATACGCATCTGCACAGCGGTTATTATTGTTTTAGGGCTTACAGGAAAATGAAAGATTATGCTTTTAAAAAAATACACACTTTTCACAACCTTGTAAAAATGGATGCGCCGTGGTATGGAAGGCTTGCGTATAAATATTTTTTTAGTAAAGGCATTATACAACCAGTAAGCATTTCAGATGAAGTGCATGTAAGCGCTTTAAAGGAATATGCGGGTTGTAATATTGTGCAGATCAACAATGGTTCCGATCCTGTTAAACCTTCGCCGCTTTTTAACGAAGCTGCCGCAGCAATTAATAAGCTGAAGAAAAATGCAGATACAAAAGTGCTCATCAATGTGGCACGTATCAGCAAGCAGAAAAATCACCAGTTGTTGCTGGAGTGTATGAAAACACTGGAGCAGGAAGGCGAAAATATTATCGCTGTAATTCTTGGCGATCACATGCCTGGCGATGAAAAATTTTATAATAACCTGATGCCTTTAAAACCAGGCAATGTGCACTTTTTGGGTAAGGTAAAAAATGTGTCGGACTATCTTTTGAATAGCGATGCTTTTGTGCTATCGTCGATATTCGAAGGCTTGCCCATTAGTTTGCTCGAGGCTTTATCTGCAGGCGTTGTACCGGTTTGCACACCCGTTGGCGGACTGATTAATATTGTTACAAAAGATATTGGTTTTCTTTCCGCCGATGTAAGTTACAGTAGCTACCTTGCCGCGTTAAAAGCATGGCTGGCAACGCCGCAGCAACAGTTGCAACAACTGCAGCAGAACGGAAAAGATTTGTATAAAAAAGAATTTAGTATGGAGAGTTGCGTGGTTAAATATAACCAGTTGTACACTTCGTAAAATGTGAAAGAGAAATACAATTGTGTACCAAACAGCAGTACTGCTATGATGCTGCCGTTGCGTCGCACACTTGTACTGAGTAGTCAGGAAGTCGGCAAGTCAGTCAAGTCTGAAAGCACAACATAATGCATTTTTACTTTCGGACTTTCGGTCTCCGGACTTTGCAGACTTTTATTCCAACAGCACAAGTGTGCGACGCAAGAAAAGTTCAATTCATATTTGTAAGCTGGGCTCAAAAAAGACAGATAAAAAATAACAGCATAATCGCTTTAAAAGCTAATGACAAAATTTATCATCTTCACTACACAACGCAGCGGCTCTACTGTTCTCACAAGAACTTTGGACGGTCACCCCGAAATATTTTGTGCCGGTGAATTGTTGCAAACTTCTAATGATATCCATCATCCCGAATGGCATTTCAAATCATGGGGTGTTAATTCGAATAGTCACACAGTTCAGAAATTTAATAAGATCATTAACTATCCCAATTTAAAATTTCGTGTAATTCCGCATATCAAAAAATTTTACAACGCCAATGTAAAAGGCGAAAAGGCTCGTGGTTTTAAACTGATGTTTACGCATATTAAAACTGTACCAAACCTTTGGCAGTATATAAAAAAAGCTGATACAAAAGTGATCGTACTGGTACGCAATAATGTTTTTAAAACAACTTTGTCACGGTATCGCAAAGCAGAGAATCGCGTGGCGCATACATCCAGTGAAGCAACAGCACCATCCATAAAATTTCACGTACCAGGAGAAAGATTAATTAAGCAAATGCGTGACCTTGAAAGAGTGAATAAAAACCTGGTGAGTAATACGGAAGGAATGAACCGGCTGGTAATTCATTACGAAGATTTTGAAAACTGGAATGAACTGATGCGTAAGGTTCAGGATTTTTTATCGGTAACGCAAGTAACCATGAAACCTGTTCTGCAAAAAGTAGGCGCAGGCAAATGGCAGGATGAAGTAGAAAATTACCAGGAAATAGAACAACTGTTGCAACAAAATAATTTTACGCAATATCTTTAATCATCATGCAAAGAACAATACCTAATTTTTTAGTGGGCGGTCCGCCAAAATGCGCTTCAACTTCATTGAATTTTTATTTGAAGCAGCACCCTGAAATATTTATGTCGCCGGTAAAGCAAACAAAGTTCTTTAGCCTGGATTATGACCAGGGCATTGATTTTTATCTGCAAACATATTTCGCCGGTGTGGGCAATGAAAAAATGGTGGGCGAAGCCACGCCAACTTATTTTTTGCTGCCATTTGTTATTGACAGGATCAAGAAATTTAATCCTGACATGAAGATCATCTTCTGCCTGCGCAACCCGGTAGAGCGTGCATTTTCGGGCTGGAGCATGCGTATGAACAATGGTACTGAAGACCTTCCTTTTCGACAGGCAATGGAAGAAAATATGAAGCAAAGGCAAACACTTACATTGATGGGTGAAGAAGGCGCGAAGCAATGGTTTGCAGATCAGAAGCGTGGTAACCGCCAGGATGACTCTGGTTACAGAACTTACATACAAGGCAGCATGTATGCGTATAATCTAAAAAATTACTATGCTCAGTTTCCGCCCTCACAGATAAAAGTGATCTTCCTTGATTCATTAAAGAAAGATTTGCATGGAACATTGAAAGGTGTTTTCTCTTTTCTTGGGGTTGATGACAGTTACACGATACAAAACACTGAAGAAAAAAATACTTATAAAAAATCCAAGCTTAAATTCCTTGATCCCATACTGGGGAAGAATAAAAAATTATCGAAGCTGTTATCGAAGTTGATGCCTAAAAGTTTCAAGAAAAAAATTCTTGATACGATGTATGTAGAAGGCAGCAAGAATAATATTACTCCCGAAGACCGTAAGTTTGCATACGAAGTTTTTAAAGATGAAATAACAGAACTTGAAAAATTGCTGGGTGTTGATTTATCGCATTGGAAAATGCCGGTAAACGCATAAGCAAAGCGTTTAATAAAATAAGCCATAAAATGAAAATTGTTGTTGTAGGTACCGGTTATGTGGGTCTTGTTACAGGTGCATGTTTGGCAGAAGTTGGTATAGATGTGATCTGCGTTGATGTGAACAATGAAAAAATTGAAAACCTTAAAAAAGGAATCCTGCCTATATACGAACCCGGTCTTGATGAAATAGTTGAACGTACTTTTAAAAAAGGCCGCCTGCGTTTTAGCACCAGTTTAAGTGAAGCCATTATTGGTGCACAGGTTGCATTTATCGCAGTAGGCACGCCGCCCGGCGAGGATGGCAGCGCCGACCTGCAATATGTAATACAGGTAGCCAATACAATCGGCACCTACATGAGCGGTTACATCGTTATAGTTACAAAAAGTACCGTGCCTGTTGGTACTGCAGCCAAAGTAAAAGAGGCCATTGCCGGCGCTTTGAATAAAAGAAATGAAAATATAGATTTCGATGTTGCATCCAACCCGGAGTTTCTTAAAGAAGGAGCAGCAATCAACGATTTTCTTAAACCCGACCGCATTGTAATTGGTGTGGAAACGGAACGTGCAAAAACGTTGTTGCGTTCGTTATACGAACCGTTTGTATTGAATGGCCACCCGGTGTTATTCATGGACATTCCCTCTGCAGAAATGACGAAGTATGCAGCCAACGCAATGCTTGCCACCAAGATCTCTTTCATGAATGATATTGCAAATCTTTGTGAGTTACTCGGTGCAAACGTAAACGAAGTGCGAAAAGGTATTGGCAGCGATGCACGTATTGGAACCAAGTTTATTTATCCCGGTATTGGTTATGGTGGTTCGTGTTTTCCGAAAGATGTAAAAGCATTGATAAAGACAGGCGAACAGAATAATTATAAGTTAAGGATATTAACTGCGGTAGACGATGTGAATGATGATCAGAAAAAAGTGATCGTGCATAAAATTGAAAAGCATTTTGGCAATAACATCACAGGAAAAACATTTGCTGTTTGGGGACTTGCATTTAAACCCAACACAGATGATATGCGTGAAGCACCTTCCCTGATTATTATTAATGCATTGTTGCGCAAGGGCGCTACTGTAAAGGCTTACGACCCCATTGCCTTAAACGAGGCAAAACATTTACTAAGCAGCGATGTGATTCTTTGCGATGATGCCATAACTGCAACAAAAGATGCAGATGCACTGTTGCTGGTAACCGAATGGTCAGAGTTTCGTTTGCCCGATTGGCAGCAGATAAAAACGAATATGAAAGGCCACGTAATTTTCGATGGCCGTAACATATACAATGGCGAAGAATTGAAAGAAAAAGGTTTTGAATATTATGGCATCGGTATTCAATAAAACTTTACGGTAACATTATTTTAGAAGGGATTTTTTTGCCCGGCTAAAGTTTGTTATGGCAGCGCCTGTTGCGTCGCACTTCTTTACAGTTAGATCATTGTTGAACAATCCGGGTGCATTGGGTTAATCTTTTTAGGGGCTTGTAGTTAAAAAAATAACACATGATTATTTATAGAATACTGAGTTTTTTTGTGAATTTCTTTTGTTCCTTTTTAGCAGTAATTACAGTTTTTGGTCTTATTATGGTGCTTGCCAATCCGGCGGCGTTGCTGCAGGTATTTTTATTTGGATCGGTTGTGTTATACGGATGGTTTGCAAACCGCTTTTACGCGAATGTAATTTTACGAAATCAAAAGATGACGAAGAAGCAAAAAGACTGGCTTCAGGTAAATGCCATTGTTGCTTTTATTTTTTCTGTGCTTGGTATTTCCAACGGCATTTACATTATTTACAACCCGAAAATGTTTGATGAATTATTAAAACAAATGCCTGAACAGATTTCAAACCCGCAAAATCTGCTTACAAGTGTTGCGGTTGTTTTATTGGTATGTTGTTCCATATTACTGGTACATATTATCTGGACTTACCTGCTGGTAAAAAAATACAAAGAAAATTTTGAAGCCTGAACAATTGCGGTTGGTTACCTGCTGAATACCGAGTAAAGCACAAGTATTAAAAAAGCGGCAGCGTATTGCATTGGAGAATTGAACGCAATTGTTGCAAATGCAATGTGCAACAATTCGAATTTTTAGCATGGTTCGGCTTCGCATAATAACGAAATACGATTAGGGTAAACTGCCGCACATTGCTGCCATGAAAAAGGAACTGTGAACCGAGCGTGGCAAGAGCAGCTTAATGGATATTCATTAGCCGGGCTCAAAAAAAATTATCTTTTAAACAGCCGTTCACCTATTCTTTCTATTACCTCGTCCCGGTAGCTTTTGCTTATGGGCAGCGTGCCTGTTTCAAGGGTAACTTCATTTACATCGATCGTTTGAATAGCACTAACAGCAACAAGAAATGATTTGTGGGTTCGTACAAAAAGGTGCTGTGGAAGTTTCTCTTCTATGCCTTTAAAAGTAAGATAAGCGATATGTTTTTTCTGCCGTGTGTGTACAATAATATAATTGTTCATACCCTCTATATAAAGCACATCATCCATTTTTATTTTCTCTAATTTCTGATTCACTTTTATAAAGAAATAATCATCTGATATTAGCGGGCCGCGTTTATTTTTTAATAAGTAATCCTGGGCTTTAAGTGCAGCTTTTAAAAAACGCGAAAAACTGATTGGCTTCAAAAGGTAATCCAGTACATCTAGTTCATAACCTTCAATAGCATACTCAGGATAAGCTGTTGTAAAAATTACCAGTGGCGGCGCAGAAAGGTTTTTTAAAAAATCGATGCCGGTAAGTTTTGGCATCTGGATGTCGAGAAAGATAAGATCGATGGGGGTTTTCTGTAACCAGGTTGCTGCTTCAACAGCATCTTTACATTCTGCAACTGCATTCAGAAAATCTATCTGGTGTATATGCTCCAGCAAGCCCTGCCGTGCAATCGGCTCATCATCTACCACTAAGCAATTGATCATTGTACTGTACTTTTAAACTGGTATGAAAAAGAGAGCCGTTTTGTTTTATTTCAAGCTGGTGGCAACCGGGATACAAGAGTTCTAAGCGCCTGCGCAGGTTTTGTACGCCAAGCCCGCCAGAATTAATCAGCTGCGGCACGCCGCTGGTGGTATCGTAGGTATTTGATGCATCGACTATAAAATAATTGTCATGCTGCTGCAGTACAATATTGATCCGGTTAAGCGAAGCATCTTTAAAATGCGAAATGTGTTTAAATGCATTTTCAACTATGGGCAATATTAATAACGGCGCAATTTTAAAGCTTTTTATTTCTCCTTTTATACTAAGGCTTATATCCGATCCTTTCTCGAGCCTGAGTGTTTGTATGGCCACATAATTTTTAATATACTCTAGTTCTTTAGCGATCTCAATTTTATCGCTGGTGCATTCGTACAATTGGTAGCGCAGCATTTCAGAAAGCTTTTCAACAGATGCTCTTGCCACTGTATTTTTCTTATCTATCTGGAAATAGATCGTGTTCATTACATTAAACAAAAAATGTGGATTTACCTGGCTACGCAAAAAATTAAGCTCGGTACTGATCTTTTCTTTTTCTACTTCCAGTAACCGCTTTCTCAGCCTGAAGCTGTCTGACATTATTTTGAGCCCCCCTGCCCCGAAAGCTGCTATGAGTGAGGTCCATGTAAAAATATTAATGGCAAACCGGAGTTGGCTGTGATCGGTAGGTATGATGGGTCTTTCCGGTGCAAAAATATGATCAACAGATCTTACAGCAACCATCATTAATAATCCGGATAAAAATACCAGCAAAACAAGTAACACAATGAATCTGAAATAGAACTTTTTGTATAATGTTTGAGGTATAAGCACATAGGCCGTTGTATAAAAAGGAATTGTAGATACAATAATAACCATTGCCGCGTTTGCAATCTGTGGAAATAGCGGCTGGCTTGCCTCATAATAGGTGAAGAAAGTACTGGAGCCAACCAGCAACCACATAATGATGTGCAGTACTTTATACTTAAAAAAAATTGTATTAAGGTTTGCAGGCATATTTTACTGTATAAATTTATTCATTCAGTCTGCATTCAATGCGTAATTTTTTTTGTGACCCCAGCTACATTACTACTATACAGCCCGGTTGCGTCGCACACTTCAGGGTTTAGCTCTTTGTTCAGCACTATGCGCACTTACTTACTAAATAATACCCGGTTTAATAAACAGGCAATTTACATGTAAGAATCCGAAAATGTATTTTCTCTCGCCAAGTAAAACGGCATGCTTACCAAGAATAAACACACTTTTACCTAATTGAAAAAAGAGCGGGTTAATTACAAACTAATTTCAATACAGTAAGGATATTTATGCTTTTGCACTCTTTGCAGAATAAGATATCATGAACTTCCTTTTAAGTACCAATTTTTAGCACATCAATAGAATATTTACCCAAGTTTGGGTATTGACTTTATCTATGGTGTCTTGTTAAATTTGTATTCTTAATCAGATTCACAAAATTGTTTTTTAACTAAAAAAACCTGTAACCATGAGACAGAAATTTTTACTACTCGCAATGCTCACCTGCAGCCTTGCATGGAATAGCGCCAAAGCAGCAGAAACCGAACCTAACAACACAAAGGCAACAGCCAACACATTAACCTTAAACGGCAGTAACACCGGCGCTATTGGCGCCGCCACCGATGAAGACTGGTGGGCAGTAACTACCACCGGCGATGGCAAATTAGATGTAACTATTACATCTACTAACGGCCAGTACATTAGCTGTTACATTTATGACAATGACGGTACCACACAACTCAATGCTGGTACAACTGCGGGTTCTACAACTATAAGTACAGATGGGCTTGCAACAGGTACCTATTATGTAAGGCTTGTTGCGTATTATGGCGGTGGTACACCTGCTTATACCATTTCAAATGCACTTACAGTCCCTGCGCAAGCAAATGATGCAGAACCAAATGGCACAAGAGCACAGGCAAAAGTTTTCCCACTTGGTGGTTCCCGAACAGGTCATGTTAATTATTACTATAATCTTGTAAGGGATTCCGAAGACTGGTATAAGATAACAACTACAGGCGATGGCAAATTAGATATTACCGTTACATCCAATAACGGTCAGTATATGTACTGTTACCTGTATGATAACGATGGTATTACACAGCTCAATACTGTCGCGCCAAGCGGTACTTCTGTAATGAGTACGGATGGGCTTGCAGCCGGAACTTATTATCTCAGAATAACGCCTTATAATGGCAACGGCTTTATACCTTATACCATCAGTAACACGTTTACAACGCCAAGCCAGTCAAACGACCTGGAACCCAATGACACTAAAGCACAGGCGCTTACACTTGGTTTAAACAGCACCACTACAGGGCATATTGATTACTATTATAATAATGCAAGGGATAGCTCTGACTGGTATAAAGTAACCACTACAGCAGATGGTCGCCTGCGTTTAAGAATGACCCCCGCTAACGGCCAGTATATCAATTGCTGGTTGTATGACAATGACGGCACCACACAATTAAATTACTTTGCACCAAGCACTACAACAGATTTAAACACAAATGGCCTTGCAGCGGGTACCTATTATATCAAGGTAAGATCTTATTATAGCAATGGCTATATCCCATATATCTTGGAAGACAGCCTTTTCTCACCGGCAGAGCCAAATGATGTTGAACCAAACGGCACACTTGCCCAAGCCACTGCCTTTAATTTAAACAGCACCAAAACAGGTCATATAAATTATTATTATAACCTGACTAGAGATGATGACGACTGGTATAAAATAACTACCACACTCGATGGTATGATCAGTGTTACCATGACATCCGGAAACGGGCAATATGTGCAGGTTTGGCTATACGATAATGATGGTACTACACAGTTAAACTATATGGCGCCAAGTACCACCCAAACAATTAATACAGACGGGCTTGCTGCCGGAACCTATTATGTAAGGATCCACACATACTATAGCGATGGTTATATCCCTTATACCCTCAGTAATACATTTACACCATATAACTATGCCAACGATGCCGCCGCAGAACCCAATGATGCCCCATACCGGGCAAAAACAATTCCTGCAAACGGAAATATTACCGGGCATGTAAACTTCTATCAAAATGGTAATACCAGGAACACTACAGACTGGTGGAGAATCAACTACACCGGCACTGGTAACTTAACCGTTAACCTTTACGATGAGGTTTGGAAGATAAATGGTGTTAACCATTATAAGCAAATATGGATATATAAAGATACCGCTGCTTCTCAAATATATTATGGAGCACCTGCCGGTGATTTAACCATCAACCTTACTTCACTTACACAGGGTTATTATTGGATAAAGATAACTTCCTATTACGGTGGCGACCATATAGCTTATTCTCTCAGCAACACCTTCACCCAGGATAACATCGCAACCATCAGCTACAACAATCCCGGCACCATAGCCGCCCCCAATTGCGATTCTACCAATACCGCCGCATTTAAATGCGCAGGCAGCAATGCACCTTATACTGTGCAACTGTTCAGGTTCGGTGTACCTTATGGCAGCCCAAGAATTGTAAACAATACCAATGTGTTCTCGTTTACAGGCCTGCCCAATGGCTCTTACCTGGCAAGGGTATTTGGCGATGGCGCAACCGGAACCGCTTTCGGTTCAGCTCCGTCAAGAGCACTGGAGCCCGTACCGGGCAATGCTGCAACAGGAGTAATTACCGCCACCAGTGCAA
>DGQT01000040.1 GCA_002390845.1 Chitinophagaceae bacterium UBA4407 | reverse complement strand
TGTTCATTGTTCATTGTTCATTTGCACAAGACCCCTGGCTGATAAAAGCTGACAAGATTGACCCTTCAAATTATTACGGTATTACAGTAGCGAATGGCATGATTGGTATTGTATCTTCTCCCGAACCATTTAAAGTAAAAGATGTGGTGCTTGCCGGTGCTTATGATCAATATGGGCGTGGTCGTGTAAGCAATTTCCTGCGCAGTTTTAACCTGTTGAATATGTCGCTTGATATTGATGGTAAAAGCATGGATGCAAAATCTGTTTCCGGTTTTCAACAGCAGCTTGATATGCATCATGCATCGTTTACAACGATGTTTGATTATACCGATAAAGCTTCTGTAAAATATACTTATTATTCGTTGCGCCAACTGCCATTTACGGTATTGATGGATGTTGAAATAACTGCAAAAAAAGACATCAACATTAACGGTGCAAGTGTAATGGAAGCGCCTGATGCATTGCGGGATGTGCAGAATTATTACAATGAAATTGACAGGCCGCATGTGGTAATAAGTTTACTTACCTCTTCTGCAAAAAGCCCTACCGGCAAACTGCTCATGTGTGCATCGAATACATTTTTATTCAGTGAACCGCACGGACAGGAGCCAAGGGTGATACACGAAATGTGGGACAATAACCGCCACCTGATGAAATTTACCCGCACCATAAAAGCAGGGGAAACTTACCGCTTCTCTATTGCAGGTTCTTCCATTACATCGGCACAGCATGAAGACCCTTTGAACGAAGCAGAACGAATGACCATCTTTGCGAAATTGGAAGGACGCGAAAGGCTGATCAATTTTCACAACAAAGCATGGGATTCGTTATGGAAAAGTGATATTATTATTGATGGCGATGCACAGGCGCAACAAGATATACACAGCATGATGTATCACCTTTATTCTTTTTCAAGAGAAGGCACTGCTTATTCATTATCGCCGATGGGCCTTAGTGGTTTGGGGTATAATGGACACGTGTTTTGGGATACAGATCTCTGGATGTTTCCTGCCTTACTGGTGCTGCATCCCGAAATTGCCAAGAGCCTTGTGGAGTATCGTTACCAGCGATTGGAAGCTGCACGCCGCAATGCATTTTCGCATGGTTATAAAGGAGCTATGTTTCCATGGGAGAGCGCAGAAACCGGCGTAGAAGAAACGCCTGTATGGGCGTTGAGCGGGCCGTTTGAACACCACATAACCGCTGATGTGGGTATGGCTGCATGGAATTACTATTGCGTAACACAGGATAAAGAATGGCTTAAAGAAAAAGGCTGGCCGCTGCTTTCTGCAACAGCCGATTTTTGGGCAAGCCGTGTGGAAAGAAACAGCCCCGGTCATTATGATATAAAGAATGTGGTGGCCGCCGATGAGTGGGCCGAAAATATTGACAACAATGCATTCACAAATGCCTCCGCAAAAGCAAATTTGTATGCCGCAACAGAAGCTGCAAAACTGTTAGGCATAACAGCTAATGCTGATTGGAGAAATGTTGCAGACAATATCCCCATTCTCAAAATGGATAACGGTGTAACCCGCGAGCACGCCAGCTACAACGGCGAAGGTATAAAGCAGGGCGATGTGAATTTGTTGGCTTATCCATTAAAAGAAATTACCGATCCGGCACAGGTAAAAAAAGACCTTGACTATTACTCAACACGTGTGCCCAACGAAGGTACACCGGCTATGACGCAGGCGATCTTTGCATTGCTCTATTCACGGCTTGGCGATGCAGATAAAGCGGCACATTTTTTCAAAGATTCTTATGAGCCAAATTTGCTTCCTCCGTTTCGTGTAATTGCCGAAACCAAGGGCGGCACCAATCCTTATTTTGCAACTGGTGCGGGTGGAATTTTGCAATGTGTACTCATGGGTTTTGGCGGTTTGGATATTACCCCAAAAGGCATCACACAAATTAAAGCCGCATTGCCAATCGGTTGGAAATCGCTTACGTTAAAAGGCATTGGAATAGAAAAGAAGACTTATGTGGTGAATAAGTTTTATAGGGTCTATTAAATAAATGTGATACCAGCTTTCATTTACATAGCATCGCCTCTTGCGTCGCAATCCTTTCATCGTTCGGTAATTATATCGAGCAATAACAACATTTACAATCAGAATCCATGATAAGAAAAGCAACAACCTCAGATTTCGATTTTATTTATAGCCTTTACATGCATCCGCAGGTAAACCCATTTCTGCTATACGAGATGATGGATGCAACTGAATTCAAACCAATATTTGAAGAACTTCTAAGCAGAAGCGTACTTTATATTTACGAAGATGAAGACACAACAGTTGGCATGTTCAAACTGGTGCCGCTAACATACCGAAATACGCATATTGCCTACCTGGGAGGATTGGCAATTGATCCTTCATCTGCGGGCAAAGGGTATGGGATTAAGATGCTTCAGCAGATCATTGATTATGCGAAAGAACAGGGCTTTCTGCGGATAGAATTAAGCGTGGCAACCATTAATGAAAAGGCCATTCGCTTATACGAGAAAGTGGGGTTTGTAAAAGAAGGCATATATCGTAAGTACACTTACCTTAAAAGTGAAAACCGATTTTTAGATGAAGTGATAATGTCATGGCTGTGTGAAAATTAAAATAAATTTGAATAGCTACGCTTAGATAAAAGCTGACCAGAATATCTAACCGTACCAGTGTGCGACGCAACAAAAGCTTCATTTATATTCCTTCCTCCGGCTCACAATTATAAAACACCATTTCAATAAAACTTTTTGCACCTTTAGAATGTTGGTTATTCTTTAACCCATCATTAACCGCGCTACAGGCAATTACCGGAAGCAAGGATTTATTTTTGTGCTCAATATTTATGAATAAGATTGTTGTACTCTTTGCAATGCTGCTGAGTTGCTCCGCTTTGTTTGCGCAGCAGCCTCCTGCTCAGTTGCCGTCGCTGCTCGATGGCACGGGTACACAATTGCCTTTATTACATTCGAATGAAAAACCCGAGGATTTTATCAGGAAAAATATTTTTGTAGAAGCAACCGCAGCAAAAAAAAACGTTTATGCAGGCGAGCCTTTCCTGGTTACCTATAAATTATATACTGCTTTAAACAGCCAGGCAAGGGTAAGTAAACAGCCTGCTTTTAGCGGGTGCAGCATACTGGAATTGTTAGCCGATAAAGACCCGCACGATGAAACCGTTAAAGGCAAACAGTTTCATGTGTTTACCATGCGTAAAATACAGGTAACACCATTACAGGAAGGCACGCTGCTGCTGGGCGAAGCTGCGGTAGAAAGCGTTGTGCAACTGGTTAATTTTAACAGCGGCAATGTTGAAAATTTTTCGGTCACATTAACCAGCAAAGCGCTGGAAGTAGAAGTAAAAGTTTTGCCTGCATTAAATAAACCAATGGGGTTTTCTGGCCTGGTCGGCAATTTTAATATCGCTGCAAATGTTGACAGCAACAATGTACCTGTTGGAGAAAATGTGGTGCTGCATATAAAAGTAAAAGGCAATGGCAATATTGCGGGCATACGTTCACCGGTAGTACAATGGCCACAGGGCACAGAGCATTTTGATGGTTCTGATACGCAGTATGTTGATGTAGAAAATTATCCGGTAAATGGTTATGCCAATTTTGATATTCCTTTTATCGGCACCGGCGAAGGAACTGTTACAATCCCACCGATTTTGTTTTCTTATTTTGATGCGTCGCTTCAGGCCTATAAGACCATAAACACAGAACCATTGGCCGTTACATTTACAAAGGCCATAAGCCACGATGAGCAGATGAAAGATGTTGTTACTGAGGATATCACCAACAAAAAATATCTCTGGATTGTAGGTGCTATTGCCTTAACAGTTATTACTGCGCTGATGCTCTCTTCATATTTTAAACAACGGAAAGCCTCGGCTGAAAAGTTGTTAAAATCAAGGCAACCTGTGCAGATTTTAGTGGAAGTAAAGCCAGAGCCAGCAAAAAAAAATACTGATGAAATATTTACTGAACTCAATAGTTTAGGTGCACTTACAGGTTCGGGTAATTTTTTATTAAAATGTAAATCTTTTCTTATAGTGGCGTTGCAAGGCCGCTTGAATACAATCATCTCCAGCGAGCAGGAATTAATCGAACTACTTAAAAAAAATCATGAGTTTGCAGATATATCAGCAACCTGCGAACATATTTTCGATACCAGTAACCGCAACCTGTATTCGCCCCTGGCAGAAGATAATATACAGGATCAGCTTTACTTTGAGCTAACCAGTGTAATAAAAAAACTTTACAGTTCAGCTTAAATAATTTTTTTTAAATACATTTTTTTGAGCCGGGCTATAGGATTTCTATGAAGCTTTTATTGCGTCGCACACTTCGGCTGTTGATTCTTCGGTCGACCGTTGACCGTTGACCGTCGGCTAATGTTCCGAACGTACAAGTGAGTGACACAACAGGCGATGATAGTAGCAATGCAGTTGGTTAACAAAATTCCTGAATAATCTACTCAGTAAATTTATAACCCATGCCGCGAACGGAATGAATGTGTTTTGGGTTGCGGCTGTCCTGTTCAAAATATTTACGAAAGCTCAGGATAAAATTATCAATGGTTCTTGTTGTGGGATACACATTATAACCCCAAACCATCTGCAGTATTTTTTCGCGGGTAACCACATCGTTTTTATTCTCGATCAGCAATTTTAAAAGTTGAGCTTCTTTCTTGCTGAGATTGATAATATTACCATTCCAGGTTGAAGCCTGCTGTGCTTTAAAATCAATTTTATTGCCTGCAAATTCGTATGTATCGCCAATGGTTTCTTTTACCTGTATCTTTTTGTTCTTTTCTATCAGCTTTTCTACACGCAACAATAATTCTTCAAGGTTAAAAGGTTTGGTTAAATAATCATCGGCGCCTTTCTTTAAACCCAGCACCCTGTCTGCACCGCTATTCCTGGCACTCAGCATAAGTATGGGCACTTCATTTTGCTGTACGCGAATGTTTTCTGTAATTGTAATACCGTCAATACCTGGCAGCATAATATCCATGATAATTAAATCGAAATATTCATCCTGCACAGCTTTTAGCGCAGTAGTTCCATCAAAGGCAGAACTAACAGCATATCCTTCCAGTTCAAGGTTTAGCTTTAATGCTTCATGCAGGTTTTCTTCATCTTCAACCAACAGTATATTCGCTTTGTTTCCGTTACTCATATTGTGTGAAGTGTTACTGTAAAGATGCAGCCATGCGGCGTATTGTCTTTTAATGCTAAATCGCCTTTATGGTCCTGTACAATTTTTTTACAAAGATACAGCCCAAGACCTGTGCCTTTGGTTGTGCGTGTAGCTTCGTTTCCGGAACGATAAAATTTTTCAAAAACTTTTTTCTTTTCTGTTTCAGTGATGCCTTCTCCTTCGTCAATTATTTGTAGTAGAGCTTTATCCTGTTGCGTTGTTAATATAACAATGATGTTTTTCTGTGGTGATGAGTATTTATCGGCATTTTCAAGCAGGTTGTTTACCAGCATTTGCAACAGCATTGATTCGCCCTCGATAAAAACATTTTCTGTAATATTTTTTATAACATTACGCTTTGGAAAACGTACTGCAAAATCTTTGGCACAGCCATTCACCAATTCAGTAAAATTTACCTTTTGCTTAATGATTGCATAGTTTCCTGATTCAAGCTGGGCAGCGATAAGAATGTTATTGGTAAGTACATTCAGCCGGTTTGTTTCCTGTAATGCCACTGCAATTAATTTGTTTTGCTGTGTTTCATCAAGCTTTCTTTTTTGCAGGGTTTCCAGGTTTAACTGGGTTACAGCAATCGGTGTTTTTAATTCGTGCGTAACCGACATCATAAAATTCTGTTGCTGCAGCGATAACATTATTTGCCTTTTCGTTGCACGGTAAACAAATACTGCGCTAACCAGTGTTACCAAAAGAAAGGTAATGCCTTCACTAATAAACTGGGCAGTCTTGCGTTCACGCTGATCATTTATTTCAAAAAGTTTTTGAGTATATGCAGGGTCATCTTTGTTTAGTTGCGCGGAGCGGTAGTCAAACATCTGTTTGTTTTGTTTTTCCAGCGAGATAAACCACCACACCCATGCAGCCACAATAAATACCAGCAGGAACCAATACACGATTGTTATAAAAGCCAGCTTTCTTTTTCTGAAAAATGAGATCATATTAAAAGTTGTTCACCGCAAACGTTTGATACGTATCTTACAAATGTATAACTCATTTCATTCTTACCGCATTAGCATAATTTCAAACCATATCAGTAATTTTAAATACGATTCGTGGTTAATTACACATAACTGATTGCTATATGACATTTAAAAAACCTACGCTCACATTCTGGCAGATCATTAATATGAATGTGGGGTTCTTCGGCATTCAATACAGTTTTGCTTTACAGCAAAATGCTGTAAACCCTATTTATAAATTTTTAGGTGCACAAAACGGCGATTTACCATTGTTGCAGATTGCCGGACCAGTTACTGGTTTGTTGATACAACCCATTATTGGCGCTATGAGTGACAAGACATGGCACCCGCGCTGGGGCCGCAGAAAACCTTATTTTTTAGTAGGTGCTTTGTTCTGCAGCATTTGTTTATTTCTGTTTCCCTTTAGCCAGGCATTGTGGATGGCGGTAGGTTTACTCTGGATATTAGACGCAGCCAACAATACTGCCATGGAACCTTACCGTGCTTTTGTGGCCGATAAACTTTCACCCGAGCAGCAGCCAACAGGTTTTCTTGCACAAAGTTTTTTTACAGGGTTTGGCCAAACACTTGGTACACTTTCTTTGTTCCTCTTTCAGTTGATCCCATTCTTAACAAAAGAAAATTCAAACGGCATTCCTTATTGGGTATACGCCTCTTTTTTCTTTGGTGCATTCTGCAGTATTACCAGTGTTTTATGGAGCAATAAAACTACGCCCGAAATACCGCCAACAGATGCCGAACTCGCCGAATTGAGGAGCAAAAAAATAAGCCTGTCAACACCTTTTATCGAAATAATCCATGCCATTAAAGATATGCCGGCAAATATGTGGGGGCTTTTTTTTGTGTACCTGTTTCAATGGTTTGCATTAAAGTGTTACTGGGATTTTAAAGACCTCACCATTGCGAAAACCATCTTTAATACAACCGATAGTTCAGCAGCAAACAAAGTGTACCAGGAAGCTGTTGGATGGGGTGGCCTTATCAGTGGCTGGACAAATATCATCACCTTTTTATCAGCTTTTGCATTGGTCTGGTTTGCAAAAAAGAAAGGTGCTAAAATGGTGCATTGCATTTGTTTGTTGCTGGCATCTCTGGCACTTTTTACTTTTCCGCACATCGCAGATAGATACCTTGTATTTATTCCACTTATTGGCTTTGGTATTGCATGGGCCAGTATGATGGGTGTTCCGTATTTGCTGATCGTAAACGATATTCCCAAAAGCAGGTATGGCGTTTACATGGGCATCATCAATATGATGATCGTGTTGCCCATGCTTGTTTACTCACTTAGTTTTGGTTTTATATTCAATAATTTTTTAGATAAAGAGCCGGTAAATGCCATTTATTTCGCAGCTACTTTTCTGTTGATTGCATCTGCATTAACGCTGCGGATGAAAAACAACAAACCCAGCGAAGATGCAGTAATACCAATGGGCGCAGGACATTAGGAAAGAATTATGAACCCGGCCAAAGTAGTTCTATGAAGCTTCCGTTGCGTCGCACTCTTGTACTTTCGGATTATCGGTCGACAGTTGACCGTCGACTGTCGACCGAAGCGTCAAGTGTACAAGAGTGCGACGCAAGGAACGATCATCAATGATCCCTAAGCACGGCTCAAAAAAATATAAAACGATTGTTATGAAAATACTCTGTATCGGTGAAGCTTTGATCGACATGATCTGTGTCGACAAAGGCAAATCGCTTAGCGAAGGAAATAACTTTTTAAAGAAAGCGGGTGGTGCACCAACCAATGTGGCTGCGGCTATTGCAGCGCTTGGCGGCACGGTAGAACTTGCAGCCAAAGTGGGCATTGACCCATTCGGCAAACATTTGATTGATGTAATGCAATCCTTTGGTGTAAGCACCAAATGGGTACTGCAGGATGAAAATTATTTTACCACTTTCGCATTCGTTTCTTTAATGGAAAATGGTGAACGCGATTTCTATTTCAACCGCGGTGCCGATAGTCAGCTAACCCGTAGTGAAGTAGAAGCAATAGACCTTGACGATGTATCCATCATTCACTTTGGTTCTGCAACAGGTTTTCTTCCTGGGCCTTTACAGGCTGCATACCAGGGACTTTTACAAAGGGCATTGCAGTTGAATATATTCATCAGTTTCGACCCTAATTACAGGCACCTTTTATTTAAAAACAATGACCAGACTTTCATAGATCAAAGCTGGAATTTTTTGCAGAGCTGTCACTTTTTTAAAGTAAGTGATGAAGAGGCGATGTTAATTACAGGCTGCGTTACATTGAATGATGCCGTAGATGTATTGCTTGAGAAAACAACGTCGGCCTTTGCAATAACACTTGGCAAAGAAGGTACATTGCTGGGTATGAATAAAGAAACTTTTATTGTACCTAGTATTGCAGTAACTCCAGTAGATACAACAGGTGCAGGCGATGCATTTGTTGGTGCAGTGCTTTACCAGTTGAGCGGCAAAACATTAGAAGGCATTAAAGAATTATCAACAGATGATTGGAAACATATTGTGTTGAATGCCAACAAAGCCGGTGCAAGAACGTGTGAATACCTTGGCGCCATGGAGGCATTTAAACATTTAAGCAACGATATTTTCAAGTAAAGTTTTTTCTGAAGTATGTACAATTATAATCTTCATCAGCAGGTTAATCTCGATCTCCAAAAATCAGGAATCGATATAACAGATAAGGACAATTTATTTTACACGAGGTTTATGGCAAACCTTTCTGCACTGCATAGTTTGTATATGGATCTGTACAGCCATCATCCAAAAGCTGATGGCATGTTTAAGCAATTAATTGTAACCATTACCGATGCGTATAAAAAAAGATCTACTGCACTAAAACAACGCGATGAAGATAAACAAAAGCAAGGCTTTTGGTTTTTAAGTAATGAAATTACGGGCATGAGTTTGTATGTTGACCGTTTCTGCGGCAACCTGCAAAACATGGAAGAGAAACTGGATTATTTTGAAAAGCTTGGTGTAAACTTTTTGCACCTGATGCCCATATTCGAAAGTCCGGAAGGTGAAAGCGACGGTGGTTACGCTGTTTCAGATTTCAGAAAAGTAGCCGAACGTTTTGGCACGCTGCAGGATTTAAAAAACCTGCAGAAAAAAATGAGTAAAGAGAAAATGTACCTGATGGTTGATATTGTGCTCAACCATACTTCCCGCCAGCATGAATGGGCATTAAAAGCAAAGCAGGGCGATGCGTATTACCAGGATTATTTTTATATGTATAATGATCGTAGTCTGCCGGATGAATTTGAAAAAACGATGCCCGAAGTATTTCCTGAATCATCACCGGGTAGTTTTACTTACATAGAAGAATGCAACAAATGGGTGATGACGGTTTTTCACAATTATCAGTGGGATTTGAATTATACCAACCCCGCCGTATTTGTAGATATGCTCGATAATATTTTCTTTTACGCGAATCTTGGTATTGATATTTTGCGCATAGATGCCCCGGCATTTATCTGGAAGCAATTGGGCACCACTTGCCAGAATTTACCGGAGGCACATACCATTTTACAACTGATAAAACAATGTATACAGGTTGCTACTCCGGGTATGGCTGTACTTGGTGAAGCCATTGTTGCGCCAAAAGAAATACAGAAATATTTTGGCACTGGTTTAGCCACAGCAAAGGAATGCGATTTCGCCTACAACGCCACACAGATGGCACTTCAGTGGGATGCACTTGCAACCGGCAACACAAAAGTAATGCTTGCCGCACAGCACGAAATTCTTAAAAAACCTTACGGCACCACATGGATTACCTACACCCGCTGCCATGATGATATTGGTTTGGGTTACGATGATTACATGATTGAAAATGCAGGCTTCAATGCTTATGAACACAGGAGATATTTAAAGAATTATTATTCTGGCAGTCTTGAAAGTTCGCCTGCAAAAGGTGCCTTGTTTTCTGTGAATCCCAAAACGCAGGATGCACGTATCAGCGGTTCGCTGGCATCTTTGTGCGGATTGGAAAAAGCCTTGGAACAAAACAATGAACATGAAGTTGAACTCAGCATCCGCAAAATATTAATGATGCAGGCGCAGAGTTTTTTTATCGGCGGTGTGCCCATGATTTTTTATGGTGATGAGCTTGGTTACACAAACGATTATTCTTACCTGTATGATACCGGAAAAAGTTACGATAACCGCTGGATGCACCGCCCCATTATCCACTGGGATAAAAACGCAAGAACAGATATCAACGGCACTATTGAGCAACGAATATTTTCAGGCACACAGCACCTCATCAGTGTAAGAAAAAAACTTGCCGTGGTTGCAGATCATAAAAACCTTACCTGGCTTACGCCTTACAATATTCACATTGCGGCTTACATGCGCAGTAATGAGCATACCCGTTTGTTCTGCCTGTTTAATTTCAGCGATGCACCTGCTTACTTAACGTGGTATGCGTTTAAAGAGTACGGATCTGCACCCGCCAAACTTTATGACCACTGGAGCAAAGCATATTTTACCGTAGGTATGGATCATGAATATTTAATCATTGAGCCTTATGGTTTTCATCTTCTCGAAGCGCAGTAAATTCAAATGATTTTTTATGAGCCGGCCAGCCGTTCTTTGGGGATCGTTCCTTGCGTCGCACTCTTGTACAATTGAATTATGTGTTGAGCTTTTAATTAAGCTGGGTAAAAAAGGATGATAAAACTTGCGTATAAAATATTGCTCTATGGATAACGTATTAATAAAGAAGACATAAAAAGAACGGAAAATAAAACTTGCATATATTAGCGAGTTAGCGGCTATTTATGCAAACACAATAAAAATTGCATCCCCCTAAAAAGACATGACAAGACTGCTCATAATTGGCATCCTATTTTGCGGACACATTTCATTTGGACAGAAAAGTGACACATCATTTGGTAAACCTATCTTTTGGTATAGAGTTACTGATCCATGGGCTATGTATATGGGAGCTAGTGGTCCTCCATTCATACTTTACAACACAGGCAATGTCCTGTTCTGGAAAAGCGGAAAATATAGACAGACCCAACTTAGTGACCAAGAGAAAGAAGATTTAATTAACGAGCTAAACTTGAGTGATAAATTTTTTAAGAATACTACATTCATTGACGCGACAAATGATGACACTTCGCAAATGAAAATCATCATTACTGATCAGCCCTCATATATTGCTTACATAAACTTTGACACAATGGTACGGGTTTCTGTTTATGGGAATTTGCGAAGTAATGAATTTCGAAAACGGTTTCCTCGTCAAATTTTGGACATTCATGATTTTGTTTTGAATTTTAACGACGAACGAGCCATAGACTGGACGCCAGACAAAATTGAAGTCTTGTTATCAGATTACAGTCATTCGCCAGATACACCAATCCAATGGCCAAAGGGTTGGCCCGACTTAAATAGCGAGGACACAAAAGTTACTTCTGGCTATGTGACAAGCATTTTCTTAAATAAAAAATATTTTATTAAACTAACTAAACTAATAAAAAAAAGAAGGGAGAAACAAGCATTCGAGATAAATGGGAAAAAATATTTCGTTGGCTATAGATTTCCTATACCTGGACTTTATTAAACAGCCGCTAACAGGGAGTTTTATGCTATTGGGGCTTGACCAGCATTTTTTTGCTGTTGTTGGCGTCCCACCAACAACAATACGCTGAGATCTACGATTAGGCTAAAGCTCAGTAAAGTATCTGAACGTACAAGTGTGCGACGCAAGAAAAGCTTCATTCATATTCTTCTGCCCGGTTCAAAAAATATACTTCTTATTTCTTTAAAAATGCATTGATTCTTTGCTGTACATTTTGCCGCACGCTTAAATAATACAGATTATAATCGGCTATATGGTAGTTGGGATTTGTATAAAAAATGTTGCCAAAGAAATGCGGCTTAACCGTCCACAACACACCATCATGTACCTGTGCACTGGCAACACAAGGCGGCAGTTTATTGAATTTCAGCAACACAGAACCTTTATTTTCTTTTCTTGAAACTTCGGGCTTAGATGCATCCCATGTAAGTGGGTTGGTTACAATGGCGGTGAACTTTTCTTTTTGTATAAAAGTATCGGTATGGCCTTCTTTAAAAGTACGCCAACTACACACACAACCTGTTTGCGATGGTGAAGTGCAGGCGGGTATGTTTGTAAAATAATCTGGCTCTATGGGCATGCCAACGAGATAAGCCGCAACCAGTTGGCTTTGTAAAGGCTTGCCATCGAAGAACTCTTTTATTAAACGTTTTGCATGCGTGCTGCCCTGGCTGTGCGATGCAATAACAATCGGCCTTCCATTATTATAATGCTGCAGGTAATATTCAAATGCGGCTCTTAAATCTTCGTAAGCCGTATTGAATGCTGCAAGGGCGGCGGCAGTATCGGTTGGAAAATATGCATAATAATTTGCCTGCCGGTAGCGGGGGGCAAACACACGGCCTGCTTCGTTAAAAATGCTGGCCTGGTAAAGAATGCTGGTACCATCAGTTTTTTTATTTAATACCGCATCGTTTACCGGTGCATTATAACCAAAGGGCATCGACTTATCTAAGTAAGAAGTTGGGTGAAGAAAGAATATATCAACTGTTGAATCGGGATGGTAATTTTTGCGTAGGGCTTTTGATAAACTATCGGATGGATCGTATTTCCAGGGATGTGCAGCCCAGTTGTTTATATTGCTGTAATCTGGCACTTCCAAAGAATTTGAAGTTGTTACTGTTTGTGTTTTTTGTGCTGATTTACAGTTGCCAAAAAAAGAAATGACGAATAGTAATACAATAAAGCGTTGCATCTTTTATATAATTATAAACGAATGTACTGCATAAATAAAGCAACGGGTATTTTAAAAGCGGTACTTAAAAAACAGGAAAATGCTATTTAAGGTTCAGGGTGCTTTTATTTTTTTTATAATCGTAAAAAACAGTTACTGCACTGGCAACCAGCACCAGGTTTTTCATTATATACTGGCCGGTCATGGTAAGGATAAAAGCACTGCGCCACGTTTGATCGGGCAACCAAAACATTGGCAGAAATGTTGTAAAAATATGCACACAAAAAATAAAAAAAGCTGTTTTTGAGAGTTTTGGAATCAGCCATAAAATACCGATCGCGCATTCTATATAACCCAGCATTACCTGGAATATGTTAATGGGTATATAATGTACAAAAGTTACGCTGTGCAAATTGGAAACAAGTTCCTGCGCCGGCGATTGATGTATGATTTTAAAGAACCCGAACCATATATAAACTATTGCAAGGGCTAACCTGTTTACCCAACCAACAGTTGAAGATAATTGCAAAGCTGTCTTGTAAGGGATTGTACTGATGTACTTTCGTAAAATGGTTGTTTCTGCCATAAAATAGATTTAAAGGTTTTGTTGTTTATAGTTTTACACCCAATGAAATATAAAAAGTTCTGCCATCGGCTGGTAAAATTCCTGGTCCAGGGTAAAAGGTAATTCGCCTGTTAAAATATTGTTCATCAGTGAAATTATTTACCCCACCTGACAGCTCGTATTGTTTTGCAAATTGACAGCTAAAGCTTGCATCCCATACATGATAAGCAGGTATTAAACCAGTTACCCCATTACTGCTGGAAACTGTATTAAATGCATCATTATAATTTTTGCCGGTAAAACTATATTGAACACGGGTATTAAAATTTCTAAACTGTAATTCAACACCTGACCTGTTTATCCATTCTGGTGTGTTTTCTATATAATTACCCGCAACACTTGTATTTACACCATTTCTATTAATTGTTCCGCTGGTATATTTTGAACTATTGTAAGCAACAGAATTAAACACTTTTATATCATTCTGGTAATGCCCATTATTAAACAATCGCAGCAGAGAAATTTCAACAAATAACTCTGCACCTTTAGATACTGAATTACCAATATTCGTCGAGTACAGGTAAGAAGAACTATCAGCATTTTTTTGTGTGATCAACCCAACACGGTTCCCGTAAAAAAGGTAATAGCCATTTAGGTCGTAGGATATAATACCTTTATACCGGCCACGTACACCAAGATCAATATCATAACCTTTACTGTCTTTCAGGTTTTCATCAACTTTATCAATACGGTCTGCCGGTGTTGCATTTGAATACAGGTACGGCCTGTAAGCCTGTGAGGCATTACCATATATTTGCGCGTCTTTTGCTAACTGGTATTGAAGCCCTAAACCGAATAAAGGAAAATTGCGGGTGCCTTTATATAAAATGGGTACTGATGCATTGCTGATAACACCGCTTAAATCAGATCTTATTATTTCGTAACGTACACCAGGTGTTACAGAAAACAGTGGTGTAACCTGGAAAATATTTTCAATAAATGCTGCGTAGTTATGTGTTTTTAAACGCAGGTCGTTACCATAAGGTTTTACAAGTGTCAGGTCAAAATCGATTCCGGTTGTGCCAACACCTTTTTGTTTACGTTTGGTAACCTGATTAAAATAGCGAAGCCCCCCTGCAAGGGTACTGTTTATTTTCCCAAGTTTATATTGATGCAATAACCTTGCTTCTGTAGTAAAGCCATTATAATAATCCCTGTCTACCTGCCGCGGATTGTATGAGTTCAACGCTTTATTAATCGTATCCAAAATATTTGGTGTATTAATAAACTGAACACTGTTTCGCTGGCCTATAATAGCATGGGTTGTAATTTCAAGATGCGTGTCGGCAGAAATGTTGTAATTAAAAATAAGTGCCGGAATATTGATAAAAGGCTGAAAATAATTTCTTGAACGTACCGATTGTTTAGCATTTGTATTAAACTGTAAATCTGTTAAACCACCGGCAATCTGCTGTATATAATCAGAGCGTGAAAACTGAAGAGAAATATTTGCCTTACTGCTAAACTTCCAGGTGAGATTTGCATACAAGGCATGATAATTAAAATCGGCATTGTCTCTCCATCCGTTTGTATGGCGGTAATCAAAAAAAGCATAGTAGCTAAACTTACCTTTTGTACCACCAACAGATGTAAATGAATTAAACAGGTTATTGCTGCCAACAGTCTGCTGGCTTTCAATTGCAACAGGTTTTGTACTATCTCCTTGTTTCATTATGTAATTCATCATGCCGCCGAATTGCGGGCCAAACTGCAATGCCGCCGATCCTCTTACATATTGCACCTGTTTTACGCCCTGAAGCGGAACAGTATAATGGTTTTCAGGGTAGCCAAACATATCAGAGTTGGTGCCATAACCATTCTGGCGCATATTCATTTCAATAGAACGGTGTGCATCTGTACCTCGTGTGGCAATATTCAACTGCGATCCGGCACCATCCATATCCCATGTGTTTAAACCGGGTACTTTTGCAAAAATTGTACGTACAATATTTTGTGTAAGGTTTGTATTACCCGGGTCTGTATTCACAACATTTGTTTTTTTACCGGCAAAAATCAGCACACCACTTACCTCGGGCAGGTGATAAGTTTTTAAACTCTTTATGTATGCGTTTACCAGTACACTGTCAATTGTTTTTTTTACAATTGTATCGTTGCTGGTTTGTGCAAACAAAAAAGAAAAACTCAAAGTGAGCATCACTAAAAAGATTATTTTTTTCATATCCTTAGATTTTATCAATCCTTATTTTAATTATACTTTTTATGAACCCTGCTACAACCCTTTGTGAATCTTTTCTTGCGTCGCACTCTTCATCTGCACATCTTTATTCAACAGCTTCCAGGTTCAAGGCCTCGTAAAGTTTCAGTATTCAGAAGAACTGAAACACTTCGCATAAATGTTCCCATGAAAGCGGGACTTTGAAACGAGCGTGGCAAGAAAAGCTAAATACTTATTCTGCTGTTGACTTCCAAAAAATAATAAAAACCCGATGTAGATACAAAGGGTTTGGTTATTAACTCCCTGCTTATATGAGAAAAACTTTATATAAAATTTTATTGTGCATAATGTTCTAACCTTACTTTTTATTCGGCACCATCTGTCATTGCCCTTTGAATGGCATAGTCGCCTACTTTCTTTCCTGTTTCCAGGCCAACTTCACAATCGCTGCGGTAATGGATACCTGAAACCATTCTTGAACGGGATGCATCGCTTGCCATTTGATTGTAATCTGCCGCCCTTGACGGAATAATATGCCCCAGTATTTCTGCAGCGGCACCACTGAATGTTGAGTGCCCTGAAATATATGCGGGAAAATTTGGAATACCTGTTACAGTTTTAATAGAAGGATCCATTTGTGTAGGCCTTGGATTAAAGTAAAAATATTTGGTGTTCCAGCAAACAATTGCAGCATCCATCAGAGACATATTCAGCAGTGCCATATTACGTGCCCAGCGTACTTCGCTGTAATGCTGACCAATAAAATCTTCTGCTGCTATTGCATTCCAGTGGCCGGGTGGTGTGTAGGTGCCAACACCATCGGCCCAGAAATGTACCAGATCAATATCTGCTCTTGATGGATTTTTTGCATACCCTGCAACCTCTTCAGTTTCCTGTTTCATTTGTTCACTATTGGTAGCAGGCGGAGGGCCTGGGCGCAATACATTTACTACCGTTAATGAATCGAATAGAAATGGTTTTACATTGCCAAAGAAAGGCAACATTGGGTTGCGGTGTGGTGTTTCCAAACTAATCCATGGGGTTTCGCCTCGTGCTGTACATGCGGTAGCAAGGCTATCCCATTGTGGCTGAGAGCCAACAGCTTTAGATGTATTATCACCTCTGCCACGGCCACTGAATACAGATGCTATCTGGCGACCAAGTGTTTCGCCGGCTGTCCAGTCGCTGCGGGTACATGCACCGGAACCCATCGTTGCAGTTTGCAACTCATCAACTTTTTGGTTAATCAGCGCAATTTCCGTAGGAAAAAAAGCTTTCATTAATTCTGCTGTAACACCTGCCAGCACTGCCTGTTCAGAAGGATAAGAGGGCAGGTCTGTTTTGGCGATCATCGTTGCATTTGCATTAATAGTTGAATCAACTTTATATGGTGCTGCACGGTTGTATAATTTTTTGTAATACCAACATGCTACCAATGCATCGTACTGCGCGGCGCTTATATATGCATAAGCCCTGGCCGCAAAAGGTGGATTTGAAAAAGGAAATTGCGGGTAATTAAAAGGATTTGCTGAACTTGGAATGGGGTAAGTACCATCCTCATTCTGATAAGGAGGAAGGTTGTGTTTGGCAACCAGTTCGCGTATAATTTCATTCCACCTTAAAACAGCTCCTGCACTCCAGTATTTAATTTTATCTTTTTGTGAAGCAGTCATATTAAACTGTAGGCCCTTTACTTCATTCAGCTCGCCAATATAGCCAGGAAGCGTAATTGCAGCAGGCGCAGCAACTGCAAATGAATCGGGCCTTGATAATGTTACCAGTTTCCATTTGCCTGCTTCAAGATCAATATTTGCAGGGCTTAAGGCCGGCAGGTTATCCGTTCTGCCTTCTATATTTTTTGAACAGGAGCTTTGAATAATCATCAATCCTGTTAACGCAATAAGAGAAAACGCACTTATCTTTTTCATTTCAATCAGTTTAATTGATGATTAATTTTTTTTATCTGTTTTTGGTTTTTTATTGGCACCGGTTACATTAAATGCATAGAAAACACCGGCACTTACAGAAGTTGATTGCCCAACATTTCTGCCTGCTACCACATAGTTGCCATTGCCTACCAATGAAAGCTCGTGTATATTTTTAAATGTGTATTTAAACCCGGCACCAACAGTGGTAGCATTCATTTTATTGCTGGCGAAAGGCATGTCGTTTCTGCGTATATCAAAGCCGCCAAGGGTGGTCATGTTACTTACGATGGCTTCTGCAATAAGATGGCCGCTGCGGTAACCCGTTCTGAAATTGAAAGAAGCAACATCGGGCATTTCTACCTCGTTGGTCAGGTGCAGTTCTGTGGTATAATAAGCCGTGCGGTCTATATTAATATTATCCCTGTAAGTATAGGTACCGGAACCTGTTGCAAAAAATTTACCCAGCTCATAATCTACCATTACGCGGCCAGAAAAACTTTTACTGTGTAAACCAATTGAGAGTGGTAAAAAATCGGGTGTGTAATCTGACACAGGAAGCGAAACGCCGCCCAAACCAAAAATTGAAAGCGTGCCTTTACCAATACTTTTAGAAAAAGGCATCCATTTAACCCATAATGAAAGATCCTGTACGCCATTCATTTTGTGTAAAGTTCCGGCAGATGCTTTATTGCTGATCCATGGCACATTAAATAATACATTCAAATTATTTATTATACCATAGTTGCCCATAATACCAATCATTTGCGATGATACGGTACCCAGGTTTTCATTATCTCTTTTAAGAGTTCCTTCCCAGTAATTCTTCCAACTGCCATGGCCATACATAGCACCACCACAAAAATAATTTTTACTCATCATAATGGCATCCTGATCGGTTTGGGCACTTGCATGCAGTGGGTGCAATGCACTAAACAATATTGCCATTAATACATATCGTCTTGCTCCCTTAAAAATTTTCATAAACATTGTTTATTTAAAAAATTTACTAATAGTTATGGCTGATTTTATGAACCCGGCTTTTGAATAAATATTTTGCACCAGTTACGTCGCACTCTTCAGCACTTTTTTTTTATGAGCTTTTAAGGCAGAAAAATCACTGCTAAAGAAAATATTACGCAACTGGTGCTGTTTATTAATTATCCTGTTTCCTGGTTTTAATTGTTATACTTTTTCGTTTGCACCTCGCGCTGCTCTAGAATTTTACAGAAAAACCAATGTTCACCACATAGTCAGAAAATGCAGCATCGCCTCTTTTATACACCCCATGCTCAGCGGAATATTCTTTATCTGTTACACTCTGTGTTCTGTCTCTAACAACTGCAACCGGAACCGATGCAAAAATGTTGAATCTTTTTACGCTGTAGTTCACTCCCGGCTCTACTGACATAACATAACCAGGCCTGCGGAAATCGCCGCTGCCGCCAACCAGGTCGTTTACAGGAATGCCTTCCCATCTTAAACCTGCGGCCGCAGATAAGCCCCTTATTCCCCTGAAATTATAGTTAACACCAACCCTTGCCATATATTGATCTGGTACGCTGCAAATCGCTTCGTTAGCGAGTGAAGCAACAAGCGTTTCGCGGTAAGTTCTTACACCATTCTGCTCTCTGGGGTTAATGAGGTAATAAAAATTACCGTAAGCATTCAGGCTTTTATTAATGTTTAAAAATGTATTCAATTCTGTGGTAATACCCGTACCACCATCACCTAATTGAATTGATTGATCAACCGTACGTAATTCTTTAGTGCCACCTGGGCCTACATTGTACCAGTAGTCTTTTACATTATCATCGCCTGTTGCGAACTTAATTCCAAGGCCTAATTGCACATTGAAGCTTTTACTTTTAGCAGGATCAAGCATCCAGCGGTAAGCAGCTACACGCACATCGCCTAATCCAAAAGAATGTGTTGTATGCCTTTGATTGAATAAATTAACCCCATTTACCAGGCCGTGTTCGTATTGTGATGAACGTGCATTGGAGAGAATGGGTATATCGATCATTGCAGACCAGCGGTTATCGAAAACCCTTGTAAATGCAAGATCAACAGCGGCTGTATGGTTTACTACTTCTGTGCCTTTTTCTATTCTTGTGGCATTGTATTCTTTGCCGCTGTAATGTTTGTTAGATTTAAAATAGCGCAGGCTTGAGCTGAACAGCCAGCCTTTCTGCTGCTCATCGCTGTGTTGCACCATACAAGCAGCTCCACTGCCGCGGATGGCCACACATCCCTGAGCTTCTGCGGTTTTTGAAAACAACGTGATTATAAAAATAATAGCGAAAACGGGTAATAACTTTTTCATAATATTTTTTTTGATTGGTTGCAGAATTATATTCTGAAGTTTTTTTATTGTATTTGAAATGTTCAATGATATTCTGTAAGTACAAGTGTGCGACGCAAGAATGCTGATATAAGTTCTATTGCCGGGCTACTAAAAAATGCCTTTTAAATAAATACCCTGTACTGCGAAAATTTTGTTTTGAAATAATTTTATTTCCTTTTCATTTGAAGGCGTTGATTGATTAAAGTGCCTACCAGCCTGCCTTCCTGTGCACCAACCTCGCAGGAATACTTGTAGTGTATGCCCCCGTATACCCTTGAAACCGAAGCTTCTTCGGCAGCCATTTTTACAGATGTAAATGAACGGTTGGGTATGCCAAATTCCAGCTCAGAAGAATCGGTATAAGAAATATTTTCGCCAAAAATGTTGGTCATCACTTCGGCGGCGGCGGCTGATATTACAGCATGGCCACTGGTATACTCAGGAAATGGCGGCGTTTGAATGTAGGGCTGCCATTCAGGAGCAAAATATTTGTTGATGACTGTTTCGGGGCGTACATAATTGCTACGGTATTTTTCGTCCCAGCAACTGATAAAACCGTCGAAAAGGGCAATCCCGGTTTTTGTGTAGGCATATACTGTTTCAGAGAAATCTGCATGTTGTTTTTGTGCAATAATGCCCACAATGTTCATCCAGTGGCCGGATGGCGAGAATTTTTTTGTAGCATATTGTACATGGCCTACAACATTTAATTTAAAGGGATTATCGTCCCAGAAATCGGCAATCTGCTTTTGTTCTGGCGTTAAGCTGTCAACAATATTTTTTACCGCTGTTACGGCATTGTAAAACACACTTTTTTTATCCTGTACATCAAACTTTGGTGGACGTGCCGGCATAAACTGCGATGCAGAATCGAGTGCCAATGTTCTTATTTCCCGCCAATGGGGCTCAACACCCTGTGCATAGGCCGGAGGGGTTGGCTGCCAGGTACCCGGCTCGTTGGTAATGGTATATTTACTGGCACTGCGGGTTTGAGAATAATTGTCTTTTTTGCTCCAGCTTAAAATACTGTCTGCCACTGCATTTGCATATACGAGGCTGTTATCAAAAATTTCAGATGGCATTCCTGCATCTTTTGCTTTTTGTTTAAGCTCATCCACATAAACATCCATGCTGCCTTCGGGAAAAGTAACCGCATTGCCAACTTTGCAAAAAGCAATCAGCGCTGCAAAAGGAAAATCAACCTGCTTTGGTTCTGCTGGTTTTGGCATTGCAGGTAAATGCTTAATCTGACCGGCAAGCGAAACATAATTACTGTCTCCTGCAGCCGTTACTTCATAAGCAGCAATATTGGCGTAGGCGTAATTACGTGAAGCGATCATGGGAGGGAAATTATTTTCCAGCACAATGTCATTCAGCCGTTTTACTGTTTTTGAGTAAAGAACCGGGTCATGAATCACTTTTACATAATCATTGCTGCTGTTACATGCAGTAAAAACCAATAATACAGGTAACAGGCTCCCCATGTATCTTTTCATGAAAGTGTATTTTAATTTTCTTTGAATTTTTGAGCCAAACAGTATTGCTGCTATTAAGCGTCTGTTGCCACGCCCGTTTCACAGTTCCTCTTTTATGGCAACACTCAAACAGCCGTGGCATTCCGAAGTATTTCAGAATAAGCTTGTTTCAAGATCGCACTCTTATACAGCGTAAATTGATTCAGCAATACAGCAAAATGCCATATGACCGGAGCAGGTTAAAAAATAACTGGTAAAGAATTAATTTTAAAACGGAGCAAGCTTCTGAAATAAGCAAATGGAGCTATTAAGAAAGTAATTCTGGTGGCTGGCCTTGCAGCGGAATAAATTGATGCAGTAAGAATGCATCGTTGTGAAGGTTAAATTCTGGTGTTGTTCCGGTAATAGCAAGGGCCTGCTGGCTAACATCAGTATCAAAATCGCTTAGCAGTTGTTTAAGTGCTTCAGCTTTTTTGCCATTATCATTTCCGGGCAAGTCGTTTATTTTTCCAAAATAATCGCTGGCTTTTTGTTCCAGCTTTGTTTTCATTTCGTGCTGTATGCACAGGAGTATCATGGTATCGTTGTATATTTTACGTTTTACGTATTTATACACCTGGCCATTTACAGTTATTTCTCCATCAACTCTTTCGAATTCTTTCCAGTTGGTTTGGTAGGGCAGATTAATAGGTACTTTTACCGTGAGAAGGTCTTCGTCGTTATAGTTGCCTTTATCTAAACGTGCAACAAAACCTTCATCTGCTTTAATTTGTATGAATGAAATAAACAGCCTGTATCCAACCGTATTGAATACAAAAAGTACAAGGAGTAGTATGGCTGCTAATTTTTTCAATGTGGCAAAATAAGGTTTTTTTTCAAATGTTAATTTTTTTTAAAATGATTTTAATTAAGTTGTAACCCTAACCCAAATGCGATCTGCCATCTTTTTCTCAACTAACTCATAGATTTCTATTGCGCATAGCCTTTCAAGTAATTTCAATGGCTTTATACACACAATCTGTTCTTTAAAATAACTTTGCCCATATTTACTGCTTTAAAATCTGTAACAAACTTTATCTATGATTTTAAAAAAACAAATAAAGCTGCATAGAAAACTGGCAGTAATTTTTTTCTGCGCAATTACCGCATGTTCGCCAAAATACAAGAACCCGCACATTGAAATACAAACGAGGCGTGGCGATATTGAAATAGAATTATATCCAGATCAGGCACCTGTTACAGTTGCCGCTTTTCTGTCTTACATCGATTCGGGGTATTACAAGAACAGCAATTTTTACAGGGTTCTTGCAGATGACAACCAGGCCTCCAATGCGCCAAAGGCAGAGCTGATACAAGGCGGCATCTGGAAAACCAATTACAAACTTTCGTCATCGCTGCCCGGCATTAAACATGAAACAACCAAACAAAGCGGCATACTTCATACAAACGGCGTAATATCTTTAGCCAGATCAGCACCGGGTACAGCCGGTACTGAATTTTTTATTTGTGTAGGCAATCAACCCGGCTTCAATTATGGTGGCGAAAGCAACCCAGACGGGCAGGGCTATGCAGCATTTGGCAAAGTGTTTAAAGGTATGGATGTGGTGTTGAGCATTTACAATGCACCGGAGTACGAACAGGAACTTGACCCGCCCGTTGATATTTACAACATTGTAAGGCTATGATTTTTTTTTGAGCCGGGCTGAAGTATTATATGGCATCACCTCTTGCGTCGCACCCTTTTGCGCAGGAATATGTTTCAGCTTTTGGCTGTGGATGTAAATTCGCATAAAATTGTTAGGGTGCGCATGTGCTGCCTGCTGATCTGAAAGCACAAGTGTGCGACGCAACAAAAGTTTAATATTTATTCTTCAGCCTGGCTCAAAAAAATACTATCCAAAATGTCCCTGCACATAATTCTGTGTAAGCCCTTTTTGTGCGTGCTGAAAAATTTCTTTTGTGGCAGCTTTTTCAATCATTTCGCCCATATACATAAAGGCAGTATCATCTGCGGTACGCTGCGCCTGTTGCATGTTGTGTGTTACAATAATCACCGTGTATGCATCTTTAAGTTTAAGAATCAATTCTTCAATTTTTGCAGTGCTGATGGGGTCAAGCGCAGAGCAGGGTTCATCCATAAGGATTATTTCGGGCTTTAGGGCCACGGTACGTGCAATACAAAGCCGCTGTTGCTGGCCGCCGGATAATTTTACCGCAGGTTTATTTAATTCGTCTTTTACTTCGTCCCACAGGTAGCTTTCTGTTAATGCTTTTTCCACAATGCCGGGTATATCTTTTTTATCCGTATCGTTGATCCTTAAACCATAAGCGATATTTTCATAAATGGTTTTAGGAAAAGGATTGGCTTTTTGAAAAACCATGCCGATCTTTTTTCTTATCTGTGTAACAGAATTCTTTTTATCATAAATATTAAGTTTGCCAAGCATTACATCGCCGGTTATGCTAACATCTGGCACAAGGTCGTGCATCCGGTTAAAGCAACGCAGCAAAGTAGATTTACCGCAACCTGACGGGCCTATAAGTGCGGTTATTTTTTTTGCCTCAAAGCCGGTAGTAATATTCTTCAATACATGCTTTTTACCAAAAGATAAATTGAGCATATTAGTTGAAAGTATA
This sequence comes from Chitinophagaceae bacterium UBA4407, assembly GCA_002390845.1. Taxonomy (GTDB): domain Bacteria; phylum Bacteroidota; class Bacteroidia; order Chitinophagales; family Chitinophagaceae; genus Limnovirga. Next base: position 94,477 of record DGQT01000040.1, on the reverse strand, counting down.
GTATTGTTTTCACTCATATTTTCGGTACTTGTAACGGATATAAAATGCAAACAGGTTTAATACAAAAATGAGCAGTATTAATACAACCGCGGTGCCATAAGCAAGCGGTCTTACCTGTTCTATTGACTGGTGCTGTGTTGACAACATATACAGGTGATAAGGCAGCGCCATAAACTCCTGGCTCACCGATCCCGGAAGGCCATTGATATAAAAAGCAACGCCTGTAAAAAGTATAGGTGCTGTTTCGCCTGCGGCTCTTGATATGGTCAGGATCACGCCAGTTAATATGCCCGGAACAGCAGTTGGCAGCACTACATCTTTTATAGTCTCAAACTGTGTAGCGCCTATTGCAAGCGCTCCTTCGCGAACACTGGCAGGTACACGTTTCAGCGCTTCCTCACTTGTGGTAATAATGTACGGCAATGATAATAATCCTAAAGTTAAACCTGCAGAAATTAATGATGTGCCAAAGTGTAACCCCTGCACAAACAATGCAAGACCAAACAATCCATAAATGATCGAAGGTATGCCTGCAAGGTTTCTGATAGAAGACCGGATAAGCCTGGTGAGCCAGGTATTTTTCGCATACTCATTCAGGTAAATGGCACATGCAACACCAAAAGGAACAGCAAATGTTGTGGTAATAACCGTTAATAAAAGCGTACCAATAACTGCAGGAAAAATACCTCCTTTCGTCATGCCTTCTATTGGATAGGCACTGATAAAACTCCACGAAACAGAACCCATTCCTTTTGAAAAAAGATCCCACAAAATCGTTCCTAAAACCAAGCAAACGATTGCTGTACACCCGCCCAGCAAAACCCATTCTGATATGTTCGCAATTTTCTTCATTACTAATGAAATTTTCTATACCTGTTTGCAAACCGTTCGCCAATTAAATTCACTCCCAGTGTAATCATAAACAATACCGTTGCTATAGCAAACAATGCGAAATAATGTGTGGTTTGATAAGGCACTTCGCCCATTTCAATGGCAATGGTTGCGGTAATGGTGCGTATCGAATCAAGAAATCCTTCAGGGAAGGCAGCGGCATTGCCTGTTGCCATCAGAACAGTCATTGTTTCTCCAATTGCCCTGCCCATACCCAGCATTACTGCTGCAATTAAACCGGGTGCTGCAGCGGGTATTGTAACCTTAACTAATGTCTGCCATTTGGAGGCACCCACTCCATACGAAGCTTCGCGGTAAGTTTGCGGCAAAGCATGTATGGCATCTTCCGCAACAGTAATAATTGTTGGTAATGACATCACCGCTAAAAGTATAGCTCCATTTAAAGCATTTAACCCATTTTGAATACCAAATATTTTTGCAATGGCAGGCCCTACCAGTACGATACCAAGAAAGCCTATTGCCACGGATGGAACAGAAGCAAGTATTTCAATCAATGGCTTCAAAATATTCTGCAGTCTTTTACCCGCATATTCCGAGATGAATGCCGCCGTACCAATACCCAGCGGCACAGCAATAATCATTGCGCCGGCAGTAACAAGACCTGTGCTCACCAGCAACGGGAAAATACCATACTCCGCACCTTTTTTATTGCCGGGAGACCACTGTGTGCCAGTAATAAAATCAAGTGGTTTTATGTGCGCAAAAAAAGCAATGGTGTTCCATACAAGCATCAAAAATATACCGCTAAGAATAGCGATTGTAAGTAACCCGGCAGTACGGAATAACTGTTTAAAAACAACATCAATCTTCTCTCTTGCAGCTAGTTTCATGAACGGCGTTATTTATTTACAGGATAGTAGCCTGATGCTTTAATAATGGCCAGTCCTTCTGCACTTTTTTCAAATGCTATAAATGAAGAAACCTTTGCCGCAGATTCACTTCTTATGAACTGGTACAATGGCCTTTGAAAAAAATATTGGTTATTAAGAATAGCCGTTTCATCTAATGCAGATATTGCTTTGGTGCCAGGTGCAGCTACCTTTAATACCTTTACCATATTCCCTGCTGATGTTGCTGCACCCAGCACATAACCTGCACCAACATAACCAATGCCCGATTTATCAATCTTTACGGCTTCCATAATTTGTGCATTACCATTCATTTCCTTTGCATGCTCGCTGAATTCAATTTTCAGTTTTTGTTTTACAAAATCATGTGTGCCCGAATTGCTTTGCCTGCCATAAATATTAATGGGCAAATCTTCACCGGTTAATTGCTTCCAGTTTGTATAGGCACCGCTTAGAATTTTACCAAGCTCGTCAACTGTTACAGAATCTAAAGGGCAACTTGCCGATACCACAAATGCAATAGCATCTTCTGCAAATACAAATGTGTCAAGCTGCATATTCCTGTCGTGGAAAAGGCTGTCCTCCACACGGTTCAGCGCCCTGGAAGAGTTGGCAATATCCGCTTCGCCATTCAGTAAAGAAGCAATGCCCAAACCCGATCCGCCACCCGAAATAGAAACAATATATTTCGGGTCTTTTTTGTAAAATTCCTCAGCCAGTCTTACTGCCAGGTTTACTTCCGTATCAGAACCTTTTATCTTGATTGTGTCCTTACTTTCACTGCAACCAAACAACAGTAAGGCTGTAAATAATAAGTATGTTTTCATTATACGTTAAAGCTGTAAGTAACTGTTTTAATATTACCTGAATGTGAACACTTAAAGAAAATGTTTATATACCGGGCTTTATTACTACTATCACCGTTCCTTGCGTCGCTCTCTTGTACTGCCAAAATTCAATTCAGCTTTAGCATCACTGTCGGTTAACCAAATTAAACGCCGACCTTACGCTTTTATAAACAAATAAATCATCTTTAACCATGATGCTGATCATTCTTCTGAGACACAATAACTCCTACTTTCACCAGCAAAAAATTGCGTGAATATTGGCCTATGAAAACGGATATATTAAATAAGATTCAACAGCAGCTAAGCGAACTCGAAAACAAAATGCTAACTGAAGCCCGCAAACGAAAGGGGCTTTTTAAAAATACGCATCCGCAGCAATTATACGCAGCCCAAAACCTGTTGCATTATCTAACATTGAGAAGCGAAGACATCCGCGAAATGCAGGACGCTTTGCATATACATGGCCTTTCTTCATTGGCAAGTTCCGAAAGCCACATCTACAGCCAGTTGCAGGCAATACTGCAACGCCTCGGTAAAACTTATGCGGCGAACGAACTCGATAAATGCGACTACGCATTTGCCTTAAAACAGATGGAACAAAAAACCAAAATATTGTTCGGCGAAAAAAAGGATCCCGTCATTCCTTACATTATGATCACATTCGACTCATCTTTTGCTAGTAACTATGCTCTAATTAAAACCCTTTTGCAAAACGGCATGAATGTAGCGCGTATCAATTGTGCACACGATGATGAAGCTACCTGGTCAAGAATGATCCAGCACCTCAAAAGAGCCTGCCGTCATACGGGCCTTACCTGCAAAATTTACATGGATCTGGCTGGCCCCAAAATCCGCACAAAGCTGCTGAATAAAGGAAGCAAAAAAGGAAAAGTTGAAATAGAAGAAGGCGGGTTAGTCTGGCTTTCAGACCAGCATTCGGGCTTTGATAAAGAAGACATTGTTATCAGTCCTAACGAACCCGGCATTATACCGATGCTTAAACCAGGGGAACGGGTATTTATAGACGATGGCATTATTAAGGGTGTTATCGAAGTAGTAAAAAAAGACCGCGCATCCATGCGTATTGTGCGCATCGCTTCGGCAAAACACATCATCAAAGAAGATAAAGGCATCAACTTTCCCGACTCTGATATTTCCATTCCTTCGCTCACAGATTTCGACAAAGCCTGCCTGCCGTTTATTTGTACCCATGCAGACATGCTGGGCTATTCGTTTCTACGTTTTCCTTCAGACCTTGCAAACCTTCAGAGTGTTTTAAAAAAGTATGCCGCACAGCCGCCTAACATCATACTAAAAATCGAAACGCCTGAAGCCGTAAAAAACCTTCCGCAGCTTTTACTTCAGGGCATGCAGCAGAAAGCGTTTGGGGTAATGATTGCCCGCGGCGACCTTGCCGTTGAAATTGGTTTCGAAAGAATGGGAGAAATACAGGAAGAAATTCTCTGGATTTGCGAGGCAGCCCATGTGCCCGTAATATGGGCCACTCAGGTACTGGAAACATTGAATAAATCTGGCGTTGCAACACGTTCAGAAATTACAGATGCGGCCCATGCAGCGCTGGCCGAATGTGTGATGATCAACAAAGGCGATCACACCATTGAAGTAATAGAAACACTTTCCGACATTTTGCACCGCATCGGCGGCCATCACATCAAAAAAAGATTCACCTTCCGCCCGTTAAGCATTGCCGAAAATTTCATGAAACAGTAAGCAGGCATTTGCTTTTGCAAAAGAAAAACAGTGCAGAATAAAGGCATTGTTAACCCGGCTGAGGAACAGATATTAAGCTTTGGTTGCGTCGCACACTTGTACGGTTGGATTATGAATGGGCTTTACCGCAGCGAAGATTGAAGCGGAGTTAATCCATTTTGGTTGGTTTGTAGTCAACCTATTTCTGGACACAGTAAGACCAATGTTGGCAGTAGTAAGATTTCTCGGTCGTCACGTCCTTTGTGTCAATTGCTTTTAGTTATTCAAATTAAGCAAATGACTTGCAATCGCTTGTGTCTCTGCACTTGTGAACATTGACTTGAAATATCTAACATAACTAAGAAGCTCGTTTACCGTCAAAATCTTTACATATTGAAACTCCTCGTTTGGTTTTGAATTGGTCAATACAATCAGGTTTCTTATTGGTATTTTTCTGTCTCCCCAATGATGTTGTTTAAGTGTTACTCTCCCACTTGAAATATCTTGAGTTAGTATTTTAAAGAGTGCAAAATTTGTTCGTTTTACTTGTTGAACCGGAGAACGTAAGTCCAAACTAGCTAATGATTTTTCACTCCAATTTTTTGTCTCAATAAGAAAGATACCCGAAGGTGTAACAAGCAAATGGTCGATTTGAATTGATTTGATATAATCGTTTTCTTGTCGGTTGTAGATTGCAGGATGAAAACTTAGAGCAAAGTCGTTTATTAAAATATTTTCATCTGATAAGTTCTTTAATTCTTTTACAACTTTATATTCGCCCAACGCTCCATAAATTGAATTTTTTACTTCATCAATTATGCGTTGTTTATTTTCAAGTTCGTTTATCTTGGATAAACAGCTTTCGTTAACAGCGTCGCTAAAATGCAAAGTGAGATATTGATAACGATTAGTTTTGTCTTGATGCTGCTCAACTAATTCCCTGATTGCATAATTCACTCTATTATTCAAGTTGAGTTCTAAATCCTGAAGTTTCTTTTTATAAACCCGACGCTTTGTATAGTTGACAAATCGTTTAATAAAATTCAAATCAGTTGAAGGGGCTAAGCTAATTAGCCTTTGCTTTAACTCTTCAATCTCACAGAGAAAACTGCTTTCAAAATAAGCTTTGTCCGTTTTAATAGCATTGTCCAGATATAAAATTTCTGCAGCAAGAGTAATCTTTTCATTTTCTATCAGTTGTTCGTGATTTGAAATGATTTGCTGTCTTAAATTTGAAAAGTCTTTTTGAAATTTTAAGACCTCGTTTAAAGAATTGAAGTCATTTATATTGTGCCGCTTCAGATGAGTTTTTATCGTTGTTAAACAACCAACAGAGTTATGAACCTTGCACATTTTTTCTTTATAATATTTTGAAGGTTGTGTCCTGAACTTATTGCGGCCAACTCAAAAATAGACGAACTAAATCCGCATACCAAAAAAATGAAGGATAATGGAATGATGGCTCAAAACCGTTTAAACGGGTTCGCGTATGTTGGTGATCCTCCGCTTCAATCTTCGCTGCGGTAAAAGCCCAATATATAATCCAACCGTACAAGAGTGTGTCCCGATGTGGCATAAGGTATTGAGAACGCAATAGACACCATGAAAATCTAAAAGGCAAGTGAACCAAAAATGGAAACTGAATAATAATCTGTCACCGAAATGCAATAACAGCAACTGCCCCAGCGGGGCAACCTCTTTGTATAAACAGTTTAATTTTGAATTGCCCTTTGCTCCGGAGGAGCAACCTGATTACAGAATAATTATCAGGATTAAAGATTGAATTTTTAAACTAAGAAATGTATACAGACAGGTTGCCCCTCTGGGGCAAAGATTTTATTTTCATCTGGTTATCTACAAACAGGTTACGCCGCTGGCGTAATTGATTTTCGCTTCGTTATTGTTGTCCAATGCCCTGCAACAATACGCTTCAATCTACGCTAAGGTAAAAGCCCAATATAATCCAACCGCAGAAGTGTGCGACGCAAGTAAAGATGATTGACGTATGAAATGCCGGGCTCATAAAAATGTATTTACTACCTGATAAAAGCGCAAAAAAAGGCTGCCCAAAAAGAGCAGCCTTGTAAAGTTTGATTAAAGAAATTTTACCCTTTTCCTTTAATAATTTTAAGCGTTTGAATGTTCTTGCCCTGTACAACCTGAACAATATACATACCCGAAGTAAAGCTGCTGCCAAACCTGAATTGCTGGTTGGCGCTTCCTTTAACTGCGTACATTTTTTTGCCCATCATGTCTGTAACCGTTATCTGCACCTCTTCATTACTGCCGCTTTGTACATTAAGCGTAAACGAAGTGGTGGTTGGGTTAGGCAATGCTATTATCTTAAGTTCGGGCTTGTTGCCGCTGATTTGAATACTGTGACCTGCTTCCTGGTTTTCCACAGGGGCAATGGCTTCTATACATGCGCCTTTACCATCTGCAAGAATTACAGGGAGCGAAGCGTTACAGCCATTGGCATCTATCACATTTATAGTGTAAGTACCTGCATGCAGGTTATTAAACACGCCACTTGAAGTGAATGTGCCGTTGTTGATGCTGTATTGGTAAGCACCCGTACCACCAACACCTGACACCTGGATTAAGCCGTTCGTGCCACCTTTGCACGAAGGCTTAATTTTTTGAACCCCAACAAGGCTTAGCTTGGTTGGCTGTGTTATGGTGAAAGATACGGAACCTGAGCAGCCTTCTGAATCAAAAACGGTTACGAGGTAACTTCCGGCAGCAAGGTTGTTAAACACATTGCTGATCTGCAGTTTCTTGTTATTAATTTTATACTTGTATGATGACGAGCCTCCTGTGGCTGTAACTGTTGCAGAAACTCTACCACCAAAACAGGAGATAGTGCCGGTGTTAACAGTTGCAATTATTGGGTTTGGCTGTGTAACCGTTATGCTAATTGATGCAGAACAATTGTTTGCGTCAGTTACTGTATAATTATAACTTCCCGCTGCTACTGCAAAAGTACCTGTACCAGTATATGGAGCTACGCCTCCTGTTGCACTAACAGTCACACTTGTTGAACCGCCGTTACATGTGATAGTACCTGCAGTTGCAGAGGCAACCGGTGAAGGATTTACTGTTAAAACAAGCGTAGCAACTGAATCGCAACCATTGCTGTTGGTTGTTGTGTACGTGTAGGTTCCCGCTTCGTTTCGGTCAATACCATTCCAGTTATAAGGCAATGCTGATGCACATATTGCAACACTGGTAGAACTGCTGGTTGCTTCATTTACTGAAAGTATTAAAGTAGCAACTGAATCGCAACCTGCAGTATTGGTAGTTGTATAAGTGTATGTGCCTGCCTCAGTGCGGTCAATTCCATTCCAATTATAAGGCAATGCGGATGCACATATTGCAACGCTGGTAGAACTGCTGGTTGCCTGATTTACTGAAAGTAATAAAGTAGCAACTGAATCACAACCGACAGCATTGGTAGTTGTGTAAGTGTATGTGCCTGCCTCAGTGCGGTCAATACCATTCCAGCTATAAGGCAATGCTGATGCGCAAATTGCAACGCTGGTAGAACTGCTGGTTGCCTGATTTACGGTGAGTATTAAAGTAGCCACTGAATCACAACCGGCTGCATTCGTTGTAGTAAAAGTATAGGTGCCAGCTTCCGTGCGGTCGATTCCGTTCCAGCTAAACGGTAGCTGCGAAGCACATACTGCAACGCTGGTAGAACTGCTGGTTGGATGATTTATAGTGAGCTTCAATGTTGCAATTGAATCACATCCTGTTACATTAGTGGTGGTATAGATATAAGAACCGGACTCATTATAGGTTACACCATTCCAATCATAACTGTTACATGCACTTATCACGGTATTTGATGTTGTGGTTAAACAGATATCAAAATTATTCCTTACCGTAGTTGGATTAGCGTCTTCGTTGAGTGTGAAAGCAGAACCTACTACCGGTGTCATATCGGTGTTTCTGCCCAATCCCATAACGTTTACTTTTCTGTCGGTATAAAGGTTAACCAAAGTATATCCATAATACTGCTGTCCGTTTCCTACCCATGTTGTTTCCACACGTGAACCTCCATTACCGGCAATCACCTGCCAAGTTTTTCCGGGATGCGGATGAACACTATCCCATACATGTTCATGAGCAGAGAACATTGCCTCGCAATTGTTGTCTTCCAGGTACTTCCATAAGCTATCTCTTTGAGGCGCTTTTGCGTCAAGGCCGCCTAATGGGGCAAATGGTGAAGAATAAGCAGGTTTATGTCCGAATGCAAATATGTGACGGGCATTATTAGCTCTCGCATTTTGTATATCGCTGCCAATCCATTTGTAAGGAACCGTACCGTCTGCTCCCACAGGGTCAGTATCAATTACAATGAAGTGATCAGTGCCATTATCGAAAGAGTAGGTCAATTTGCTTTGGTCTGTTTGAAGGTTGTCAGGGCCTCCAACTCCAGGGCCATTACTGCCCAGGATATAAGGTGCCATTACCCGCACGAACGTTCTTTCTGCTGCAACAAAAGATTTTTTACCTGCAGCTTTATCCTGCGTTTCATGGTTGCCCGGAATGACCACCAGTTGTATACCCATTTTTGAAAGTGGGTGATTCTCATATATTGACCTCCAGCCTGTTAACTGTTTCGTAAGTGCAACTGTGTCATTTATATATCCCATCACAATATCACCAGTCATTAACAGATATTTAGGCAATGGATTTAAATGAGAAATCTCAGTAAACAAACGCTTCAGCTGGTACACATTGGCTGTGCTTGAATCAGCATTGTAATCAGGATCAACAGCTGTTGCTGCTGTATCGAGGTAATCGAGCCTGTTGCAACCAACTGTAACAAAGGAATAATCTAAATTAGTAGTATTTAAAGCGATTGCCGTATTAAGTGTTATTGCAAGAGTTCTTGCAGTACTTGCACCACAGGCATTATTTGCCGTTACGCTTAAATTGCCACTCGTCGCAGATGATGAGTAATTCACAGTAACAGCATTTCCTGTTCCATTTATTGTCGCACCTGTTCCACTAAACGTCCATGCATAGGTTACATCTGGTTGTGTTGGCACTGTATAAGCAACCGCATTGTCTCCCTGGTAAACAAAAGTTGTTTTTGCTGTGAAAGTAGCCGGTTGGTTTGGTGCACCGGAACAAGGTGGATTAATAATAGTACCAGGCGAACCAATTTCATTAGCATCGGCACTTGCAACAAAAGCACCATTTGTACCTGTTACACTAAGTTGGGTTATCGTAGTATTGTTTAGACCGGCAGCGTTATCGAACGTTTTAAAAGGTGCCGATGAAGATGAGGCACCAAAGATTACACTGGCTTGCAATATTCCTGTGCTGTTATACAAGTTAACGGCATCTCCGCTTGAACTCAAACCAACGCTTGATCCTGAATAGCTTCCAATCTTAAGGTTTGCCGGAGGATTTGCTCCAAACCAGTTAGAAAGGAAGGCCGCAGATTTGCCGGGCAGATCTGCGGTTTCTATAAATATTACAGACTCGCCCGGGGCAATTGAAGTGATTCCGTTAAGTGCTACAGAAGCTGCAAATGAACCTGAGTTGTCATCTATTTTCCATCCTGTAATATCTACAGCAGTTGCAAGTGTATTTGTAATCTCAAACCAATCTGCTGCTACTGGGCTGTTGCCACTGGACCATGGTGAAACTTCAGAAATAAACAGCTTACCGATAGAACCAGGTGATCCGATTTCGTTTGCACTGTTCACTGCAGCAAATGCAGTGTTAACACCCGCAACACTCAATTGCGAAACAGCTGCATTATTAAGCCCGGCCGCATTGTTAAAGGTTGGGAACGGACCAGCAGGAGAAGCACCAAATGTTACATTGGCTTGTAGCACCCCTGCACTATTGAATAAGTTCACCGCATCGCCCCCTGAACTAAGGCCAACACCAGAACCAGTATAGCTTCCGATATGAAGACCAGCAGGTGGATTGGCGCCAAACCAGTTAGAAAGGAATGCCGCAGATTTGCCCGGCAAATCGGCAGTTTCTATAAATATAACTGATTCGCCTGCAGCAATTGAAGTAATTCCATTCAATGCCACAGATGTTGCAAAAGAGTTTGAGTTATCATCCATTTTCCAGCCTGTAATATCTATCGCGGTGTTGGTAGTATTGGTTACTTCAAACCAATCAGCACCAACCGGACTATTACCACTGGACCAAGGGGCTACCTCAGAGATGATAATAGCAGGAAGCTGTGGAGTTTCATTTACTACATCAGTAAGATTTAATGTGTAGGAAGTAGTAGCATCAGGTGTACTACCAACTGTTGGGTCATCAACATTAATGGTAATGTTATAGCTAGTCTTGGTTTCGTAATCAAGCACTGTACCTGCTTTTATAAATAAACCAAAACCTGTTATCTCAAAAAAGGCTGCATCTGGTCCACTCAGGGTAAGATTATTAGCCCCCAATCCATCATCGGTAACAACAATATCTGCAACTTTAATCGGATTTAGTGTACTCGTATTTTCCTCTATTGTATTGGTTGTATTGCTAAGAGCTAAAGTACTAGGTGCCTGATTTGGAACCAAAGAAGGTGCATACACCCAAAGCTGCGGATGATCAAAATCTCCACCACCATTTTCACTTACCACATACAGGTTGCCATCGCGATCCATTGTAAGACCTTCATGTTGTTGACCAGGAACATCGAGCGGGTTACCTTGGTCTGAAATAATTGTCAATGAACTGGATATATTTCCCGTACGGTCAACATTAATAATTTTACCCGATTCCTGGCTCAATACGAGCAGGTTTCCATAATTAGGCTGCCCATTTAAGGCAGGCAAGTTTGATAATGCAAATACATCTGCAAAGTCGAGTGTATTTGTCAATGCAGGATCAAAAAGATTAATGGAATTTTCTGTAGTAGCAGAACCATTTGTGGCAGTTCCGGCATCAAAATCAATACCCGTTTGGAAGATTCCCTGTGGGGTTTTTTCCTTAACACAGATATATCCATTTGTCATAGGATCGTAGGAAATACCTTCAATCCCAATATTCTGAACGAAAGTGCCCAGCTTTACCGTTTGCGTAGCACTTCTTGTAAGTGTTGTACCGGCAACATAGGTAAACAGTACAGCCTGCCTGTCACGCTCTTCACTCATTACGAATTTACCATTACCCACATAAGTAAGCCCTTCTGGATCGTAAAATTCAGTTCCCTGAGGACTGCTGCCCTGTGCCAAAGTCATGGAGTTGATTAACTGACCGGTTTTTGTTACCTGCACCACTGAAGTTCCACCATCACCAACTACAAAAAGTGTTTGCGTGTCCCAGTTGTAAGTTACTGCTGATACTTCCTGAGCCAGCAAACTGTTGGCAGGAGGAGTAGTTCTTGTTGGTTCCGGCAAATCATAGCGGCCAATTCTCACATATTTGGAAAGATCAACCTCAAGTGCCACGTCATTATCCGTAATGTCAACGCTCTGTGTAGTAGTTGAGCCGAGTGTGATACCAACTGAAGATCCGCTAATAGTTAGTGTAGCAGTCTCAGTTCCTTCGTAAATCGCATCATCAACTACAGTAAAAGTTACAGACCCTGTGGTGCTGCCGCCAGGGATAGTAATTGTAGCAGATGAAAGTGTATAATCACCGGCGGTAATACCTGTGCCAGTAACCGCCAGAGCAACTGTTTGGTCGCCAGTTACGGCGAAAGAACTGGTAGCGGTAACAGTAATCACAGTTGTACCTGCCTCGGAAGCATTACTGGTGTTAACGGATAGGTTAACAGATGGTACCGGTGCAGGGTCGTTATCAGTTATAGTGATATTTTGTGAAGTTGTAGATCCAAGGGTAATTCCCGATGAGGGGCTGCTTATATTTAAAACAGCTGTTTCATCCCCTTCAAAATCAGCATCATCAATTACTGTAAAAGTTACTGAACCTGAAGTGCTGCCATTAGGTATTGTTATTGTTGTATTGGATAGGGTATAATCACCTGGGGTAATTCCTGTGCCTGTTACTCCTAATGAAACCGTTTGAGCACCGGACACCGCTGAAGATGCTGTAGCTGTTACCGTTACAACAGTTAATCCCGTTTCGGAAGCACTGTTGGTACTTACAGAAAGATTAACGGTATTAGAAATGGTAAATGCAGTTGTATTGGGTACAGTGGTGGTATAGGTTCCATCATTCTGATCTACCGTCCAGTTAGCAACACCAAATACCAATGATTTATAATTAGCAAAACTTGTCTGCCCTGATCTGGCGCCGTTGTATTCACCGTAGTCAGCACTGGTTCTTAATACAATGGCATTTGTTCCGGTTGTCAACCCTGCATTGGTAATAACATCACCGGGAGTCACCACATCACCTGAGGATATTGCGGTTAAAATTAACGAAGGTGAAGTTACACTGCTACCTTGAAAAGCATACACAACATCTCCTGAACCAGATAAGCCATAATTTGTGCTGCCAGATACCGATGCCCGGGTGAGAGTTCCCACTGATGAAGCAAGACTGGTAAGATCTACGCTGCTAAAGCGAACTACCGTTCCTGCCTGAATTGCACTCGATCCTGTGCTCCATTGAAAATAGGATTCTCCCGTATTAAAAGAAGTGGTTCCTGTTGCCTCATTATCTGTAAAGTAGATAATTGTATTGGCAGGAATATCTATAAAACTTACCAGAGACCAGCCATCTTCGTCAGCATTAAAAGCGGTAAATGCTATATCACCTTTAGCCAATTGAGCTGTTGCTTTTTGACTGAGCCCGCTAAATACCAGTAACGCAAATAAGCCAATAATAAAATGTCTTGATAAGCGCAACGATTTTAAATATTCAATTGCCTTTTTTGACATAGACACCATTCCCTGGCCAATAGGGATTTTTTTAGTAGGGTACATTTTTTACTGAAGTTTTGATGATTAGGAATGTTTTGGTATAAAAATTTTCTTTTCAATTACGGGTCACAAGACAAGAAATAAAAATATCAATTGAATAACATTCTATTGATATAAACTGCTCTGTTTAACTGATTTGATCAATTGTTTTAAAATTGCAACGCCTAAGAAAACACAAGTGCTTTGTAATATTAGGTGTACGGCTATTCCGGCAGTCAGATTTGAGTGATTGCGCACTTGTAGCAAAGGAAACATTTAATTAAAGCAAACAATACCAACCTGCGTTAACTTAATATAAAGAAATTGTAAACTCATGCATTTTAAAAGCCGGGTATTGAACAGATCGATGCAGTGAGTGACACAACAAAAGCTTCATAGCAGTATTGAACCCTGATCAATAAAAATATTTTAAAAAGAACAGATTTTTTTGATACCATCATTTGTACAAACGGCATATTTTCTTGCGTCGCACACTTTTACTGAATAACTATGTTCAACTTTAAACAGCCCGTAAGGCGTTAACCATTTCGTAATAATTTTATAACAGGTATATGCAAAACTGCGTAACAGCAAGCGCTAAATTTACAGGGTCATCTGTAACCATCCCCTTTCAATCATGTACGCCACTAACGATTCATTTGCACGCATAACAGATATTGTGCATGACTTTTTATTTGTAGAAATAAACAGTACTGCCTTGCAAAACAAGACCTTCGAATACAAAATAATTTCGCAGGAAGAAAAGCTGATACGAAAAGGGCATTTTGAAGGACCGATGGTACAGCTAAGACTTAGCCTTATGCATGAGGGTAAGTATACTTTTCAGCTGTATTTGAATGGTGAACAACTACAGAATTCGGGTTTTGAAAAAAGGGCAGGATTTTCAAACTATTCTTTGAGTTTAAATAATGAGTAAGTTTTCTCCTGAAAATACATTTTAATACAAAACCAATTAAGATTTTTTGTTTCACTTATGAGGAAAATTTGGAAAAAGACTGAAAAGCCATTTTTACACCCTGTGCTAAAAACCTATCATAAAAATGCTAAGGTATCAAGTCATTATTATTAAATAATTTATTATTCTATACCAGCCGTTCTATTACAAAAAGATCACGATATTCTACTCATCTGCTAATGCTTCCTCGCAGCAATAGTGATATTATTGAGGTTGTTGAACAGCCAGGATTTCAACATCTCCTGAAGTATCAATAACCAGCACTTGCGGAAAAACTTTCTTTAGTCGTGTTTGAAACTCTTTTGCAGATTAAGTCCTTATTTAAGGAATTACTGTACTTAATTTAGAAATACTATGCAAAATTAATTACACAAACTTCGCAATGCTGTGTTTTATAAATATTCATAATTTATTTTCAAATTGATATTGAAAAAAATATGCAGTTGTTATTCATCTTGCATGTGTGAAAGATAAAATTTAAACATGCCTTATTCCAGAAATTATCTTGTAAGTTTTTGCCGCATTCCTGCCCTGTTGTAAAGCCCTGTTGAAAATAACCTGAGTTTCTTATTTCTTTTCAAATACCAGAATTCAAAAAGCTTTGCCATGCAGGTGCCGGTAACAACGCCAAGCAATGCGCCACCCGCAATATCAAGCGGAAAATGCTTGCCCACATACACCTGTGCGTAACAAATAATACCAGCCCAAACCCAAACCCAAACCCAAACCCAGTTCCATTTCTTGCCTGTTAAAAAACGGATCATCCAAAACCATAGCATGGCCAGGCCAAAATGGTTTGAAGCATGCGACGAAGGCATCGAATACTGCCCGCCGCAATCTTCCAGTATATTTATTCTTCCTGTTAAAGATGCATCATAACAAGGCCGCATCCTTTCAAACAATGGTTTTAAGATCGAAGCACTTGTATAGTCTGTAACCGCAAAACAAATACTGCTGAAAATCAAAAAAGGGATCAACATTTTCTTATCCTTACGGTGCATCCGGTACAATAAAAAAATATACAACGGAGCCCATGTTACAGGGTTACGCATCAATAGCATAAAACCATCGAGCCACAATGCATGCAACTTGTAATTGATTAAAACAAAAAGCCGGTGATCGGCGCTAACAAGCCATTGAGTAATTGTTTGCATAAAATTTAAATGCAAATTATAAGCCGCCTGTTTCCTTAATATTAACCAAATATTACTTGCACATTACTATTTGTTAATCGTTGCAACCAGGTTGCCTTATGCTTTAAATGAGTATAAACAATTTTATTTGCCCGGCTTTTAAATCTCCGGTTGGGCTTTTCTTGCGTCGCACTCTTGTAAATAAGAATGCACTTCATCTTTAGGCTGTGGGTGTAAGTTCGCTTAATATTTTTCCGACGCGCATGTGCTGCCTGCTGATCTGAACGCACAAGTGTGCGACGCAACAAAGCTTCATAGAATTTCTTTAGCCGGACCCAAAAATCCTTGCTTAAAATTTACTGCTGCTTATTAATAATTGCCTTATAAATTGTTTCCTGGATATTGGGCCGTACATTCATTTCGCCCAGCTTTTTATTGGTGCCGCCGTCAGGATTTACGCGGTTGGAAAGAAAAATAAAAACAAGATTTTGTAAAGGGTCAACCCAGACACAGGTGCCGGTAAAACCAGTGTGGCCAAAGGTTTCAGGCGATGCGCTGATTGTTGGGTAAGGTTCTTTTCGTGTGGAATTATCTTTTTCTGGTTTATCGAAACCCAAACCACGCCGGCTTGAATCACTGTGGTAAGCTGTAAAAAAATCAATGGTTTCTTTCTTTAAATAACGGGTGCCGTTAAGCTCGCCGCCATTCAGTAACATCTGG
Source organism: Chitinophagaceae bacterium UBA4407 (assembly GCA_002390845.1). Lineage (GTDB taxonomy): Bacteria > Bacteroidota > Bacteroidia > Chitinophagales > Chitinophagaceae > Limnovirga. The sequence goes on along the minus strand of DGQT01000040.1, from coordinate 78,481 downwards.
TATAATTTGGCAAGATCATAAGCATCACTGAACAAACCTGCATGGCCTGCAACACCGCCAAACATAGCTGCGCCGGGGTCGTGCACATCGCCACGCAATAATTGCAAGCGAAAATATTTTTCGTTCTCTGTTGGTGCTATTGCGGCTTGTGGTTCAAGCGTTAACGGTTTAAATGTTGTGGTTAACATGTGCATGGGTTTATAAAATGTATCCTGCACATAACTATCCAACGTTTGCCCGGTTATTTGTTCAACAATTTTACCAAGAAAAATAAAGTCATTATCGCTGTACACATAAGTTCCTTGCGGCCCAAGCGGACTTGCTAAAATGCGGGCATACATCGTATCATTCCAGTCTTTGCGCAGGTACATATTATCTGCAACACGAATGCTGAAAGTATCATCTGCCAATTTGCGGTAGAAGCCTGGTTTTGGAATACCGGTAATGGTATCAATCGTTTCTTTGTAAAAAGTAATATATGGCGCAAGCCCGGCCTGGTGCAACAATATATTTTCAATAACCAGGTTTTCTTTGTTACTGCCGTGCACCCATGGCAAATAGTCACCCAAGGTTTTTGTAAGATCCAGCAACCCTTCCTCATAAAGTTTCATTACAGCAACGGTCGTTGCAGAAGTTTTTGTAACCGATGCGAGGTCGTAGACTGTTTCGGTAGTTACAGGTTGCGGGTCGTTGTATGTAAGATGACCGTAAGCACGGTTAAAAACAATGTCGCCGTTTTTTACAACGAGCGCTACACAACCTGGTATGGCGTGTTTCTTAATGGCATCGTTTGCAATAGAATCAATTTTGTTAAGTGTGGTGCTGTTCAAACCTACCGCTTCAGGTGTGGCGAAAGGCAGTTCTGCAGGCTCTTTTATAATGCCGGTTCCAAATTTAAAATTGCATACCGTTACAGGTAATGTACCCTTTGCAATAAACTTACCGCTTAGCCAGTTAAAGGCCACCTGTTGAAAAATGGAATCATCCTCATAGCAGGCAACAAGGTTGGGCGAATTGCATACATTCCTTACTGCATAAGGGTTTCCGAAAACCATTGTAATGGATGGCTTTGCCTGTTGTATGCCAAGTATAAGCTGCACTGCAGCATCACTGATACCAAAATTACCGGCAGGATATTTAGTAAGCTTATGCACGCCAATAATTACCTGTGCATATTTTTCTTTTAAAGATGCAATCAGTGCATCGGCTTTTTTTGCGTCTGCTTTATAATCGAAATAATACAGGTCGGCATTAAAATTATCGTGTAAAAGATTTGCCAGGGTATTGGCTTCGCTAAGCCCCACACCAACGTATGCAATTGAAGATGCTTTATTCAATGGTAATAATCGTGGATGTGTTAACTGTAGTAATGTTAGCGAATGCTCTGCGGCTTCGGCGCGGAGTGAAGGAACTCCTGCATTCAAATCTTTTGTAAGATTATCAATATTTACAGCCTGTATATTGTGTAGCCCTAAATGATATTTTACCAGCAATATTTTTTTTACTCTTGCTTCCATGTCATCCTTATCAAGCTTCCCTTTTTTTATTGCAGCAAGTACTCCTGCAATAGTGCCCGGAATATCTGCAGGTAAACAAAGCATATCGTTGCCTGCAATTAAAGATTGTACACTACCCCCACTACCCGGATAATATTTTGCTACACCCTGCATCTCCAGTGCATCTGTAAATGAAATGCCTTTGAACCCAAGTTTATCACGCAACAAACCTGTTACATTTTTTTGCGATAATGATGTAGGCTGATGCGCTATTGTATCAATTGCCGGAATACTTAAATGTGCAATCATTACGCTACCCACGCCAGCTTCAAAAAGTTGTTTGAATGGGTACAGTTCCAGTGAATCCAATTGTTCTATTGATTTATTGATCACCGGCAAATCAAAATGCGAATCAATGCTTACATCGCCATGCCCCGGAAAATGTTTTGCGCAGGCCATTACACCGGCATCCTGCAGACCTTTCATTATGTTGATTCCGTAAGCAGCTACTTTATATTTATCTTCTCCAAAAGAGCGGAAACCGATTACAGGGTTGTTGGGATTGTTATTAATGTCAACTACCGGCGCATAATCAACCTGTATGCCTTCGCGTTTGCATTGTTCACCCATGGCCCTGCCAATTTTATAGATCAGTGAAGCATCATCCACAGCGCCCAATGTAAGCTGGTCGGGGAACTTCATCACACTGTCGGTCATACGCATACCCAGCCCGGTTTCTCCGTCAATGCAGATCATCAATGGCGTTTTTGCAATGCTTTGAAAACGGTTAATAAAATTCGCCTGCTCCACCGGGTTGCCCTGGAACAAACACAATGCGCCGATATTATATTTTTTTATGTAAGCCTCAATTTCTTTATTATAAAATTTTACGCCATCCGCAGTGCGGCCGCTTTCGCGGATTACCATCAGTTGCGCAATGCGTTGTTCTTTCGATAAAGATTTATAAACACTATCCACCCAATGTTTTGAGTCCGGTGTTTCTGCATAAAACTGTTGCGCAATAACATTCGAAGAGACAACGATAAAAAATAACAGCACATTCAGTTGCTTCATGATAAATATTTTCAAAACACAAGTTATAGAAATAAGTGGTTGTAAAATTATGAGACCAGCCTGAGGTATTTTATAGCATCGCCTGTTGTGTCACTCACTTATACTGTTGGATTATATATTGAGCTTTTATCGTAGCGTAAATTAAAAGCCAAAAAAATTTAAAGTTACCTTTGTTGCAAACAATTCATCATGCAGTCTAACGATCCGCTTCATGGTAAAACACTTGAAATGATCCTCACCGAACTGGTATTTCATTTTGGCTGGGATGATCTTGGCAGCATCATAAAAATTAACTGCTTTACCAGTAATCCCAGTATTAATTCTTCGTTGAAGTTTTTACGTAAGACGCCATGGGCAAGAAAAAAAGTAGAAGAATTATACATTAAATCTTTTACTTAAACCTCAGACATAATTCAACAAGCTTCGCTTTGTTCTTCGGTTCTATAAAAGCTCAATAAAATTCAGAATGTACAAGAGTGCGACGCAACCAAAGCTGAACAATGGTTTTTAGCCGGGTTCATAAAAATTCCAAAAAAAGATTATGGATTGATCTTGCTTTCGGTTAACAACTCTTATACTTCTGTATTCATTAAACGAAAGATTGCCGTTTGAAGTGCAGAACTATTTTCTGTAACTGCATCGAGAATAGAAAAATGATTTTTGCCGGGAACATTCAAAAGCTGAATGGAGGAGTGTTTGCTTTTCCGGTTGTCATACATTTCGTGGGTTTGATCTTTAAACTCATCCGTTTCATTACTGCCAACAGCGAGTAATAAAGGACATTGATGTATCGGTTGCAAACAAGCAGGACTATTACGCCCTGCTGCTTCAACATCCATTTGCAATACCGAATTAATATTCGAAAGCATCACAGGTTTAAGTTGAAACAAACCACTTAGCGATACGACACCTTTTATAAAAGTTGAGTTGTTATTTACCAACAGCATTGCTGCAAGATGCCCGCCTGCACTGTGTCCTGCAATGTACACCTGCGTGGGGTCGCCGCCATAACTGGTTAAATTATTTTGCAGCCACAACATAGCGTTGCGGCAAGATGATACAATGGCATCCATAGAAGCCGATGGAGCCAGAGGGTAATTAATAAGCACCATTGTTACATTGCGCTTTACAAAAGTTGCGGCTAAAAAATGGAACAATCTTTTATCAAGCAGGTGCCAGTAACCACCATGAATAAACACAAGCGTTTTCGCATTTGGATTTGCAGCGGGAAAAATATCAAGACATTCAAGCGCATGGCTTCCATAAGAAATGTCTTTAAAAATTGCGTGTTCTTTTTCTGTTTGCCTGCTCAGTTTTTCCCACCGCTCAAAATAATTGGCATAATCCGGAACATGCAACCTGTTATTGTACTGTGCATTTAATTGTTCCTGGTTGTAGTGCTTGTAAACATCCATCAAAAGGTGGTTAATTGAATCTCTTATTTTCGGTTGTTTTTTGTTACAGATTTTGAAGGCAGCTAAAAACAATTCTGTAAAATTCAGGATGCGATTGCCATGTTTTACCTGTAATAATTTTACCATCCATTACTGCTTCATCAGGCGTAATATAAATTCCGCCACACGATTCTACTTCAAATTTTACATGCTCGTAACAGGCAATATTTTTTCCTTGTACTAGACCGGCGGTAAGCAATATCTGTACGCCGTGGCATATAGCGAAAATGTACTTCTCACTTTCAAAAAAATCTTTTACTATTTTAATTACGGTAGTGTCGTTGCGCAAGTATTCCGGTGCACGCCCGCCGGGTATTAACAACGCTGCATAGTCCTGCGTGTTTACATCTGCAAACGAAATTTCCGATTCAACCAGGTAACCTTTCCGCTCAACGTAGGTGTCCCAGCCTGGCTCAAAATCGTGAATTACCAGGTTTAATCGTCGTACAGCAGGCGCTGCTATTACCGGGGTATAACCGGCTTCGCGTAAGCGGTGCGCTGCAAAAAGAATTTCAAAACTTTCACCGGCATCGCCGGTAAGGATCAGTATTTTTTTTGATGTTGACATTACAGCAATCGTTGTTTTAAAGAAGTTTAAAAATCGTGTAAGTAAAGATATACAACCAAACGAATCCTTATATATCGGGAAGAAAATAATAAAGACAATTATGAACCAGGCTGCATTAATTCTGTTGATCGTTCCTTGCGCCTGCCCCGACGAGCGAAGCGGAACTCGGGGTCGCACACTTCGGCTGCTATAACTTTATTGAGCAAAGCGAAGACATGACTGACCTCCTATTATCCTTTTGCCAGTTGTTTAATGTCTTTTACTTCCAATACATTTTTAGCATAACCAATCGTTGCGGCATTGATCATTGCATTTCCTACTTCCTGCATACTCAGTACGCTTTTTGGAACAAATACTTTAATTACTTTAATCAAAAATTTAACCACCGGTTTCCAGTTCTTCTGTTCGGGAAAAGGTTGCATAATACCCGGACGAAAATTATATTCCGCTTTAAAGCCAAGCTTTGCCAGATCGTTTTCTGTTTTGCCTTTTACTCTTGCCCACATTACCCGGCCTTTTTCACTGCTGTCTGTTTGCGCACCTGATACGTAAGTAAAAACCATATTGTTGTTTACCTCAACAAGCGCATTAGCAAAAGCCAGGGTTGTATCGTACGTAAGCTTGGTATATTCAGGTTCTTTTTTGCCTATTGAAGTAACACCTGCGCAGAAAAAGCAGGCATCATAGTTTTTTATATTGTCGGAAAACTGCTTTAGTTGAAAGAAATCGGAAACAATCAATTCTTTTAGTTTAGGATGTTGCATTTCGTAATGCCTGCGGTTAACAATCAAAACTTCACTCACTTTTGAGTTTTGCAAACATTCGAATAACACGCCTTCGCCAACCATGCCTGTAGCGCCTGTAATCATTACTTTTATACCACTCATTATTGTTTGTATTTATAAAACGAAGGTCGGGAGAAAATTGAGAAGTTGAATTTTTGAAAAGTTCAGGATTGAATTGTTGCTGAAGGGCTGCCGGATGGAAGTGGAAAGCCCGGAGTGAGCAAAGCGAACGAGGACTTGTAACGTACAGCCGGAACTACTGCTGATATTGATTCATCAGCCGACAGCCCAAAAATTCTTACACCGTTAATTTTATCGACTCAGCTTGCAGCAGTATTTTCTTTTGCAGGTTTTACTTCGCATGGATAACCAAACAGGCAGCGGTCTTTTATCATGGCGGCTACTTCTGCAGGTACATATTCTTCCCAGCCATCAGCGCCTGCTTTAATTAATTCGAGTACTTTATCTGTTTGAATGTTCAGGTTACTTTTATTGAAGTTGAGAATATCTTCAATTTTATCGTTGGCTACAAGATAACGGTACAGGTCTATAAGATGTGGGGGTAATTGAAAGCACTGACAGTTCTGCAAAATTCCATCGCGTAAAGTGGGGTAAATGAACAGTTTTACTTTGCGGCTGAATAAGGCAGCGAACGATTCTAAAATACCACCAGGCAAGTTTGCATAATGATCTTCAGAAAAAATATACTCCAGGTTAGGGTATCCCAAAACCACACCCAGCTTTAGTTTAGTAATACCAGAGAGGTAAGCCACCAGTTTATAATACTCCTGGAAGTTGGAGATCATAACGGTTTGCCCCAGCGAACAAAGAATATCTACACGATCCAGAAAGTCTTTTTCATCAATATCCGCATCAAGGTCTGCATTTCTTTCCTTTAAAGATTGCAGTGTAAGTTCTGTAAGCACCACTACATTGTTGCGGTCTACATCGGGTTCTTCAAGAAACTGTTTAAGTCCTGTTTTCAACATATCGAGGTGCACATTAATAACCGGGCGAAAGCGGCCACGCACTACTACAATATGTTTTTTGTACAACACTTCGGAGGGTTGCAGATTTTTACCATCCGGGCCAAAAACGGCTACATCTGTAAAGCCAAGCTTTACCAAATGCAGGCTCATCAGGCGGTTATCTACCTTAGCAAAATCAGGGCCTTCAAAGCGGATCATATCTATTTGCAGACGGTCTTTTGAAAGATCATCTATCAATGACAGTAAAAACAGTGTTGCGTTCTGGTGATACTTGAAACACGCATAAATAAGATTGACCCCTAAAATACCCACCGCCTGCTGCTGCAGGTTATTGTCGTTATCCAATAGTTTTACATGCAGCACCACATCGTTAAAAGCACCGCCGGGCTGCAGTTGAAAACGTACACCCATCCAGCCATGACCCACATTCGTTTTATGATAATTGAGCGCCGCAACCGTATCGGCAAAAGCAAAGAAAGTAGAAGTAACACCGCGCTGTTCGGCAAGGCGTTCGATCAGTAACCCATATTCATGATCGAGCATTGTTATCAGCCTGCTTTCACTTACATAACGGCGTTTTTTTTCTGCACCATAGATGGCATCGGAATAAAGCATATCGTATGCAGACATGGTTTTAGCAATAGTACCCGAAGATGCGCCTGCTTTAAAAAAATTAGCTGCAACATCCTGACCTGCTCCTATTTCGGCGAACGTGCCGTATATCTGTGGGTCAAGGTTTATTACCAATGCCTTTTGCTTTGTTCCAATGTTACTGCTTCCCGAAGGTGTCATGCACTTTTTCCTTTTAAATTATAAGAGCATTGAAGGTACAATTTTTATTACCTAATTGTTGTGGATGAATGAAAGTATGTACTTGAGATTTAAACAAAAATGAGTATTGTTTTTTTTAAGCGGGGCAGTGAAACCCAGTGGCATCGGCTCTTACGGCCGCGGCACAATTGCAGCAAGTTAGTTTTATTTATACATCGCTCAAATTCAATGCACATAGGTTCATTGCCGCATGACACTGCACTTGTAACGGCATCGCACCCGCTTCTTTGCTGTGATACGCCTTACGTCACCACTAAAGCCAGGGCGGCACCCGGTCGCTGTATTTCGCTTTGCTCAATATAGCTTCTGCAGATAAAGTGAGTGACACAACAGGCGATGCCATTTGTTCCTCAGCCGGTAATATAATTATTCTGGCTGTTAAATTCTCCCGCCGCAACTTGTTAACTTCGTGGTATGCCTTTTAAATTATATACGCAATACCAACCGGCGGGCGACCAGCCCGATGCGATACGGCAGTTAACGGAAGGGGTTAACAACGGCGAACGATATCAAACTTTACTGGGTGTTACGGGGAGTGGTAAAACATTTACCATGGCCAATGTAATTGCCAATACGCAACGGCCTACACTGGTGCTTACACATAATAAAACTTTGGTGGCACAGTTATATGGGGAGTTTAAACAATTCTTTCCTGACAATGCGGTTGGTTATTTTGTAAGCTATTACGATTACTACCAGCCTGAAGCTTATATGCCTGTGAGCGATACTTATATAGAAAAAGATTTAAGCATAAACGAAGAACTGGATAAGCTGCGTTTACAGGCAACGAGCCAGCTACTTACAGGCCGCAGGGATATTATTGTTGTTGCAAGTGTTAGCTGCATTTATGGTATTGGTAACCCTGCTGAATTTGAAAATGGTATTGTACGCATTAAGAAAGGCCAGGTAATTTCACGTCAAGGCTTTTTGCATTCTCTGGTAAACAGTTTATACAGTCGAACACAGATAGAATTTAAACGTGGTACTTTTCGTGTAAAAGGCGATACAATCGATATAAATCTCCCGTACAACGACCAGGGCTTACGTGTTACTTTTTTTGGTGATGAAATTGAAGAAATAGAAAGCATTGATGTAACCACCAATAAACGTATTTCGAAAATGGAAGATGCGGCCATATTCCCGGCCAATTTATATATAGCACCAAAAGATATGCTGCAATCGATCATTCACGAAATTCAGGATGAAATGGCTCAGCAGGTGGAATATTATAAATCAACCGGAAAATTTATAGAAGCACAACGTATAAAAGAACGTGTAGAATACGATCTTGAAATGATACGTGAATTGGGTTACTGCAACGGCATAGAAAATTATTCAAGATTTTTTGACCGCCGCAGGCCGGGTACAAGGCCCTTTTGTCTGCTGGATTATTTTCCTGATGATTTTTTATGTGTGATTGATGAAAGTCATCAAACCATTCCACAGGTGGCGGGCATGTACGGTGGTGACAGAAGCCGTAAAATGGTGCTGGTAGATTATGGTTTTCGCTTACCCAGCGCCCTGGATAACCGGCCATTGAATTTTAGTGAATTCGAAAATTTGATTGGCCAAACTGTTTTTGTAAGTGCTACACCAGGAGACTATGAACTGGAAAACACAGGAGGTGTTGTTGTAGAGCAGGTAGTTAGACCAACCGGATTGCTTGATCCGCCGATTGAGATACGCCCCAGTGTAAACCAGATAGACGACCTGTTGGATGAAATTGATAAAAGGGTTAAGAAAGGCGACCGTGTACTGGTAACCACACTTACCAAACGCATGGCAGAAGAAATGGATAAATACCTGGGGCGTATCAACATCAAATCAAAATATATACACAGTGATGTTGATACCTTGGAACGTGTAGAAATATTGAGGCAATTACGTTTGGGCGATATTGATGTACTTGTTGGTGTAAACCTGTTGCGTGAAGGACTGGATCTGCCCGAAGTATCGCTGGTTGCAATTCTTGATGCTGATAAAGAGGGTTTTTTACGCAATGAAAGATCGCTTACACAAACTGCAGGCCGTGCTGCAAGAAATGTTGATGGGCTGGTAATTTTTTATGCAGATAAGATGACAGAAAGTATGCAGAAAACAATTGACGAAACCAACCGCCGCCGCGAAAAACAGGTTGCTTACAATATTGAGCACAACATTACACCAAGAACTGTAAAAAAATCTATAGAGCAGATCATGAAACAAACTTCAGTGCTTGATATAAAAGGTTACGATCCAAAGAAACCTTATGCGCTTGCACCTGATGAAGATATTATTACAGTTGCTGCGGAAGATGAAGCTGTTTATAAAACGATTCCGCAAATGGAGAAAGCGATCAGTCAAACAAAAAAGCAGATGGAAAAAGCTGCACGTGATCTTGACTTTATTGAAGCAGCAAAATTAAGGGATGAAATGTTCAGGATGCAGAAAGAACTCGAAGCAATGAAATAATAGTCGGGATAATAAGCAAAAAAATATCACTGAAATTTGAAACATGAATCCATTGAACCAGCTTTTAAAAAAATTGATAAAAACCAGTACCGGCCGTACACGTTTTATTTTGGCAGGGGTTGGTTTGTCTGTAGCGTTGTTGTTAATATTATCTGCTGTTCAAATACAGGCTAACTATAACGAATTGCTTTATAGCAAAACCAACCAGGATAGTATTGCAAATTTTCTTGTCATTAATAAAACCATCAACGATAAAACCGTTGGCGCAACTAACTTAAGCGATGCAGAAATTGCTGATCTAAAAAAGCAACCGTTTGTTGATGAACTTGGTGTGCTTACGCCCAGCCGTTTTAAAGTAGCCGCACAAAGTGTAAGCGACCAAATACCTTTTTATTCTGACATATTTTTTGAGAGTGTACCCGATGAATTTATTGATGTAAAAAGTGCTGACTGGAAATGGGATGCTAATTCCAATTTTATTCCCATGATCGTACCCAACCAGTTTTTAGATATGTATAATTTTGGTTTTGCAACATCGCAAAATCTGCCGCAGCTTACACAGGAACTTGTAAAAAATCTGCCGATGGAAATAAAAATAAAATCTCCGCTGGGCAGGCAAATTTATTACGGAAAAGTTGTTGGTTTCAGCGACCGCATTTCATCGGTGCTTGTTCCAAAACCATTTATGGATTGGGCTAATGCACAGTTTGGTACACAGGAAAACACCAAACCATCCCGCATTGTAATAAGAACCAAAGATCCCGGAAACCCTTTGCTGGTAAGCTATTTAGATAAACACGGCTTAACTACCGATGCAGACAAAACACGTTTCAGCAAGTACAGGCAAATTGTTGATGCAGTTGTAAATATTTCATGGCTTACCGGCGCACTCATGTTGTTGTTTGCCTTATTAATCTTTACATTATTTATCGAACTTACCGTTGCATCCTGTAAAGAAGAAATTGGTTTATTAATCACACTCGGTGCAGCGCCTCAACAATTGCAAAAGTTTTTAATGAAACAATTTTTCCCGCCAAATATTATCCTTACAGTTGCTGCGCTTATTATCCTGGCAGTATTACAATTTATATTGCGGGGTTTTTTGCAATCACAAAACATGTATGTAAGCGCATCCATTTCTTACACAACAATCATCGCAGGTATTTTAATACTTGCAGTGTTATGGGTTGTAAACAGGTGGAGCATAAAAAAGTATATCAATCTCAATCAATAATTTTTTTGGGCCGGGCAAAGGAACATGTATGAGGCTGCTGTTGCGTCGCACACTTGTACAGAGGAATAGCTATTAGCCATTGGTTGTTTGGCAATAGCTCAATAATGATCTGAACGTACAAGTGAGTGACACAAGTAAAGCCTCATGCTTAACTTTAGCTGGTCTCAAAAAATTTCTTTCTGTTTTTCTTTTAGTTCAAACTATGCAGGTACAGGTAAATGGCTTTTAGTTCATCATCGGTGCTTACCTGGCCAAATACTTTCCAGGGCATATAATCGCTCAGCATTTTGCCTTCGGGAGTTTTACCACTACGCAAAGCTGCCATAAACTGATCTGAACTCCATTTGCCCAAATGGCCGGTTGAAGTAAGGTCTGGTACCGGCGGTGAATTAGGATCACCGGCTGGAGCGCCTTTATAGTTCTCGCCGTGGCAACCTGCGCAACTGATGGCGAGATACTTTCCGTAAGCAGCGCTTACTTCTGCTTTCACATCGTCGGCATATGTAGCGTTATGGTCGATGGCTTCGGCAGGAAAAAGCGGGAATTTATCAAGAAAAGTAAGCACGGTGCCCAATGGTTTCAATTCGTGTTTGGGTATTACATTATCAACAGGTGGTTGCTTTTTTAAGAAGCAGATCAACGCACTCAGTTCCTTATTCGAAAGCTGAGCGGTAGTATGCTGCGAAGGCATAAACCAAACAGATTTGTTTTCTTTATTAAGTCCATGCCGCAGCGCCCTTACCCAATCTGAGTCTGCATAATTAATGCCGCCCTTTCCATTGGTAAGGTTTGCGGAATACAGCACACCAATAGGTGTAGTGTCGCTCATAAAAACCTTGCCGCCCAGGTTGGAGCCATGACATTCGAGACAGCCCCTTATGGCTGCAGTGTGCCGGCCCATGGCATAAGAAAGAGAATCATCGGGAATGGCCAATTGTTGAAGCTTGACAGAATAAACCTTATTGGCACGGGAGTTTACGCTGAAATAGGCTATAGCATAAAATACAATAAGGATAAGAACAAGGCAGCCTATAACAATACCTAGCCACTTTAAAATTTTTTTGAGCATAAGAGTCGTTTTTTTGTTGGGTATATAGTAGAAATATCAGTTGCTTTGGTACGGTTTAAAACTTTATAAGAGATCAGTAAATAAAAGTATGGAAAAAGTTACGCTCTTTAAAAAAAATGCCCGGGTTTTCTAAGCGCATTATTATTGATACAAATATTTATGAGCCAGGCTTTTGATTTTTATGGCATCAGCCGTTGCGTCGCACACTTGTGCTGAAGTTATTTTTTGAGCAGTGCGAAGTCAAGCTGTTGGTTCAGGTAATAGTATTTGACATCAACAGGCTGGCAAGTTTTAGCCAATTGCTTTATAATAATTTATGAACAAAATTTATCAGCTGCCAGCGTGCATAAAAAAGCCCCAGCAGTTTACCTGCAATTGCACCAACAGCTGTATATGTAACAAGCCCGATTAATTCTTTTAAGCCCACCAGTGCAAAAGTTCCTCCGTTTAAAAAGTATTGGAGAATATAACCGGCAAAAACCAACAGCATTACAAAAGTGCCCGAAGTACAACCACATTTTTTGTTATACCTGTTGATGATATTGGTAATATGATTGTTTTGCTCTGAATCCCACTGTGGCAGTGAAATTTTATAAGTTTCACTCCTGCGGTAAATATCGAATTTGTACAAACGTATGTGAAGTTCATGAAGGTCTGAATAAGATCGGATTATTTTCATAGCATTGTTTTAAAACACTTTTAATATTATTTTCTTTAAAACCGGAACGGCCATCATGCTGGCTGCATCCCTTGAATCTACAGGCTGAACCTCGCCGGGATAATTAAAACGGTAACGTTGCCCGGTGATATTCCCGGTTACCGTTAATGCAGTTTTACCCGTGTATTGAAAGTTTACAGTAACAATATTTTGAGCATGAGTGGTGCTGGCATTTGTAGCTGTTGTGTATTGTTGCTGCGTATAATCGCTTCTTTTTTTTCCGCAATTGCACATGATTAAAAGTTTGTGGTTATGATATAAAAATAATTTTCCTGTGTTGCCGGTTTTATCTTTTCATAGCTTCAACCCTGCGCTGCACTTTTGTACGTTTTGAACCCTGGGCAGTTTTGGACTGTATTTTCAAAAGCTCATAAATATCCTGCAGTACAAGAGTGCGACGCAAGTGAAGCTTCATAGTGATACTTCAGCCCGGTTCAAAAAAAGGTATCAGTTAATCTTCGTGGTATTCGGATTTGTTGTGTATGTCATTGCCTTTTGATGTTGCCTTTTCCAGTAAGCAGGCGGCACCCGATAATGCAAGCCACATCAATATTTTTTCTTTCCAGTCAGCCCCGAGCCATATTCCGAATGGTAATGCAATCCAAATACTGAGACAATAAAAGCAGTCGAGCAGGCTTCCGAAGAAACCTGCTCCTGCTTTTTGCCGCATGAGAAAAATGATATCTAACGGACCGTCCTCCTTGCCAAGTAAATGGGTAAGGCGCCACACGGCCAGAACAGATATTATGAAATACCAGTATTGCATGTTATGGGCGTTGAATGCCAATGAGTACTTCACCGGTTTGATAATATGGATTATGGTCTTCGCCTGTTGTATGGCGGATGTGGCCATTTACCAGGATACGGAAGGCACAGAACGTTTGATCAGCATCGAGCCAGTTATTTTCTGGCCTGATTGTGAGCTCATAGTAATCCCCAACAGATGTAGGTTCCTGTGGCGTGCCTGAGAAAAAGCAACTGTTTAACTGGAGTGTATCGCTGTATTCACGTCCTACAGCCTGCTGGCCTGCACCCGTTGGGAGTGCAGTAGTAAGCGGAATAAATGCTGCAGGGGATGTGCGGGTTAAATTCTGATTGCCTACAGCACCTTTGGCAATTGTTACCACATAGGCACCCATAAAACCGTTATCTTGTTTTGCCCTGAAACGAACAGTGACTGGCGCTTTTTCGTCGGTTACAACACCGTTAGCATTTGGTAAAGTAAACAAAGCGCAGTTACCTAAAGTTGCACCACCTAATGAAATATTAGGATCGAGGTCTGCTTCTACCCATTTGTTATCAAGGTAAAGATCTATAGTTTCTTCGGCAATTTTTATGCCTCCTGAATTATAAGCTTCGAGCCAGAAACTTACGGTGCCGGTATTTTGAATATAAAGTGAAGTGGTGAGCTTTGCTTTCAGGTTTGAAGTTGTAACCCATGAGCTGGAATCTGATGCATTGGCTACGTTTATATAACCATGCACGTTGTTTTGCATGATACCATCAACCTGTAAACTAAGGAAGTTACTTCTGATGCTGGTTGGCACAGGCAGTGGGTCAATGCCGTTAAACCTTGGCAGAGTGCAGCCTTCTTCTACAAAACTCCAGGCGAAATCTACGGGCCTTTTATAGCGAATGGTATAGTATTTTATTTTTTCGTCGCGTAAGCAGGCAATTAAATTTAATGTACCGCTCCATGCTGCGCATTTCAGGAAGGCGTTGCTTATTTTTCCATCGCTGCCTAAAATATTGCCATCGCCACCCCTTGTACCGGTGGTGCCCTTTATAACCAGCAGGTCTCCGATGTATTGAATAATTCCCTGCCCGTCGCATGGCTTAAATGTGCTTGAACATGGAAAGCAGATGTTGATATTTTTAAATGGAGTAACGTTGGAATACAATCCTGATTCGTACAATACAATTGAAGTATTTGCAGCATCGAGTAACTGTACAATTACATCTGGCTGAACGGTTGTAAAAATACTTTCCGTTGCAGCAGTATCAACATTAATTTCATTAAGGCTTTGAAAAAGTGTACGCTGAAAACGAAATACATAATTGCCAAAGCTATCCGTTATTGCATAGCCCAATATTTCCCTTGTACCGGTGCCGGTATATGCTCCGCCTGCAAGTTCAGCATTGGTTCTGTCATATTCAAGAAACCTTAGAATGGCCGAGGGCATTGTATTTACCTGGCAATTAAAAAATTTGTCAATTATTCCTGCAACTTTTACACGGTCTATATCAAATGTTTTAGATACGGCAGCATTGGCTATGCTTTTAGTGCCTGCAAAAGAAAACCTGCTGGTTGTGTCTTCTTTTATATTTGGAGCTGCTTTGGAATTTGCAGAGTATGCCTCACTGCGGAAAATACCGGTTTCTTTGCCAGGCAATAAAGTATTTCCCTGTAAAGGAAGCATTAACGGTTTAAAAGGAACGGGATCGGGAATAGGTATCGGCTTTTTAACGGGTTGTTCAAAGATTCTGTCGGGATATACCTTTTCGATGTACTCACGCATAATGGGGTACTTCAGTGCTTCCTGCAATTTAACGGCAGTATCTATTACAATCCAGTCGCGGAAACATGGGTTCCACCAGCAGAGCCCTTCATAGCAGCTTACATTACCATACATAAAATAATCTGTTACGCCGCTGTTGGTAACCGGTGAACAATGCAATACCAGGTCGTTAAAATCCAGGTCGCTTACCAGGCCTCCGCCACGGTCATCAGAGGCAATATTAAAACCCGAAAATGCAGAAGAAGGAAAGTGAATTTTTTCTGTTGAATTTACCCAACCTTCGGGAGATTTGCTTTGAATAACAATATTCCATGAACTGCCGCGTACAAAAACCGCAGCAGACCCAATGGTACCGGGATGTGCACCATTGTTAAGATCTGCCCCGGATATTACAAAGCGCTGATCCCGGGCAGCTTCTTTTGATTGTACCTGTATGTTCCAGGCACCTTGCATTAAAATAGCCATGATAAAAATTTTTAATGTTTTTCGCCTACTCTTTATTCGTGTTTTCGGCATCGCACGGCTTACTCTTTATAAGGATTTTCAGCAACTCCGTTTATCTTTTATAATGCCGCTTCAATGGTTTGGCGGTGCAGGTAAGTGCAGTAATTACTGCTTTGTTAATTTGTTCTTTTGCAGATTCAAGTCATCGTCATTATATAATTATTCAGGGAATTCATAAACTGGTAACGAATAAGTCGGCAGAAAAATAAAACAGGAAACAAAGGACTTGAAATTTATAGAATTATTTTTTTGCCACTATTAAAATGGAACAGGTACAATACATGATCTTCGCCTTGCTGCTTAGCGCTTCAGCAGTTGAAAAGTGCGACGCAAGAGAAGGTGCCATGAAAAACTTCAGCCCGGCTCAAAATACTTCTTTACTGCATTGTACCATTAATACAAAAGAAATGTATGTACCCATCAGTAGTATCTTAATTAAACTTTTCTTGCGTCGCACACTTGTGCAGTATAACTTTATGCATCAATCAAGAAGATAATATGCAGCGAACAGATTTCTTAGTTATAGGATCAGGCATTGCAGGGCTTACTTATGCATTAAAAACAGCCAAACATTTTCCCGAGAAAAAGATAACAGTAATCACAAAAACACAGGCTGACGAAACGAACACAAAATATGCACAGGGTGGCATTGCGGGTGTATGGGATGAAGTGAACGACAGCTTTGAAAAACATATTGAAGACACCCTTATTGCAGGCGATGGCTTATGCAACAGGCATATTGTGGAAATCGTTGTAAAAGAAGGCCCCGAACGCATACGGGAAATTATTGACTACGGTGCAAGCTTTGATAAAGATGCAACCGGCGAATATTCGCTGGGCATGGAAGGCGGGCACAGTGAGCACCGCATACTGCACCATAAAGATGTTACAGGTAAAGAAATGGAAAGAGCATTGCTGGAGCAGTTGCAGGTTTGTAAAAATATCGAACTTATTAATCATTGTTTTGTACTAGATATTATTACACAACACCACCTTGGTTTTCTAGTTACAAAATCTACACTGGATATTACCTGCTATGGCGTTTATGTATTAAACCTTCAGAACAATAAAATTGAAAAAATACTGGCTGATATTACGGTGCTTGCAAGTGGTGGCTGCGGCCAGGCTTACCGAACAACCACCAACCCGAAAATTGCAACCGGTGATGGTATTGCAATGGTGTACCGGGCAAAGGGAAGAATTGAAAACATGGAGTTTATACAATTTCACCCAACAGCCTTATATGAACCCGGGGTATCGCCCTCTTTTTTAATTACGGAAGCGGTGCGTGGCGATGGCGGCATTTTGCGCAATAAAGATGGCGATGCCTTTATGGAGAAATATGATGTACGCAAAGACCTTGCCCCACGTGATATTGTGGCCCGTGCCATAGACAGCGAAATGAAACGCACCGGTACAGAACATGTGTACCTCGACTGCAGGCATATGGATCAGGAAAAATTTATTCACCACTTTCCAAACATTTATGAGAAATGTAAAAGCATTGGCATCAATGTAATGGAACAAATGATACCCGTTGCACCGGCAGCGCACTACAGTTGCGGCGGTATTAAAACAGATGAGTTTGCAAGAACATCTATTATGAATTTGTATGCCTGCGGCGAATGCGCAAGCACAGGGTTACATGGCGCCAACCGCCTTGCCAGCAACAGTTTGCTCGAAGCAATGGTGTTTGCACACCGTGCTTATCTTGATGCGGTAAACGAATTGGAAACAAAGAAAATTTTCCTTCACAAAGAAATACAGGTTCCTGACTGGAATGCCAAAGGAACTTCCGATCCCAAAGAAATGATCCTGATAACGCAAAGCTTAAAAGAGCTGCAACAGATCATGAGCGATTATGTGGGTATTGTGCGCACCGATGTACGTTTGCAGCGTGCCATGAAGCGCCTGGATCTTTTGTATGAAGAAACAGAGGCCTTGTATAAATCTACCCGAGTATCGCCACAGTTGTGCGAGTTGAGAAATTTAATCAGTGTTGGGTACTTAATTGTAAAAGGTGCTGAATTTAGAAAAGAAAGCCGCGGCCTGCATTTTAATACAGATCATCCGCAGAAGAGTGAACTGTTGCAGAATATTATTTTATAAAAGTTTCTTACACGGCCTGAAAAAAAAGAATTTTTGTAGCCGGCTGTACTGCTACTATTAAGCTTTGGTTGTGTCACTCACTTGTACGTTCGGTTTGTTGCGCGGCATGGTGCCACCACCCTGCATCTTTTGAATCAGTCTTTATAGCGCAGTGTGTAAAAAGTAAAAACTGCATCTGTTATCTTTGCAGCCATTTCAACAAGTCAACTTGTCAACATTTCAACTTAATGTACTATATCATTTACGGTTTTTTGTATGCACTTTCTTTATTGCCCTGGTGTGTGCTTTACATTATAAGCGATGGGATTTATTTACTGATGTATTATATTATCGGGTACAGAAAAGATGTGGTGATGGATAACCTTACCATTGCCTTTCCCGAAAAAACAGCGGCAGAACGAACCGCAATAATGAAAGATTTTTATAAAGGCTTTATTGATAATTTTATTGAGACCATCAAACTGTTTTCAATTTCAGGCGAAGAACTGAACAAACGTTTTGTTGGCAATTTTGAAGTGGTGAATGATCTCTATGCTACGGGCAAAAAAGTACAATTGCACAGCGGGCATTTTTTTAACTGGGAGTTTGCCAACCTTGGCTACTCGCACAATTTTAAATATCCGTTGCTCACGGTTTATATGCCCATCAGCAATAAAGCCCTGGATAAGATATTCATCAACATGCGTAAAAAGTTTGGAGCCAATTTAATTGCAGCAACCGAATTTGCAACAAAATTTGCCGGCTACAATAAACAGCAATATTGCCTGGCCCTTGTTGGCGACCAAAACCCCGGAAGCCCTGAAAACGCTTACTGGACAACCTTCTTTGGAAAGATGACGCCAATTGTAAAAGGCCCTGAACGTGGTGCACGTGTAGCAAATACCGCAATTGTAATGTGTAATTTTTATAAAGTAAAGCGCGGTTATTATAAAACTGATCTGGTCTTACTCACCACAGAACCACGCAGTTTGCCGCAGGGAGAAATAACCAAACAAATGATTTCGTTTGTAGAAGATTCAATCCGCAAACATCCATCTGGCTATCTCTGGAGCCACCGCAGATGGAAGTGGGAATTTGATGCAGAGAAATATAAGAAGATGGTGATTTAATTGAGTTCTGATTGTTTTATTACCGGATAAAAAGGAAATTATCGCGAAAAAAATCCTGCCCAACGGCAGGATTTAAAATTAAAGATCAGCGGCTGTTAAAGCCCAATATTATTAATACAGCACAAGTGTGCGACGCAACAAAAGTCTCATACATGTTCAACTGCCCGGCTCAAAAAAATGTATTCATCACCAAATCACCAAATCACCAAATCATCAAATCAATTCAACACCTCTTTGCTCTTTTCCCTTTCAATCCTGTCTTCTTCAACAATCTTGGCCCAGCCGCCTGCGATATTGCGCAGGTTATGAATACCCTGCCGCTTCATCATAGAGCAGGCTATTACGCTACGGTAACCGCCACCGCAATGCACATAAAGATTATCATTATCATCAATGTTTGCCATACTGCCGGGGTCGGTTAAATCACTTAGGGGAATATTCACAGCACCGGCCACATGGCCTTCTACAAACTCAGGTTCTTTACGCACATCAACGACAACAATACGGTCATCAAAAGGCAGGTCCATCGCCAGTTCATCCGGCTCAACATCAATTATAAGATCAACTGTTTCGCCGCTGTTTTTCCATGTATCAAAACTACCTTCAAGATAACCAGCAAAGCGCTCAAAACCAACACGGGCAAGGCGTACAACCGTTTCTCTTTCCGTGCCCGGCTCTGTAACCAACAGCAAGTCTTTATCAAAAGGTAATAGGCTGCCGGCCCACTCAGCAAAGCGCCCCTCAAGCCCGATGAAAATACTGCCCGGTACAAAACCCTGTGTAAAAATATCTGCATTGCGCGTATCTAAAATAACTACATCATCCCTTTGCATGGCCGCTTTAAAGGCTTCAATATCCAACGCATGTAAACCTTTTTCCAGTACGGCATCCAAACTCTCATAACCGGTTTTATTGATCTCTGCATTTATCGGAAAATACAAAGGAGGGGTAGCCAGCCCATCCGTAACAGCTTTAATAAATTCTTCTTTCGATTTGGCTAGTAGCGCGTAATTGGTTTCCTTCTCATCACCAATTGTACTGTAGGTATTCGGGCCAAGATTTTTACCGCAACTGCTGCCCGCACCATGTGCCGGATATACAATTACATCATCCGCCAGCGGAACAATTTTTTGCCTCAGGCTTTCATACAACATTCCCGCAAGGTCTTGCATGGTTAGCACTTCGCCCTGCTGCGAAAGATCGGGCCTGCCCACATCGCCTACAAATAAAGTATCGCCGGTAAAAACTGCATGGTCTTTTCCTTTTTCATCTTTCAATAAATAGCAGGTGCTTTCTAATGTGTGACCTGGCGTATGCAACACTTCAATTGTAATATCACCCAACTTAAACTGTTCACCATCTTTTGATACATGCACCGGAAAGTTCGCTTTTGTATCGGGGCCGTAAATAATAGGTGCACCGGTAGCACTTGCAAGGTCAATATGGCCGCTTACAAAATCTGCATGAAAATGCGTTTCAAAAATATATTTAATTGTGGCCTTTCTTTCTGCAGCGAGTTGCAGGTAAGCTTCAATATCACGCAGTGGATCAATCACTGCTGCCTCGCCGTTGCTCTCAATAAAATAGGCGGCCTCACTAAGGCAACCTGTATATAATTGCTGAATGTACATACCCAAAATTTTTACAAAGATAATCTTTAGCTCCCAGCCGTTAGCACACGTTTAGCGATGTGCATTTTCGGACAAAGAAATATTATGAACCGGGCTAAAGTTCCCTGTAGCATCGCCTGTTGCGTCGCGCACTTTTACGGTTGGATTATATATTGAGCTTTTACCGAAGCGTAGATTATAACCGCAGAGGCAGAGAGACGCAAAGAGAGCATAATTTCTCTCCGCCTCTGCGTCTTAGCGGTTCATTGTTTTTTGCCCAACCATGTTCCGAACGTACAAGTGTGCGACGCAACAGGCGATGCCATGGAAAACCTTAGCCGGGCTCAAAATTTTTGTATTGCTTATTCTACTTCAATAAATTTTCATTGAAGAGTTTTAAAATTCTTTTGTACTCATCCGTCCAGCTTGAAGGCTCTACAAAACCATGGTCTTCCATGGGATAAGAGGCGAGATCCCAGTTGTCTTTTCCAAGTTCAATAAGGCGCTGTGCAAGACGAACGGCATCCTGGTAATGCACGTTTACATCAACCATTCCGTGGCAAATAAGTAAATGATTTTTTAAACCCGCTGCAAAATTTATGGGCGACGAACGCTGATACGCAAGTGTATCATTGAACGGCTGATTTAATATGGCCGAGGTATAGCCATCATCGTAATGCCCCCAATCTGTAACGGGCCGCAATGCAGCGCCAGCCTTGAATACAGAAGGCTGCGTGAACAAAGCCATCAGCGTCATAAAGCCGCCATAGCTACCGCCGTACATGCCAATGCGGGTAGAGTCTATACCATAATTTTTCACCAGAAATTTTGCTGCATCAACTTCGTCATCCAGATCTTTACCGCCCATATAACGGTAAATGGCGGTGCGCCAGTTGCGGCCATAACCTGAGCTTGCACGGTAATCGATATCTATTACGGTGTAGCCTTTATCGGCTAATAAATTGTTGAACATAAACTCGTGGTAATAATAACTCCACGAGTAAGTTACATTTTGCAAATAGCCTGCGCCGTGTACAAAAATTACAGCGGCATTATTCTTTTTGCCTTTTGTGGGTTCGTATATGCGGGCATAGACAGGCAGGCCATCCCGGTCATTAAATGTGGTAATTTTTGTGTCGCGCCAGGGGTAAGCTTTCCATTCATCGCTTATGGCTTTATTGGTTACCTGTATGGGTTTTCTATTAGGCGCATTTTCCTGTACGTATAATTCCCATGGCTTATTTTGGTATGAGTAACGGTAAGCAATATATTTTTCATCAGGTGAAATTGTTACTTCATAACCACCGGTCATGGATGTGATCTTTTGTTTGTTGCTGCCATCATTATTTATCCTGTAAAAACTTTGTTTGCCGGGATGCTCTTCATTGCTGATGATGTAAAAATATTTTTTATCATAGCTCAATGTTGCCTGCTGAATTTCATAATTGCCCTGCGTTAACTGTTTCTTTGTTTGCGTGGTAATATCGTACGCATACAAATGCGAATAGCCGCTTGCTTCGCTCTGAAAATAAAATGTATGATCATTGATATAGCCGCAGTTTGCACCAGCGATCCAGCCAATGCCCGGGCCAGCAATCCATGCTTCATCGCGCTGCCTGTCGAGCAGTTTTAGTTTGCCTGTTGCGGCGTCTAACTGCATTAACCAGCGGTCTTTAAAATCCTGCGAAAGAATATCGAGTACTGCGTTGGTGCCTTCTTCGTTCCAGTAAACGGAAGAGATATAAACATCACGAACGGGGTGCACGGTATCGCTGAATTTTGCAGGATAATCTTTTGTATAATCAGTTTTATCGGTAATGCCCGGCAGCGAATCTGTCTTCACTAAAATCACTGTGTCTTTCACCCTGTCAAAAACATAGAATGTATATTTCCCCTGCGGCACACCGGCTTTGCCACGTGTTGAAATATCGGTGGTGTACCCGCTTTCCGTAATATAGTTTGGAACATTGGCAACCTTTGCACCGGCTGCTTCTTCAGATAAATTATAGCTTATATATCTTCCGTCCGGGCTCACCTGCAAGCCCTCCACTGTTTTATCTCCGGTGTAAATAATATGGATGCTGTCAGCATCTTTCATCAGCTTTAAATAGGCCGTACGTGCATCTTTTTTTTCCTTTCTTTTTTTCAACACATCCGATGTGTTGAGTTGCTGCTGCTGCAGCCATTGATCCTGCGCCGACACTTTTTTTACGGATGTTTTTTCTTTTTCAAAATCAGTAAGCTGCTTTGTAAAGCCGGTTGCAATATTCCATGCAAAAAGATTGTTGCCGGTTTGATAAGCAATCCATTCTTCATTTATGATAAAAGAAAAATTGTATTTATCTTGCTGCGTTTGAGTGATGCGTGAGATCTTCCCTGAAGCAACATCGAGTAAATGAATATCACCTTTATAACTGAATACAATTTTTGTACGTGCATGGTTGTAAGTGCCGCCGGCAATGGCTTTTGCAAGCTGCGCATCTTTGTAATTCATTTTCAACAGTGCGGCACTGTTTAGCTGGTAACTGTATGCAGAATCGCTCAGCGCTCTCTCCGGGTTCCAGTTAAAGAGAATGGTTTTGTTATCGTATGCCCACGAAATACCCGAAGGCGAAGTGCCGATCCATTTACTGTCCTGCATAATTTTTTCTACGGTAAGTGTTTGCGCATTTGCATAAACAGCAGTGCAGCATAAAATAAAAAGTAAATATTTTTTCATGTATCTCAATTAAATAATACAACAAATAAAAGCAAATATTTTTGAGCCGGGCTAAGATAATCTATTCAGCATCTGTTGCGTCGCACTCTTGTGGGGTTGGATTATATATTGGGCTTTTACCGAAGCGGAATGATGAAAATTTCATGGGCCATTGGCAGGGATACCAACAATGACAGCAAAAAATCTGGTTACTAAGAAATGCAATATGGAGCAAATAATAAAGTCAGAGACTTTATACATACTACTGCAAGGCCCGGAGACTTCGCAGAACACTTATTCGCTTTAATCTTCGCTTCTATACAACTCGGTACTAACTAATTGAAAATCAACAAAACCATTTTGAGTTGTTTTGCCACATAACGCAACGCCGCCGTTGCTGGGAGACTTCGGTAAAAGCCCAATATATAATCCGAACGTACAAGAGTGCGACGCAACTAAAGTTCAATACAGCATTACAGTTTGGTACAAAAAATTAGTTCAAAACATTAATTAATTTTTAATCCTAACAACCGTTTGCCATAATTTATCCAAGTAACTGCCTCTTTTGTTAACAATATTCAAGCGTTTTGACTATTATTTGAAAAGCGTCAATAAAATTTGCAGATTCTTTCGTAATTTTAACCGATTGCCTGCCATTATTTCTATAATAATTAAGTGAACTGTGTATGTACGAACAAAACAACACGGCAGGATTGTACGATCCTTCCTTTGAGCATGATGCCTGCGGCATTGGTTTCGTTGCAAATATTAAAGGCAACAAAAGCCACAAAAATATTTCCGATGCACTTACCGTATTGGAAAATATGGAGCATCGCGGCGCATGTGGCTGTGAAAACAATTCCGGTGATGGTGCAGGTATTATGATACAAGTGCCTCACGAATTTTTCTTCGATGAATGTATTAAACTTGGGGTTCATCTTCCTGCTTTTGGCAAATACGGTGTTGGCATGGTTTTCTTTCCCCGCGAAATACGTTTGCGTGAAGAGTGCCGCGAAATATTTAACCGCTGTGCAGAAAAGTTGGGGCTTGAAGTACTGGCATACAGGAAAGTTCCTGTTAATCCTTCAAATGTAGGCCCAACGGCACTTTCAGTAGAACCTGAGATTGAGCAGGTGTTCATCATTTGCCCGGATCATATCAATAACCCGGTAGATTTTGAACGTAAATTATTTGTGCTTCGCAATTATGCCAGCCATACCATAAATAATACAGTAAGGAAAGATACGATTGGCTTTTACCTGGCATCGCTTTCTTACAAAACGGTAATTTATAAAGGCCAGCTTACCAGCACACAGGTAAGAGGATATTTCCCAGATCTTGAAAACAAAAGGGTTGTATCTGCATTTGGTTTAGTGCATTCACGTTTTGCTACCAATACTTTCCCGTCATGGAAATTGGCTCAACCCTTCCGCTTTATTGCGCACAATGGCGAAATCAATACTTTGCAGGGAAATCTCAACTGGCTTAAATCCGGTGAACATGGATTTACATCACCATTTTTCAGTAAGGAAGAAATGGAAATGATATTGCCCGTTGTTACAAGTGGACAAAGCGATTCTGCCTGTTTGGATAACGTGGTTGAATTGCTTTCGCTCACAGGTCGTTCCTTGCCACATGTAATGATGATGCTGATACCCGAAGCATGGGATGGTAACGAGCAAATGGATTCAGTAAAGAAGGCTTTCTATGAATATCATGCATCTTTAATGGAGCCCTGGGATGGGCCAGCTTCAATCTCTTTCACGGACGGAAAAATTATCGGTGCAACATTAGACAGAAACGGCCTTCGCCCTTCGCGTTACTGTGTAACAACCGATGATCGTGTGATCATGGCTTCTGAAACCGGCGTGCTTCCTGTTGACCCTTCGATGATAAAAGAAAAAGGAAGACTACAGCCGGGTAAAATGTTTGTTGTTGATATGGAGCAAGGCAGGATTATAAGTGATGATGAATTAAAACAAACCATTTGCTCTCAAAAGCCCTATGGAGAATGGCTGAACAAATATAAAATTCGGCTGGAAGAATTACCCGAACCAAGGGTAATGTTTACGCATCTTGAAACAGAACAGATATTCAAATACCATAAAGCTTTTGGTTATAGTACAGAAGACCTTGAAAACATTATTGCCCCAATGGCATTGGATGGCAAAGAACCAATTGGCTCGATGGGCACCGATGTACCGCTTGCAATTCTCAGCGATCAGCCGCAGCATTTGAGTGCTTATTTCAAACAGCTTTTTGCGCAGGTAACCAATCCTCCAATTGATCCCATACGTGAGAAAATGGTAATGTCGCTGGCAAATTTTGTAGGCAATAACAGCAATATTTTATTGGAAGATCCGCTTGCCTGCCATTCAGTTGCATTAAAGCAACCTGTATTAAATAATCACGAACTGGAGCAGATCAGAAGTATAGATACCGGCATATTCCAGGCAAAAACATTGCAGACTTATTTCAGGGCCGATGGTCAGCCGGGATCGTTGAAGAAAGGTCTTGAACGTTTGTGCCGCTATGCCGAAGATGCTGCAAACGATGGTTTTGAGGTATTGATACTTTGCGACCGTGCTGTTGACAGCGATCATGCGGCAATGCCTTCATTACTCGCCACTGCGGCAGTGCATCATCATCTTATAAGAAAAGGCTTGCGTGGACAAGTTGGTATTGTGGTAGAAGCGGGAGACGTTTGGGAAGTACATCATTTCGCCTGTTTGCTGGCATTTGGGGCAACAGCTATTAATCCATACTTAGCGCTTTCTTCTATTCGTGATATGAAGATCACAGGAAAATTAGAAACGGAACTTGATGCCGAACAATTGAAAAAGAATTATGTAAAAGCTGTAAGTGATGGCCTGCTGAAAGTATTTTCTAAAATGGGTATCTCTACTTTGCAGTCTTACCAAGGCGCCCAAATTATGGAGATCATTGGCCTGAACAAAGAAGTGGTTGATAAATATTTTGCAGGTGCAACATCCCGTATAGAAGGTATGGGGCTTGATGAAATTGCCCGTGAGAACCTGGTAAAACATTTCTTCGCATTCAGCCGCAAAGAAATACCTGTTGAACGTTTACCAGTTGGTGGTTTATACCAATGGAAACGTAAAGGTGAATTTCATTTATTCAATCCCCAAACCATTCACTTATTGCAGTATGCGACAAAAATGAATGACTATACTACATTCAAAAAATATTCTAAGGTTGTAAATGAGCAAAGCGAAAAAGCCTGCACATTACGCAGCTTATTTAAATTTAAACGTAACCGGGAGCCTATATCTATTGACGAAGTAGAACCGGCAGAAAATATATACAAACGTTTTGCAACAGGCGCCATGAGCTTTGGCTCAATTTCCTGGGAAGCGCATACAACACTTGCTATTGCAATGAACCGCCTTGGCGGTAAAAGCAATACCGGTGAGGGAGGTGAAGATGAAGCACGTTACACACCTTT
Organism: Chitinophagaceae bacterium UBA4407; assembly: GCA_002390845.1. Classification (GTDB taxonomy): domain Bacteria; phylum Bacteroidota; class Bacteroidia; order Chitinophagales; family Chitinophagaceae; genus Limnovirga. Next base: position 51,797 of record DGQT01000040.1, on the reverse strand, counting down.
ACAAAATGGCGATAGCATGCGCTCTGCCATCAAGCAGGTGGCTTCTGCACGTTTTGGAGTAACGAGTTATTATCTTACTGAAGCAAATGAACTTCAAATAAAAATGGCGCAGGGTGCCAAGCCTGGCGAAGGCGGTCAATTACCGGGTTATAAAGTTGATGACTGGATCGGCAGAACACGCCATTCAACTCCGGGTGTTGGTTTAATTTCTCCGCCACCGCACCACGATATTTATTCGATTGAAGATCTTGCTCAGTTAATATTCGATCTCAAGAATGCAAACCGCGCTGCCCGTATTAATGTAAAGCTTGTTTCTAAAGCTGGCGTTGGTACTATTGCTACTGGTGTTGCAAAAGCAAAAGCCGATGTGATTCTTATAGCAGGGCATGATGGTGGAACGGGCGCATCACCAATTAGTTCTATTAAACATGCTGGTTTACCGTGGGAACTTGGCCTTGCTGAAACACACCAAACACTGGTGAAAAATAAACTGCGCAGCCGTGTTGTTGTGCAAACTGATGGACAATTAAAAACTGGTCGTGATGTTGCAATTGCTGCATTACTTGGCGCTGAAGAATGGGGCGTTGCAACTGCAGCATTGGTTGTTGAAGGTTGCATTATGATGCGCAAATGCCATTTAAATACCTGCCCTGTTGGCGTGGCCACACAAGACCCTGAATTGCGCAAACGTTTTACCGGCGATGCGGAACATGTAATTAATTTCTTCAAATTTATTACACAGGAATTGAGGGAAATTATGGCAGAACTTGGTTTTAAAACCATCAATGAAATGGTAGGTCAGGCCGATTGTCTTGAAGCCCGTGAAGATGTAACACATTGGAAATACAAAAACCTTGACCTCTCTCCGATTCTTTATAAAGAACCCGCATCTGAACACACGGGTTTGTATAACCAGGAAGAACAGGATCATGGAATGGCTGATTTGCTCGATTGGAAATTATTGAAAGCTGCGCAACCTGCTTTACATTCTTTAGAAAAAGTAACAGCTTCTTTTGATATAAAAAATACCGACAGAACTGCGGGTACAATTTTAAGCAACGAAATCTCAAAAATTTATAAAGGGGAAGGTTTGCCCGAAGATACCATTCACTTCAAATTCAATGGTACTGCGGGTCAGAGCTTTGGTGCATTTAATACAAAGGGTGTAACACTTGAACTGGAAGGCGATGCAAATGATTATTTTGGCAAGGGGCTGAGTGGCGCTAAACTCGTTATCTATCCTTTTAAACAATCAACGTTTGTACCCGAAGAAAATATCATTATTGGCAACGTTGCCTTTTATGGTGCAACTGCCGGTGAAGCTTTCATTCGCGGTAAAGCAGGTGAGCGTTTCTGTGTGCGTAACTCCGGTGCAAAGGTTGTTGTAGAAGGCGTTGGTGATCATGGTTGCGAGTACATGACCGGCGGTGTTGCGGTTATTCTCGGTGCTACCGGCAGAAACTTTGCTGCAGGCATGAGCGGTGGCATTGCATACATCTACGATACGCAAAATAATTTTGCATCGCTTTGCAATAAAGAAATGGTTGATCTTGATCCGCTGGATGGGGAAGATGCAGATACATTGCACGCAATGGTTCAAAAACATTTTGATTACACGGGAAGTACTGTTGCTCAATTTGTGCTGGCAGATTTTGAGAACCAGTTGAAGAACTTTATAAAAGTGTTTCCGAAAGATTATAAAAAAGTATTGCAGCAGAAGAAAGTTTCTGTGGTAGCCAGCAAATAGTTCTTTGGGCATCGCCTGTTGTGTCACTCACTTGTACGTTCGGAACAGCGGTCGACAGTCGACGGTCAACGGTCGACCGAAAATTCTTCAGTACAAGAGTGCGACGCAAGGAACGATCATAGAAGAACCTTAGCCGGGTTCATAAAATGTATTTTAAAAACTTACTACTTATAACTTAAAACGTATAACGTAACATGGGTAAACCAACAGGATTTTTAGAGTTTACAAGAGAGTTGCCGGGCAAGCGCCCGGTGGAGGAACGTGTGCATGATTATAAAGAATTTATTGAACGCTACAGCGATGAAAAATTAAATCATCAGGCTGCACGCTGTATGGACTGTGGTATTCCGTTTTGTCATAATGGTTGTCCGCTGGGTAATGTAATTCCGGAGTTTAATGATGCAGTGTATCGCAAGAGCTGGAAAGAAGCTTATGATATTTTAAACTCAACCAATAACTTCCCGGAATTTACAGGACGCATTTGTCCGGCACCATGTGAGAGTGCATGTGTGCTTGGTATTAATCAACCTGCAATAACTATTGAAGAAATTGAAAAGCACATTATTGAAATTGCTTTTGATAAAGGTTTTGTAAAAGCACGTAAACCAAATGTGCGCACTGGTAAAAAGGTTGCTGTTGTTGGCTCTGGACCTGCCGGGCTTGCTGCTGCTGCGCAATTAAATTATGCGGGACATACGGTTACTGTATTTGAACGTGACGATGCACCCGGTGGTTTATTGCGTTACGGTATTCCTGATTTTAAGTTAGAGAAATGGGTTATTGACAGGCGCATTGCGTTAATGGAAGATGAAGGTATCGTGTTTAAATGCAATGCCAACGTTGGTGTAAATGTTAGTGTGAACGATTTGTTGAGAGAATATCATGTAATTGTTTTAGCGGGTGGTTCTACCACTGCAAGAGATTTATATATCCCCGGAAGGGATTTGAATGGCGTACACTTTGCAATGGATTTTTTAAAGCAGCAAAACAAACGTGTGGCGGGTAAAGATCCATTGGCTAATGCAGGTATTGAAAGTAACATTCTTGATGCGGAAGTAAAAGCCACCGGAAAAAATGTAGTGGTAATTGGCGGCGGTGATACAGGCAGCGATTGCGTGGGAACTTCTAACCGTCATAATGCAAAAACGATCACACAATTTGAATTGTTGCCAGAACCTCCTGCAAAACGCACAGCATTTATGCCATGGCCAACGTACCCTATAACATTAAAAGTAACTTCATCGCATGAAGAAGGTTGCGATCGTGGTTTTTCTATTGGTACAAAAGCATTTATTGGCGATGAAGAAGGCAACTTAAAAGCATTGAAGATCGTTGACCTTGAATGGAAGATTACGGAAGATGGAAGGCCAGCAAGTTTTGTAGAAAAAGAAGGAAGCGAAAGAGAAATACCTTGCGAACTGGCATTGCTTGCAATGGGTTTTGTACACCCCCAGCATGTTGGTTTGATTGAAGAATTGGGTGTTGAACTGAACGAAAGGGGCAATGTAAAAGCAGATGAAAAATTGTATCAGACAAATATCTCTAAAATATTTTCCTGCGGCGATATGCGCCGCGGACAATCACTGGTTGTTTGGGCCATCAGCGAAGGCCGTGAATGTGCAAGAAAAGCAGATGAATTTTTAATGGGTTATTCTTTACTGGAAAGTAAAGATGAAAGTTTTGCATCGCATCAGCCACTAAAGCCAATAGGGATTTGACCTCATCCCAACCCTTCTCCAAAGGAGAAGGGCAAGAAAAAAAATATATTCAAAGTCCTCTGCTTTTGAGAGGATTTATGAGGTTCTTTTATTAAAGGTTTAATCAAACAAACCTTTCTGTTTTGTAACTTTTGGTTCAGGGTTTTCTATAAACTTTGGCTTTATTAAATTCAAACCGCAAGCTTCATTCATCTTATCAACAAGATAAACGGTTAACTCCGGTGAAGTGGCTTCATCGTGCATGTGCATGAAAAAGTAGAGTTCTTCCAAACCCTTGTCCAGCCAGTATTTCATGCGGTTGATCCACACATCGGTGCGTGTATAATCTGTTGGATGCAGGCTGTTGCCAACATAGCGGATGAATGCTTTAGGGATGGTAAGATTCATGTGTGCGCAATCTCTGCGGCCTGCAGTATCGGTGATCACGATACCGATATTCATTTCTTTTAGCGTACTCAATAACTCACTTAATATAGCTTCTTTTGCAAACCACTCAGGGTGGCGCACTTCAAGAAAAAACTGCAGGTCTGTGGGCAGCGATTTTAAGTAAGTGAACAATTCATCTTTTCTTTTAGGGCTAAAATTTTCGCTTAACTGTACAAAGATGGGGCCCAGGTGTTTTTCAAAAGCAATAATGCCGCGGAAGAATTCATTCGTTATAAAATCTTTTCCATTTAAACTGCCGCGATGTGTAACGCCCTGGTACATTTTAGGGCAAAATAAAAAATCTTTTCCCGCTGCTTTCTCTGCCCATTTAGCAATGCCCAAAGCGCCATAAATTTTATAATGTGTTGCATTTAATTCAATACAGTTATAATGCTGAACATAATGCGCTAAGAAATCTTTTTCTTTTGTTTTTGGAGGGTATATTTTACCCACCCATTCTGTGCGGCCCCACTTGGCGCAACCAATATAAACCTTTGGGTCTTTAACCGGTTTACCTTTTAAAATTAGATTATTAAGTGGCGGTTCTTTTGGCAAAGAAAAATCAACATTGTTCAACTCATTTTCTGGTACACGGCCAAACTCCATAGTAAATAATTAAGTAATCAAAGCTAAAGAAATATTTATGAGCCGGGGTGGTGGAATACTATGAAGCTTTTGTTGTGTCACTCACTTTTACGTTCGGATCACAAAGCGGCTTTTAACAGCCGTTAACCGCAGAGACGGAGAGACGCTGATCCCTGTTCGCTCTGCGGTTTGTCTTTGTTCAATCATGATCCGAACGTAAAAGTGTGCGACGCAAGAGCCGATGCCATGAAATACTTTAGCCCGGCTAATAATTGAATTTCATTATTCGAATTTCTTCTGTATAGAGTATAATATTTTTTCATCGGATACATTTAAAATACGGGCGGTATCCTGTATCCAATGTCTTTTAAACGCAACGATTGCAGCGGTGGTATCTTTTATATCGTAACCAATAATGCGCAATGCCTGCAAATGATTAAACGGTTGCGGAATAATGACATTTGTTGTATCGTTGTACCAATAGCCAAAACCCTTGTCTGCAAGCTCTTTCCACGGAAAAAAGATATTGGGATCGTTCTTTCTTGCTGGCGCAATGTCTGCATGGCCAATAAAATTTGCAGTAGGTATATTGTATTTTTTCTTGAGCGATTCGAGCAACACGAGCAGGCTATGCAGTTGTGCATCGCTGAAAGTTTCAAAGCCATTATTATCCAGTTCAATTCCAATGCTGCTGCTGTTAATATCAACATCGTTACCCCATTTGCCAATACCGGCATGCCATGCACGCATGTAATCGTTCAGCATATGGTGTATGGTGCCATCTTTGCAAATTACATAGTGTGCGCTAACCTGTGTGCGTGAAAGTGTGAATGTTTTCAACGTTTCATCGCAACTGTTTTGGGCGGTATGATGAATAATTACAAAATTGGGTTTACGCAAATTAAAATTGGTTGTGCCCACAAAATATGGAGCATTATTAAATGAGTCTTCTAACGGGTATTGCTTTAACGTAACGGCGAAATCTTTTGATTGTTTTCTGTAACTTTTATTCGTTGCCGCATATGGATTGTGTGCGCAACTGTAAGTGGCAATAATAAAGGCAAATGCTATAAATATCCGGAAGGTTTTTACATGATTCATTGCATGAAATTATTCATTCAATTGTAAAAATGATTTTTTTGTTTTGTTTGTTATTTTAGAATATTAAAACCATAAGGTTCAATATTTATAAGCCTGAGTTTGGTTTGAGAGGCTACTATTTTTTTTGCTGATTTAGTTGAGCAATAAGTGTAGGTTTGGTTTCTTTAATATCGTTTTTTGACAGAAGGTTTTTTTAGGAAAGAATGCGTAAGCGGTGATAGTGTATATGATATTATAAATAAAATTTAGAAACTTAATTTCTCAAAATTTCCCCAACCTTTTCACTAATCCAATTTGTATGCTTGGTATAACAAGATCATTAGACTTTGTGATGCGCTTAACATCACCACTGTTGATAATGCAGTTTATATTTGAATATATGTAAAGCCCATCATCTGCTTTTGCATTAGGGGTAGGGTCCAGATAAAACTTTGCACCACAATCCAAGTATCCATAAAATTTTGATTGTAACCCCGTTGCTGCCTGAAACTCTGCTATTTTATCAAGAATTGTAACAGTATTGACATTACCATAAATACTTAACCTTTTAGGTATAACACCAAACTCTAATCCGCTTTTTGCGTAAAATACAGTACTACTTATTGCTTTAGCCGTTTTAGTAGTATCAAATATTAAGTTCTTTCCGGCAATAGCAAAATCGAATTTTATACCCAATCTTTTTGCAGAATCTACATTTGTTTTAGAACCCTCATTAGTAGTCCAAAAACCATAAGTGAAATTTGAGAAAATTAAAAACTTGCTTGCAGTAGGGATAAATATATCATAAAGATTAGAAGTATCCGGGCTATTACTAGGTGAAAATGACAGGCCAAGATTTGCTTCGAAAGAGTTATTTTTAGTTTGAGTGCTATAACTGCCATATAACTGAAGTTGAGTGATTACTTCTCTTTTACCGAGTATGGTAGTAGCCTGGGGCAGAGCACCATATTCAGACTCTTTTTGATTATTGGGAATTTCTTTAGTTAATACTTGTTCCTTTATTAAATTATTATACTCATTAGTTATTCTTGCGAACTCCGACGTGTCATTCTTAATTTTTTTATCAATGTTTGAAGCACCAGCGGACAGGTATTTCCAAGTAACCTTTAGAATTGAATCCAATTCATAAATATTATGCCCGTCTTTTAACTCATTAATTTTTACATTCTCCAACCTATTAGACAAATTAGTTAATTCAGTCTTGTCATTTTTTATATCTTCATATAAGCTCACAAACTTCATCTGCACTTCCGCAATACCATTTTGATAAGCATTTTTATCTTTAAAAATTTTTGATGAATCTAAATAACTTTTATAATCCCTCGCTAGTAAATAATTTTTGTAAGACTGATCTTTGACATTTTTTATTTGAACTGAAAATGAATCCAATGTTGATTTAAAAACATTATAAGTTAATTGATAATTGTTTAGGAGCAACCCAGTTGCAATAGAGTCTCTAAGTGCACTAACTTTTAATAAAATTTCATATTCTCTATTTTTTTCTTTCAAAACATTTTTTAGTGAGTCACTTAAATTCTGTAGTTGTTGATTCGTTGCTTCCAAACTTTTTTTTAATACATCGGTTACTGAATCTTTTTTTTTCAAATTAGCCTGAATTGTCTGCGCATTTGTTTCTATTTGACTGTAGAGCTGATTCAGGTAGTTTTTCATTTCTATTAAATCCGCAGTTGGGATAAATGTAAAGTTCGTTGTATCTGGTCCTTGTATATTTAAATCTGATTTGTTGTCTCCGCTAATTTTGCTACTTAATAAATAATTTACAGTGTCCCCATTAGTGCTTTTATTCATTTTATTATTAGTGCTTAATAAACCTACTTGAGCATGACTAATTAATACTATGATAATGCAAGTCAGAGTAAAAGTTATTTTTTTCATTATAATTCTTTTTTTGCCTACTCTAAATACCGTTTTCGGCTAACCGGGTTATTCAATTGAATGTATTGTTACATCTTTTTGATGGCATAAAAATACATGCGCAGCTACCCTGTTTTAAAGAGTAAATACACCCATATTACAACCGTGTTTTTACGCTTTTGTACAGGTGTTTTACGCAAATGGTATTGAGGAAACAGCGGGGAATAATGTAAATGCACAGCGAAACGAAGCCAACAATTATTGCGGTTGTTAATCTTCGCATTGCTGCAATATAAACGGAAAGCACAAGTGAGTGACACAACCGGCGATGCCATAAAAAACTCTGGCCCATACCCAAATAAAAAGACCCGCAGTTCATGCGGGCCTTTACTTACAATAAATTAAAGTATGATTTGCTACTTCTTGCCTTGTGTTTTCTGTTTCATATCCTGTATTTTCTTCTGGCTTTCCATCATCTGTGTATAGCGTTCCTGGAACTTACTTTGCTTTTTGGGTTCTTTTCGTTTAGCTTCTATTTGCGCCAGTATTTTATCGTGGTTTAAAATATAGTTTTGAATTACAAACTGAATTCCGAGTGTAATAATATTCGATACGGTGTAGTACCAGGTTAACGCCGATGGCAGTTTATTAAACACAAATAACAGCACAAACGGGAATATATACGGCATGTACTTCATGGCAGGGTTATCCTGGGTTGGTGTCATGCTCATATTGTAAATAGAAATAAGGAAACTGGTGGCCACTGCGGTTAATGTGAAAAAGCTGATGTGATCGCCAAAGCCAGGAATTGTAAATGGTAAATGCGCCAGAATATCGTAGGAAGAAAGATCTTTTACCCAAAGAAAACTTTCGCTTCGCAGCGAGATATTCGAGCTGAAGAAGCTGTAGAGTGCAAAGAAAATAGGTATCTGCAGCAATGCCGGCATACAGCCACCCAGCGGGTTTACGCCTGCCTCACGAAAGAGTTTCATTTGTTCTGCTGCAAAGCCTTGCTGGTCGCTGCCAAACTTTTTCTTTAGTTCATCAAGCTCGGGGCGCAGCACACGCATTTTTGCGCCGCTTAAGTAACTCTTATAGGTAAGTGGCGACGTTACACCACGAATTAATAAAGTAAGTAAAGCAATAACCCATCCATAGCTGTTTATAAAACTTGCAAAGAAATTAAACACGGGCATTATGATGTACTTGTTAATAGGCCGCACAAACGAATAAAGATCTCTGCCAAGGTTAACGATCTTGTCCATTTCAGGTGCAGCAGTTGTAAGTATCTTATAATCGTTTGGCCCGTAGTATAACTGCAATGGAACTGTTACAGATGCCGTTGCTGGAAGTTTCATCTGCAGCGTTACATCAACATCAGAAAGCGTGTTGCTGCTGTCAACCCTTCTTGCCCATTTTACCGAGCCGCTGCTAAAGCTGTTCTTCGCAATCAATGTTGTATTAAAAAATTGCTGAACCGCACCTACCCATTGTGCCGGCCCTTCAAACGTTGCCTCTGTTTTCGAAGAGATATAATCGAACTCATTGTTTACAGAGAAGCATATATTGCTTAACTGCTTTTCATAATCTATAGAAGCCTGGTGCCGGGTGGGCGACTCATGCCAGGTCATATTCAATGCGCCGTTGGTCAGCAGTTTATCTGCACCGTTCATAATGATATTCCAGTCGATCATGTACTTGCCGGTTCGCACTATATATTCATGCGTAATGCTTCTGCCTGCAGAATCGCTTAACGTGTAAGTAATTGTTTGGGTGCTGTCTCCATTTTTGGTCACCTGTGCATTTCCAAAAAACAATCCCGCAGTTTCCGATGCCTGGTTGGGTGCCGTATTAATTGTGTAACTCAGTTTATCATCCTTGTTACCGGAAAGCTTAACCGGCAAACTGTCTATGCCTTTATAATTTTTTAACTGAACATACTTTAATACCCCTCCCTTATTGCTGAATGTGGCTTTTAAAAGATCGTTTTCAACAACAGTAAGTGTTTCAGTACCAATGGCGGCCTGGGCAAAATTTCCTGCGGCAGAAAGTTTTGAAACTGAATCCCTGTGCAGTGAATCTGAAAATGCGGCTGCTTTATCTGTTGGTTTTATTTTGGCATCATTGGCTTTCTGTGTAGAATCGGCAATGTGCTTTTGAATATCTGCCAGGCCCTGCTGCTGTTTATTGGTGTACCAGAAAAACATAAAAAACAGTATGGCCAGCAATACCATACCAATCACCGTGGTTCTATCCATGTTCATAGTAGATCGTAAAATTGAGCGGCAAAGGTAGGGATTGGAATGGTATTGCCGTTTTAAGATTTAGGCTAAAAGTATCAGCGGAAAAACGGTTATGATGCCGGCATTATAGCCCTGTGGCATCGCCGGTTGTGTCACTCACTTGTACGTTCCTTTTTCAATTGAACAAAAATACAAACGCACGATAGCTTTCAATAATTTACCCTATTCACTAATTTTCACAGAAATAATTTTCGCTCCGAACACTAACACTGATTTTTCTATCGTTTCTTTACAGTCTCCCACTTTAACCACCATTTATAATAATCTTATTCAAGCTTAATAACCCTGCTATGCAACAGCAAGAGCAAGTAGAATCATTTTCCCAAAGGGAAAGCTATAAACCGTCTGCGTTTACAAAATTTCTCTGGTGGCTGGCTACAGCCGAAAAAGAAATTATCGCCGGTTGCACCATCGACCGTAACCGCTATGCAATTACCGGTATAACCGTGATGGGTACCTGGATGTTCGCTACAATGGCCTGGAGCTATTTTTTCTTTACTGTAGTAAACAACATTTTTTATGCAGTACTGCTGGGGCTTTTTATGGGCGGCATTATTCTGGGTATTGACCGGGCTTTGATAAAAGGCATCAACGCACAAAACAAAAGAAGGGCTTTGCCTTTACTGATACGTGGTTTGCTGGCATTAACCATTGGTACTTTTATGGCGCAACCTGCATTGCTGTATTTGTTCGATAAAGAAATACATGTTCAAATTTCGTTGGATAACGAGCAAAAGAAAAGGGATAAAAAACTACAGCAGGATTCTCTTTACGCTATTCAGAAAAATGAGTTGCTGAATCAAAAAGCTTTGGCAGAACAACAACTTACCAACAAGTACAATGAAGTTGCCATTGCCCGAAATAACTTTATTGCAGAAACAGATGGCACAGCCGGCAGTGGCAAAATCGGGTTAAAAGATATTGCAAAAGCCAAGCAAAATGAATATCAAAAACTGGATGAACAATACAATCAGCTAAATCTGGTTACACAGCCAAAACTGCAATCTATTGACAGTTCACTGGCTGCAATAGAAGTTTCAAAACAAAAAGAACAACAGGCATTTGATGCTTTATTGAATGACGGGTTTCTTACACGCATTGAAGCCTTGCACAATTTGATACAAAACAACAGTGCCGCACAATTCAGGTATTACCTGCTGATCATCATTTTAGTGCTGATCGAACTGATGCCTGTAATTGCAAAAACGCTTTTGCCCAACGGAACCTACGACGAAAAGGTACGGCTGCGGGAAGAAATGGAAAAAGCAATTGTAAACAGCAATACAACAAAAGAACAGTCATTAAAAGAATTATACAACCAGCTTGCTTTTGAACAGGACAGTAATTTTATTCAGCAGTTCTTTGACCAGGCAAAAGAAGAGCGCCGAAAAAAAATGATGGAAAAGTTGCAGCGATGGAACAAAGATGAAGAACAAAGCTTTGACAGTGTTTGGCTTGATCTGAAAAAGAATTTTTTAAGCAAGCAAGAAAATTAATATCAAGACCGCAATGCTTGAGTGCTGCCAATTATAAGCCTTTGCTCAGTATATAACTGAACGTACAAGTGAGTGACACAACAAAAGCCTCATATATTTACATAAGCCGGGTACATAAAATTAACCTGAACAATCGTGTAAGCTTTTACCTTTGGCGCAATATATTATGAGCCTGTACACAACCAAAGCGCCTGTTACCATTACCTGTCATAAACGAATTGCCCCTTACTTAGAGCAGGAAGTGAAAGATCTTGGCTTTTCGCCCGAAGAAACTTTTGTAACTGGTGTTCGCCTGAATGCTACTATAAACGATTGTATAAAATTAAACCTGAACCTTCGCTGCGCCAGCCAGGTACTGTACAGCCTCGCACATTTCAGAGCCGATAATGCTGATGATGTTTACAAGAATCTCTTACAATACCCCTGGGAAAATATTTTGCCCGAACCGGGATATTTTTCTGTAACAAGCAATGTAAATAACCCAACGATCAACAACAGCATGTTTGCCAATATTCGCGTAAAAGATGCGATTGTTGACAGGTTGCGGGAGCAGCGAGGCATACGTCCCTCAACGGGTTCGGAACTTACTGGTGCGGTGATCCATTTATTCTGGAAGAATGATTATGCAGAAGTGTTTATAGATACCTCCGGCGATTCACTTGCAAGGCATGGTTATCGCAAAATTCCCGGGCAGGCGCCTATGCTTGAAGCCTTGGCTTCGGCAACGATTTATGCCACCTGCTGGGACAAAATTTCTCCATTTGTAAACCCCATGTGCGGCTCGGGTACCCTTGCCATTGAAGCAGCCATGATTGCAACCAACAGGCGGCCAGGATTGTTCAGAACCAATTACGCATTTATGCATTTGCTTGGTTACAATGAAGCTGTTTACTTAAAGGAAGATGCAATGCTCGAAGCCCAGATTAATGATGTGCCCGGTCTTAGAATTATTGCTACCGATTACAGTGAAAAGGCCATTGAAAATGCAAGGAAGAATGCAGTGGCAGCAGGAGTTTCAAAGCTTATTGATTTTGCTGTGTGCGATTTTGCACTTACAGAAGTTCCGGAAAATGTTGCGGGTATTATGTTCGTAAACCCGGAGTATGGCGAACGTCTTGGCAACATAAAAGCACTCGAAGAAACATACAGCAGGATCGGCGATTTTATGAAACAACGTTGTGGTGGTTATTACGGCTATGTATTTACCGGCAACCTTGAACTTGCAAAAAAAATTGGCTTAAAAGCAAAGCGCAGAATAGAATTTTATACAAGCACCATAGACTGCCGCTTGCTGGAATATGAATTGTATAAAGGAACCCGGACCGTGACAAAAGAAACGCCTGCATTACCATAATTTAACTGCATAGGAATTCCCCCAAAACATACCGTATCAAAACTGTACATAAGGTGTACTAAAACCGTACACTCCTTTGCCATTTAATGATTTAATTCCCTGTTTTTCAACAGAGTGCAGTTTGGCATAAATTTTAAAGATTTTAAATGCACGAAAAAATTCGTGGAATTTTTTTTTTGAACCGGGCAAAGAATATGCATTGAGCATTCGTTCCAGCCGGGGCGGGGCATTTGTGCTGTTCGATTGTACCGCAACAAAATACACTCTGATGCTACAGTTGAATAAAATTAAAACTGTACAAGTGAGTGACACAACGGAAGATGAGCAGAGAACAAATGTTACGTAAACAAGATTCATAACACGTTGCTTACAACTTTATCTATGGTCAGAAATTATTTCAAAACTGCGCTACGGAATCTCTGGAAAAATAAAGCTACCAGTTTCATTAATCTTTTTGGATTGTCAGTTGGCATGACTGCTGCGGTATTTATTTTTTTATGGGTACAAAATGAAATGAGTTTTGATGATTATCATCCCGCCAAAGAAAATATTTACCGTATTACAAACTCAATACAGGTAAACAAAGATGAAGCGTGGGTTTGGGAAAACTCGCCTATGCTGATGGCAGAATCTGCTGTAAAAGAAATTCCTGAAGTGGAGAAAGCGGCAAGAGTTGTTATCAATACATGGGGCGGACCTGTACTCAATATTAACCATAAGCTTTTTTCAGAAAAAACAAGTGCATGGATAGATAACAGCTGGTTCAATATATTTCATTACGATTTTATTGCAGGCAGCGCGGCAGCATTTGATAAAGATCCTTTCAGCGTAATTCTTACCGAATCAAAAGCAAAAAAATATTTTGGTGATGCCAATGCAGTTGGGCAGGTGATACTTGCAGATACAGTTAATTACACGGTACAAGCTGTTGTAAAAGATAACCCGCTTAATTCCAGTTTTCAGTTTGATATTTTACTGAATGTAAATGGCCGTCTTTCAAATCCTTCCACTTATAAGAACGATAAAACCTGGAACAACTTTAGCTACATCACTTTTTTACAACTGCGTCCGGATGCTGACAAAGCGCTTGTAGAAACAAAACTGAATGATATAATAGACAAGAACAGAACGAATGATAATGCTACCACAAGCCTTACACCGCTAAGTGCAATGTATTTTGAAACCGATCTGCAATCTTCTGAAATGCCACATGGCAATAAAAAAACAACTTATATTTTCAGCCTGCTGGGATTGCTGTTACTGGTAACTGCATGTATCAATTATGTAAACCTTACCACTGCAAAAGCAAGCCTGCGTGCAAAAGAAGTAAGTGTAAGAAAAATTGTGGGTGCACAAAGAAGTCATTTGTTTTTGCAGTTCATAGCAGAATCCATTACAATAAGTGTACTTGCTTTACTGGTAACATTAGTGCTTATTCAATTATGTTTACCAGCGTTTAACAGCATTACAGAAAAACAATTTCAGTTGCCGCTTTCATCCATTGCTATGTGGCAAGTATTGCTGGGTACTTTGTTATTTGCAACAGTACTGAATGGTGTTTATCCTGCATTGTTATTGTCATCCTTTAAACCATTGAATGTATTTCGCGGAAAGAGTTTATTAAAGCTTCAGGACGGATCTGTGCGCAAGGGTTTGGTTGTATTCCAGTTTGCATTATCTATGATATTGATCATTGGAACAATTGTTATTTACCGGCAGTTGCAATATATACAAACAACCAATCCCGGGTACAATGTATCGCAGGTAATGGCTTTGCAGATTCCGTACAAGGCAGCGTTTAATTCAAGAAATGAAACACGGCAATCATTATTTACAAGTATGAAACATGAGCTGCAATCACAAAGCAGCATTGCAGCAGTTTGTACCGGTAATTCGGAGATAGTAGATGTTAGCAGTGCCAGCTCTGGTAATGCAGATTGGGATGGCAGGGATACTTTGTATAATCCAACCATAGCAAAGCTTTCCGTGGATGCAGATTATAAAGATATGTTTCAGTTGCAGTTAAAAGAAGGCCGCTGGTTCAGGCCTGGTAAGGAAGATGAGCGCAATTATATTATAAATGAAACTGCAGCGGCTGATTTTAATATGCATAAGCCCATCATTGGTCAGCGTTTTACATGGGGCGGAGATACGGGTAAGGTTATAGCTGTTGTAAAAGACTTTCATTACAAAAGCATGCATGAAAAAATTGGCCCGATGGTATTGACTGCTAACGATGGCAGCGACTCCTATTTCTTTATAAAAACAATTGCAGGCAATTCTGCAAAAGCGGTAAGCGCGGCTGAAGCTGTATGGGCAAAATTTATACCCGACCAACCTTTCACTTATACTTTTCTTGATGATAGTTTTAATGCACTTTATAAGTCTGATATAAAAACATCGCAACTCATTTTTGTTTTTTCTGTAATCGCTATTATTATTTCTGCATTGGGTTTATTTGGGCTTGCTGCATTTACTGCAGAGCAGCGTACCAAAGAGATCGGGATAAGGAAAGTATTGGGCGCTACAGTGCAGCAGATCACAACTTTGTTGTCAAAAGATTTTGTAAGGCTTGTTGTTATTGCAATTGTTATCGCCTCACCTATTGCATGGTGGGCTATGCATACATGGTTGCAGGATTTTGCATACCGCATAGACATAAGTGTTTGGATTTTTATTGCAGCAGGCGCACTGGCTTTATTCATTGCATTGGTTTCTGTAAGTATACAAGCCATTAAAGCAGCAATAGCCAATCCTGCAAAGAGTTTGAGAACGGAATAAGATGGCTGATGTCTGATTTAAAGGTGTCTGACTTGTTTTCTAAATCAGACATCAGAGATCATTAAATCAGACATTTTTGAGCCAAACAATAGAATAAGAATTAAACTTTCGTTGCGTCGCACTCTTGTACGCTTTGTTCATTCATGATCTGAACGTACAAGTGAGTGACACAACGAAGATGAGCAAAGAAAAAAAATAAGTACAAAAAGCTTAAAACATATTACTTACTACTTATAACTTTTCCATGATAAAAAATTATTTGACAATCGCCTGGCGCAATCTTATAAAGAATAAGATGCATTCCATTCTGAACATTGCGGGATTAGCAGCAGGTATGGCGGTGGCTATGATCATAAGCTTATGGATCTATGATGAAGTTTCTGCCAATAAACAATTCAAAAATTATGATTCGATTTACCAGGTAATGATGAATCAAACCTTTGACGGGAAACGTGGTTCACAGACTGCTTTGCCATATCCTATAGGCGAAGAATTGAAAACAAAATACCCGGACTTTAAAGCTGTGGCCATGTGTGATTGGGGACAAAATCATTCGCTGCTGTATGGCGAAAAAAAGATAAGCAAGTACGGCCATTTTATTGGCGAAGATGCTTCTGATATGTTTTCGTTTAACATACTGAAAGGTGACAAAGAACCTTTGCACGACCCATATTCCATTGTGTTAACGGACGAAACAGCTAAAGCAATTTTTGGTAATGAAGACCCAATTGGCAAAGTTGTAAAATTGGATAATGCAACAAACTTGAAAGTAACTGCAGTTGTGGAAAAAGAACCTAAGAACAGTTCACTCACCTTTGATTATTTGATACCATGGCAGTTACAGGAAATGATCTACCCATGGATAAAACAAAATCATAAGCCCAACTGGGGAAATAATTCGTGGCAGGTTTTTGTTCAATTGAATAGCACTGCAACTGAAGCTAGTGTAGATGCGAAAATAAAAAATGTAGTGATCTCTCATTTTACAGATGAGAATACATTGAAGAGTATTAAGCCTGAAGTTTTTATTCACCCAATGTCTAAGTGGCGCTTGTACAGCGATTTTGAAAATGGGGTGAACACCGGCGGCTTTATAAAATATGTAAGGATGTTCGGCCTTTTAGGTCTTATAGTGTTACTGATTGCCTGTATTAATTTCATGAACTTAAGCACTGCCCGCTCAGAGAAGCGTGCGAAAGAAGTGGGTGTACGCAAAGCGGTTGGTTCAGGAAGAAGGCAATTGATCGGGCAGTTTTTAAGTGAGTCGTTATTGATCTCTTTCCTCGCATTTTTATTCGCATTATTAATTGTTGTAATCGCTTTGCCATACTTTAATCAACTCACAGAGAAAGAAATGAGTTTACAGGTAGCCAGCCTGCTTTTTTGGGGCATTATGATTGTCTTTACGATACTCACAGGATTACTCGCCGGCAGTTATCCCGCTTTTTATCTTTCTTCTTTCAATCCTGTACGCGTATTAAAAGGAAATTTAAAAGCAGGCAAAACTGGTTCTTTGCCACGCAAAATATTAGTAGTTATACAGTTTGCCTGTTCCGTTATATTAATGATTGGCACCACTATTATTTACCAGCAGATACAGCATGGCAAAGACCGGCCTGTTGGCTTTAACAACAGCGGGTTGATTTCAGTTGACTGGTCTGACGATATCAGTAAACATTACGATGCAATGGAGCAGGAATTGCTTAGCTCCGGTGCAATAGTTTCCATGTGCAAGAGCAATTCGCCGCCATCAGAAATATATAGCAATAACAACGGATGGGAATGGAAAAACAGCCAGCCTGTAGAAAAAGCAGTTGTATTTTCCACTATTGCCACAGAATTTAATTATACAAAAACGTTGGGAATTAAAATGGTGGCAGGCAGGGATTTCTCCAAAGATTTTGCAGATTCAAGTTCCGTTATTTTAAACGAGGCTGCGGTAAAACGTATGGGTCTTAAAAATCCAGTGGGTGAATTATTAAAGTGGAATGGTGTGCCTAAAACAGTGATAGGTGTAATACCAGACATACAAATGGAGTCGCCTTTTCGTCCTATTTCGGCATTAACTATTGTATTCGACAAAGGCTGGGTAAACGTCGTTGATATCCGTATGAATCCTGGCATTTCACCGGCAGAAGCCATTAAGCGAATGAAACCAATTTTTGATAAATATAACCCGGCTTTTCCTTTCGACTACAAGTTTGCCGATAAAGAATATGCCAAAAAATTTAATTACGAAGAATTGGTAGGCAATCTTGCATTAATTGTTGCAGCGCTGGCAATCTTTATTTCATGTCTCGGGCTTTTTGGTTTAGCATCATTCACCGCAGAGCAACGTATAAAAGAAATTGGTGTAAGAAAAGTACTTGGCGCAAGTGTACTTAGCCTGTGGCAGCTGCTTTCAAAAGATTTTGTAATTCTTGTTTTAATTGCCTGCGCTATTGCCATCCCTGTTGCGTGGTATTTTATGAACGAATGGTTAAAGCCTTACGATTATAAAATAACGATTGGGTATGCGGTGTTTGTGCTGGTGGTGGTATTAGCTATTGCAATTACGTTGATCACTGTAAGTTTCCAGGCAATAAGGGCCGCGGTAGCCAACCCTGTAAAGAGTTTGAGAACGGAATAGAATAATTTGAAAATTTGAGAATTTGAAAATGAAGAAGAACTTTTTTTGAGCCAAACAATAGAATATAAATTAAACTTTTGTTGCGTCGCACACTTGTACGCTTTGTTCAGTAATGGTCTGAAAGTACAAGTGAGCAATTTGCGTGACGAAGCAGCAAATTGGAAACAACAGACGATGAGTAAAGAACAAAAAGTTAAGTACAAAAAACTTAAAACATATTACTTACTACTTATAACTTTTCCATGATAAAAAACTATTTAAAAACCGCCTGGCGAAGCCTGATGAAAAACAGGGCTTTCTCTCTTATTAATATCATTGGCCTGGCAGTAAGTATGTCTGTGTGTTTGCTCATCATTAACATGGTAGCAGAGCAAAAAAGTTTTGACCAGTTTAATCCCAATAAAGACCGGGTTTATCGGATAATGACGTTTGGAAAAGGCAGCAACGATTTTCAAACTGCCACTTCAGCTTATCCATTGGCACAAAAACTGAAACAGGACTATCCTGGTATTGAACAAGTGGCGACCCTTGTGAGAAATATTGGCGGCGATATGTTGTACAAAGATAAAGTAGCGAGTGGCGGAGGTTATTTTGCAGATGGGCAAGTATTAAGCATACTGGATTTTTCATTAAGCAAAGGCAACGCAGCAACGGCACTGCAAAATCCATTTTCATTAGTGATTACAGCAGATATGGCAAAGCTGTTGTTTAACGATGAAGAGCCTTTGGGCAAAGTGGTACGCTTTAACGACAAAGGCATCAATCCCGGCGGCCCTGAAAAAGGAAACAGAGAAACGGAGTATGGTATGTTTACCATTACCGGTGTGCTGAAAGATGTTCCGGGAAAAACACACCTGCCTTTTAAACTGCTTGCATCATTAAGCACACTGCCAGTGCTTGCTGCAGATAAGAAAATTGATAGTAATGTGAACGACTGGAACAATGTGTGGACAAATTATACTTATGTACTGCTGGATAAAAATAAAAAGCAGGAAGACCTGCAGGCTGCACTTGACCAGGTTGCTTTAAAACAATATCAGAAAGGAAGCCCGAACGAATACGGGTTCACGGCAAAGGCACTTACTGCTATTACTACAGGCAATCCAGTTGGCAATGAAACAAGCATTTACTTGCCTTCCACTGTACTGTTTATATTAAGCATCCTTGCAATGATCGTGATGCTGTCGGCATGTTTAAACTATACCAATCTTTCTGTGGCAAGGTCGCTGACAAGAACAAAAGAAGTGGGCATAAGAAAAGTGTCGGGCGCCTCCCGTGCGCAAATATTTTTGCAGTTTATCACCGAAGCAATAGTTGTGTCGCTGTTAGCATTGCTGCTTGCTATTGGTTTATTATCATTTTTAAAAAATGCTTTCACAGGTTTGTGGATGAACCAGTTTTTGCAAATCAGCCTTACACAAAATATTTCTTTGTACCTGGTGTTTGTTGCCTTCAGCATTTTGATTGGGTTGCTTGCCGGTGCACTGCCCTCGGCGTATATCTCTGCATTTAATCCTGTAGTAATGATGCGGAATTTTGGCAACATCAAATTGTTTAAGCGGCTTACGCTGCGGAAAGTATTACTGGTAACGCAGTTTACAGTGTCGCTGATATTTATTGTTTCCACTGTGGTGCTGTATCAGCAAACAAACCATATCCTGCATTTTGACTATGGCTTTGACAAGCAAAATGTGGTGTCTGTAAATCTATACAAAGCAGAAAACTACCAGCGCTTTGCGCAAGCTGTGGCGAAAAACAAAGATGTGGCAGCTGTTTCAGCCTGTTCCTTCATGCCAGCAACAGGAACTCAAAACGGAACAATTTCTTATAAAGCGGAAAATTTGAAAGACAGTTTACAAACCAATTATTTAGATGTGGATGCAAAGTATTTTAACGTGATGGGGTTACAATTGGTTGCAGGAAAAACATTTCCTGCAATACCAGATACCAGCGGCGAACATTATGTGGTAGTGAATGAAACGATGGTAAAGGATTTTCATTATGGCTCTGCCGGCAGTGCCGTAGGGCAAAGGCTGCTGATGGAAGGCAATACGCTGGAGATTATCGGTGTGGTAAAAGACTTTCAGTTTTTGGATGTTACAAGAAATATACAGCCACTTGCGCTACGCAACAGGCCATCAACATTTGGTGTTGCCGCTATAAAAATAAGCGGTGCCAATACTGCGGGCACCATTGCCTTTTTAGAAAAAACATGGAAGCAGGTAAACCCCAACACAAAGTTTGAATACCAGTTTCTGGATGAGCAGCTGCTGTTTACACATTCGATGCTCAGTGATGTGGCAAAAATATTTGGTGCATTATCCATGCTCGCCGTTTTTATTTCCTGTTTGGGTTTGCTGGGCATGGCTACTTACACTGCCGAAACAAGGGCAAAAGAAATAAGCATAAGAAAAATTCTTGGTTCCAGTGTTTCACAAATCATTGTGTTACTCACCAGAGGGTTTGTAAAGATGTTGTTGATAGCAACGCTGATTGCATTGCCTGCCGCTTATTTCATCAATAATATGTGGCTGCAGTTTTTTGCCTATCGTGTGTCTGTAAGCGCATGGGTATTGCTGCTGAGTGTACTTATTATGTTTGCATTAAGCCTGCTCACTGTTTTTTCACAATCGTGGCATGCAGCTTTTGCTAACCCTGTTAAAAATTTAAAGAGGGAGTAACAAAGAGTGTGGATAATGTAGAAAAGAATTTTTATGAGCCAAACAATAGAATAAGAATTAAACTTTCGTTGCGTCGCACACTTGTACGCCTTGTTCAATAATGATCTGAACGTACAAGTGAGTGACACAACCGGCGGTGAGTAAAAAACAAAAAGCTAAGTACATAAAAATTTAAAACATATTGCTTACGACTTATAACCATAATACATGTTTAAAAACAACATCACCATTGCGTTGCGTACACTCTGGAAAAACAAACTGTTTACCAGTATTAATATTCTTGGCCTTGCTATTGGTATCAGCGCATCGCTGGTAATTTATTTACTGGCTAATTATCATTTCACGTTTGATAAATTTGAAAAGGATGGCGACAATATTTATCGTGTTGTTTCCAACTTCGGTTTTTCGGGAGAAGTGTATTATAATTCAGGTGTGCGTAATCCATTGGGCGATGCTGTGCAAAATGAAATAACCGGACTTGATGCGGTTGTTCCATTCAGAACATGGGATGACGATACGAAGGTTACGGTACCCGTTGCAGATGGTAAGCAACCCACGATTTTCAAAAAACAGAACGAAATAATTTTTGCAGATAAAAGATATTTTGAACTTATCAATTATCAATGGATTGCAGGTTCTGCAAATACTGCATTGTTACAACCATATCAAACAGTATTGACTGAAGCAAATGCCAAACTTTATTTCCCTTCACTTGCAGCAGCAGACATAATTGGTAAAGAAATTTATTTTAACGATACAGTTCGTGCAACAGTTACAGGCGTTGTAAAAGATATTGCTGAGCATACTGATTTTACTTTTAAAACATTTATATCAAGAGCTACATTAGAAAGTACTTCACTAAAACCAAATGACTGGGATGCATGGGATAATACAAATGGCGCATCACAATTATTTGTAAAGCTTTCGCCAGGCACATCGATTGCAAAAGTAGAAACAGCTATTAATAAACTGGTAGAGAAAAATGATAAGAAAGAACCCGGCGATAACAGTACAAGCGAGATTAAACTGCAACCATTAAGTGATCTGCATTTTAATGCTGATTATGGTGGTTATACCAATGCACTTGCCAGTAAACCTACATTATATAGCTTGCTAATTGTGGCGGCAATTTTGTTACTGCTGGGTTGCATCAATTTTATCAATCTCACTACCGCACATGCAGCTCAACGTGCAAAAGAAATTGGCATCCGTAAAACAATGGGCAGTTCCAGGAAACAACTGATCTTCCAGTTTTTGAGCGAGACATTTCTATTAACGTTTACAGCAACTGTTCTTTCTGTGTTGCTTGCCCCGCTTATATTACAGGCATTCTCTGGGTTTCTCCCCGAAGGCCTGCACGTTAATGAAATAGCAAAACCTGCAATATTATTTTTTCTGATTGCATTGGTAATCGTCGTTACGTTTATTTCAGGCTTTTATCCCGCCATGATCTTATCAGGGTACAAACCTGTATTGGTATTAAAGAACCAGGCTTATACAAATACCGGTAAAACACGTAATGCATGGTTGCGTAAATCTTTAACCATCTCACAGTTTGTAATTGCACAGGCTTTTATTATGGGCGTTATGCTGGTAAGTAAACAGATCACTTACACACTTAACAAGGATATGGGTTTTAAAAAAGACGCCATTGTGTACCTGCAAACAAATTACTATGATACAGTACGTAGCAATAAATATACGCTGATGGATAAGCTGCGGGCTATACCTGAAATTGCTATGGTAAGTTTAAGCACCAGCCCGCCATCCTCAGGTAATACATGGAGCAGCACCATGAAATATAAAGATGGAAAAAAAGAAATTGAAACAGATGTGCAACAGAAATATGCTGATACCAATTATATAAATCTTTACCAGATAAAATTGCTGGCGGGTAATAATATCACTGCATCAGATACAGTAACTGCATTTATGATCAACGAAACTTATGCGCACATATTGGGCTTTCAAAAACCTGAGCAGGCTATTGGTAAATATCTTGAATGGAGCGATAAACAATATCCTGTTACAGGCGTAATAGCAGACTTTAACCAGCACTCGCTACGCGAACCTGTAAAGCCACTTGTTATTGGTAGCTGGCAGAATACAGAGCGTACGATCAACATTGCTTTACAACCGCAGAATGAAGCTGGCACGACATGGAAAAGTGGTATCGCAAAAATTGAAGCCGCATGGAAAACAGTTTATCCCAAAGAAGATTTCGAATACCAGTTTTATGACGAGAGCATTGCAAAATATTATGATGCCGAGCAGCGCACGTCAAGCCTGCTGATGTGGGCAACAGGCCTTGCTGTATTTATTAGTTGTCTTGGTTTGCTTGGCCTTGTTATTTATACTACCACGCAACGCACCAAAGAAATTGGTGTAAGAAAAGTGTTGGGCGCCACTATCGCACAAATTGTAACCATGATCTCCAAAGATTTTATTTTACTGGTATTGTTTGCATTTATTATTGCGGCACCGCTTGCATGGATCGGAATGAATAAATGGCTGGATAATTTTGCCTATCGTACTGAGATCAGTTGGTGGATCTTTTTATCTGGCGGCCTGGTCATGATCTTTATCGCATTGATCACACTTTCTTTTCAAACGATAAGAGCAGCCATGATGAATCCAGTAAAAAGCTTGAGAACGGAATAATTATCGTGAATGGTGAATCGTCAATCGTGAATAAAGAAACTTTTTTGAGCCAAACTGTTAAATAAACATTTGGCTTTTCTTGCGTCGCACGATTGTACGCCTTTATCTTTAACAAGCATTAGTGTCCATCACCGAACACGCAGTGTACGTTATCGTACATGTCTATCAATATACTTATTTTAATCTGCTAAAAAACAATTGGTTACAACTTGGCATAAGCGTTGAGAATTAATTTGTAAGAGCTCATTCTGTGTTTTTTTGCTGAATATATTTCCGAAAGTAAAAGTGAGTGACACAACAGCCGATGCCACGAAGAACAGCAAGTCCGGTACAAAAAAAATATTGGTCCCAGCCTTAACCGCAGAACAATATTTATAATGTAAAATTATTCTAACCATGTTTAGAAATTATTTCAAGATCGCCTTTCGTAACCTGTGGAGAAACAAAAGTTTTTCGCTGATCAATATTGTCGGTTTGGCAATAGGCATAGCCACCTGTCTTATCATTATGCTTTTTGTAAATAATGAATTGAGCTACGATAAATATAATGAGAAAGCAGACCAGATGTACACTGTTTTTTTTCAGGGAAATGTGCAGGGAGAAAAAATGAATGAGGCATCGGTAATGCCGCCCGTTGCACAAACATTGAAAAAAGATTTTCCCGAAGTGGAAGCAGCTACCCGTTTGCGTAATTATGGTACGCCTAAACTCGCTTACAACAACAAATCATTTAAAGAAGATGCGTTTGCTTTTGTAGATTCAAATTTCTTCCAGGTATTTACACTGCCATTAATTGAAGGCAATGCAAAAACAGCTTTGCTTGAACCGAATACTGTTGTAATTACAAAAGCACTGGCTAAAAAATATTTTGGTAGTGAAGACCCGATGGGTAAAGTAATTGCTTTTAAAGATGGCAATAATGCGGCCTGTAAAGTAACCGGTGTAATTGATAAAGTCCCAGTTAATTCCAATTTTCATTTTGAATTGTTTGCTTCAATGTCAGGCCTGCCTGAAGCAAGGGAAGATTCATGGATGACTTCAAATTTTTTTACTTACCTCGTATTGGCAAAAGGCTATGATTACAAAAAGCTGGAAGCAAAACTGCCGCAGGTTGTAGAAAATTATATGGGCCCGCAAATGTTGAAAGCAATGGGTACATCGCTGGCAGACTTTAGAAAAGCTGGCAACGATGTTAGTTTTCACCTGGAGCCAATAACAAACGTACATCTTGACCCCGGATTTCCTAATGCACTTGGCCAGTCAGGCGATATAATGAATGTGTACATTTTTGCGGCTATAGCGGTGTTTATGCTGCTGATAGCCTGTATCAATTTTATGAACCTTTCTACTGCAGGTGCATCAAAGCGTTCAAAAGAAGTAGGTATAAGAAAAGTACTGGGCTCGCTGAAAGCAGAACTGGTAAAACAATTCCTGTTTGAGTCTGTAGTTATTGCTGCCTTTGCGTTATTACTGGGATTGGTACTTATATACCTTGCTTTGCCTGCATTTAATCAGCTTGCAGATCAAAACCTGAGCCTTAATTTTTCAGAACATCCATTCTTAATACCCGGCTTAATATTGTTTGTTTTATTAACGGGAATTCTTGCGGGTAGTTACCCTGCATTTTATCTTTCTTCTTTTAAACCGGTAGCGGTATTAAAAGGAAAATTTTCAGCAGGCAAAAAAAATATTGGTTTAAGAAGCGGTTTGGTAGTGTTTCAATTCTTTATTTCTATCCTGCTTATTGTAGGCACTACAGTTGTATTCAAGCAACTGTCTTACATGCAAAAAAAAGATGTAGGTTATAATAAAGACCAGGTATTGATTATACCGGATACATGGATGCTTGGCAATAACCAGCAGGCATTTTATCAGCAGTTGGCAAATGACCCACATATAGCAAGTGTAAGCCGTTCGGGTTATTTGCCCGCAGGTCCGAGTAATAATAATAATTTCTTTGTATCGCCTGATCAAAACCCCGGGCAGATGGTAAAAACCTTGCGTTATGATGTGGATGAAAATTATATTGCCACATTAGGCATCAAAATGCTGGCAGGCAGAAATTTTTCCAAAGAATATGCAACCGATTCTTCGGCGGTTATTTTAAATGAAACGGCAGCAAGGGTTTTAGGCTGGGGCAATAAAGCTGTTGGTCATAACATTTCACGCACAGATAACCAGGGACAAAAAAATACCTATCATGTAATAGGTATTGTAAAAGATTTTAATTTCAGATCACTGCACGAAAGTATTTCACCATTGGTAATGTCATTTGCGCCAGACCCATCTGTGTTAATTGCAAAACTAAAATCAAAAGATGGAGCAGCATTAATAGCGGCACTTTCAAAAACATGGGTATCTTTTGGCGCTGAAGATGCCATGTCATATTCTTTCTTAGATGATCGTTTTAATAACACATATAAAGCAGAACAAAAGACTGGAACCATACTTGGCATATTTGCCGGACTTACCATTTTTGTTGCATGCCTTGGCCTGTTTGGCTTAGCCATGTTTACTGCACAACAGCGCACCAAAGAAATTGGTATCCGTAAAGTATTGGGCGCAAGTGTAACGCAGGTAACCAATATGCTTTCAAAGGAATTTTTAAAACTGGTGATCATTGCATGCGTTATTGCATTTCCATTATCTTATTGGGCCATGAGTAAATGGCTGCAGGACTTCGCCTACCGTACAGATATCAGCTGGTGGGTGTTTGTTATTGCGGCAGTGATTTCGTTGCTGATTGCATTGGTGACAGTGAGCTTCCAGGCAATTAAAGCAGCGCTGGCAAATCCGGTGAAGAGTTTGAGAACGGAATAATTTTCGTGAATGGTGAATTGTCAATCGTGAATGAAGAAAATTTCTTTGAGCCGGGCTGTAGAATATGAGTTAAGCATCGTTGCGTCGCACTCTTCTACGCTTTGTTCATTAATGAGCTGAACGATGCAGTGAGTGACACAACGAACGATGAGTAAAACAGTAGGGCTAAGTACATAAAACTGATAACCTATTACTTATAACTTATAACATTTTTATGATACAAAATTATTTCAAAACAGCATGGCGCAGTATATGGAAAAACAGAACTACATCTGTTATAAACATAACTGGTTTATCTGTTGGAATGACAGCATCCATATTAATTTTTTTATGGGTGCAGAACGAAATGAATTTTGACAATTATCATAAAGACGCCGATGATATTTACAGGCTTACTACCAATCTTAAAGTAAATAACTGGACATGGGAAACATCGGCATTACTGCTTAGAGATGCAGTAAAAAAAGAGATTCCTGAAATAGAAAAAGTAGCAAGGCTTTATGATGGAAACTGGCCTGTATTCAATATCAATAATAATGCTACTTACGAAAAGGAATGCGCTTACGTAGATGATGAATGGTTTAGTTTATTCAAATATGATTTTATAGAAGGCAATGCAGCAGCTTTTTCGGGCGACATAAACAGCATCATACTTACAGCTTCCACAGCAAAAAAATACTTTGGTAACCGAAATGCAATGGGGACAACCATTCGCGTAGATAGTATGAGCTATGTTGTAAAAGGAATTGTTAAGGATGCGCCTGCTAATTCCAGTTTTCAATACACTTCATTTATACCGTTGGCAAACCTTTTAAAAGATAAAGACAGGAGAGAAAATGATGAGCGGTGGGAGAATGCGAATTATATAACTTTTATAAAGGTAAAGGCAGGTTCAAATGAAAATGTGCTGGCAAAAAAGATCACGGATGTGTTTGCAAAAAGCAGTGGTGATAAGGAAACAACCATTAGTCTTGTGCCTTTAAAAGCTATTCATTTTGAAACAGAAATACAGAACTCCGTTTTTGTACATGGCAGTAAAACCACCGTGTATATTTTTATAGTGCTTGCTTTCTTACTACTGCTGATTGCCTGTATCAATTATGTAAACCTTACTACAGCAAAAGCAAGTTTACGGGCTAAGGAAGTAAGTGTACGTAAAATGATCGGTGCCAAACGCATTAATCTTTTTTACCTGTTTGTTACGGAGTCAGTATTGATAAGTATTATATCACTTGCATCAACACTTGCATTGCTCCAGCTTTGCTTGCCTGTTTTTAATACGCTTACCGGTAAAGTTTTTGAATTACCACTTACATCATTAGATATGTGGCGTGTGATGGGTATTACCTTACTTGTTGCATTATTGCTTAATAGTATTTATCCTGCGTTGGTATTATCATCGTTCAAACCACTGAATGTATTCCGGGGCTTTACAGTTTTAAAGATCAAAGACAGTTATTTCCGCAAGAGCCTTGTAACAGTACAGTTTACCATTTCTGTTATGCTCATCACCGGCACGCTGATTATCTATAAGCAAATGCAATTCATACAGCAAACAGATCCCGGTTATAATAAATCGCAGGTGCTTACTTTTCCATTGCCGCCAAATGTGAACAATGAAAATAAAAATGCATTGATCCAAACCATAAAGCAAAACTTATTGGCAAAAAGCAGTATAGAAAGTGTGGCTGTTTCTAATCAGTCTGTTGAAGATATTGGCAGTGTATCTACCGGCAGTGCAGATTGGGATGGACACGATACCAGCTACAACCCAAAGATTGCGCAGCTTGCAACAGATGCAGACTTCGCAAGCACTTTACAACTGCAAATGAAAGAAGGCCGCTGGTTTCTGAAAAGTAATGTTACAGATGAAAATAATGTAGTACTAAATGAAGAAGCTGTAAAAGCATTAAATATTCATAAACCGGTAATTGGTCAGCGGTTTAGTTTCAAAGGAAAAACAGGGCAGATCATTGGCGTGGTAAAAGATTTCAATTATAAAAGTATGCACGATAAAACCGGTCCATTGGTTGCATTTAACAACCCCAACTGGTTCAGGTTTTTTACAGTACGTGTTGCGTCTGGTAATGCTGAAAAAGCTATTCATGACGTGCAGGATATATGGAAGCAACTTTTACCGGGCACTCCGCTTGAATATAGTTTTTTAGATGATTCATTCAATCAATTATACAGCGAAGATCAAAAAACATCTTCATTGATCTTTGCATTTGCAGTTATTGCTATTGCTGTTTCTTGCCTTGGTTTATTTGGACTGGCTGCATTTACCGCAGAACAACGTTCCAAAGAAATCGGCATTCGTAAAGTATTGGGTGCAACTGTTACAAACCTCACTGCACTTATTTCGAAAGATTTTATAAAGCTTGTTTGTATTGCCATTGTGATTGCCACACCCATATCATTCATGGCAATGAATGCATGGATTCAAAATTTTGCATACCGCATTGATATTAGCTGGTGGATGTTTGCAGCAGCAGGTTTGCTTGCTTTACTGATCGCATTAATTACAGTGAGCTTTCAATCTGTTAAAGCTGCCATTGCTAATCCGGTAAAGAGTTTGAGAACGGAATAATAATATGCAAAAGTGAAGATGTGCGAATGTGGAAAAAGAATTTTTTTGACCCAGGCTGTAGGACACGCATTAAGCATCGTTGCGTCGCACACTTGTTCGCCTTGTTCAATAATGATCTGAAAGTACAAGTGAGTGACACAACGAAGATGAGTAAAGAACAAAAAGGTAAGTACAAACAAATATTTATAACCAATAAAACAAAATCTCAAAAGGGAACGGATTTTAAAGTTCTCCCTCAGAGAGGATTCAGGAGGGCTTTATGATAAAAAATTATTTCAAAACAGCATGGCGCAGTTTGATGAAAAATAAAACTTTTTCTTTCATTAATATTCTTGGGTTAACTATTGGTATTACTGTTTGCATGATGATTTACTTATTCATCATGAATGAATTTAGTGTTGACGGCTTTCATAAAAATGGTGACCGTATTTACCGTGTAATGCGTGGCGCAGCTATGGATGATAAATCAATAAGTGTTGCTTATTTGTCAGGCATGCATGCACCGGCATTGCTAAACGATTTTAAAGGCCAGATTGTAAATGCTGTTCGGGTAAGCCAGAACGATAACCTTTTTACAGTTGGCGCAAAATCTTTTCATGAAAAGAAAGAACTGGATGTTGATACAGGTTTTTTTAGTCTCTTTTCATTTCCATTAATTAAAGGCAATCCAACAACCGTGCTGAAAGATTTGAACAGTGCGGTGTTAACTGAATCAACTGCAAAAAAATATTTTGGAAGTGTTGATGATGCAATGGGGAAAATAATAATGCTGAATAAAGAAACGCCGTTAAAGGTTACAGGTGTTGCCAAAGATGTTCCTTCTGATTCACACCTGGATTTTGACATCGTTATGCCTCTTGAAAGACATAAAGATGCCGGCTGGATGACCTCATGGATAAACAATGGCGTATATACATATATACAACTTGCTCCCAATGTATCGCAGGCCCAGATTGAAAAACAATTGCCGGCATTTGTAGAAAAATATTTGGGTAGCGATTTGCGTAAATATGGTTTTAAATGGTCTTTATCATTAACACTATTAAAAGATGTTTACTTTGACAGCATCGGTCTTGATAATGCAAAACATGGCGATAAAACGGTAGTATATATTTTTCTTTCTATTGCCATTTTAATACTGCTTATTGCATGCATTAACTTCATGAATCTTTCTACTATTCGCGCTGCAGAGCGCTCAAAAGAAGTAGGCCTGCGTAAAGTGTTAGGTGCATTGCGCAATAATCTTGTTTGGCAATTTATAGGCGAATCTGTTTTACTAACAACTATTTCCTGCATACTTTCTGTAGGCCTGTTATTGTTAGTAATGCCGTGGTATAATCAATTGCTGGGTTATACATTAAATGTATCATGGAACACGATGCCCGTTTATTTATTTTTTGTTGGCGCTATTATAGTTGTTGGATTTTTAGCGGGCAGTTACCCGGCATTCGTTTTATCTGGATTCTCACCCATACAGGCATTAAAAGGGAAATTAAAACTGGGCAAAAGCGGGGCATCTTTCAGGCAGGCTTTAGTAGTTGTGCAATTCAGCATATCTGTGTTTTTAATTGTTGGCACCATCATTATTACAAAACAAATGAGTTATGTAAAGAACAAACAACTTGGTTATGATAAAGCGCAAACATTAATTATTCCTATTGATAACAGTGATATCTATAACAACCTTAATTCTTTTAAAACTGAATTGCAAAATCAAACAGCGGTGCAGTCAGTTTCTGCAATGAGTGGTGAACCCGGTGGCTTTTTTGATGGACACATGTTTGATGTGGAAGGGCATGAAGAAAAATGGAATGCAAGAACTGAGTTTGCAGACTTTGAATATGTAAAAACACTGGGTTTAAAAGTTATTGCAGGCAGAGATTTTTCGGCGCAATTTTCAACCGATACAACCGATGCGGTAATTATAAACAAAACGGCTGCAGCCAAATTAGGATGGACTCCGCAGCAGGCAATTGGCAAATGGATTTTTAATACAGTCCGCGACAGTAGCAAGAGAAGAATTATTGGCGTGGTTGATGATTTTAATTTTCAATCATTAAAACAAGATGTTGATGCACTGGTGATCTCATCTGCAGACGATAGAAGACAAATTTTGGTAAAATTAAAACCGGGCAACCTTGATGCCGCCATTCAGATTGTCCAAAATGCTTACAACAAAGCAGCGCCGGCTTACCCGTTAGAATATAAATTTTTAGACCAGCAATTTGGTGAATTGTATCAAAAAGATATTCATCAGCAAACGATTTTATCCGTGTTTGCAGGGCTTGCAATATTTGTTGCCTGCCTGGGCTTGTTTGGTTTGGCATCGTTCACTGCAACAAAACGTTTTAAAGAAATTGGTGTACGAAAAGTGCTGGGTTCATCTGTACAGGGTATTGTAGTATTGTTATCAAAAGACTTATTAAAACCAGTATTGATTGCAACATGTATTGCATTGCCTGCAGGCTATTGGGCAATGGATAAATGGTTGCAAAATTTTGCATATAAAACAACTTTAAGCTGGTGGATTTTTGCATTGGCTGCACTGCTAACGTTTGGTATTGCATTCACAACGGTTTGTATTAAAGCTGTTAAAGCTGCCATAGCCAACCCGGTGAAGAGTTTGAGAACTGAATAATAATGTGCAAATGTGAAGATGTGCGAATGTGCGAATGAGGAAAAAGAATTTCTTTGAGCCAGGCTGTAGCACACGCATTAAGCATCGTTGCGTCGCACACTTGTACGCTTTGTTCAATAATGATCTGAACGTACAAGTGAGTGACACAACGAAAGAATAATAAAGAGCGGAACGCCGGTAACAAAAAATTTATCACCATAATACCATAGAGTCCGATGTTTAAAAATTATTTTATCACGGCATTGAGAAACTTCAGGCGCAATGCCGTTTTTTCCGCGATCAATGTTATCGGGCTTGCGATTGGCATTAGTGCTGCTCTTGTGATCTATCTTATCGTTAGGTACGATTTTGGCTTTGATAAATTTGAGCAGGATGGCGACCGTATTTACCGCGTAGTAAGCGATATGAAATTTCCCGACAACGATTTTAAGAATTCAGGAGTTCCTCTGCCATTTGTTCCTGCCGTGCAAAAAGATTTAACTGGTATTGAGTCGGTTATTCCCCTGACCATGTTGTATCAAACTGATGTACATATTGAGGCGCAGGGCAGCGGGAAGCTTGGCTTATTTAGAAAGCAAAAGAATATTGTATATGCAGATAACCATTATTTTAAAATGCTTTCTTATCAATGGCTTGCCGGTTCTCAACAAACGGCACTGAGCGAACCATATACAGCAGTGCTTACCGAGAGCCGTGCGAAAACTTATTTTCCAAACGATGATGTAACAAAAGATATTGGCAAGGTTATTAGATACGATACCATAAAGGCAACTATAACGGGTATCGTTAAAGACCTTGACAAAGCAACTGATTTTACTTTTAAAGAATTTATTTCTTATGCGACTATTCCAGCAACGCAGTTTACCGACCCAGGACAATGGGGAAGTGTAAGTTCATCTGACCAGGTCTTTGTTAAGTTGAATAAGAATGTATCGCCGGCAGCCGTGAATAAACAAGCGCAGCAATTGATAAACAGCAAACTGGATAAAAATAATTTGCCGAATATATTGTGGCTTCAGCCGCTGGCCGACATACATTTCAACAGCGACTACGGCAACTTTGATCAAAGGCTGGCAAACAAGTCCACATTGTATGGCCTGCTTGCAGTTGCTGCCATATTGCTCTTACTGGGCTGCATCAATTTTGTAAACTTAACAACAGCGCAGGCTGTAAAGCGTGCAAAAGAAATTGGTATTCGTAAGACAATGGGCAGCTCAAGATCGCAACTCATTTTTCAATTCCTGAGT
This sequence comes from Chitinophagaceae bacterium UBA4407, assembly GCA_002390845.1. Lineage (GTDB taxonomy): Bacteria > Bacteroidota > Bacteroidia > Chitinophagales > Chitinophagaceae > Limnovirga. The sequence continues at coordinate 19,145 of DGQT01000040.1, read as the reverse complement.
GAGACCTTCCTGCTTACCTTAACCGCAACAATATTTTCAATTCTCTTGGTGCCATGGATCATTAAACTGTTTGCAGATTTTATTCCGCCGGCTATAAGTTTTAATATGCTTGCAACTACAAACGTTATTCTTTTTATGGCTGCACTTGTTGTTGCGGTTAGTTTGCTCTCTGGCTTTTATCCGTCTATGGTGCTTTCCGGTTATAACCCTGTGCAGGTATTGAAGAATAGCACAACAAGCGGATCAGGAAGCACAAGAAGATTATGGATTAGAAAATCGCTTACAGTAACGCAGTTTGTTTTTGCGCAGGCATTTATTATCGCCGCACTGATTGTTGGCAACCAGATTCAATATGTTATGCATAAAGATCTTGGCTTCAAAAAAGACGGCATCATTACTTTGGAAACGCCGTTTGCTATGGCTGAATTCTCCGATACCGCCGCTTCTGCAAAAGCGATGCAGACACGCAAAGTATTGTTGCAGCAACTACGGTCATTGCCCGGTATTGAAAATGCGTGCATAGCAGGTGCGCCACCTGCAACCGGCGGAACCTCTATGCAAACGATGAAATTCAATGATGGCAAAAAGGATATAGAGACTACTGTTGAAATAAAATATGCGGATGAAGATTTTTTCAAACTTTATCACATGCAGCTTGCTGCCGGCAGGTTTTTAAAAACGGGTGATACGCTTACTGAATATGTGATCAACGAGAGCTATGCGAAGTTTCTTGGCTTTAAGAATGCAGCAGATGCTATTGGTAAAAGAATTCAAAGAAACAAAGGCGGCACACCAATAGTTGGTGTTGTAAAAGATTTTTATTCGCAGTCGTTACACAACCCGATAAAGCCGCTTGTATTTGCAAGTATACCGAAGTTGGAGTCGCAGTTGCATGTGGCATTAAAACCAGAGACAACTGCAGGTGACTGGAAAAGCACCATTGCAAAAATTGAAAAAGATTTTAAAGAATTGTACCCCGCTGAAGATTTTTCATACAAGTTCTTTGATGAAAGTATCGCGAATTTTTATGAGAGTGAACAACATATATCCACATTGCTTTCATGGGCAACCGGGCTTGCGACGGTCATCAGCTGTCTCGGACTTTTAGGATTGGCTATTTATACTACCAATCAGCGCACGAAGGAGATTGGAATAAGGAAAGTTTTAGGCGCAAGCATTTTGCAGATCGTAAATCTGGTGTCTGTTGATTTTTTGAAACTTGTATTGCTAGCGTTTGTTATCGCAGCTCCTCTTGCATGGTGGGGGATGGACAAATGGCTGCAGGACTTTGCTTATCATGCGCCAATCAGTGCGTGGCTTTTTGTTGCTGCAGGGTTTTTAATGATAGTGGTTGCGGTGATCACTTTAAGTTTTCAAACAGTAAAAGCAGCAAGTGCAAACCCGGTAAAAAGTTTGAGAACAGAATGATGTGCGAATTTGAAAATGTGCAGATAAGCGAATAAAACAGGAATTTTTTTGAGCTGAACTGAAGAATATGAATGATGCTTTCGTTGCGTCGCACTCTTGTACGCTTTGTTCAATAATGATCTGAACGCACAAGTGAGTGACACAACAGGCGATAAGTAAACATACTAAAGTAGAGTTCAATAACATTGTCAACCATATCAACATTTAATTTTATGATAAAGAATTACCTGAAAACTGCCTGCAGGTTTTTGTTGAAGAACAAAACTTTCAGCTTTATCAACATTATTGGTTTGGCTATCGGTACATTATGTTGTCTTTATATTGTGTTGTATGTGCAAGACCAGTATAGCTATGATAAACATGAAAACAATGCATCAGATATCTATCGCGTTACAACCTGGTTAAGCCTGCCGGGTGATGTGCATAATAATTCAACCTGCTCGCCTCCAATTGCGCCTGCTATGAAGAGAGATTTTGCTGAAGTGGAAAATTTTGTGAGGGTAATTGGTTCCTTTAGCTCAAGCAAACACTTACTTACCTACAAGGAAAAATCTATTTACGAAACAGACCCTGTGTACGTTGACTCAACTTTTTTTGACATATTCACTTATCATTTTACAAATGGTAATGCAAAAAATGTTTTAGCGGAACCCTATTCTGTAGTGCTGCTGAAACCCACTGCAGATAAGCTTTTCGCTAAAGAAGACCCTGTTGGAAAAGTAATTACAATTGATGGTGATAATGGCAGGCATGATTTTAAAGTAACGGCAGTGGTTGATGAAAGTTTGGGTAAATCCAATATCGGGGCAAATATGTTTATCACTATGAACAGCGGCGGAGTTGGAGAGTATGTAAGGCAAAATGATATGTGGGCCGGCAACAATTTTACCAACTCGTTTGTCAAATTAAAACCCAATGCAGATGCTGCAGCTTTAGAAAAAAAGTTGCCTGCATTTTTAAATAAATACGGCGCTGAGCAATTGAAACAACTGGGAATGGAAAAACGTCTGCACCTGCAACCCGTTGGTTCCATTCACACTACAACAGGTTATGAAGTTGAAATGACCAAAACGGTTGATCCGTCTTTTCTGAATATTTTATTATTGATCGCTGTGCTGATACAGGTAATCGCATGCATCAACTTTATGAACCTTTCAACTGCAAGGGCTTCAAGGAGAGCAAAAGAAGTTGGTGTACGAAAAGTAATTGGAGCAGAAAGGAAAGATTTGATAAAGCAATTTATGGGTGAGTCGTTTTTACTCTCGTTACTAGGAGTGCTGATTGCATTGCCACTTTTACTTTTGTTGTTGCCATATTTTAACCAGCTTACCCAGGCAGATATTCAATTGTCAATGTTTAGCGATTACAAAATCTGGTTATTGCTTGCCGCAATAATATTTGTAACCGGTATTGTGGCTGGCAGTTACCCGGCATTGTATTTATCTGCATTCAACGCAATACAAGTTATTAAAGGAAATTATGCGAATCATATTTCAGCAACAGGCATAAGAAAATCGCTGGTAGTTTTTCAATTTGTATTATCTGTAATTCTTATTGCAGGCATCACGGTTATTTACAGCCAGCTTAATTATATACAGAATAAGGACCTGGGCTTTGACAAAAATCAAAAACTTGTTTTTAATTTTTATACAGATGATACAAGAAGCAAAATGTCTTCGTTTGCAAACGACCTGCGGCAACTATCAGAAGTAAAAGACGTAAGCCGGTCGAATGTTTATCTCAGCCAGTTTGTGTTTAATGATTTTGGAGTTTATCTCGCAGGAAGCAATGCAGCCAATGCCACAGATGCGCAGGTAATTACATCCGATGAACATTTTGCAACAACAAATGGTATAAAAATTATTACCGGCAGAGATTTTCATTTGTATGATTCAGGCAAGGTGCTGGTGAATGAAACATTGCTAAAACGTCTTGGCCTAAAATCTGAACAGGCACCGGGTACAAGATTGTATTCAAAGTATGGTTCAGATCCGGAAACTTATGTTGATATAGCAGGTGTAATGAAAGATTTTAACTACAACTCACTTCATAATGATGTAAAACCTTTCATGCTCAGGTATGATCCTAAAAGAGGAGATATTTCGCACATCACCGTTTCTGTTAACAGCAAAAATTATTCATCACTTTTATCGAAGATTGAAACCATTTGGCATAAGGATATTTCTGGTGTTCCTTTTGAATTCACTTTTCTCAATGACGAAGTGCAAAAACAATATTCAGCCGAGATAACGCTTTCACAAATCATCAACCTTTTTACCATCATGGCGATTTTTATTTCCTGCCTGGGTTTATTTGGTCTGGTAGCATTCAGCGCCGAACAAAGAAGAAAAGAAATTGGTGTACGAAAAGTATTGGGCGCAAGCGTGCCGGGTATCGTGCAATTGTTATCAAAAGATTTTTTAAAGCTCGTAATTATTGCTATTGCAGTAGCCACGCCTGTTGCATGGTGGGCAATGAGTAAATGGTTGCAATCATTCACATACAGGGTTGAGATCAGTTGGTGGATGTTTGCATTCGCAGGTTTTATTGCAGTGTTTATTGCGTTACTCACAGTTAGTCTTCAGGCAATAAGAGCCGCAGTAGCCAATCCGGTAAAGAGTTTAAGAACAGAATAGGATAAGTGTGCGAATTTGAAAATGTGCAGATGTGCAAATAAAACAGGAATTTTTTTGAGCCGAACTGAAGAATAAGAATTAAGCATCGTTGCGTCGCACACTTGTGCGCTTTGTTCAGTAATAATCTGAACGTACAAGAGTGCGACGCAACGGAAGACGACAAGGATTGCAAATGTTTATGACATAAAAAGCGTTTTTCCCAACCAACCATGAAACAATATTTATAATGTAAATTTTTTTGACATGCTAAAAAATTATATCATTACCGCATTGCGGCATTTCTGGAAAAGCAAATCTTTTTCCTTTATCAATATTGCAGGCCTTGCATTAAGCATGGCTGTTTGTCTTTTATTGATCATGATGATAAAAGATGCAAATGAATACGACAAGTTTCATCCCAACAGTGACAGGGTTTACCGTATCAATACAGAAGCGCTGCGCAAAGGCGGCGGTTCAGAGCCATACGCATCTTCTCCTTATATTGTCGGGGCAACGCTTGCTTCAAATTACACCGGCATTGAAGCGTGGACCATGTTTAACAGCGGAGTGAACGGCGACATTACTGCGGGCAACAGGAAGTTCAGTTTTAATATGCATTTTACCAACGCATCATTCTTTAACCTTTTTGGTTTTACGTTCAGGGAAGGCAATGCGGCCACGGCGCTGAATGAGCCTTACACGATCGTGCTTACAAATGAATTAAGTGAAAAATTATTTCCCGCAGGGAATGCTATCGGTAAAACGGTAGACGTAAGCGGCACCGGGCTTTTTAAAGTAACCGGGGTATTAAATAAATTTTTAGGCAAAACTCATTTCGAATTCGAGGCGCTGGCATCATTCGCCACTATACCTTCTCTTGAAAAAAATAAAGCAGTTAACGCAACAACCAATAACTGGAATAATTATTACAGCAATTATACCTATATCCGTTTAAAGCCGGGAGTAAAGGCTTCTGAGGTACAGGCATCACTGGATGAAATTGAAAAGAAAAATTATAAAAACCTCTCGCTGGAAACAAGAGATGCGGGCTATCGCTTCGTACTGCAGCCATTGGCTGATATAACGCCAGGTCCTATACTTAGCAATAGCATGGGCAAGGGCATGTCTTCCAGTATACTTTGGTTTTTTGGTTTGCTTGCATTTGTGATTATCATGTCCGCAGCATTTAACTATACCAACCTTACCATCGCAAAAGCCATGGGCCGCATGAAAGAAATAGCGATGCGAAAAGTGGTTGGTAGTTCCAGGAAGCAGATATTCTTACAGGTAGTTCTTGAATCGGTTATTGTGTCGCTGCTGGCATTAGGGGTAGCATTTATTTTATTGCAGTTTTTGATACCGCAATTTACCAGTCTTGGGTTTATCAGTGCGGCAGATATCAGTTTTAAAACAGACTCAACGGTAATAACTCTTTTTGTAGCCTTTGCAATTACACTTGGTATTGTAGCGGGTATATTGCCTGCAACGGTTCTCTCCCGTATAAAGCCACTGATGCTGATGCAAAAACTGCAGAGCCTGAAACTTTTTCGCCACCTGGGTTTGCGCAAAACATTGTTGGTGATTCAGTTTATGATCTCATTGATATTTATCAGTATTGTTACTATTACTTACCGGCAAATGGAATATGGAATGAATATAAATTTTGGTACGAAGCAGACGCATATTTTCAACGTCCAACTTCAGGGCGTGGATTATGCAAAAGCAGCACAGGAATTTGGAAAGATACCGGGAGTTGAAAAGATTTCGGCAGTATCGGTGCTTATGGGCACCTATAGCGATTGGGCAGATGATGTACGGACAACCAAAGATAAAGATGCAGTAGTGGTGCGAGAATATTTTACAGACGAAAATTATATCAGCAACTTCAATTTAAAGATCGTTGCGGGTGAAAACTTCCCATCTGATCGTGCACAAAAACATGAACAATATGCGATCGTGAACGAGACATTTGTGAAAAATTTCCAGCTTGGAACTCCTATGGATGCTGTTGGAAAAACAATCCTGGTAGGAGATAGCACCTCCTTGACTATAAAGGGAGTGGTCAAAGATTTTTTATTCAAACCTGCAGACTATGCGCTTGAACCAATGCTCATGCGTTACAATCCTGCGAACTGGTCAATACTTAACCTTGGCATTGCATCCGGAAATACTATGCAAACGACCGCACAAATAGAAGCGGCATGGAAAAAACTTGATCCATATCATTCCTTCGCCGGCAGATTTTATGAAGACGAAGTACAGGCCATATTTGACGACATGCGGGATGCAGTTTGGATCATTGCCTTTATCGCAATGCTCGGCGTAACCATTGCCTGTCTTGGTTTGCTTGGTATCACCATCTTTACCGTGCAGTCCAAAACAAAAGAGATAAGTATAAGAAAAGTAATTGGTGCAAGTCCGGCATCGCTTGTGCGGCTGCTTGCAAAATCTTATGTGCAGGTAATGATTATTGCGGTGTTGCTTGCAGTGCCTATTTCGGTTTTCCTTGGCAACCTCATGTTGCAGGAAATAAGCCAGCGCATAACGCTAGATGCAGGATTGTTTTTACCCGGTGTATTGGTTATTGCTTTGCTTTCGTTTTTAACGATCGGATCCCAAACATTAAGAGCAGCATTTTCAAATCCTGTCAAAGGGTTGAGAGACGAATAGTGAATGTAAAGATTAAAGATGAAGAGACATTTTTTGAGCCGGGCTCATGATTATAAATTAAGCATCGTTGCGTCGCACACTTGTACGCTTTGTTCAATAATGATCAGAACGTATAAGTGAGTGACACAACAGGTGATTACCAAAGAACAAATGTTTGTAACAAAAAATAATTACCACTGCTCATGATTAAAAGTTATATCAAAATAGCCATACGAAGTTTATGGCAATACAAACTGTTTTCATTCATCAATATTTTCGGACTGGCAGCGGGGATGCTCGTTTGTATATTGGCATTGATCGATTATAAAAAGGCATTTGAATATGATACGTTTCATCCTTTGCCTGATCGTACTTACCGCATTATTACTGATATGACTGGTAAGGAAAATCAACAGGAAGCTTATGCAAGTACGCCTTACCCCGTGGCAGAGCAATTGGAACGTAATTATAATTTTGTCCAGGAAGTGGTACATGTGGTGCCGGAGAAATCTGCCAGCTATGAGGCAGCCGGTAAAACATTAGCAGCGCCTTCGTTTTTTACAGATGCTGCTTTCTTTAAAGTGTTTGGATTTCATTTGATAAAAGGCGTATTCAATGATGAGCCACATACAGCCGTTATTACAACGGCAACGGCAGAGCGTTTTTTTGGAACCATTGAAGTAACGGGTAAAGTATTGCATCATAAAGACTGGGGCGATTTTCTTATAACTGGTATAATGCAAACACCGGTACAAAAATCACATCTTAGTTTTGATGTACTGGTATCTGCAAGCACTATTCCATTGCTCGAAAAAAATACTGCAATCAATGTAGCGCAAAATGATTGGACAAACCCATGGGCTACCTACACTTATGTTTTGATGAAACCTGGTTATCATAAAAGCGCTTTAGATGCAGCCATGCTGCAGGTTGGAAAAGAATCCACCGCTGCTATTGATGCAAAGAGTAATTATAAACTAATTGGTTACCGTTCGCAGCCATTGAATGAGATCAATCCTTCCAAAGAAGACCTGTACAATTTTCCCGGCGGTACTACTTATGGAAAATTATTGGTGGAGATGGGAATTGGTTTACTTACTTTATTGTTAGCAGGTTTTAATTATGTAAACCTTACACTGGCACGTTCACTTAGCCGTTCAAAAGAAATAGGTGTGCGTAAAGTAATTGGTGCAAGCCGCAGACAGGTATTTCTTCAATTCATTATAGAGTCATTATTGATTGCTTTTCTTGCGTTGTTGTTATCATGTCTCATGTTGCAATTGCTGAGCCCGATGCAAATGATACAGGATGCTTTGAGAGACAGCAATTGGGATACGCAATTCTGGATCACGCTTATTTTATTTACCGCCATTACAGGGTTGGTAGCTGGCAGTATTCCCGCAAGAATATTATCGGCATTAAAACCGGCAATGGTTATAAAAGGTCAGAAAGCATTAACAGTGATGCGTGGTATTACGCTGCGTAAAATATTGGTGGTGGCGCAGTTTGCTATTTCACTTACCGGAATCATTTTTATGCTGGTAAGTTACCAGCAGCAAAATTTTATGGCTACCGGTGAATATGGTTTTCAAAAAGAAAATATTCTCAACATTGAGCTGTATGGTACTGATTATGCAAAGCTTTCAAATGAAATAAAAAAGATACCCGGCGTTGAAACTACTGCTGCGGCTTCCTATACGCTTGGAAGTAATGGGGGCAGCAATGAAAAGATCTTCCGTAATGAAAAAAATGTGGGTACGCCTGCAGAGGCATTATCGGCAGATGAGCATTTTATTTCAGTAATGGCTTTGTCATTGGTTGCAGGAAACAATCTTCAGCAATCAAAAGAGGCGGATGCTTTTAAAACAGTACTAATTAATGAAAAGGCAGTTGAAGGGCTTCATTTTAAAAGTGCGCAAGATGCAGTCGGACAATTGATCTGGCTAAGCGACAGCAGCCAGGTACGTATAGCAGGCGTAGTAAAGGATTTTCATTCCATGAGCATGTTCTTTCCCATCTATCCTTTGATAATCCGTTATCAGCCTGCGGATTTTTCTGTGTTGCAGGTAAAAACAAATCCCGGTGTAAATGCGGATGCTGTAAAAGCTGAAGTGGAAAAAGCATGGAAACAGTTAAACCCGTATCAATCCTTTACAGCGCAATGGTTTGATAAAGCTTTATATGATCGCAATATTCATTCAGGAGATCAGTGGATGCTTGCCTTTTTATGCGGTATGGTGCTTTGCATTGCCTGCTTAGGTTTACTGGGGATGGTTACATACAGTTCTGAAATCAGGACCAAAGAAGTAGGCGTAAGAAAGATCATGGGTGCAGGTGTCGGGCAATTGCTTTTGTTGTTATCAAAAGATTTTGTTTGGTTGTTGCTGATCGCTGGATTGATAGCTGTTCCCGCAGGTTATATTGCATCCACTTTCTTCCTGTATAATTTTGCGTTTCATGTAACCATTGGTGCGGGTACTTTGCTTGCCGGATTTTTTGTAATGTTATTCATTGGTTGTACTACTATTGTTTGGCAAACCTGGCGCATAGCAGCACATAACCCGGTAAATAGTTTGCGGGTGGAATAGTAAGGCGGTAGTGTTTTTTATGAACCAAACGAAAGAATAAATATTAAGCTTTTGTTGCGTCGCACACTTGTACGCTTTGTTCAATAATGATCTGAACGTACAAGTGAGTGACACAACAGGCGATGCCACAAAGAACAAAAGTTGGCAACATAAAAATCAGACATTAACAAATCATATATCAGAAATAGCTTTACATGTTTAAAAATTATTTCAAAACCGCATTCAGAAGTTTAACCCGCAACAGGAGTTACAGTATTATCAACATTGCCGGATTGGCGGTTGGTATTGCCGTTTGTATGATGATCTTTATCATCATACAATTTCAAACAGGCTTTGATGATTTTCACACCAAGAAAGATCGTGTATACCGTGTGTTAACTGAATATCATCATGCAGATGATGCAACTACGGCTTATGGGAAAGATGTACCGTTTCCAATGCCCGAAGGATTGAAAACGGGTTTTCCTCAAATAGAGCAAATTGCCCCGATTTTTGCCAGCCACGATGATCAGTTGCTGATACCAGACGATAACGGAACAACCGTAAAAACATTTAAAGAAGCCAAGGGTGTATTTTTTACAGCACCTTCATTCTTTAAAATGTTTGATTTTCCAATGCTCTCAGGCTCGTACGAATCTTTAAAAGAACCAAACAATGTATTGCTTACTAAAGAGATGGCCGAAAAATATTTTGGCGACTGGAAAACAGCAATAGGTAAAACCATAAAGCTGGAATTGGGCGGCTATTTATTTGAACATGGCACTGAAGTGTTGAAAGTATCGGGCATACTTGCTACCATACCTGCTAATACTGACTTTCAGCTAAAAATAGTTGTGGCGTATGGAACAGGTTTTACCGGAAGTATTATGGCAACCTCAACCGATTGGGAGGATAGAACAAATGCTGGTTTTGGTTGCTATATTATGTTGCCGCAAAATGTTTCTGTTGATCATTTCAATCAGCAGCTAAGGGCATATTCTGCAAAGGTTCAATCGCCAGAAAACAAGGATAGCCATATTGTACAACCATTAACTGCCGTGCATTATGATACACAAACAGGTAATTACAGTAACAAAGCAATCAGCCGGCAGCTGCTAAATGTATTATGGCTTATTGCGGCATTCATCCTGTTAATTGCCTGTGTAAACTTTATCAACCTATCTACTGCGCAGGCTGTTAACCGTGCAAAGGAAGTTGGCGTAAGAAAAGTGTTGGGCAGTAATAAATCTCAATTGCAACTACAATTTATAGTAGAAACATTTTTGATAGTTATAGGTGCTGTACTACTTGCAGCAGTTATTACCATGCTTGCATTGCCTTATGTAAATCAATTGTTAGAACTTTCGCTTTCGTTCAACATACTAAGCAATCCTGCTATTATTTTATTTCTTGTAACTGTAACAATCGTTGTAACCGCACTTGCCGGTTTTTATCCTTCTATTATTCTATCTCGTTTCAATCCAATTAATGCTTTAAAAAGTAAAATAACTGCAAGCACTGCAAAAGGAATTTCGTTAAGAAGAGGCTTGGTAGTGTTTCAGTTCATCATTGCACAGGCGCTGATTATAGGCACGTTCATCATTATACAGCAAATGAGTTATTTTATGAATCAGCCTTTAGGTTTTGATAAAGATGCCATTATAAATGTTCCTTTTCGTGTAGATAGTCTGCGCATTAGCAAATTGGATTATTTACAGAATAAGTTATTGCAGGTAAATGGTGTGCAGGCAGTAAGCTTTAGTTCCAACACACCGGTTGAAGATGGTAATGATACATGGAGCACATTCAAGTTTAACCATGCCATAAAAGAAGAAGATTTTAAAGTAATTACAAAATTTGCCGATAACGGATATGTACCGGCCTATAAATTACAACTGGTAGCCGGTAGAAATTTGCAACCTTCCAAATACACACAGGAGTTTTTAGTAAACGAATCGCTGGTGAAAAGTTTAGGCTTTAAAAAACCGGAAGAAATACTAAACAAAGAAATAAGCATTTGGGGCGATAAAATAAAATGTCCTGTTGTTGGTGTACTAAAAGATTTTAATGACAGATCGTTTCGCAATGATCTGGCCCCATTGCTTATAACCACAAACAACACCATGTACAGCCAGGCTACACTAAAACTTGATACGAAAAATATTAGTGCTACCCTGGAATCTGTTAAAACAATATGGGAGCAAACATTTCCCAATTTTGTTTATGAATACAGGTTTCTTGACGATAAAATTGCAAGCTTTTACAAACAGGAAAACCAATTAGCTCAGTTGTATAAAATTTTTGCAGCAATCGCTATATTCCTTAGCTGTCTTGGCTTGTATGGGTTAGCCTCATTCATGGCAGTACAACGAATAAAAGAAGTTGGTATTCGTAAGGTGCTTGGAGCTACCACCGCAAACATTGTTTATTTATTCTCAAAAGAATTTGTGCTACTTATTTCAATTGCATTTTTAATTGCTACACCGCTTACATGGTATTTTATGAATACATGGTTGCAGGATTATGTTTACCGTATTGATATCAGTTGGTGGATATTTTTTGCAGGTGGCGCGGCTTCTATAATTATTGCATTGGCAACAATAAGTTTCCGGGCAATAAAAGCAGCGATTGCAAACCCGGTAAAGAGTTTAAGAACGGAGTGAGATGGCTGATGTCTGATTTAAAGGTGTCTGACTTGTTTTTTAAATCAGACATCAGAGATCATTAAATCAGACATTTTTGAGCCAAACAATAGAATAAGAATTGAACGTTCGTTGCGTCGCACACTTGTACGCTTTGTTCAATAATGATCTGAACGTACAAGTGAGTGACACAACAAACGATGCCATGAAAAACTATCGCTGAAAAATAAATATCTTTTCTTGAATTAAAATTTACCATACACGATATGGCCATAACTTTATTACTTCATGAGTTTGTCATATCAATTCATAAAACATTCAACAGTTTTTATTCTAAGCATTTTTTTGAATAACAATACTTGGTCGCAGTGTAGTGTACAAAATGGTCCGCCACCTTCAAACCAGATATTTAATACTGCATCAAATGGTACTGGTGGCAGGTTACCCGACGGAGCCGCAGACCGTAACTGGCAGGTAGCAACAGACTCCATTAACGCATTGTATGAGCCGGCAGTAAAAATGGCCAACCTGCCCCCGGATTATTATGTTAGCACATGGCCGGATTGTTCGTGGATTTCTATTAACCAATCTGGTGCACATGGCGGAGACCATACTTACTTTTATAAAATGAGTTTTGATCTTCCGTGCTTTACGCCCTGCAATAAAAGCTATAACGATGAAGGTACTTTCTGTTTAAGCCTCGACCTGCTGGCCGATAATTCTATTTATGAAATTTACGTAAACGGTGTGCCTCAAAGCACCAGCCTGGGCGGCATCATCCCGGTGCCCGATCCTTTTCATGCTGTAGGCGAAGATATAAAAGGAATGATACCTGTTTCATTGTGCCATAACTGGCAGGCAGGCAATAACACACTTGTTATAGAAGTTGCCTCAAGCGGTCCGGAAACAGGAATATTAATACAGGCATCAACAGTGTTTCCGCAAGGTGTTTCTACTTACTTATCTGATAGTATTTGCGAAGGGTATTCTTACCGGTTGGGCGATGAAAATATTACCAAACCCGGCTACACTTTTAAAACCATCAGAACACCTGCCGGCTGCGATTCAACAATAGCTTTAAATCTATTGGTTAAGCCGAAAGCAATCTTAACGTTGATGCAATCTGTTTGCGAAGGACAGTCTTACCTTGGCTATACGCTTGCAGGAACTTACGTGGATACCTTTACAGCAGCCAATGGTTGCGACAGTATTCGCATTTTGCATTTATCTGTAGTGTCAAAGCCGCAACCTGAACTCGATGGCTCTTTAGGTTTTTGTACCGGTGATTCACTGGTACTTTCGCCCGGCGATTTTCTTTCTTACTTATGGCAGGATGGTTCTACACAAAACCAATATGCTGTTAAAACAGCCGGTACTTATACCGTTACCGTAACCAATGCCTGCGGCTCTGCCACACAAGCCACAACGGTTGCTGCAAAAGATTGCCAGGTATATTTTCCCACCGCATTCACACCCAACGGCGATGGCAAAAATGATTTTTTCAAAATTCTAACCAGTTACATTTTCGAAGAGTACCTGCTAACGGTGTACAACCGCTGGGGGCAAAAAGTTTTTGAAACCAACGATTCATTCAAAGGTTGGGATGGCAGATTCAATAACAAGTTGCAGCCTTCGTGGAATAGTTTTATCTGGTATTGCAGGTATAAAAAATCAGGTGTGGTAACCACTATGAAAGGAACCGTAATCCTCATTCACTAACCTCTTTTTTAATACATTTTTTTGAGCCGGGCTAATGAAAATCTATGACGCTTCTCTTGTGTCACTCCCTTGTACGGTTATAACATTCATCAGCATAGTTCAACGTTATTGTCCGTCACCGAACATCAGGTGTACGATACCGAACAGCTTAATGGTTACAACTATTCTAACCAATTTAAAAGCAATGGTTTAGAAGTTGGCACAACCGTTGACAAATTAAATTGTTCCAGCTGATTTTGTGCCCTGTATTTTTTTGCTGAATATATTTCAGAACGTATAAGTGAGTGACACAACGAAGATGAGTAAAGAACAAATGCTAAGTGCATGAAACTTAAAACCTATTATTTACAACTTATAACTTTCTTATGTTTAAAAATTATTTCAAAATCGCAGCAAGACAATTGGCAAAGCAGAAAATGTATTCTGCAGTAAAGATTGGCGGCTTTGCATTAAGCATTGCTGCATGTTTACTAATTGCTTTATACATAAAAGATGAACTGAGTTATGATAGGTCGTGGGCTAATGCCGACCGCATTTACAGGATAACAGGCGAATATGACAACAACGGTAAAATTGAAACCGGTGTAGCGTGGCCGGCACCGATGGCTAAAGCCTTGCGGGAAGATTATCCCGAAGTGGAAAAAGCCGGACGCTTTATGGATGCACCGCTTTTTTATTGCGCTGGCAGTAACCAGGTGCGCACTACTGACCAACAGCAGAACACTTATGAAGCAGGCTTTTCTTATGCAGACCAGGACATGCTTGATATTTTGCAGGTGCCTATGGTTTATGGCGACAGGGCGCATGCATTAAGTGAACCAAATACAATAGTGATTTCAAAAAGTAAAGCCGATAAATATTTTCCCAATCAAAACCCGGTTGGTAAAACAATCATTCTTAATGATGATAACAACAGGATCTATAAAATTGGTGGCGTGATGGAGGATTTTCCTGCCACTTCGCATATACATTACAGCTTTCTTTTAACGATGACGGGCTACCAGCTTTGGGATGGCGAACAAACGCAATGGTCAGCGAGTAATTATCCTGTGTATGTTTTATTGAAACCCGGAACTGATGTTGCAAAATTTCAAACCAAGCTAAAAGGGATTCTTACAAAATACTACCTGCCCATGATGAAACAAAGCGGGGATAAAGACGCAGATAATTTTGCAGAAAAAGCTAAACTTATTGCACAACCTATTTCATCTGTGCATCTTTATTCTGCCGATATTAATGATGGATTGCAGAAAGGCGATATAAAGTTTGTTTGGTTATTCGGCGGCATTGCAATTTTTATTCTTGTAATTGCGTGTATCAACTTCATCAATCTTTCTACAGCAAAATCAGCCAATCGTGCAAAAGAAGTTGGGTTAAGAAAAGTAGTAGGCTCGCACCGTAGCGGGCTGGTGCAGCAATTTCTAACAGAGTCTTTACTCTTTAGTGTTTTATCTTTTGTTCTTGGAATGATACTCGCCATTTTGCTATTGCCTTACTTCAACACGCTTTGTGCAAAATCAATTGCTATTCCGTGGACTGAATGGTGGCTGCTTCCATCAATGATACTTGCTTCAGTTATTATTGGTGTTGTTGCGGGGTTATATCCTTCA
The DNA here is from genome assembly GCA_002390845.1 of Chitinophagaceae bacterium UBA4407. Classification (GTDB taxonomy): domain Bacteria; phylum Bacteroidota; class Bacteroidia; order Chitinophagales; family Chitinophagaceae; genus Limnovirga. Next base: position 3,915 of record DGQT01000040.1, on the reverse strand, counting down.
TTTTACCTGTCTGCTTTTAAACCAATTGATGTTTTAAAAGGACAGGCAAGCAGGGGATCAAAAAATTCTCTTCTAAGAAACGGGCTGGTTATTTTTCAATTTACCACTTCCATTATTCTTATCATTGGCACATTGGTTATTTATAACCAAACGCAATATATGCTCAACAAAAAAATTGGTTTTGATAAAGACCAGGTACTACTGATACAAGGCACCAACACACTTGGTGATAAAACGGAAGCCTTTAAAAATGAGTTGTTGAAATCAGCGCAAATAAAAAGTGTTTCTGTTAGTGATTACCTGCCGGTAACGGGCACTAAAAGAGATGGCAACACTTTTTACAAAGAAGGAAAAACAAAAGAAGACCAGGGCGTGGGCAGCCAGAAATGGAGGGTTGATTATGATTACATGCAAACATTTGGTATGCATGTAATTGAAGGAAGGAATTTTTCAAAAGATATGGCTTCAGATTCGTCGGCAACTATCATTAATAAAACAATGGCTGCTAAAATGGGATTAAAAAACCCAATAGGGCAGCGTATTGTAAATGGATGGGAAACATGGACTGTGATTGGGGTTATGGAAGATTTTAATTTCGAATCCATGAAGCAGGATGTAGAGCCACTTTGCCTTGTACTGGGTGGCAAAAGCTCGTCCATCATTTCGGTTAAAGTAAATACAGCAGATGTAAAAACAGTGATCGGCAATATATCAACAGCGTGGAAAAGTTTTTCCCCCAATCAACCCATACGCTATACTTTTTTAGATGAAAGTTTTGCAAACATGTATGCAGATGTACAACGCACAGGAACCATCTTCACCAGTTTTGCAGTACTCGCCATAATTATTGCGTGTCTGGGTTTATTTGCCTTATCAGCATTCATGGCAGAGCAGCGCAACAAGGAAATTGGCATTCGTAAAGTTCTTGGTGCAAGCGTTAGCGGCATCACTGCCATGCTTTCAAAAGACTTTATAAAACTCGTTATTCTATCTATCGTTATTGCAACCCCCATTGCATGGTGGGCTATGACAAAATGGTTGCAGGATTTTGCCTACCGCATATCAATGAGTTGGTGGATGATTGCAGCTGCGGCTTTATCAGCAATTGTAATTGCATTGGTAACCATAAGTTTTCAATCTATAAAAGCAGCGTTGATGAATCCGGTGAAAGCATTGAGGAGTGAATAAAAAATTTATGAACCGGGCTTAGGAATATGAATTAAGCATTCTTGCGTCGCACTCTTGTACGGTTGGATTGTACAGCAGCAAAATACACCCGGGTGCGAAAGATGAATGGCATTCCGAACGTACAAGTGAGTGACACAACAGGCGATGAGTAAAGGGCAAATGCCAAGTACATAAAAATTTAAAACATAATACTTACAATTTACAATATACCACCATGTTTAAAAACTATTTTACCATTGCGTTACGCAACCTGGCAAGGAATAAAGTTTATGCATTCATAAATATTGCAGGGCTAAGTATAGGGCTTGCATGTGCAATGCTTATTCTGCTTTATGTAAAAGATGAAATAAGTTACGACCGCTTTCATGCAAACGTGCAAAACATTTACCGCATTACAACGCAGGAGATTGAAAAGGATGGAAAGGGCGGACGTAAAGATGGTAATACAGGTTATTTGCAGGGGCCACGTTTTACAAAAAATGTACCCGGCATAAAAACTTTTGTTCGTGTACAAAGTGGTTACGAAGATATTAAAACAGGCACTGAAGTAAAATCGCAGGACCTGCTTAAAGTAGACTCCAGTTTCTTTTCTGTGTTTTCTTTTCCTTTATTAAGTGGTGACCCGAAAACCTGCCTGGCAGAACCTAACTCAGTAGTAATTTCTGAAGATGTTGCAAAGAAGCAGTTTGGAACAACAGATGCAATGGGCAAAATAATCATGCTGAAAGATGACAGTGATTTTGTTCCATATAAAGTAACTGCAGTGTCAAAAAAATGTCCGCAAAATTCTTCCATAAAATTCGAAATGCTTGTTCCGATAAACATGCCTGTGGCAGAAGGTGCGAATAACGAAAACTGGTTCAACTTTTTCCTGAATACTTTTGTGGTGATTGAACCGGCAGTGAATGTGCCGGCGCTGGAAACAAAAATACAACGCTACTATGCTACCGACTCAAAAGAAGCTGAAGAAAAGTTAACCAGGCAGTACGGCCCAATGGGTAACAATCAATATCATTTACAATCTTTTACAGATATGCATTTGAGCGTGGAGCTACCTCCGCAAAATGGCCTTTCAGATGCAAGCAATCCAATGTACTCGTATATTCTTTCGGGCATCGCCTTGTTTATATTGCTGATTGCGTGCATCAATTTTGTAAACCTTACCGTAGCACGTTCTGTAAAACGCGCTAAAGAAATTGGTATACGTAAAGTTGTTGGGGGCGACAGAAAGCAATTGATTATGCAGTTTCTGGGCGAGTCGTTTTTATTATGCCTGATTGCATTTGTATTTGCCATTGTGCTTGTACAACTTGTATTGCCATTATTTAACAGTCTTTCTAATAAAGTGCTTGCCGTTTCTTATTTATTCGATGCAAAGCTTATTGCTGCATATATCGTTTTGTTTTTAATCACATCGCTACTTTCAGGTTTTTATCCGGCAATCATATTATCGGGTTATAACCCCGTGCAAACGTTGTATAGCCGTTTTAATCTTGGCGGAAAAAATTATTTACAGAAGACATTGGTTGTATTGCAGTTTTCACTTGCATCTTTTTTGATTATTGCCACCTTCACTATATCGGCCCAATTTAATTATCTCACTACAGAAAAATTAGGATACGATGATAGCAATCTTGTAACCATACACAAGAACAATCTTACCCGAAATGAAGTTGCCTTATTAAAAAATGAATTACTTAAAAATCAAAACATTGTTGATGTTGCGCCCAAGAATGGTGGCCAGTGGGGCACTATAGCAAAAGTGAACGGAGATTCAACCATACAGTTTACTTATGAAACCGTTAATGAAACATATATACCCTTATTAAAAATACCTGTGCTGCAGGGAAGAAATTTTTCAACAGCATTCCCGTCAGATTCCATTAATGCTGTTTTGGTAAATGAATCTTTTGTAAAAAAAGCAGGATGGAAAACCCCAATAGGGCAAACTGTAGATTTCTGGTATAACAATCAAAAATATAATGTAATTGGTGTGGTAAAAGATTTTCATTTCAATTCATTGAACCAGGAAATTGGTCCGGAGTTGTTTACAATGAAAGCCGGTAACCAGTATGGAATGGCTTATATAAAAATAAAACCCAATAGTGAAACCGCAAGCCTTAAACAGATTGAGCAAACATTTAAACAATTGTTTCCATTAAATCCCTACAGCTATGCTTTTAAAAACGAAGAGAACATAAAGAACTACGAAGCCGAAGCCAAATGGAAACAGATCATGTTGTTCAGTGCTGTGCTAACGATATTCATTTCCTGTATTGGATTATTTGGCTTGTCAGTATTATCAGCGGAAAAACGCACCAAAGAAATTGGTATCCGTAAGGTGCTTGGTGCATCTGTTGGCAGCGTGGTAACAATACTCTCTAAAGATTTTTTAAAATTGGTAGCCATTGCTTTACTCATTGCTATACCATTTGTATGGTGGGCTGCAAGCAAGTGGCTGGAGAATTACCCATACAGAATTACATTGACCTGGCAGGTTTTTGCTGCGGGTGCTGTTCTGGTAATAATGATTGCACTCATAACGGTAAGTTTTCAGGCAGTAAGGGCAGCCATTTCAAATCCTGTAAAAAGCTTGAGAACGGAGTGAGATGGCTGATGTCTGATTTAAAGATGTTTGACTTGTTTTCTAAATCAAACATCAGAGATCATTAAATCAGACATTTTTGAGCCATGCAGTAGAATATGAATTAAGCTTTCGTTGCGTCG
>DGQT01000024.1 GCA_002390845.1 Chitinophagaceae bacterium UBA4407 | reverse complement strand
AGGCGATGCCATGAAATACAATAGTTCGGCTCATAAAAAAATTCATGAAAATATTTTACACGATATGTTTACTGTTATTGAGCTTTTCATTCAGGGCTTCAGCAACAAGATGGAAAGTGGGCAAACAGCAAAACATTCATTCTATTCAGCAAGCAATTGACATGAGCAAGAATGGCGATACCATTCTTGTTGATGCTGGAATTTATTTGGAAAAAAATATTGCTGTAAATAAATCAATCGTATTAAAAGGGATCAATCATCCTGTGCTTGATGGTGAAAAAAAATACGAAATCATCAGTGTTAAAGCAAATGATGTAATTGTTGATGGATTTAAACTGCAGCATTCGGGGAGTTCAGGAATGGATGACCTTGCTGCCATTAAAATTTATACCAGCAGGAATGTTGTTATCCGCAATAATATTTTGGACGATAATTTTTTTGGCATCTATACACAGTTCGGAACAAACTGTACGATTACCAATAATCAAATACATGCAGCAGGCAATGCTGAACTTCAAAACGGCAATGGCATACATTGCTGGAAGAGCGACAGTATGCGGATCATAGCCAATAAAGTTAGCGGCCACCGCGATGGAATTTATTTTGAGTTTGTTACCAATTCAATCATCTGGAGAAATATCAGCGAGGAGAATATCCGTTATGGATTGCATTTTATGTTCTCGCATAATAATGCATACATCAGTAATATCTTTAGGCATAATGGTGCAGGCGTAGCAGTTATGTACACACACGGCATGAAGATGTACAACAATATTTTTGAAGAAAGCTGGGGCGATGCAGCCTTTGGATTATTAATGAAAGATATCAGTGATAGTTACATTAGCGGCAACCGTTTCATCCGCAATACGAGCGGCATTTATATGGAAGGCAGCAGCCGCATTATGATGGAGAAAAATATTTTTCAAAACAATGGATGGGCAATAAAGATGCAGGGAAGTTGTGACGATAATACGGTTGTGCATAATAATTTTTCGGGTAATACTTTCGATGTTTCCACAAACAGTGACCTGGTGTTAAACCTATTCAATAATAATTACTGGGACAAATATGAAGGATATGACTTGAACCGGGATGGTAAAGGCGATGTGCCTTACCGGCCGGTAAGTTTATATTCTATGATCATTGATAAAAATCCATCAACGGCCATATTATTCAGGAGTATGATTGTAACGCTGCTGGATAAATCGGAAAAAGTATTTCCGAGTATGATACCCGTCGACCTTGAAGATAAATTTCCACACATGAAACCATTTCCATTATGATTATCGCAAGCAATGTTTCAAAAAAATTTGGAAAACTGAAAGTGCTGGATAATGTTTCTGCAGCCTGCAATAAATCACAGTGCATTGCACTGATCGGCCCCAATGGAAGTGGCAAAACAACTTTCATTAAATGCCTGTTGGGAATGGTTGTTCCGGATAGCGGCTTTATCACCTTCAACGAAAAAAATATTATTCACGACTGGCAGTACCGTTCGAACATTGGCTACATGCCGCAGATAGGCAGATACCCGGATAACATGACCATTGCCCAGGTGCTGGATATGCTGAAAGACATTCGTAAAAGCAAGGATACGCAAACAGATGAAGACCTGATCAATGAATTTAATTTAGCTGCATTAATGAACAAACGCATGAGCACTTTATCGGGCGGTACACGCCAGAAAGTAAGCGCATCACTGGCGTTTCTTTTTAATCCTGATGTGCTGATATTAGACGAACCAACAGCAGGCCTTGACCCGCTGTCTGCAGAGATATTGAAAGAGAAAATTATAGCTGAAAAAAAGAAAGGCAAACTCATACTCATTACCTCGCATGTACTTAGCGATCTCGATGATATGATAACGGAAGTAATGTACATGCAGGATGGCAGTTTACGTTTCCATAAAAGCTTCGAAGATTTGCGCAGCGATACAGGCGAACAAAAATTATCAAAGGCAATTGCACGGGTCATGAAAAATAATTAGCCATGAAAAAGATCATCAAATATGTTATACTCGATATACTGCGCAATAAAATTGTAATGGCGTACACTATCTTTTTACTTATTATCTCCTTCAGCATTTTTAACCTGGAAGATACTGCCGGAAAGGGTTTGCTCAGTTTACTTAATATCGTACTGATCATTGTTCCGTTGGTATCAATCATTTTTTCAACTATCTATATTTACAACAGTGCAGAGTTTATTGAGTTACTGGTAAGTCAGCCAATCAAAAGAAAAACTTTGTGGTTAAGTATTTTTATCGGGCTTGCAGGCTCTATGTCGCTTGCTTTTTTTATTGGTGCAGGCATATCTGTTTTACTGTTCGAATTTTCTGCAACGGGTATCACGATGATAGCCACCGGCATCCTCCTCAGCATCATCTTTGTGGCTATTGCATTACTCGCATCTGTGCGTACAAGAGATAAGGCAAAAGGTATTGGTATAGCAATCTTATTATGGTTTTATTTTTCAGTACTATTCGATGGTTTGGTACTGTTTATTTTGTTTCAGTTCAGCGATTACCCCATTGAAAAATTCATGATTGGGGTAAGCGCATTAAACCCGATTGACCTTGCACGGGTACTCATTATTTTAAAAATGGATGTATCCGTGATGCTCGGCTATACCGGCGCCGTTTTCCAGGATTTTTTTGGTAGCCAATGGGGCGTAATTATTGCAGGCCTTGTATTATCGGCATGGGCTGCGTTGCCTTTGCTGCTGTCACTAAGAAAATTTAACCGCAAAGATTTATAGAAGTATTTTTTGAGCCGGGCTTTAATATTTCATGGCATCGTCCCTTGCGTCGCACACTTGTACAGACAGAACAATTGTGAACTTCAGGCTGCGAATATTCACTGCTGGTTTTTATGCGAAATGGTTTTAGTGTGTAAATTCAGAAAGCTGTTCACACATATTTTCATAACAATTAAAAGGCCCTATCAGGGCGGAGAGATTTTTTATGCACACAGGGAATTTAACTGCATTAAAGCAGTACGATAAAATAAAAAAGCAATCCTTATACAAAAGCGAACCTTTTGAAGTAATGCTGTTAACCATAGCAAAAGATGAAATACTAAAACCACATACTTCAAAAACAGATGCTTTTATACTGGTAACAGAAGGCGATGTAATGTTTACCCTCGAAGGCGTAGATTTCAATTTGCATAAAGATGACTTTTTCCAGTTTAAAGCAAATCAATTGCATTCGGTAAAAGCACTAAGAGATTCCTCTTTGTTACTTATAAAATAAACCTATGAAAAAAGATATTGCAAACCGGGACGACATTATTTTATTGGTCAACAGCTTTTACGAAAAAGTAAAAAAAGACCAGGTAATTGGATATATCTTCAACGATGTAGCCAAAGTAAACTGGGAAAAACATTTGCCGGTGATGTACGATTTTTGGGAGAACGTAATTTTTTTCACTGGCGCTTATACCGGCAACCCCATGACTGCCCATAAACAGCTGCATCAAAAAACACCACTGAACGCTGAGCATTTTCAGGAGTGGATAAAACTGTTTACCCAAACAGTTGATGAATTATTCGAAGGCGACAAAGCAGAACTTACCAAGCAAAGAGCAATCAGTATTGCCACAGTAATGCAAATAAAGATTGTACACGGGCATGAATCGCTTTTAGGGTCATAAAATCCAATGCTATACAAAAAAAATTTACCTGTTATATAGCGTTATGCTGTTTGCTTCTGAAATTGCTTCTGTTGCTTAATACATCTTTAATCATCATAAATTTCCAATATGCATTTTTTGCAAGGAATGAATAAAATGAAGGAGTAAAAGCCCCATTATAATCCAGACATACAAAACATGTAGTTGCTTTTATCTACGCATTGCTTAATAAAGCTATGGCCGCCGAAGTGTGCGACGCAACGAAAGCTCCATATTTCTTCTTCAGCCGGGCTCATCTTTATTTTTTGCCACTTGTCAGGCATAACCAACACCTCACGTAAATTAACTGTTACACGGTACTTGTATCCTGCAATTTTGAATCTACGAAATCGTTAGTAGTAGTGTAACTTTTATTCAAAGGTTTCGTTAAACACAAAATATTTTACATGTTTATGAGGATCAAAACAGCAATATGTGCAATTACGATGCTTACTTCTTTCAGCAGTATGGCACAACCGGGCAATCAAAGAACACTGGAGGCAAAACGTACTTCAAAATCTGTAAAAATTGATGGTGTATTGAACGATACAGCCTGGAAAGATGCAGCTGTAATGACGGATTTTGTAGAATTCAGGCCAAAGGTTGGTGCTCTTGAAACACCCGCCACTAAAACAGTTACATACATCATGTACAGTGATGAAGGCATTTATTTCGGCGGCTTTTGCGGAGAAAGTACAAAGGATAGTATTGCCACCGAACTTAAAGGCAGGGATGGTTTTGGTACCAACGATTACATAGGAATTATATTCGACACTTACAATGATAAGCTTAACGGTTTTGAATATTTTGTAACACCCTTGGGCGAACAATGGGATGCTAAAATGAACCCGCCCAGCCAGGATGGTAATATGGAAGACTTTAGCTGGAATGCAGTTTGGGAAAGTGGTACCGTAATCACCGACAGTGGTTGGAGCTTTGAGATGTTTCTTCCTTTTTCTGCCATTCGTTTTGGAAAAAAAGATGTGCAGGACTGGGGTGTTAATATCACCAGGCGTAGAAGAAAAACCGAGCAGCAAAATACATGGAGCCCAATAGATCCCAACGTAAATGGCTTTCTTACACAAGAAGGCACATGGAAAGGTATTTCTAATATTAAGCCACCTTTGCGCCTGCAGTTTTCGCCTTATTTCTCCGTTTATGCCAATCATTATCCCGTTAATCAGCCCGGGCAAAAAAACTGGACCAGCCAGGTAAACGGCGGGCTTGATGTAAAATACGGAATTAACCAGGCCTTTACGCTGGATGCCACGCTGATACCCGATTTTGGCCAGGTGCAAAGTGATAACCAGGTATTAAATCTTACACCTTTTGAAGTAAAATATAACGAGAACAGGAACTTTTTTACAGAAGGCACCGAACTTTTCAGCAAGGGCAATTTGTTTTATTCAAGGCGTATTGGAGGTTCACCCATTCATTTATATGATGCCTACAACCAGTTAGCCGGTAATGAAACAATTATTAACAACCCTTCAGAATCAAAACTCATTAACGCTACAAAAATTTCCGGGCGCATGCAGAATGGTTTGGGTATCGGCTTTCTGAACGCGGTAACCAAAGCACAATATGCAACTATTGAAAATACGGTTACAAAGGAAGATCGCAAAGTACTTACAGATCCGCTTACCAACTATAATGTAATGGTGCTTGATAAAACATTAAAGTACAATTCAAGTGTATCTTTTGTAAACACAAATGTATGGCGCGATGGCCCTGACTATGATGCAAATGTGAGTGCTGGTTTATTTGAACTGAATGATAAGAAAAACACATGGAACCTCGGTGGTAAACTTGCTGTAAGCAACAGGTTTAATTATTTACCCGGCAATAAAACCGAAAGTGGGTTTAACCACGAGTTGCATTTTGGCAAAACAAGTGGACACTTTAATTTCAATGTATGGCAGGAGCGTACCGATACAAAATTCAGCAGCGACGATATGGGTTATTTCACCAATAATAATTTTTTAAACCATGGTGCCTGGGCCGGTTACAGTTTTACAGAACCTAAAAACTGGTACAACCGCATTTTTTTAAATTTCAATGCAAACGTTAGTACATTGTCAAAGAAAATAGAACCCATAGATGAGAAGTATCAATCAGCACGTTTGAACACGAACCTCAATATTCAAAGCAAAAAATTGTGGTGGATCGGCAGCCATATAGATTATACATTCAGAGGCAACGATTTCTATGAGCCAAGAGCAGAAGGCTGGTTCTTTAAACGTGGTGCCAGTATTGGGTTGGGTTCCTGGTTCGAAAGTAACGACAGTAAAAAATATTCTTACTCAACCGAGTTATTTGCCCGCACCTATATCAATTTTTATAAATCCTTTGCAATGGATTTATCCTTTACTCACAATATGCGTTTTAATAACAGGTTTTCACTCTCACAAAGCATCAGCCTTCAGCCGCGGTTTAATAATGCCGGGTTTACCTATGTACCCGAAAGCACCAACATTAATTTTGCAATACGTAAAGTAAATACCATTGAGCATGTACTCAGTGCCAAGTATAATTTTAATAACAAAATGGGTATTACGTTCAGGGCAAGGCATTATGTAAGCAGTGTGGAAAATAAAGATTTTTACCTGTTGCAGCGCGATGGAAGTTTGCTTGCCAATACAAACTATCATCCCAGTGTGGATCAGAACGTAAACTTTTTTAATGTAGATATGGTGTACACCTGGCAGTTTGCACCCGGCAGTTTCTTAAACATTGTTTGGAAAAATGCAGCGCAGAATTATAGCGATGAGGTGGAAAAGCAATACTTCAAAAATCTTAGCAATACGGTAAGCCAGAACAACAATAATAACTTCTCTCTAAAAGTGATTTACTTTTTAGATTACCTTAAGTTTAAAGGGCATGTTAATAATGCGATCAGGAATTCTTAAACCGTATAAACAATGGCTACTTTTTTAAAGCCTTTTTTGTACCGGGCTACAGAACAGGAATGTAGCATCTGTTGCGTCGCACACTTGTACATTCGGTATTAATTTCGGCTTTAACAGCCGTTGCCTTTATGCATGGTGCTACAATAGCAGTTAGTTCGACATAAATACACTAACAATCACCACAATCGCCATTACCAGGAAAAGAATACCCATCAAGGCCAGAAATTTTGATACGGTCATGTCTTTTTTCTTGCTCATAAAAAATGATAATAATAGTTTTAAAAAAGTTGTTTTGGAAAGACTTTCGAAAGATACTAGCTATTCACTAAAATGGAAATTTTATTTTAACGATCTTCCCTGTATAGCTATAGATGAAACTGGAAGAGTCGGATACCGAAATGAATTCGGTCCCGAAAGCTTTCGGGATGCCGCGCTTCGCTTAAATGTTGCCATGAAAGAGGAACTGTGAAACGAGCGTGGCAAGAAAAGCTAAATATATGAACCTGCGCCGGGAACAAAAAAACACATTGTTATTTTCTTATAAAAACTTTAGAGCCTACAGGTACAAGATTATATAGTTCTTCAAGATCCCGGTTTCTCATGCTGATGCTACCATCGGTCCAGTTTACATAGTTGTCAACCATCGCATCTTTTCCGGGTTCTGTGCCATGAATGCTGATGCCTTTACCTATAACCGCATCTGAAGGTATCAGGCCCTGTTCTTTTCTTTTAAAGAACTTTATGGAGTCTGCTTTTGTTGGGTAATCGGTCATTAATATTTTATCCCATTTATCATGAGTGCTTTTTCGGGTAAGTGTGTAAATGCCTTCTGGAGTTTCACGGTCGCCGTCAGTCATTTTATCGTCGAGATTTTTATTGCCAAATACTACCGGGTAAGTAACCAGCCAGCCTTCACTGTCAATTACACTTAGTTCATATTTGCTTTTATCCACAACCAGGTAATACAAAAAATCTGAAGATTTTTTTGCATTGAAAGAAGTGCTTGCGATAAACACTAAGGTGCAGCCGGCAATTGCTTTAAAGCGTTTCATAGTTAATGATTTAAAAGGCGGTATAAAAAAGGAATTGAGTTTTCCGATAACAACCAACAATTGCTTTAAACGAAAAAATGATGCTGGTTTGCATTTCAAAATCCAAAAAATTGGTTAAGATATTGGCGTAGTAATAAAATTAAATTTCGGGTGCCTTAAAAGCTGTCTAAATTTAAATGCAGAGATTTTGCATAGAGCCCAGAGATGCCTTGTGTACAACTGATGAAGTGATTGCGACGCAACGAAGATGCTATGAAAAACTGATGCTGGTATTCAAACAACTCTTTTTCAGACAGCTTGTAAACTGCCCTCTAAAATTGTTGCCACGTTTTTGTTTTCTTTGCGGTTAAATGCAACTCAATACTGTAGTACAAAATTTCAGGTTTGGTAACTACGAAATACAGGCACATGTGCCTGATATACTGCAATTGCAGCAATGGTATGTACAGGAAAAGGAAAAAAATCCAGCCACTGCACTTCCATATTGGGGGCAGGTTTGGCCCGCGGCCCATGCGCTCTGTTGTTTTATAGCCACTCAAACAGAATTGTTTCAAAATAAAAAAGTGCTTGAACTCGCTGCAGGTTTAGGTTTGCCGTCTTTGTTGTGTAGCCGCTTTGCAAAAGATGTTTACTGCAGTGATGTGGAAGCTGAGGCAGTAGCAGTTACAGAACGCAGCATAAACCACCTTGGTTTGCAAAATATCCGTTGCGGCATATTAAACTGGAACAATATTGCACCTGATCTGAATGCGGATGTGTTATTGCTCAGCGATATTAATTACGAACCTGCATCGTTTGAAACGCTGTGTAACGTGATTAATAGATTTTTAAATGCAGGCACCACCATTGTTTTAAGTACGCCGCAGCGCCTTATGGCAAAGCCTTTTATTGAACGGCTGTTACCCTTTTGTGTGCTGCAACAGGAGCACGCAGTAACCGGGATTTCTCCACCTGTTTTGTGTACCATTATGGTATTGCAGAAGGTTTTTTAAATTTAATTTGTTAGCGATAAAAAATATTTTAATCAGTAATTTTTTAAAGCAAAATTTCCTGTCCGGCTTTTACGCAAAAAATGCAGGTAACGGTTTGAAATATCAAACAGAAGAAACCTGAATGATAACAAAAGAAATGTTGTGGTTTAATGACTATTTTTAAAATTAATTATGTGGACCTGCCCGCTTTGTAATCAGCAATTCAAAAACAATAACCAGGTTCATTCCTGTAACGATAAAGTATTGGCAGATTTTCTTAAAGGGAAATCGGCGCATACACTGGCCCTTTTCTGGCATTTTTCAGAGAGCTACCAGCAATTTGGTGTTGTAACCATTCATCCAACAAAAAGTATGATTGGTTTCGCTGCCAAAACACGTATCGCTTACGTTACCCGGTTGGGTAAAAATTTTGTAGACATCGTATTTCCATTTTCAAAACCTTACCACGATAATCTCTGCTTTCATAAAATTGCACAGGTGCCCGGCCAGCAGCAATTCAACCATCATTTTCGCATGTGCAGCGAAGAAGATATTAATGAAGATGTATTGCATTTTATGAAACTTGCTTACCAGGAAGGCTGTTAATATTCGGTACCCTGCAATAGTATTACAGCTTCTTTTTCCCGAAATTCTACGGAATGCCACACTTCGCGTAAATGCTGCCATTGAAAACAGAACTTGGAACCGATCCCGAAAACTTTCGGGAAACTAAAACTTCATTCCTGTTCCCCTGCCTGGCACAAAAAGAATCTTTAAATTAAAATGGAACCTTGTTTTAAATTATTGCAATTGCTTTGTATATTCACAACTCTGCAAAGCAACCCGTACCATGCTTACTTCAAACGAAATGTACATTCAGTATAAGGCGCAAAGCAACAGGCTGCTGCCTGAACTCTCGTATAAAAAAGCCGTTAGTGAAGAGCAGCAAAAAAAAGAAATAGACCTGCTTAAAGAAACCATTCATTACGAACGTTTCTTTTTTGTATTAAACCTGCACCAGATGGAAATTGAAAAAGCGCATGGAGTACAAAAATGGCTGGGCTACCCCGATAAAACTTTTACGGTTCAAAAATTATTGCAGATCATTCATCCCCACCATCTTGCCGCACACCATATTTCTGCAACGGTTTTAATTGAAGGTTTAATGAAAGGCGACTGGCCTGTTGAGTTTATGAAATACAGGTTTGCCTCTTCGGTTGCGTTGCAGCATGCAAACGGAACCTACCTGTTGTGTAAAAGGCTTAACAGCGTATTTCAATACGATCTTCCCGGGCGGCGGTTACTGGAATACATCAGCGAGTTCACGATTGTAGGTGAATATAAAGAGCAGCCTGCTACTGCAAGACTGGTAACCGAAAATGGCGACAAACTAGACTGGATGGCAGAAGTAATGCAGCGCCTTAAAGATGCCTTTGAAAACCGCAACCTCTTTGGCTCGCAGGAGTTGCGCATACTGCGTAAATATGCATATAAGCCCGATCTGTCAACTGCCGAACTGGCCCGCAGCTTTAAGGTAAAAGACAGTACGATTGGAACCCATAATAAACGCATACTAGATAAGGCCGAACAGCTTTTTAAAATACGTTTTACCACAGCCTCAAAAGTTGCAGCTTTTTTAAGGGAGCAGGGGTTAATATAAAATAGCTCTCCACTAGTTTAAAATTTAAATACCATCAGCGTATATCATCTTTATGGTCTTTGTGTTGTATTTTTTCTCTGCGCCCTTTGTGGTAAAGTTTTTTTAAGCGCTAAGAACACAAAGTTTAAAGCCTGGTAAACATATACCAATAGATATGCTTTAGGCAGCATAAAATTGTGCATAGGCTTTTTTGTAACACGCAGCATTACTACCATTAAGCTGCTGTTGTGTCACTCACTTGTACGTTCAGTTCACTGGTCAGCAATGTGCGGCCATCGTTATAGTTATTAAACAATCTTGCAAAGCAGGTGGCATAACTGCTTTTTTCTCCATCAAAATTTTTTTGCTATTTGTACCTGTCATGGGTACAAATGCATCCATTTATCCATTGTTACTTTACTTCCTTAAAGTACCCGGATAAATAGATGCTGCAAACACTTACCCATAAAAGTTATTACGAAATTTTAAAATCGCAGGCCGGGCGTTTGCTGCCAGAAGCTGAATACACCGGCATCGTTACTCCTGCGCAGCAGGCAAAAGAAATAAAGCTTCTGAAAAACACCTTGCATTACGAGAAGTTCTTTTTTGTAATTAACCACCACAGTTTTATAACCGAAGAAGTGCATGGCATTAAGCGCTGGCTGGGTTATGCCGAAAAAGAGTTTACTATAAAAAAGTATTTCAGCATTATACACCCTGCACATTTAATTGCGCAAATGACTTCGGCCTATGAACTACTGGAGAGTTTTATTTCCGGCGAATGGCCCATCGGTTTTATGAGCCACAGCTTCATTAATACCATTGCGCTGCAACACGCAAACGGTGAATACCTGCTCTTTAAAAGAATTGCCTGGCCCTTTCAGCACGATGCAGAAAACCGTTTGTTAAGCATCCTCAACGAGTTTACACTGGTAGGCAGGTATAACAATGAACCATACACCGTGCGACTTGCAGACACCGATGGTAATGCCATAGACTGGAACGATGAAATGCTGAAACGCACCAAACACAATTTTCAAAAGCAAATGGCTTTCTCATTGCAGGAGCAAAGGTTGCTGGGCAAATACGCTTATAATCCCGGCTTTACAACGGCAGAAATAGCAGCCATGTTTAATGTGAAGGACAGCACTGTAATCACCTATAAAAAGCGTATCCTCAGCAAAGCTGAAAAACTATTTCACCAGCGTTTTAAAACAGCGAAACATGTAGCCGAATATTTACGGGAACAGGGGTTGGTTTAATATTATTTTTTGGATTTGTACCTGTGGTGGGTACAAGGGGGAAAGAAAGGGCTAATTATTTTCACTGAATCAAAATCGGTTGTTGTAAAAAAATAAATACAGCCATTTTCTTTCTTCCTGTTAGGGACTTAATTTATTGACACTTGTAGAAAATAACTAAATACATTTTACAATTTAAACAATCAACATGAAACAAAACAACAAAAAAGTTAAAGCATTTCTTTTTTTAGCTATTCAAGCATTTATTTCAAGTATTGCATTGGCTCAGCAAGATATAAAAGCAGATAAAAACAAGGATAAGGTTACCATAGAAAACATTAAGCAGCAGTGCAGTAACCTTGCCATGGAAAAAAGGCCCCGGATAACGGTAGCAAGGTTTAATCTTACAGCTCCCAATGCACCCAAAGATCAGTTTGGGGATAATCTGGCAACGATGCTTACCAACAGCTTACAGGAGGTACAGTGCTACCGTGTGCTGGAACGTTTAAGTAATTCAAATGACTTAACTGATGAAATTAATTTTCAGCAATCTGATAATGCTGATAAATCAAAAGCGGCACAAAAAGGAAAAATGCTTGGGGCAAATGTAATCGTGCAGGGAGAGATTACTGAATTTCAGCAATCAGAAAAATCAATGGGTCTTACAGTTTTAAAAAAAACAACCTATACTTCAAAAGTAGGTATCATCATTAAAATGGTAAACCCTGAAACAAGGGAAGTGCTTGTGTCCAAGTCTTTAAATGTTGAGAAGAAAGTGGGGGGCGGTGTAAAAGTAGGTGTAACACTACCAATTGTAGGCGATATAAATGCGGCAAGCAGTGCTTTTAAAAACCCAGCCGTGCAGGATGCCGTGGAAGATTGTATTATACAGGCAGTTGAGTTTATTTCTTCTCAACGAGATAAAGTCCCCATGCCTGTAAATGAAATACCTGACAATGCTTCAAAAGTAACAGTGAAAGTAAAAAATATCGAATACGGGCAACTTTCAGAGCTTGCTTCAGCACTTGAAAAAATACCCGGCGTTATTAGTGTAAACAGCGATGATTTTACTGATAATACCGCTAACATAATTATTATACAGTCTATTAAATTAAAAGATCTGATAGATAAAATTATGCTGGCCAATACTGGTTTAAAGCTCAGTGTAGAAGGTGTTTCTAAAGACATGGCAACTTTCATCATTAAAAAATAATGACAATTGATCATCTTGGGATGATATGTTTTAATTGTAAATAACCCCCTTTTTTCACTCAAAATATTTTTAAAAAACTTAAAATTTAAACACCATGCCAATCAAGTATTACCTGCAGCCAAATCCCATTACACCAGATCCAAACGATCAAATGGCCCGTGTACTGCCCACGGCCATTCTAACTATTAACGACATTATTAAACGTGTACTAAAACGCGGCACCACCGTAACAGAAGCCGATGCTACCGCCGTGTTGCTGCTTGCATTTGAAGAAATGAGCGACGCAGTAGCCGAAGGCAACCACATAAATACCGACCTGGTAAACCTGCGCCCCAGCATACAAGGTGTATTTACCAATGTAAGCGACAGTTACGATAGCAGCCGCCATACCCTGCGGGCCAGTGTAAGTGCAAGGTTGCAGTTAAGTACAAAAGTGAGCCAGTCCAGGGTAGAAAAAACGGATGGCAGTGTTATAAGTCCGGATATTATCGACTTTGCTGATATACGTACCAGTACCTCCACACAGGCAAGCCCCGGTGGTATCGGCACCATATCAGGCAGCGAACTAAAGTTTAACCCGGCCAATGCAGCCGAAGGTATTTTCTTTATAAACACTGCCACCAATGCCGAAACAAAAGCCACCGAAATAGCACAGCGTACAGAGGGCAAGCTCATGTTCAGCATACCCGCCGCCCTGGTGGCAGGTACATACCGGTTGGAAGTAAGACGGGCCTACACCAATGCCGCCACCATCCGCAGCGATGCGTACGACCAGTTAATTACCGTAGCATAAAAAATGCTATGCTGTAAACCAATAAGTTATAAAAGAAAAAGGGTACCAAGCTTAGGGGGTTTTTATGGCATCGGCGGTTGCGTCGCACACTTGTACTTGGGGGAAGTAAACTGGGCACATTAGATATATAAGTATTTACTGCCAGGATTTAAAATGACCTTTTCGAAAGATCGTAATTATAATATTTAAAATATATCAAACTCTTATTTATATGATAATACTACGTAAAGCATTGCTTTTTTTAATATGGCTTTTGTTTTCTCTAATATCTTTTGGGCAAGAAAGTAAAACAATTGCCGAATCTCATGTGTCGCCTAAAAATGGGTTGTATGGCGTGTGGGTGGTATATAAAATTGTTAAAAATGGTCTTTTGTTTAATGACTTTAGACATATGAGCTATGAGTTTAATGCCAATGGAATTGTAATAGTAAAATTGGCAGATGGTACAAACGAAAAAACTGCTGATGTATATAAATATGATATTCTACAAACCAATGAAAATAACCTTTCAGTTCTATTCAGTAACAAAACACAATCCATTAATGGAACAATAAAAGAATCATTGTGGAAAGACAGTTTAGTAATAAACAATATTGTGGCAAAAGACAGTATTAAATACTATTGCTATAAACTCAATGATCGTTTTGAAGCCAAATATGAAACTGTAGTTCCGTATTCAGACCATACTTTACAAAACCAGTGGTCTTTAAAATGCATACGAACTATACTAACAGGCGAAGTTGTTTTTTTTGATAATATGCACTACGATTTTTATGGAAATGGGCCTGCTTCCTGCATTGCTTACAAAGCTTCAAAAAATACAAATTCGGTATTTTATGACTCCATGACAATCTATAAATGCGATTTTTTCTCTGGTGATAATGGAAAAGAGGTTTTAAAATTTACCGAAGAGAATATTGATTATACAGCAGAATATAAATACCTACTATCCGAATACGCAGTAATACTAAATGATGGTAAGCAGGAATTGTATATAGTAAAAAAGTCTCGATACCATAGATTCGGGGATTATGGAACTTTGTGGCGCAATTATGTGAATTATGTTAACTCAACATATATACCGCCGCAAAAAAGCAGCCAGGTAAAATCTTCGTTTGGCCAACGCCTTCTAGAATTAGGGTTGTTGTTAGTTTTTAACCCTGTAAAAAGAGATCCCAACTTAAAATACAACCACTTTGAAGAATGTAAAAACTGTAGTGGTAAAGGTAAAGTATACGCTGATGGGGTTTGGGTAGATTGTGGTGTTTGTAATGCAACGGGGTCGGTTACTGTATATAAGTCAGATCAATGATTTTTTAAATTAAAATAAAAATTATGAAAGTAATTATTGCCATTTTCTTATCATTACTTCAATTAAATGTGTTTGCGCAAGTGCAGCCACCCACTAAAGAATGGGATAAAGCATTCGGGGGTAACGGTGTTGAAGATTTGTATAGTTTGCAGCAAACTTCAGATGGAGGCTATATTTTGGGAGGGTTTTCTACTTCGGGAATCTCTGGTGATAAATCTGAAAATTATAGGGGGTATTATGACTATTGGATTGTGAAGGTTGATTCTAGTGGAGTAAAGCAATGGGACAAAACATTTGGTGGAAGTGGTTAAGATTTCCTTCGATCACTCCAGCAAACAAATGATGGGGGGTATATATTGGGGGGTATTCTTATTCTGGTATTAGTGGTGATAAGACTGAAGCAAGTCGGGGTAGTAGTGATATGTGGGTAATAAAAATTGATAAAAATGAAAATAAACAATGGGATAGATGTTTTGGCGGTTCCGGTGTTGATTTTTTGTACTCACTTCAGCTAACTGTTGATGGGGGTTATGTTCTAGGAAGGGCTTCTGATTCTGGAATCGGTGGAGATAAAACAGAAGATAGCCGGGGTACATCTGACTATTGGGTTGTAAAAATTGATTCAAATGGGGTTAAGCAGTGGGATAAAAGGTTTGGTGGTAGTAGTATTGATAATTTTAACTCGCTTCAGCAAACTTCTGACCATGGCTATATTTTGGGTGGGTATTCGTACTCTGGCATTGGCGGTGACAAAACTGAAAACAATCGGGGAAATGTGGACTACTGGGTGGTAAAGATCGATATTAATGGTGCAAAACAATGGGATAAACGTTATGGGGGCTCGGACATTGATCAGCTTAATGCTCTTGAACAAACCACTGATGGTGGTTATGTACTTGGTGGGTATTCTGCCAGTAATGTAAGTGGTGACAAAAGTGAAGGATCGCGAGGTTCAAATGATTACTGGGTTTTAAAAATTGACACAATTGGAATCAAACAATGATACAAGCGTTTTGGCGGCTCTATTGATGATAAGTTAAATTCGTTGCAACAGACAAAAGATGGCGGTTTTATTTTAGGAGGTTATTCAAACTCTGGTATAACCGGTGACAAATCGGAATCAAATAAGGGAGATATAGACTATTGGGTAATAAAACTGGATGCAAGTGGCTTTTTTCAATGGGATAAAGCTATTGGTGGTAAAGATGAAGATAGATTGTTTGATATTAAACAATGCAAAGACAGGGGATATATGCTTGGCGGATATTCTTATTCAGGCATTGGTGGAGATAAGACAGAAGCTAATAGAGGCGTTCTTTTTACAGATTATTGGATAGTAAAATTAAAACAAGAAGAATGGGTCTCAACAGTTTGGGTTAATTCGAATCCTTTAATCTGCTTAAATAGTAATTGCTCAAATTATCTATTAAGTTCGTATAACGGAGCTATAGAAGACATTTCTTCAGGGTCGAGTCTATTGTTTGGAGCAAATGTAAATGATACATCAACCGAAATACTAAATCTGCCATTTAGCTTTAGTTTTTGCGGAACAAATTTTAGTCAATTTTCGGTTAGCAGTAATGGAATAATTGGCTTAGGTGATCAAAGAATTTCTGCAACTTCTGTAAATAGTTCATCGTTTCCCAATAATTGCATAATGCCTTGGTGGGATGATTTGAATACCGGTACTAACGGGAGTGTACGTTATAAAGTGTCAGGAATATCGGGCTCTAGAAAATTGATCATTGAGTGGAATGTAAGGCTGAATACTAGCAATTTTCAAACTTACGACCGATCATTTCAAGTATGGCTTTTTGAAGGAACGAATAAAATTCAATTTGCCTATAGCTATCAATCGGCAATTAGCGGGGGCACTGCAACAATAGGAATTGCAAAATCATATCGCGATTTTCTAAGTGTCGATTCCTATCATAGCACCACTAGCTCAGATATCAGGAACGATTATAATTCATGGGTACCTACTGTAAACTTTGTTTTATCCACTTGCACCAATAACGCAATTAATAGTGGTGCAAGAATTACATTTACTGCAACTCCAACTAATGCCGGTGATTCACCTGTTTATCAATGGAAGAAAAATAATAATAACGTTGGTGAAAATAGCCCTATATATATATTGATAGTACTTTAACCAGTAAAGATACAATTTGGGTGATGCTTACCAGTAGTGAAAGTTGTGTAGCTAATCAAAATGTAAGTAGCAATAAAATAAATATAACTGCTAATGATATTCTGCCAATTACTCTCAGGACTTTTTTAGCAAGTATCAACAATAAAACTACTTTACTCAACTGACAAACCACTACCGAAATCAATACCAAATCCTTCACCATACAGCGTAGCTCAAATAGCAGTGATTTTACTACTATTGTTATAGTATCCGCAAAAGGCAGCAACAATAATTACAGTTTTACAGATAACCTGCCAATGCAAGGCACAAACTATTACCGCCTTTTAATTACGGATAAAGATGGCAGCAGTACCTACAGCGAAATACGCAGCATTAACTTTAGTAACAACAACATTGCTGCCCGTATTTACCCCAACCCTGTAAAAGACAAATTAGCCATAGAGTTCAACAGCGCAATAGCAGTCAAGGCCGGCATTACTATTACCAGCACAGATGGTAAAATGGTAAAGCAGTTAACTACCCAACTGCAAAGTGGTAACAATAAAATAACGATGCCAGTTGCGGGGTTAGTTAGTGGCACTTATTTGCTGCGCATAAATACAAATGAGCAGCAGCAGTTGATGAAATTTATAAAGCAATAAGATTCTAATTATAAACCAAAAAAAATGAAAAAGCAATTAATAATTTACCTGGTATGCTTGTGTACCCTTACCTCACAGGCGCAATTACCTGCAAAAAACCTGGCAAAGTATACAAGTGTAAACTTAGGCGTTAACGTAGGTGTTGAATTTCCAATAACCATAATTACAACACCGCTTACATCAGAAACCGTTAAAAACTATGTGCAAACGGAATTAAATAATGCATCAATAACTAATTATTGGGTTAACAGCTCCAGTTCGCGTCCATTAATAAAAGTTGATATTGGTGATAATGGCTATGATGAATATTGGAATAATTGTAACGAGCATGAAATTGCGTACTCATATTTTGTAGAACTAAGAGTATTTGAAACTATAAATGGCACTGAATATATTACCTATCAAAAATTGTATAATGATGTTAATCTGCATGGTTCATCAAAAACAGCAGGTATATGGGCCAAACTTAGGCCGATGATCGAATCTTTTATTAAAGACTGGAAATCGGTACATTAAAAATAGATGGATAAATGAAGCTTTACTTTAGATGGCAGGGTGCAACAGAAAAAGCCATGCTTATTATTGGTAGCAATATTGATAACATTTATACCCTTTAAAATTGCCTTATATTATTTTTTTTCAAAGGCTTAATAAATTTAGAAAACTTGTAATTTTTACCAATCTATTTTGTATTTTGCAAATACTGGATTACAAGAAAAGCTTTTTTTGGTTTTCGGCTCAATCTTTACCCTGTTGAAAAATATGCAGTACCTAAAACACGCCTTACTATTTTTTTCCTTATTTAATATTTTATCTTCTTTTGCCCAAAAGGCAGGGTTTACCGCCACTATTGGTGTAAACACTTACACCGTAAAAAACGGTGATGTACTGCATGTGTGTAAGAATGGAACAGTTACTTATAAGAATACTGCAAGTAATTATTCTTCGATAAACTGGTCATTTGATACCGGTAAAGTTTTTACAACCACTGCAATTAATCCTGCACCTGTGTTGTATCCAACTGAAAGCAGTGCTTTTAAAACAACGCAAACCGTTTATTTCAGCAATGGGAGTAATGCTTCTATAACAATAACTGTTGTTGTAAAGGAATCGAATCCTCTGCCTGCCGCAAAATTTGATTATACACCAAATACAATTGAATGCGGCAGTGATTCTATTAAGTTTGACGGCAAAACTTCTTCAGGCAATGGCCTTTCATATTTATGGACTTTTAATGGCAACACAATTGGAACGGGTAACCCAATTTATCATGCTTATACTACTGCCATAAATTCTAACGGTAATAGCGACTTCTATCCTTACCTTACTGTAACAGACAACAACGGATGTTACAATCAATCCCCTTCTCAAAAAGTTACTGTTAAAAATATTCCGGATGCGAATCTGATTAATGATCCTGCTAACTCAGAATTTGTTATTTACAATGGCTATCCTACTTTTAGACACTGTGTTACTTTACCTTCGTACACCTTTATTTTTAAAAACAACTCATCAACATATGATGTAGACACAAGTTATACAATTGATTGGGGAGATGGAACGGGTGCAAGAACACTCAAGGCTTCGTGGAAAAAAGGAGATACTATCCAGCATATTTTTAATACAGGAAATACTATTATCACACTTACAGTTGAAAGTTCTTCAGGTTGTTCAGCAACGCAAAAATTTAATGTTTATTTGGGTTCTACTCCTGGCGGAGGTTTGGTACGTCCGTCTAATACCGATTACTGTGAAGGTGCAACAGTAAAATTTGCAGTGAGTGGCGTTTCAGAAAATCCTCCTGGAACTGTTTATGTTTTTAGTGTAAATGATGGCTCCCCTGAACAGGTTTTTTATAATGCAATTGAAAGCATTACACACACTTTTAATAGCACTTCATGTGGCACCTCAACTGATGGTTATCAAAATGCTTTTACTGCTACTCTATGGATAAAAAATGCTTGTGATTCTGTGCCGTCACCTGCTCCGAGAATTCATGTTACAGGAAAACCTAAAGCCAAAATAAGTGCCGATTCAGTGGCTTGTATAAATTCCATTTTTACCATTACGAATATATCTGAAACAGGTGATGTTGTTGCTAATGATGGAACTTGTTCAAACCCTTCTATTGTTGCCTGGAGTGTACAACCTTCATCAGGTTTTACAATTGTAAATGGAACCGCTACAGGATCAGTTAATGGAAATTCCGAAAACTGGCAACAATGGACTGCGGGAACTAATAATTTAAGTTTGAAGTTTTTTCAGGCAAATAATTATAAAATAAAATTCTACTTATCAAATAAAAGCACATGCACTAATTTTATTGATAGTATTGAGATAAATGTTTGCGTTCGGGACGCCCCCATTGCTAATATACAATTCTCTGCGACCGAAAGCTGCGATACCTCAATAGTAAAATTTAATGCAACCCCACAAAGTTCCTGTGCAGGAAATAATTATATCTGGAGCGTGGTGCCTTCCGACTCATTAAACTGTTCCGCATCTGCAACCTATTCTTTTTTGCAAGGCACCAGTGATAAAACCGATACAGCAATTATAAAATTTACCGGTGCAGGAAAGTATAATATAACGCTAAGTGCTGCCGCAAAAGCAGCAGCTACCTGCCCGGTTGCAAAAGCAACAGGCACAGTTACCGTTAAAGCTTCGCCTTCAGTAAGCCTAAAGTCCATTCAATCCATTTGTGTAAACGACAGTATCGCACCTTCTATCGAAAAAGTTACTGATTGTTATTCAGGCGATCTATTAAAATATGGATGGAAATTTACAGGTGGTTCGCCCGATACTTTGGACATAAAAAACCCCGGTTATATAACCTATAATTCAACCGGTACCAAAACGGTAAAATTGAGCGTTACCAATAGTTGTGGCACCACAACTGCCACAACCACATTCGATGTGATTGCCAACCCTGTTGCAGATGCCGGGTCGGATACGGTTATCTGCAGCGGGGATAAAAAAAGCATTGGGCGCAACAAGGAAAATTATATTTACGACTGGTCTCCCCACACAGGGTTGAGTGCCTATGATATAGCACAGCCTTTTATTACACATATAAACAATAGTACAACAAATGATACGCTCATTTATCACCTCACTGTTTCAGGAGGTATTAATTGTAAGGATTCTGATATTGTAACTGTAGTAGTAAGACCTTCACCCATAGTTTCAGTAGATCACCCAAAAGAAACATTGTGTAAAGGCAATGGCATTATTATTACAGCTTCGGGTGCAGAAACATATACATGGTCGCCGGATTTATATTTGAATACAAGCTCAGGTAATATTGTTACTGCATCACCACCGGCTTCCCAAACATATACCGTTAAAGGTTCCCTTGGCAATGGCTGTAGTAGCACGGCAACCTCAGTAATAACTGTAGTGGATAAACCTGTTGCAAAAGCAGGCGGCGATATGGTTACATGCAGCGGTGTGGCTGTAAATATTGGCGCAAATACAGAAGGTTACAGTTACCAATGGTACCCCACAAAAGGGTTGAACGACTCAACTGTAGCAATGCCATCTGTAACATTATACAATGCCAATAATAAGAATGATACGCTTACTTATTATTTAACTGCAACTGTAAACCAATGTTCCAGTACCGATACAGTTCAGGTTGTAGTAAAAAAATCACCGGCCCTTTTACTCACTCCAAAAAATGCTGCCGTATGCACCGGTAATAGTGTAACACTTTTAGCCAATGGTGCCGACAGTTATTCCTGGAACCCACCCGCTTATCTTGATAATACGAATGCCGCAACAGTTGTATCAAAGCCTGCTTTTACAACTGTATACACAGTTACCGGTACGCTTTTAAACGGCTGTTCTGCTGACTCAACTGTTACAGTAACAGTAAGGGAAAATGCGAAAGCCGTATTTTCTCCAACAGGCGGATACAGCGATTGTGCGGGTTATAATTTAAACGAAGTAATTAAAGTAACCGGTTACCCGGACAGAAACGCCGCATACAATTGGTATAAAAATGGTGTGCTTTATTATACCGCCAATTCGCCCACTGCATTGGATTATAAAATGAATACGGCCGGTGAATCTGATACCATTCAATTGATAGCAACAAGTCTTTATGGCTGTAAAGCCGATACAACTGCTACTGTTATTTTTACAACTGGCGACAGTATTCAAGCCGCGTTTAAGGTTTCTGATACAACCGGCTGCGAACCGCTGCGGTTGCTGTTTAATAACAAGTCCAGCATACTCAATAGTTCTGTAGATTTTTCCTGGAATTTTGGTAACGGTCAAACCAGTAACAGCATACAGCCGGATGTAATAACATTTAATTCAGGCTCATCAAGCAGGGACACAACTTACAAAGTAAAATTGCTTGCCAAAAACAAATGCAGTACAGATTCTGCTTTTGCAAACATAAAGGTGTTGCCGCTTCCTGTCGCAAGGTTTGGCACAAGCGACAGTACCCTTGGCTGCTCTCCTTATACCATAAAATTCGATAATACTTCTGCGGGCAACCCTCTTACTTATTATTGGGATTTTGGAGATGGATATTCTTTTACCAGTACTAAAGATACCTCTGTTACACACCTCTATAGCTCCTCCATACTCGATACCTTCATTGTTAAGCTTGCGGCTGCAAACGGCTGCGGAACAGACACTTTGCCGCTGCCCATAGTAATTGCACCCAACAGTATAAAAGCGCAGGTAAGTACTTACGGCAATACACTTGAGGGCTGTGCGCCGTTTACTGTAAAGTTTGTAAACAACACAACCGGTGCAATAATAAGTAACTGGAATTATGGCGATGGTACCGGTGAGCAACTGCCGGGTAACATCGTAAATGTATCACATCAGTACAACGATACAGGCACCTTCCACGTATTAATAAATTTCGATAACGGCTGCAGCAAAAGTTCCGTTCAAAAGCAGGTAATTGTTTATCCGCCTGCGGAAGCTGCATTTAATTTAACTGAAGATACAACAGGCATTATATGCTTTGGTAAAACCGTGTTTATCAACATCACAAAACAAACAGGCAATATCAACAGGCTTTACTGGGGCGATAATAGTTTATTTTATTCACCTCCCTTAGCCAGTCATGATTATGCTGCCACAGGTACCTACAATGTGCAGCTAATTGCAGATAGGGTAAACAGTTTTGGAACTGTTTGTTCCGATACCGCCAGTAAGCTTATAAAAATTGCCGAAAGGCCAAAAATCACCGTTTCAAAAGATCACGATATTGATTGTATTTATGGCTACACCCAGCTTAATGCTTCCGGCGGAGCCAACTACAGGTGGGTACCCGATACCACGCTAAACAATGCATACATACACAACCCGGTTGCAACGCCAAAAGCTTCAAAATTTTATACGGTATTTGTTACCGCAAGCTCCGGATGCACGCTGCACGATTCTGTGTATGTAAAAGCAGATTTCTCCAATGCAGATAACGGCTTTTTTATGCCTACTGCATTTACACCAAATGCTGACAGATTAAACGATACATTCCGCATAAAATACTGGGGTGTTGTGCCGACTTTCGATTTTAAGGTTTTTGACAGGCGTGGTTTTATTATCTTTCAAACAACCGATCCTGCAAAAGGCTGGGATGGCACATACAAAGGAGAGCCGCAGCAATCCGGAACGTATGTGTACCAGATTCGGGCAACCACTAACTGCGGAAAAGTTTACAAAAAAGGAACAGTAATTCTAATAAGATAAAATATTATGAGCCTGGCTTTTGGTTTTTATAGCATCGCCTCTTGCGTCGCACGTTTGTACGTTCAGAACTTTATTGAGCAATGTGCAGCGTGAAAATAAATGCACTTTAGCCGCTTTGCAAAAAGGAGCAGCCCAAAGGTCATGCTTATGCTGTAGAACAAGAGTGCGACGCAACGGATGCTCAACAGAGAATCAAAAGCCTGGTTAAAAATGGCTGTTTACATAAAACCACTTTATGAAAAAATGTACTTTAAAAGCGCTGTTTTTTTTGCTTTTTGCCTCTGCATCTGCAACAGCGCAGGCGCAAAGTCTTGCTGAGTATATAAACCTTGCGGATACTGCTTACGCTTATGGCAAGCTTGATTCATGTCTTTTTTATTCCATAAAAGCAGAACCACTTTTAAAAGCAGATTCCGGTGAATACAGCCACGCTTATGCAAGGTTCGCCGACCAGTATTTAGGATTTACACATGAGGCTTTGAAGCATTATGCAGAAGCCAGGAAATGGTATGAAAAAAGTATTGAAATATACCATGCCTTGCACGAAGACGGGCCGAAAGATTTTGATTTTGGCGAAGCCGCCAACAATACAGGCAATTTATACACTTTCCTCGGGGCCTATTCTGATGCATTGCCCTTGATGCTAAGAGCGAGGGAGATTTTTAAAGATATCCCCCTTGAAACAAGTAATGTTTATGCTGCGGCAGGTAACAACCTTGCAAATATCTACGCAAAGATGGGCGACCTAACCAAAGCTGTTTTCATATTCATTGACCTTTATGAGAAAATGCTGGCTTTGCAGAAAAGTGATTATAACGAGCCCTGTGCAACGCTTTTGTTTAACCTGGCTACCACTTACCAAAAACAGGGATTAAAGGAAAAATCATTAAGAACTGCATTAAAGTCATCGGATATTTTTTTTAGACTGGGCCCAAATTTCCAAAGCCAATATTTATCAAGCTTATATAATATAGGTGCCGTTTATTCTTTCCTTGAAAAAAGTGACAGCGCTTTGCAATATTTTACAAAAGGCTTTGAAATAGCTAAAAAAGCAGGTAATAATTACCAGATGGCCTTGTTTGCACAATTAATGGGGAATATCAATAAAAGAACAGGGAAATATAAGGATGCTGAAAAGCAATATACAGATGCAATACGCTACAGTTTATCAATTGATGAATTACCTACTGAAATTTATTATGGTGCAGCCGTAACACTGGGAAGACTTTATTATGATAACAGGCAGTACAGGAAAGCTGATTCTGTTTTTACAGCAGTTTTTACTAAGGCTTATACACAAAGAATGCCTGAATATAAAACCCAGGAAGACCTTTATTACTTCTTTTGCGCCAACGCAATAGCGCAAAAAAAATACAGTGTTGCATCAGATAGCGTGAAAGTATTTTTAAAACTTACACATAACTATATACGAAAGAATTTTGCAGGCATGAGTGAAGAAGAAAAAACTGCATTTATAAACGGAGAGTATAAAAATTTTGATTTACAGTGTACAATGTTATCCCTAAAAAAAAATATGCCGGCAAATGATATTGCTGATACCTATACCAACCAACTTTTTTTAAAAGGAATGGTTACGTACAGCCAGGCAGCATTTTTGAGAAAAGTGGAGGAGACAAATGATGAAAACCTAAAGGCAGAGTATTCAAAATGGCTCATGTTAAAAGAACTTCTGGCAAAGCACTACACGCTTAAAAACAATAACCGTTTTTTAAATACAGATAGCCTGGAAGATGCATCAGAAAAATTAGAGAAGAAATTGAGTATTGCTTTACCTGGTGAAGATATCGGTGTTAGGAAATTAACCAGTTTGTCTGGCATAACAGAAAAAATGGGTACTGAAGATGCTGCTGTTGAATTTGTGCGTTTTAATTATACTGCCGAAGGTGGAACAAAAGACAGCGGTATGTATGGAGCTTTTGTTATAAAAAAAAATGATACAGTTCCACATTTTATTCTTTTATGTTCAGAGCGAAAATTAATGGCCCTTATGCAAAACGAAAAAGGGCAACCGTTTTCACCCAACCAACTGATTAAATACTTGTATCCTTCCTTTGATGAATTCCATAAAATCACTGTGTCATCTTCGAACAGGCGTGTATATAGTTTAATATGGCAGCCACTTTTGCCTTATCTGCAAAACGTAAAGAATATCTTGTATTCGCCATCGGGTTTGTTATTCAATATTTCTTTTAACTCAATATATAACGGCAAAAAAGGGTTACTGATTGATGATTATCATTTTCATAATATTTTCAGTACTGCAGATATTAACAAGCTGCAAAATAAAACCGATTGGAGTAACAACCCGGTAAGTATTTGGGGAAATATGGATTACGATCTTAACAGAAACTATGATACAGTAAACTCAAAAACTGTTGCTATAAAAAATGAAACTGTCATTCCATATAACCTTGCATACGTAAAGAATTTCGGTAAAGAAAACCGTAGCGTAGCTGCTGTAAGAGTCGCTGAAGAAGGCTTTTGGCCCTCTCTTTCTTCAGTAGAACTAAATGCTTTGAAAACTGATTTTTCCAGTAACAATATCCCCTTCAGTTCTTTTGAAAAAAAAGCAGCTTCAGAGGATACGTTTAAATTAAAAATGAATTATTATAAAGGCACAGTGCATATTTCCACACATGGTTTTTATGCCCCGGAAAAAAATACATCAAACACAGCATATGGTAATAATGTTTTTACAGCCAGTATAAATCCACTGCTTCGTTGCGGCCTTATTTTTTCAGGGGGCAATAATGTATGGCAGAGTAAAGCGCCTTTGAATGGAAAAGAAGATGGTGTGCTTAGTGCCTACGAAATAAGCCAGATGAATTTAAGCAACGTAAAACTAATCACACTCAGTGCATGCGAAACAGGGCTTGGAGATATAAAAGCCTATGAAGGTGTTTTTGGCCTTCAAAGAGCATTTAAAATTGCCGGTGCAGAAAAAATGATTGTAAGTTTATGGAAGGTGCCTTCATCCCAGACTACGGAGTTGATGGCAAACTTTTACAAAAGATGGATTGGCGGCCAGAACATATATAACGCACTTGAGGATACACAAAAAGATATGCGTAAAAAATATTCACCTTATTATTGGGCAGGCTTTGTTTTAATAGAGTAGTATTTTTTTACCCGGCATTCGTATTTCATGGCATCATCGTTGCATCGCACTCTTGTACGTTCTGAATAAGAGGCAACAAGGCAAAGAGGCAATGGGCAAAGAGTTCTTCATTGTTCGTTATTCTCTATTCATTTATATCCGTTGTTCAATTCCCTCATGAACCATTATTACGCCCAGGCACGCGAGGGATTTTTAACCACAGAGTAACACGAAGTTTTTTACGCAGAGTTGCACAGAGAAACTCCGTGTAACTCTGTGATCTTTTCTCTGTATAACTCTGTGGTTTAAATGTCGAATAGTATTACCAACAGTACAAGTGTGCGACGCAACAGGTGATCCCTTCAGCACAAGAGCCGGGCTCAAAAAAATTACTTTATACTACCCAACTGTATTAATAAATCAGCGGCATTTTTTTGCCATGGAGATTTGGATTGTGCTTTTATGTCCTCAAGCATTTGCGAGCAGGTGGTGATATCATTATTCTTTAAAGCAGTCATTGCCTGGTACCAATTGCAGTTATACAGCAGCGTTCGGGGTGTTTCTTTACTTCCGGCAATTTGGTTGAGCATGCCGGATGCTTTGGCAGTATTGCCAGTTTCTAAGTAGCTGAGTGCTTTATAAAAGTCTGCATACAAAGAAAGCACTGTATCGCCGGGGCCCCTTGTTTCGTAATCTTCTTTTTTAAGAGCGATTACTTTTTTGTATTTTTTTTCCTTGTAATAGTTAAGCTGAATACCAAGCTCCACGGGGTCTTCTATTCCCCCGCGATAAGGTTGATAATTGGCTGCATACATTTCTTCTGAAGTATTGTTTTCTTTGATATTGCTGTTTTTATCTTTATGCACGGCAATGCCTGAATCTTTTGGCATATCTCTAATACCAGGAGTATTATTTTTTTTCTTTACAATATTGTTTTCAGGTTTATGCGTAGCGAAAAGCCATACCATTAATACAATTAAAATAACAGCAGCAGCAGCTAAGAGTGGCCTGTATCTTCTTGTAAATGGAACAATATTTTTATGCTCCTGCTGAGCAGCATTTTGCTCAATGGCTTTGGTTGTGTGTTCAATAAATGTGTCTGCAGGTTCAAGCCCGGATGTAGTATTCCGGGAGAGTTTTGAAAGTATTTCTTCTTTATTGATACCGCGCCTAAGCATCAGTTCCATTTCAAATTCCTCCATAAGCTGCGGGCTGCTGTTCAGTAATTCCACAAGTTCAGCATCCTGTTGCGGCGTAAGCTCATTGTTACTGTAAGCTGCAAATAATAAAAATTGTTCTTCAGTCATTTGTTTTATTTGTAGCGTTACCGGCAGTCCATAAATCTTTAAAATAATTACGGCACCTGTAAAGTTGATACCTGATGCCATCGGCATTTTTACCTGTAATGCTAGCTATTTCTTTTATGCTCATGTCTTCAATATAATGCCATACAAGATAGTCTTTACATGGCTGGCCAATTTTATTGAGCAATAGATAAGTTTTATGCGAAAAAACATCTGTATTGCTTACATCTTTAATGGCATTACCCTGAGAAAGTTCAGCAACCTGCTGATGATATTTTTGCCTGGTTATTTCGGCGGTTAATTTGTTCAGGTATGCATTTTTAAAAGTTGTATAAAGCCAGCCGTTAAAATTACCTTGCTCAAAACTTAATGTACCTGCGAGTAAATGTGTTTGCAGCTTATCGATAGATTCTGTAAAAATATCGCCGGCGGTTTTTTGCAAAAGATCTGATGAAACAGAGGTATTGTATAAAGGCACAGATTTATAGAATTGCTGCCTGTATTTATCTGTAATGCAACTACGCAATTTGCTGTGCATGGCTGTATTGTTGCTTTTAAATATTTCCGTTACCGATTTATTGTTTAAAATCTCATCGCAGTTTTGGGTCATACTATTTGGCGGGCATTTAATTTTTTTCTAGTCCCTTACCAGTAAAACTAAAAATTTCTGACCACATATTTAAAATGTTTTTTGCGGCAGCTTCAACAGATTTCTGGCAACTGTAGTATAAAAATAGTAATGCCGAAAGTGCCAGGTTTAACCAGGTAAACGGTACTATAATCAGTACACACTGCTGGTTATAAAAATGTGGGTTGATCTGTAAAAAATATTGCACATGGCAGCTTTGGCTGCTGTATATCCGCTCTAATAAAGACTCGCCAATAGATACTTTAAAATTTATTTTTACCACGTAAGGATGGTTTGCAGGTTCTGCAGTTTTACTGCTGTTGAGGATCTCTGCTTTTATGGTGTCAATGTTGGCGGGTACGGTACTGTTAATCCTTGGCCATACCCAAGCCGTGTACTTGCAGATCATTGCGTAAACAAGGGCATTGGCTAAAAATGCGCTAACAATAAGCCCGGTAAACGGGTGCCTGTATTTGTAGTTTACATACTTATAAAAAAGCCCAAACTTAGGCATGGCTTTTTGCTGGTATTCTGGTAAAATTCCGGTGGCTGCCCTGCCCAGCGCCTTTTTTTTTCCGTTGATGGTTACCTTATAAAACGAAGCTGAATAAAATCCTGCCAATACCTTATTGTAATAAAGAAAAGTAACATCTATATAATCTAGCTTTTCAGAAACATAATAATCATAAAATGCTTTGAAAGTCATTTCAGGGTTTAAGGTACTCCTGAAAATACCGTACAGTCTTAAAAAGTTCCTGTTGCTTTTTGAAGGCTTCTTAATTGTTACACGATAAGATTTGAAAGTTGTTTTCATATCAGGCTGTTTTAGTTGTTGCTTGCTATGAATACAAAACAGGTGTGAGGAGAAAAATGTAAACAGTAAAAAATATTTTTCCTGATATTTTTTATTATTGAAATATGGAACCCGGCAGCACAGCATGAATTGAGCATTCTTGCGTCGCACTCTTGTACTTTTGATTCTTCGGTTGACCGTTGACTGTCGGCTGTCGACAGATGTTCCTAATGTACAAGTGTGCGATACTGAAACAAGTTCAGGACCGGCTGCCACGGCTGTTTCCTAGTTGCCATGAAAAAGGAACTGTGAACCGAGCGTGGCAACAACAGTCTCATTCCTGATCCCCTGACCGTTACAAAAATCTTCTGATCTCCTCCATCTATTTTAATTCAGATTTTGGCGGCAATGGTTTCTTCTATACTTTCACCCAAGTATAAATTTTACTATGAAAAGATTATCATTTGCATTATTGCTGTTGCTGCAGGTAAGTTTTGCACAGGCACAAGGCCTTCAGTCACCCGAGCAGTTTTTAGGTTATAAAGTGGGTACGCATTTTACGCCGCACTATAAAATTCTTAATTATTTTAATGCCGTAGCCCAGGCAAACCCTGCGATGGTAAAGGTTGAAAAATACGGTACTACAAACGAAGGCCGCGACCTGGTGGTTACTTATATTGCCACACCCGAAAATCTTAAAAGGCTTGATGAAATACGCATGAATAATTTGCGTATGGCTGGTGTGGCAAAAGATAAAATGGTGCCTGTTACTGAAGGCGCACCTGCCATTGTATGGCTGAGTTATAATGTGCATGGCAATGAGCCCGCTTCAAGCGAAGCGGCAATGATGGTGTTGTATGCATTGGTTGATCCTAACAATACCCAAACAAAAGAATGGCTTAAGAATACGGTAATTATTATAGACCCATGTATAAACCCCGATGGCCGCGACCGTTATGTAAACTGGTACAACAATGCGGTTGGCACCAGTTACAATACAGATCCGCAGTCGAGAGAACATAAAGAGCCCTGGCCGCAGGGAAGAACCAACCATTACAACTTTGATCTTAACCGCGATTGGGCATGGCAAACACAAAAAGAAACGCAGCAGCGGCTAAAGGTTTATAACAGGTGGCTGCCACAGGTGCATGTAGATTATCACGAACAAGGTTACAATTCACCGTATTATTTTGCTCCTGCGGCAGAGCCTTATCACGAGGTGGTAACCC
Organism: Chitinophagaceae bacterium UBA4407; assembly: GCA_002390845.1. Classification (GTDB taxonomy): domain Bacteria; phylum Bacteroidota; class Bacteroidia; order Chitinophagales; family Chitinophagaceae; genus Limnovirga. The sequence continues at coordinate 676 of DGQT01000024.1, read as the reverse complement.
AATGGCAGCGCGATTTCCAGGTGCAGATCGGGAAAAACAATGCAAAGTATTTCGATGCAAATGGATGGCTGTATTTTACAAAAGAAATATTCGATCTGCTGTACCCTTCTTATGGCGACACCTATCCAACGAATAATGGTGCAATAGGTATGACATTTGAACAGGGCGGCATAGGTGCAGGCCTTGCTGTAAAAACAGAAGATGGCAATATATTAACCCTGGTTGACCGTGCAATGCACCATTATACCACCAGTATTTCAACAATTGAGATCGCCTCGAAAAATGCGTCAAAGCTGGTAACCGAGTTTAAAAAATATTTCGATGATAACCGTAATGCAGTAGCGTCAGATTATAAAACGTACGTACTTACAGCAAAAGATGCAAACAGTTTACAAGGCGTGGCAACACTGCTTCAGGCAAATGGTATTGAATACGGAACAACTGCTGCCGGCAACTTTAAAGGCTACAATTATTTTACTGGCAAAGATGAAAATTATGTGGATGAAGGCTACCAACTTGCCATCTCCGCATATCAGCCGAAAAGCAGGATGGTTAAGGTTTTGTTTGAGCCTAAAAGTTTTTTAAGCGATTCGGCTACTTACGATATTACCGCATGGAGCATTCCTTATGCTTATGGCATAAAAGCTTATGCAGTAAAAGAAAAATTAGAGGTGGG
>DGQT01000023.1 GCA_002390845.1 Chitinophagaceae bacterium UBA4407 | reverse complement strand
TGACTTCAATAAAAGCTCAATAATGACATGCTGTAAAAGAGTGCGACGCAAGAAAAGCTTCATAGATATTTTTTTCTATGGCTCATAAAAATACTAACTCATTCTTCTTACATCTACTGAAACATGTAACTGGTGCGGGCCGCTGCTGAGTATTACACCTTTAAGCGGACTAACATCTGTATAGTCTCTGCCCCAGCCAATGGTAATATGCTGTTCGCCCGCCATCATGTTATTGGTGGGGTCAAAATCAATCCAACCGGTATTAGGAATAAACACAGAGAACCATGCATGGGAAGCGTCAACGCCTACTAATTTTTCTTTGCCTGGAGGTGCAAGGGTTTCCAGATAACCGCTTACATATCGTGCAGGTAACCCCATTGAACGCATACACGCAATAGCAAAGTGTGCAAAGTCCTGGCAAACCCCTTTGCGCTCTTTTATTACTACTGCAAGGGGTGTTGCAACCGTAGTAAAGCCGGGCTTGAATTCAAAATCTTTACTAATGCGTTGCATCAGTTCTGCAGAGGCATCGAACATGGAGCGGCCGGGTGTAAATGACTGTTGTGCGTATTGAAGTATTTCCTGTGTTGATCTTGTAATATCTGTTTCGGGAATGTATTGGCATGCATCAAAATTGTCGTCGCCGGGTTCTTGTATCAACAACTTTACACCTTCCCAGGTTGTCCCTTTATAAAAGTTAAGCGAAGAAACGGATGCAGCTTTTTTTTCTATTTGTGAGGACACGGTTACTTTAAGATGCCGGTGCTCCTGCTGTATGGCAAAGTACATAACATGGTTACCAAAAAAATCTTTGTACTCACTCATTACATCCGGCTGAGGAATAATTTTAACCACCGTTTTTTTACACAACTGGTCATGGGTATTTCGCAAAATAAGCTTCGTTACATTGTGGCAAAGGCTTACTGACTGATGGTATTCATATTCCGTTGTATGTGTAATTTGATATTGCATTGAACTAAAATATTTTTGTGATACCAGCTTTAGTTTTTCATGTCATCGTTCCTTGCGTCGCTCTCTTGTACAATATAGCTTTCTTCGACAGCTTACCGTTCATCTGCATAATTTACAGCACATTTAAACGTTCCCCGATCTGAATAACTGCTGTTGTGTTTGTGCATGTTTAAAATAAGTTTTCGATACTACATTCGAAATATTGTGCAGCAGCATATTCATTTTTGTAAGAAACTCATCAAGTTTTTTATAACGGTGCGTATGCCTGTCAGCAACCGATAATACATCTTTATCAGCCAGCTTAATCATAGTGAAAGCTTCCAATGCCAGCCGTTCATGTTCCGCCAAAGCATGGCCCACATTGATCTTAGGCAACCCCGATAAATAGGCCTTAAGCCTTTCTACCTGGTACACCAGCGACCTTGGATTATTAGGATCAAGCAGTAAGAGATCGAGCACCAAAGGCAACTGCAGGTGTGCCCGGTATTTAAAACGGTAATTCACCAGGCTTTCATTGCTCTTTAAAACAGCTTCCTGTAAAATATATTCTACCTGGCCTTCCCGCCTGGTTACCAATGTAGAGCGAAGCATAGAAATAATGAGGAGGCTCTGTTCAATTTTGCGGCCTGCATCCAAAAGATTCCATCCCTGCTCGCGGGAAATGCTTTCCCTGTTTAAACTTACAAATGCCATCATTGATGTAATGAGGTTGTCAACCGCATTCAGCATTTTATAATGGCCTTTATGTTTTGCAGCGGCTGCACTTTGCCAGGCTTCTTCCATTTCTCTCAATACACGCCAGGTATCGGTAGACCAATGATCCCTTACAGCATATACGGCCCGTGAGAAGGAAGCAATATTGCAGCTAAGGCTGCCCGCACGGTTGCTGTCAAACAGTATTTCGCTAAGTTCTTTCCATGGCTCCAGTAACTTTTTTTCACTACCCGTACCTGTGAATCCCGGGTAGGTATGCGTATGCACCGTAAGTGCCCTTAAAAGAGATTGTTTTAAATTAAGATCGTCGTCGATAAACGCCTTATTGGCTTCTTCCACAAATTGCATTACTGTGCGTTGAAACCTCGCATTGCCCAAAACACGTTCTGTATAACGGCCTACCCAGAACAGGTTTTCTGCGGTACGGCTTGGCAGAATATCGCTTTTGGTATTGTGCTTTTGAGCATGCACATATTCCTGTTCTTTTTTTATGCCAAGCGTGCTGGTTTCATCGCCGGAAAGTATCCAGGTGTCTTTGCTAAAACCACCCAACTGGTTTGAAATAACCATATTGTTTTTGTCAAGCGATGTTCTTGTAAGTCCACCTTCCATTGCTGTATAGTTGCCATTATCGCTTACGGCAAAACACCGTAACAATGCGTGGCACGGTTCCAGTTTTCCATTCACCATTGCAGGTGTATTGGAAAAATCAACTTTCTCCTGGCCAACATATAAATGCGGTTGTGCAATAATTTTTTGCCTTAAGTCTGACAGTTCTTCGTTGGTTAATAAAGTAGCATCAACCGATGTTCTGTTGAAAGACTCCCTGAAAATTCTTTTAATTACCAATGTAGGTAAATGATCCAAAACATATTGTAATTCCTTCGGCTGCCCGCACCACCACGATGCTATGGTTGGCAATTTCAGCTCTTCTGATAAAAGCTTTCTTGCAATCGCAGGAAGAAACGGCATTAATCCCGGGTTCTCTACAACGCTGCTGCCAAGCGGGTTGGCGATGCTCACGTTACCACTTCTTACCGCCTGCAACAAACCAGGCACACCCAATTGAGAATCTTCTTTTAGCTCCAGCGGATCGCAATATTCGTCATCAACCCTGCGCACAATAACATCTACTTTTTCAAGACCGCCAAGCGTTTTAAGCCATACATAATTATCTTTTACCATCAGGTCGTCGCCCTGTACCAAAGTAAACCCCAGATGCGATGAAAGGAAAGAATGTTCAAAATAAGTTTCATTGCTTGGCCCCGGCGTAAGTATTACAATACGCGGTTGTTCTTTTTGTTGCGGCGACATTTCAGTTAATGCATTGCGCATGGCATTGTAGTAAGGAGAGAGCCTTCTTACTTTTAATCCGTTAAAAAGTTCGGGTACAATACGTGCCATGGCCAGGCGGTTTTCAAGCGCATAGCCCGAGCCTGATGGTGCCTGTGTTCTGTCGTTCAGTACCCAGATTTTACCGTTATTGGTTCTTGCTATATCTGCAGCATAAATTACGAGGTTGTGTTTGCCGGGTAGGTTTATGCCGCAACATTCACGAAGAAAACCGCGGTGATTGTAAATGATTTCCATTGGCAGCACGCCTTCCTTAATTAAGCGTTGTTCACCATAAACATCTTTCAATATAAGATCGAATAAATTGGCGCGTTGTACCAATCCAGCTTCAATTAACAACCACTCTTCTTTGCTTACAAGAAAAGGAACAATATCCAGATTCCATGGGCGGTTAAGCCCCGATGGATCGCCGTAAATATTGTAGGTAACACCATTCTCTTTTAAGAACCGCATCATATCCTGGCTGCGGTTCATGATCTCTTCGTTCCCTAAATTAGAAAAGGAGGTAAAGAAAGTTTTCCAGTTTTGCTCAAGGCCGGGATTGAATCCAAACAGATCATTATTTGAATGGGAGTTATTAAAATATTCTTCCAAAAAAGATGTTTTAGCAGTTTCAGAAATCATGTTTTGGTTTTATCAGCAGCAGTTACTTTAAATATGCGCTTAAAAATAACAAATATAACCCAACTGCTTTGCGGCAGCATGCACAAGTTCTGTACAGCAAAAATTTTAATGGTATTTTATTCAGGATTTTTTTTGAAGCCGGCTAAAGTATTTTATGGCATCGCCTGTTGTGTCACTCACTTGTACGGTTGGAGTATTTATTGAGCTTTTACCGAAGCGTAGCATTGAAGCGTAAATATTTGTTAGTGGATATACATTTCGTTTCGTTAATGACGGGTAGACCATTGAAGGCCAAAAAAACTAAACAAAAAAACTAACTATACCAGTAACTTTAGAAAACTATGTACAATGCATTTATTTCGTACTCACATACTGCAGACGATAAGTTTGCGCCATATCTGCAAGATGCCTTGCAGAAATTTGCAAAACCCTGGTATAAAAAACGTAACCTCGAAATTTTCCGGGATGAATCAAGCCTTTCTGCTTCTCCGCATCTTTGGGGTAATATTACCAAAGCCTTAGACGCAGCTGAATATTTTGTATTATTAGCTTCCCCTTTGTCTGAAAGATCAAAATGGGTAAATAAAGAAGTTGAATACTGGCTGGAACATAAATCTATCGACAACATATTAATTGCTTTAACAGATGGCAAACTGGAGTGGGATGATGAAAATAATTGTTTCCTGAATCCTGATAATAATTCACTGCCGCCAGTTCTGGATAATATGTTTGATTCAGAACCTTTCTATATCGATCTCCGCTTTTCCAGAACTGAAGAAGACCTGACTTTAGACAACCCCATTTTTAAAAAAGAGATTTTAAAGTTGGCGGCTAAATTACATGGTAAACCACCCAATGACCTGGCTAGTGAAGAGGTAAGTGCGCACCGCAAAATGCTAAGGGTTAGAAACACAGCTATAGGAACCCTGGTACTTTTTTTAGTTGTGGCAATAGCGGCGGGTTGGATTGCTAATGAGAAACGCAAAGAAGCCGAAACTGAAACCCAAAAAGCACAAAGCATTACATTGGCATCGGTAGCCAGGGAACAATTAGACAAAAACCCTACAATCGCCATTCGATTGGCTGAGCTTGCTTGGGGGAAATCCCCCACCAACCCACCCACCCTGCCAATACAGCACGTTGTATCCCAGGCATACTATCTTTCCATGAAAAATGATGCCCCTTTCGTCGAAAATAATCTTGAACATGAGGGCATTGTTTTTTGCGCAGTATTTTCTCCTAACGGAAAAAAAATTGTGACGGCTTCCTTTGATCATACAGCAAAGATTTGGGATGCGGAATCTGGGAAAACAATCCAGGTGCTCAACGGACATCAGGACATTGTTAACAGCGCCGTATTCTCACCAGATGGAAAATCAATCGTGACGGCTTCCTTTGATCATACAGCAAGGATTTGGGATACGGAATCTGGGAAAACAATCCAGGTGCTCACCGGACATCAGGACAATGTTAACAGCGCCGTATTTTCTCCCGACGGAAAAAAAATTGTGTCGGCTTCTGACGATTCCACAGCAAGGATTTGGGATGCGGAATCTGGGAAAATAATCCATGTGCTCAAGGGGCATCAGGCCGCCCTAACCAGCGCTGTATTCTCACCCGATGGAAAATCAATCGTGACGGCTTCCTTTGATCATACAGCAAGGATTTGGGATGCGGAATCTGGGGAAACAATCCAGGTGCTCACCGGACATCAGAACAATGTTAACAGCGCCGTATTTTCTCCCGACAAAAAAAAAATTGTGACGGCTTCTGACGATTCCACAGCAAGGGTTTGGGATGTGGAATCTGGGATAATAATCCATGTGTTCACCGGACATAGGAAAAGGATTTCCAGCGCCGTATTTTCACCAGATGGAAAATCAATCGTGACGGCTTCCGATGATAAAACAGCAAAGATATGGGATGCGCAATCCGGCAAAATGATCGCTGAGCTCAACGGACATGAGGGCGCTGTTTCCAGCGCCGTATTTTCACCAGATGGAAAATCAATCGTGACAGCTTGCGCTGATAAAACAGCAAAGATATGGGATGCGCAATCCGGCAAACTGATTGCGCAACTTAACGGGCATCAGGGCACTGTTTATAGTGCCGTATTCTCACCCGATGGAAAATCAATCGTGACGGCTTCCTGGGATAAAACAGCAAAGATCTGGGATGCCCAATCAGGCATTGTGATCACTGAGCTCAACGGGCATGAGGGCGCTGTTTCCAGCGCCGTATTTTCACCCGACGGAAAATCAATCGTGACGGCTTGCGCTGATAAAACAGCAAAGATCTGGGATGCCCAATCCGGCAAAATGATCGATGAGCTTAAGGGGCATCAGGACGTTGTAACCAGCGCCGTATTCTCACCCGATGGAAAATCAATCGTGACGGCTTGCGCTGATAAAACAGCAAAGATCTGGGATGCGCAATCTGGTAAACTGATCGCTGAGCTTAAGGGGCATCAGGCCGCTGTAGCCGGTGCCGCATTTTCACCCGATGGAAAATCAATCGTGACGGCTTCCGCTGATAAAACAGCAAAGATCTGGGATGCGCAATCCGGTAAACTGATCGCTGAGCTTAAGGGGCATCAGGCCACTGTAGCCGGTGCCGTATTTTCACCCGATGGAAAATCAATCGTTACGGCTTCCGCTGATAAAACAGCAAAGATCTGGGATGCGCAATCCGGCAAACTGATCGCTGTTTTCAACGGGCATCAGTATAATGTAAGCAGCGCCGTATTTTCACCCGATGGAAAATCAATCGTGACGGCTTCCTGGGATAAGACAGCAAAAATCTGGGATGCCCAATCCGGCAAACTGATCGCTGAGCTTAAGGGGCATCAGTCCGTTGTAACCTGTGCTGTATTCTCACCCGATGGAAAATCAATCGTGACGGCTTCCTGGGATAAAACAGCAAAGATCTGGGATGCCCAATCAGGCAAACTGATCGCTGTTCTCAACGGGCATCAGGGCATTGTTACCAGTGCCATATTTTCACCCGATGGAAAATCAATCGTGACGGCTTGCGCTGATAAAACAGCAAAGATCTGGGATGCCCAATCCGGCAAACTGATCACTGATCTCAAGGAGCATCAGGGCGCTGTTAACAGTGCTGTATTTTCACCCGATGGAAAAAAAATTGTAACTGCTTCATTGGATCATACAGCTAAGATATGGCTGACACCAGAAGGTATTATAGACTGGCTAAAAACTGCAAATATTTATAAGCTTACGCAAAAAGATTTGGATGATTTAGGGATTGATTTTGTTGATTTGAAAAAGTAGATTAAAATATTCCTATTCTTCTAAACGCTTTCGAAACTTCACCGTTGTTTGAGTTGTGTTCATAAAACTACGCTGCAATAAAAGCTCCATAAAGTATCCAACCGTACAAGTGAGTGACACAACAGAAGCTTAATAGTAATACTTAAGCCTGGCTAATAAAAAAATATTCACCCAACCGGCATGCTGTTATTCTTACATGAACTAAGGCGGGAACCACATTCAGCCGCTCAAATAATATATATTGCAACCTAATACTGCTTTATGTTACTTGCCATTCAAAACCTTTCAAAGAAATACAACAAAGAAAAATTCGGATTAAAAGATTATTCATTAACCATTGAGAATGGCATATTGGGTTTGTTGGGTCCTAATGGCGCCGGCAAATCTACATTGATGAAGATCATTGCAACCATTAGCCAGCCTACTTCCGGAACGCTTACACTTGACGGGCATGATATTGTAAAAGATCCCAATTATATAAGAAAAATACTGGGTTACCTGCCGCAGGATTTTGGCGTTTATGCCAACCTGAATGCTTATGAATTTTTAGAATACATCGCGGCCATGAAAGGTGTTGGTGGTGTTAACCTGCGTAAACGTATTGAAATGTTACTGGAGGGGGTAAACCTTACAGAAGCAGCGAAGTTGCCCATTGGCACTTATAGCGGTGGTATGAAGCAGCGTATCGGCATTGCGCAGGTTTTACTCAACGATCCAAAGGTTTTGATCTTTGATGAACCAACTGTTGGACTTGATCCCGAAGAAAGAGTAAGGTTCAGAAATTTAATCAGCGATCTGGCACAGGATTGCATCATTATTCTTTCATCACATATTGTATCAGACATTGAAACCATCGCCGATGAAGTTGCTATTATGAAGAGCGGCGAATTGATTACAAAAGGCACGCAGGCAACTGTAATAAATGCAGTGGATGGAAAAGTATTTGAAACTGTTTTAGACAACGATCTTGTAAATGATTTTAAAACAAAGCACCTTGTTGTAAACAGCATGCGGCAAAAAGATAAAATGCGGTTGCGTTATATAAGCAATAAGCCAACAGATGGTTCAACAGTTTGCACTGCATCGTTGGAAGATGCTTATTTATTTCTTACAAAAAATAACGGGTAATAAAATTTTATTTTTCTTTTTTTGGAGCCCGGCTTTTTTACAACTATGAAGCTTTACTTGCCACGCTCGTTTCACAGTTCCGTTTTCATGGCAGCATTTAAGCGAAGTGTGGCATCCCGAAGAATTTCGGGACCGAATTCATTTCGGGACCGCACTCTTGCAGGGTTGGATTACAATTGAGCAAGCGCGTATTTTTAAAAGATATCAAATGAACTACTACAAAAGCATTATAAAAGCAGATTACCTGCAACGCACACGCAGCTATGCTTTTCTTATTACACTGGCCATCAGCTTATATATCGCCTATACATTTGTGCCTCCTTCAGATGCTGCATACTCCACAGTTCAGATTGGAAATTTTCGTGGTGAAAATAACTCCGCGTGGATAGGATATGTTTCAGCCATTATGACCAGTACTTTTCTTTCGCTCATTGGTTTTTTTCTTGTAACAGGCGGCATTAAAAAAGATATTGATACCGAAGTGGGGATGATCATTGCCACAACAAAAATCAGCAATTTCAAATACCTGCTGAGTAAAATGCTGAGTAACTTTTTAGTATTGCTCACTATTGCAGGCATCGTTTTCGTAATGAGTATTGCTTTACTTTTTGTCCGCGGCAAGGGGTATCCCTTTGAGATCACGCAATTCATTTTACCTTACCTGTTAACAACTTTACCTGCCATATTTTTTATTTCATCGCTGGCTGTTATGGCTGAAGTATTCCTTGGCAGGTGGCCTGTGCTTCAATACCTCGGGTTCTTTATTTTCTTTAATGTAATTGCAGCCAATGTAATGAATGGCACAGGATCAGCAACAAAAATGGCGATTGACCCATTCGGTGTAAAGGTGGTAACAATGGGCATGGAAGACTTTGTGCAAAAACACTACGATGCAAAAGCATCTCTGGTATCAGTGGGCTTTAATTTCAGTGAAAATAGAGCTATAAAAACTTTTTTATTTAATGGATCAACCTGGCCTTCTGTTTTTATTATAAGCAGGCTGATATGGATTGGCTTTAGCCTGATATTGATTTTTATATCAGCTAAATTTTTTCACCGGTTTGATATAAAAGAAAAAATAAGAAAGAAAAAGAAGAACAACCTTTTAGAAAATATTCCTGCCGGTATTTTATTACACGATATCAAACTTTCTTTATTGCCTTCCATCACTGCAAATTATGCTGTAAAGCCTTTTATTAAAACAGAACTGCTGATGCTTTTTCGTAAAGGGCCCAAATGGTTTTGGCTGGTAAATTTAGGTGGTATGATCGCTTTGATATTTACGCCGTTAACAATAGCACATCAGGTACTGCTGCCCATACTCTGGTTCCTGCAGGTTAGCCGCTGGAGTGATCTTGCGACAAAAGAAAAAACAAACCGTATTCATTATTTTACGTACGCCTCTTATCAGCCTGTAAAAAGATTACTACCATCACAAATAATTGCCGGTATTATATTGGCTGTTGCTCTTGCGTCTCCGTTAATGATCCGTTATCTGATTTCAGGAGATCTGATGCATGTGCTTTACATTTTTACAGGTGCTGTTTTTATTGTATCATTTGCTGTATGTCTTGGGATACTGAGTGGCGGAAAAAAATTGTTTGAAATACTTTTCTTTCTTGTCACTTATATTAATCTTAACCTTATTCCTTTTGGAGATTATTTTGGCGGGCTCAACAGCGGTATTGGCTATACCGGTTTAATGGCTGCAATCATATCAATTTTGCTTACAATAAGTTTTGCTTTAAGAAAATGGGAGATCAGCCATTTATGAAATGAGAACAATAGTAATTAAAAAGTTTGTTTAGCTGCAAAAAGTTCCAACCGTACAAGTGAGTGACACAACCAAAGCTTAATAGCATTACACTGCTTAGTACAAAAAATTCCTCTATCTATAAATTTTTTAACCGGAATAAAAAAGCATTTTTGCTAACCCAACTAATACTATGCTTATGCAACCAAAGAATACGAAAGCAGCGATCGGTTTTATCTTTCTTACGCTACTGATCGATATAATGGGGTGGGGTTTGATTATACCGGTAATGGCCGACCTTATTGCTGAGTTAAAAGGTATTCCTGTTAATGTAGCCAGTACTTATGGTGCCTTATTGCTTTCGGTATTTGCAATAACACAATTTCTTTTTGCACCTGTAATTGGTAATTTAAGCGACAGGTTTGGGCGGCGCCCCGTTTTATTGTCTTCATTACTCGGCTTTGGTATTGATTACATCATCCTTGCACTGGCTCCTGCTTATGGCTGGTTATTTATTGGTCGTGTAATTGCCGGTATTACCGGTGCCAGTTTTACCACAGCTACCGCATACATTGCAGATGTTAGTACCAATGATACTGACCGTGCAAAAAACTTTGGTTTAATAGGTGCGGCTTTCGGGCTTGGTTTTGTGCTGGGGCCTGCACTGGGCGGGTTTCTTGCAACATGGGGTATTCGTGCACCTTTCTATGCTGCTTCGGCATTGTGCCTGTTGAATTGCATTTACGGATATTTCTTTTTACCCGAATCGTTAAGTGTAGAGAACAGGCGGCCTTTTGAATGGAGGCGGGCCAACCCGTTTGGCTCATTGAAATTCCTGACAAGGCATCCCGAAATTGGCGGGCTTGCAATGGGCTTCTTTCTTATTTATTTAGGCAGCCAGGCTGTGCAGGGTAACTGGAACTTCTTTACCATCTACCGCTTTGGATGGAGCGAAAAAATGGTAGGTATTTCACTGGCTGTGGTAGGCGTGCTGGTAGGTGGGGTACAGGCAGGCCTTACCCGTGTGATTAACCCTAAAATAGGGAACGAAAAAAGTATTTATTTAGGGTTGTCATTTTATACAATCGGGCTGGTGCTTTTTGCACTGGCATCACAAAGCTGGATGATGTTTGCCTTTCTTGTTCCATATTGCTTGGGTGGTATTGCAGGACCATCATTACAATCGGTTATCTCCGGGCACGTACCCGCAAACCAGCAGGGCGAATTGCAGGGTTCACTTACAAGCCTGATGAGCCTTACCACTATTATTGGTCCGCCAATTATGAGTGTTACGTTCACTTATTTTACTACAGATAAAGCACCATTTTATTTTCCCGGAATGCACTTTCTTATCGGCGCGGTATGTATGCTGATGAGCATTATTATCATTTACAAAGTACTGAGCAAAGAGAAAAAAGAACATCCTGAACTGCTGGAGGTGATCAAGGGAAGTGGGGCAAATTCAAAAAAAATGCAGACACATTAATGGGTTGTGTTTTTTTGATACCAGCAGTGGTATTTCATGGCATCGCCTGTTGCGTCGCAATCCTTTCATCTGAAGAATAAATATTAAGCAGGTTTGAAATATTTTTTTGATGTATAAAATTCAGGGAGTTCAAGTCTGCCTTCGCTTTACTCAACATAGTTTCTACGGATAAAGTGAGTGACACTTCGGCTCCGCTCAGGATAAACTGCCAGGCTCTTTGCTGCCATGAAAAAGGAACTTTGAAACGAGCGTGGCAACAGGCGATGCAACAAAGTACAAAAGCCTGTTACCAAAATTATTGCTTCGTTTCAACTTCGCGGCTAAGCGCTGATTCCCGTTAATAAGCAGATAATTTTTTTGTAGTGTTTGAATATCAATATATTTATCTCAACGATTGCACATTGTCATATTAGATAATTTGAGAAAACAATATTTAATATCATGGAAAATGTGCGGCTGTCGCGTTCACACAACAACAAAAACTGGAAAAAGTGGGGCCCTTATATATCTGAACGCCAGTGGGGTACGGTAAGGGAAGACTATAGCCCCGAAGGGAATACCTGGAATTTTATAAATCATGATCTTGCACGAAGCTATGCATACCGCTGGGGTGAGGAAGCCATAGGCGGATTCTGCGACAGCGACCAGGTATTGTGCCTTGCTCCCGCTTTCTGGAATGGAAAAGACTCTATTTTAAAAGAAAGATTGTTTGGCCTTACCAATGGCGAAGGCAACCACGGCGAAGATGTAAAAGAACTTTATTTTCATCTGGATTCTTCGCCCACACATTCGTACTGCAAATTTCTTTACAAGTATCCTCATGCAGCTTTTCCCTACCTGGAATTGTTGCAGCAAAATAAACGCGACCGCCTGAGCCCGGAGTATGAATTGCTGGACACAGGCATCTTTCGCGACAACCGTTATTTTGATTGCTACATTGAATATGCGAAGGCAGGAATCAACGACATCCTGATGAAAATTACGGTGCATAACCGGGGACCAGAAGCAGCTACCATACATGTGCTTCCGCACGTTTGGTTCCGTAATTTCTGGAAGCATAATTCCCGGTTTAGCAAGCCTTTAATTGCGGCGGTTTCGGATAATTGCCTTCAAACAAGTTCTAGCCGCAATGGTAATTTTTATTTTTATCACCAGGGCGGCGAGCAATTGTTTTGTGATAACGAAACAAACAGTCAGCGGATATTTCACAAGCCCAATGATGCCGCTTTTGTAAAAGATGGCATAAACAACTATATCGTTAATAAAGAGCAGACAGTTAACCCGGAAAAAAAAGGTACTAAAGCTGCGATCTGGTTAAAGGAAAGGATCGCTTCAGGAAAATCTAAAACTTTCTGTGTAAGGTTAAGCAATACATCATTGGATGAACCCTGGGGCGATTTTGATAACATATTTGAAAAGCGAAAGGCTGAGGCAGATGAGTATTACAAGCAACTTGATCCTAAAAAAAAATTGTCAAAAAAGCAACAGGAATTGCTGAGAAGCTCGCTGAGTGGATTACTTTGGACAAAACAGTTCTACTACCTTGATGTGTTTAAATGGCTCTTTGGCGAACCCGGCGAAAAGGCCCCATTCAGAAATTATAAACGCAATTACGACTGGCAGCATCTTACCTGCCGCAATATCATTTCAATGCCCGATAAATGGGAATACCCCTGGTTTGCCGCCTGGGATCTTGCTTTTCATGCTGCAACTTTTATTCATATAGATCCGGCTTTTGCCAAGCAACAGTTACTGCTCGTGCTTCGTGAATACTACATGCACCCCAACGGGCAAATACCTGCTTACGAATGGAACTTTAGTGATGTAAACCCGCCGGTACATGCCTGGAGTGTATGGTATGTGTATGAAACAGACAAGAAAAAAACCGGTGTTTCTGACTGGGATTTCCTGGAAAGATCTTTCCAGAAGTTGCTGATGAATTTTACCTGGTGGGTGAACCAAAAAGATGCAAATGGCACAGATATTTTTGAAGGTGGATTCCTTGGTTTGGATAACATTGGTGTATTCGACCGCAACCACATGCCACCCGGCATAAAAAAATTACAACAGGCCGATGCCACCAGTTGGATGGCCATGTACGCCATTAATATGTTGCGGATTTCCCTGGAACTTGCGGAGCATAACCAGGCCTACGAAGAATCTGCCGCAAAGTTTTTCCGGCATTTTTTAAATATTGGCTGGGCCATGCATCACATCGGGAAAAAAGATATTTCGTTATGGGATGATGAGGATGCATTTTATTACGATGCCATTCAGTTTGAAAATGGTACCAGTCAGCGGTTGAAGATCCGTTCCCTGGTAGGCATTATACCGTTACTGGCAGTGGAGATTATGCATAAAAGTGTATTTGAGCATTTGCGGGAATTCAATACCAGGTTACAGGTTATCAGGCTTACCAGGCCAGATCTTACCAGGATTATTTCGGATATTGAAATCAAAAACAAGGATGGCAATTACCTGTTCGCTATCATGATTGGTGACAGGCTGGAACAACTATTGAAAAGGCTTTTGGACGAGGATGAGTTTTTATCGGATTATGGCATTCGGTCACTCTCGAAACATTACCAGGATAAGCCATACGTGTTCGGGTACGAGGGCGGTAATTACAGCATACAGTATGAGCCCGGCGAAAGCTCCAGTTCTATGTTTGGCGGTAATTCAAACTGGCGGGGTCCAATCTGGTTGCCTTTAAATTACCTCATCATTCATGCGCTTCGAAAATACTATGAATATTATGGTGATACTTATACGTATGAATTTCCTGCACGGTCTGGCAATAAGCTTAACCTTAAACAAATTGCCAACCAGCTTACCAAAAGACTATTAAAGATTTTTGAAAAGAATGATGAAGGAAAATTTCAGTATCATCCAGACCATCAGCCACAATGGGCAGAGGATGATTTTAAAGACCATCACCTGTTCTATGAATTTTTTCATGGCGATAGCGGCCAGGGATTGGGTGCCTCTCACCAAACCGGTTGGACGGCCCTGGTGGCTAATTTATTATTGGAAATGGATGAAGATTAAATAGTTTTTTTAAAGCATTTAAACCTGTGGGCAATAATATTTTTACAGGTTAAGCAAATAAAACTTTTATTTTGTTACGAGCTTTTGTACTGCTATGATGCTTCGTTGTGTCACTCACTTCAACAGCAGAAGCAATATTGAGCAAAGCGAAGTATAGCATAGCAAGTAGGTATTATTAAGTCTCGTATGGAAGATCATAACTGTTCTGAAAGTACAAGTGAGTGACACAAGGAACGATGCCATAAAAAGCCATAGCTGGTATCACAAAAATTATTCTTACCAACAATTACAAATGCCATAAATAAGAAAAATGAACACTGCACATTTTACACCCCGGTTATTGATATTATTCTTTTTTGCTGCTGCATTAAATGCCTGCAACAACAGCAACCAGACAACTGATCAAACAGGCGACAGTACATCAGCAAAACAAGATACGGCGGCGCAAAAACTTAAGCCAATATCGCAGCCATTGATCAGTGATATTTATACTGCCGATCCATCTGCGCATGTATTCGATGGCAAGATTTATATTTATCCTTCGCATGATATAGATGCAGGTATTCCCGAGAACGACAAAGGCGATCATTTTGCCATGAGAGATTATCACATACTTTCTATGGACAGTATTAATGGAAAAGTTACTGACCATGGCGTAGCGCTGGACATAAAAGATATACCCTGGGCAGGGCGGCAATTGTGGGCGCCTGATGCGGCATTCAGCAATGGAAAATATTACCTCTATTTTCCTGTAAAAGATAAAAAGGATATTTTTAGAATAGGCGTTGCTACCAGTGCAAATCCTGCCGGTCCGTTTAAAGCAGCACCCAAACCAATTGAAGGAAGTTACAGTATTGATCCCGCCGTTTTTAAAGATGATGACGGAAATTTTTACATGTATTTCGGCGGCATTTGGGGCGGCCAGCTGCAGAGATGGCAAACAGGTAAATACGATTCAACAGCAAAGGATGAACCTGTTGGCGACGCACCTGCATTAACTGCAAAAGTTGCACGTTTAAGTAAAGACATGCTTCATTTTGATGAGAAGGTAAAAGATGTGGTTATTCTCGGCAGCGACGGCAAACCTTTACCAGCAAAGGATCACGACAAAAGATTTTTTGAAGCATCGTGGATGTATAAGTACAATGGCAAATATTATTTTACCTATTCAACAGGCGATACACATTTTATTTGTTATGCCACGGGCAGCAATCCATATGGTCCGTTTACTTACCAGGGCGTTGTATTAAATCCAGTAGAAGGCTGGACGAATCACCAGAGCATTATTGAGTTTCAGAATAAGTGGTATTTATTTTATCACGACACACAGCTATCCGGTAAAACACATCTCAGAAACATAAAAGTTACCGAACTAAAGTACAGGCCCGATGGAAGTATTGAAACT
Source organism: Chitinophagaceae bacterium UBA4407 (assembly GCA_002390845.1). GTDB lineage: Bacteria > Bacteroidota > Bacteroidia > Chitinophagales > Chitinophagaceae > Limnovirga. The sequence goes on along the minus strand of DGQT01000023.1, from coordinate 48,316 downwards.
ATTGATGCCTATACAAAGTAGATTATACTTTTTGCCAAACTGCATTGCTGCAATTTAGCTTTTGTTGTGTCACTCACTTGTACGGTTGGATTATATACTGAGCTTTTACCATTGCGAAGATTGAAGTGGAACGTGGTTCGTGGAGACACAAACCACGGCGAAGGAATGCTAATGGGTCAGACTATATTTTAAAAGATAAATTTGGTCTAAATCCAAATCATAGTACTTTGTATACTATTACTTCAGAAACTTCAGTTTTTTTTCGCTATAATAGCAGGTAACTCGTACCCGGCGGTATCAGCTTCTTGGCATTTACCGTAAACTAAAATTTATATCAAAATGAGATTTTTATTTTTAATATTATTAATTGGTATTTCTTGTAATTCGAAATATGATTTTTATGAAACACACGGAGTTTCGGATTTATACGTAATTCCATTATATAAACTATACAGGTTGAGTACCGTATCTGACGATAGAAAATTGACAGGGGAGGCTTGGGGTTTAGATTTAAAATATAAAAGCGGTGGGTTTAAAGATAATTATACCAATGTAACAGATATTAATCTAACTAAAGGGGTTATTTATGGCAATGGAAAAAGAGAAGAAGGTGCAGAACCTAACGATTGGTTTGTAATAATAACCGAAAATAGAACTGAAAAAATATTTGAAAATGAAAAAGACTGGCTAAATTATTTAAGTAAGATTGGTATTGATTCTGTTAAGCTATATCAGACGTGGGATCTATTTTATAAATTCCGAGACCGATCAATTCTTCCGTGGTACAATCCTTCAAAAGGAATATATCCATAGGATATATCAAGAGTTTCCATGCATTTTCTTTAAAATCACATTATGGCGCAAGTATCCAGGGCAGATAAGGCAATCCCCACTTCGATCTACGCTTAGGTAAACGCCCAATAATCAATTCAACCGTACAAGTGTGCGACGCAAGAATGCTGAATGATATTCCTAATGCCGGGCTCAAAAAAAATCTCAGGTTATAAATGTTTTATTCGTGAAGGCGATAAACGAGCAGTTCAATTTTCCAGTTGGCCTGTTTGTACAACTCAATATTACAAGCTTGCCCGCCAGAAAAAACCGCTTCTAACCGGGCAGGAAATTTATCTATTTGGTACGTAGTAGTGCGTTTTGTGGGACTGTCAAATGTATTTAGCTGTTTTATAAAGTTTCCATCGGTTGAAATTAAGTTTGTAAGTGTAAGGTAGCTTGAGGTACTAATGGTTATTGTATTTCCACTTTCGGATGAGGGAGTTACAGTAACCTGGTCGAACAGGGATGTGTTGGTGAAGGTGTAGGTTATATATTTTTTACCCCTGTATTCATCTGCACTCCAGTAGCCCTTAATTAAACTATCGGCTGTGCCGTTTCTAAGATCATGAATCTCACCTTTGCCTTCTTTTACACCATCCTGAAAATTGCCTGTATAATATAAGCTGTCGCCATAATAATAAGTACCCTTGCCATTGGGCAAACCATTTTTAAAAAGCCCCACATAGCGGTCGGCACCTTTTGCTTCGCCTTTGCCATTGGCTAATCCATTCTTGCAGTCTCCTGAATAAGAACCCATAATATTTATCATTTTTACCTGGCATGGTTTAGCGCTATCCTGCGCATACAGTTTGCCACAACTCAGCACAACGATGGCGGCTACATTTTTTATCAGGCGGAACTGGTAAGTCATTCAGGTAATTTTTAAGTTATTTATTATGATTGTGTAAACTGTTTAAAAATAATTTATATGAATATCAGACCGGTTTTCTGCAAAATGCTTTTCAAGTATAATCGATAATAACCCGAAAGCTGCATAAGATAAACTTAATACAGGAATGTGTGTGTTAATATATGTTTCTGCATATTTTGTAAAGGCTCAATAAAGCATCCACCCGTAAAAGTGTGCGACCCCGAGTTCTGTCGCTGCGCTCCTCGTCGGGGCAGGCGCAACAATGCTTAATTATATTACCTATGCCCTGTATAAAAATCATTCATTATTCTACCATGTAAAAGTTTGAACAGCCCCGCCTGCAAGTGTTGCTGTTACCCACTTTGCGTTAAACCGTATATTGAATGTGGATGCATCGTTGCCATCGTTTTCAACGATAAGCACTTTTTTTCCGGTGGGTGTTAAAAACGCTACGTTTTGCAGGTTGCCGCTGATATTGCTTTGAATGCGCACTGAACCTGCAGGTACAAATTTTGAAGCATGCGCTATTATGTAATACGCTACATTTCTTGTTACGCTGCTTGCAGCAATCGTTAGCGCTCCTTTACATGTTGTGCAACCGCCCGGCGTATGCGGACCATAAGCAGCATCGTTTGCTAAATTCCATTCAAGTGCAATGCGGCTCCAGTTGCGCACAGAGCCAATCACTACATTCTTTACATGCCATTTAAGATCGCCGCCAAAATCGCCGGATGATGCAGTATACTGTTCTGTGAAGTATAAATTTTTAGTTGGATAATTGTTATGCACCTGTGTTAACACACTAATGTCGCCGGCATACAGGTGAAATGCACTGCCATCTGTAAAAGCATTTGCAGCGGCATCGTTAAGGATTGATTGAGGGTAATCGGCACGGTCGCAGTTGTGATCGTATGCAACAATTTTTGTAGTAATACCTGCCGTACGAAAAGCCGGGCCAAGATTGGTTTTAATAAATTCGGCCTGTTGCAAAGCAGTCATGTATAAGCTGGGATTGTTATCAGGATTCAATGGTTCGTTTTGTGGTGTAACAGCATCTATGCTGATGCCTTCTGCTTTCATAGCCTGGATGTATTTCACAAAATAATTTGCGTAGGCAGCGTAATATTCAGGTTTTAAACTTCCGCCTTTTGAACTGCCGTTATCTTTCATCCAAACCGGTGATGACCACGGCGCTGCAATAATTTTTATTGCAGGATTAATGGCAGCAATTTCTTTAAGCAGCGGTATAAGATCTGTTTTATCGTTATCCAGACTGAAGTGTTCAAGCGGTTCATCGGTTTGGCCGGGAGCAACGTCATCGTAAGAAAAAACAGAAGCATTTAAATCTGATGCGCCAATAGAAATACGTAAATAACTAATGCTGACAGCCGATGCGTTTGATGTTGAAAATAATTCCTGCAGCAGTGCAGCTTTATCTGTTGCAGTCATTTGATTGATGACTGCGGCGCTGCCGCCCGTTAGCGTAAACCCAAACCCATCAACGGTTTGAAAGGTTTGCGTAGAGTCAACATCAATGAAAGGATTGCTGTTGGCAACTGTTGCAAAATTCAGGTCAACCTTTTTTTGAAGCAATGCACTTTGATCTCCGGTGGTAATAAAAGAGCTTACGGGCAATCCTTTTTTTGTGGTATCAGTGTTGCCGCCACCATTGCCACCGCCGCCATTATTTGTTGTACCGCCGTTACTTTTAGAACAGCCCAATACACAAACAGAAAATACAACTGAAAAGAAAATGCGGTTTGCTTTCATATAGTGCGCTTTATTCGTTTTATGCAAATGTAAGTGCATGATTTTATAAGTAATCAGCAGATATTTGTTTACGATTGCCAAAGTGGTTCACAAAATTGCCGGATATATTTTGTACCAATCTGTATAACATAAATGATGCTTTCGTTGTGTCACTCACTTGTAGGTTCGGATTATGATTGAGCTTTTACCGAAGCGGAGATTGTTCATTTCGTTAACCGTTGGCGGGATATGAAAAGTAGCAAAAATGCCAAACCGATTAGCAGCAGTGCATTTAAGACCAGCCCAGACTTGCGTCTTTGGTTAAGTGTTCTCTGTCCAACAGATGATCAGCAATAAAAACATCCTGAATAATTTTTACGATTTCGTTTTTGTTAACTGTCCCACTTTGTCGCCTGGCTAATGAATAATGCTCTCTTGAGATTTTCTCTGTCAATTCTCGAACTGTTGAAACATTTAATTCTTTTGAAAATTTATTTGCTGTCCACATAACCAAAGTGAAAAATGTCAAACCTGCAATTACGTACTGCCAACTAAAAAAGAAAGCAATTAATGAAAGTATAAAACCAGTAGCAAGTGTCAAAGCCAACCAACTTTTCATACTTAAAATGTCCACCGAAAAACCTAATGCTTGTTGAAAGTGTTTTACATTTTGTCTGCGATTTGAACGAGGGAAAATGTCTTCCAATTTTGTTTGTGGCTTTATATTGCTTTCATCAAAGTTTTGCGTCAAACCAATTGCTTTACGAACTTTATAAAATGCCTGCTGTGTTGTGCAGTCATTTTTGTCTGTAAGATTTATTTGGCTTTCAATAATATCGCAGATGTCGCCAAAGGTTTTTGCGTCCTTCATTGAATTTTCAGCAAACTTTACCCCAAACGATTTTTCAAGTTTGAGTATGCTGTCCCCAAAATCTTCTGGGTCAATATTGTTAAGTTTTATGTCGGAGACGATTTTCATTTTGTATTGCTACCAACTCAAAAATATGCGAAAGTTCGCAATAAAACTTTCGCATATTCACTCATAAAAGCTGTATTTACGAAACTTCACAATCTAGGCTTCGGTAAAGCTCAATATATAATCCAACCGTACAAGTGTGCGACGCAACGAAGCATCATGTATATCCAAGTGTTGGGTACATAAAATAAAAAAGCCTCATTGCTGAGGCTTTTAAAAATTATTGAACGAATTTATTTTGCAAACTTTATCCAGTCAAGTAAACACAAGCCTTCACCAACTATTTCGCCATCTTTCTTGAATACGAAATACAGGTCATGTTTACCACCCGGATCTGTAACCGTTGCAGTGGCTTGTTTGAATTTGTTCCAGTCTCCTGATGGCGTGTAATTGAGCGTGCTTACAACGGCGCCTTTTGTTGAATCAACATGTATCTCAAGTGTGGCGGCATTATCTTTTGCAGCATAGTTATACGTAACCTTTTTAATGCCGTTGAGATCTATGCCTTTGAGAACGAAATAAGATTTGCTTTTGGTTACGCCCAGCTTATTATCGTAACGCTCCATACCACTGATGATGTCTGCATCCTGTGCTGCGATCATTGGCTGACGCAATACGATCTGCTGTGTGCCGGTTAAAGGAATAACGCCATTGCCATTGTCTGTGTAAGCAGCAGATAACACATAAGTGCCGCCCTGTTTGCCAGCCACAGAAACGGCTCCTTTTGCAGGCAGGCTGTCTTGTGTTTGTTGCTGTTTAAGTGAGAGAATATATTTTACAATGGTGCTTGCCTGGTCTTTACTTAACTGCGGGTGCGCCGTCATGTAATGTGTGTTGCCCCACACGCCTGCGCCACCACTGATGATCTTATTGGCGAGTTTTGATATTACATCTGGCGTGGCTTGATAGCGGTTGGCAACTTCTATAAATGCAGGCCCCAGCACTGCTTTATCTATTTGGTGGCAGGCTTTGCAATCGGCAGCCTGTATCATGTCTTTGGCGGGAGTAACCCATACACCTTGCCCGTTTACTGTTTTCCAGGTGCCCGCTTCTTTTGGAACATATTCCAGTTTTACATTTATTTTTTGCGGATCAATAGTAGCTTCTTCTTTATCCTTTACATCAACCGCATAATCAAGAGAAGCTGCATCAAAATAAAACGAACTGTTGCCTGCAGTGTTGATAGTTACCTGCGGCAAAGTGTTGCCTGCTTTTATTTCTAAAGTATCTGTTGAGCTTAACCCTGAAGGATCGGTTAATATCAAGATTACTTTATATACACCCTTGTTATTAAAAGTATATTCAGGGTTGGCATCTGTTGAACCAACTTTATTTCCTTCAAAAGTCCATTCATATTTCAGTTGATCATCTTCATCGTTATCATAACTCTTCTTACTATCGAAGCTTACTTTTAATGGCGTTAAACCAATTGTATCCTTTGCGCTGATCTTTGCAACGGGAGCACGGTTGCCATCATTGTAATCAATGCGTACCAATCTTGCATCATCATTATCTGCACCGTAAACAGTGCCATATTCCAATACATACATGATGCCATCGGGTGTTATGTCCATGTCTATTGGCCTTCTGAAATCTCCTGTAAGCGGCATGAAGGCTTCCATGCGTTTATAGTTTTCATTTTCATCAAACCGCAAAGCAAATACCCAGTTACGCATCCAGTCGAAAACAAATAAACAATTATCGTAGTAGGCAGGAATGCTGTTCTTCTTAGAAAGGCTTTTGTTGTAATGATAAAAGGAACCTGCCATGGCGGCTCTTCCGCCTTCACCAAGCTCAGGAAACTCTTTATAAAAACCATAAGGATACCAGACCATTGGTTTTGTTGGAGCAGGTAATTTTTTCAATCCTGTATTATTCACAGAATTATTGGTTGGGCCATTTACGTCGAAAAGATCACCAACTGCTTTTGTTGCAAAATCAGAATCATGGTAGGGTTTGCTATCGCCTACAAAATAAGGCCAGCCATAGTAACCGGGTTTCTTAGCCTGGTTAAATTCATCATAGCCCCTTGGTCCGTGGCGTGAATCGTCACCCGCATCCGGGCCAACCTCACCCCAATACACCGTAGAAGTTTGCTGATTTATAGCAATGCGGTAAGGGTTCCTGCAACCCATCGTATAAATCTCCGGCCTTGTGCCTTCAGTGCCTTTCGCAAACATATTTCCATCGGGTATGGTATAGCTTCCATCAGCTTCCGGGTGAATGCGTAATACCTTTCCACGCAGGTCATTGGTATTGGATGCAGAACGTTGTGCATCAAATGTCTTTCTGCCGGCTCTTTCATCTAAAGGTGCATAGCCATCCGATTCAAACGGCACGGTATTATCACCCGTTGAGATGAAAAGATTTTTATTCTTATCCCATGCCAGTGAACCGCCTGTGTGTGCGCTTACTTCACCATCAATTGGAACTTGAATTATTATTTTTTCTGAAGCAAGATCCAATGAATCATCGCCGATCATTTTGAACCGTGAAATATTTTGATGATAGTTTTTATCAATAGGTGTATAAAAGAAATAAATGAATTTATTGGTTTCAAAATCAGGATCAATTGTTACGCCCAACAACCCATTACCAGATACCTCTTTTGTATCTAGCAACACAGGAAACTTGTGTACAAGCTTAGTGGTATTTGCTACAGGATTGTAGGCGTAAAAATTGCCTGAGCGTTCAATAATGTAAACTGTTTTATTTGCAGTAACGGCTATTTCCATCGGTTCATTCAGGTCATTGGTAAGTATTGTTTTGGTAAACCTGTTTTCTTCGGGAGCCTTTACAGCATAGGCTTTTGAGTAGTCGAGTTTTACAGTATCCGAGCCCATGGCATATTTTATTCCGCCTGCAAGGTGTTGCAAAAATAAAGGTTCACTATAGCTTTCTGTGGTGTGGCCGCCGCCGGTATAAAATGCACGTCCGCCATCGAAATCATGCCACCACGCAATGGGATGATTGGCACCGTTCTCCCCACCTTCATAACTGTCTTCATCAAGCTTTGCAACTACATTAAGATCTGCATTGATGTTCTTATAATTGTACCATTCATCGGTGCGTTCCCATTTTGCCGGCAAGCCTTTCGTGGCAATAAAACTAGTATCCGTAACCATAACCGTTGCCTTTCTTACATTCGGATTACCGGGGTGACTTTTAAAATATGCACCTACCAATTTATTGTACCATGCCCAGTTATATTCTGCATCAGCCGCAGCATGAATGCCCATAAAACCACCACCTGCTTCTATGTAACGTTCAAGCGCCACTTGTTCATCACTGTTAAGAATATTACCCGTTGTGCTTAAGAAAATTACAGCTCTGTATTTCTTTAAATTATCATCGTTGAAAACACTTGAATTCGAATCTACATCTACACTAAAATTATTTTCCTTTCCTATTTTTTCAATAGCTGCAATACCCGCCGGTATTGATTCATGGTGATAGCCCTTTGTTTTTACAAAGAGCAGCACTTTGGCCGTGTTTGAATCAGTGTTACAACCGCTGAAAAATAAAGCAGTCAATAAAAGGGTAATAAAGCAAGCAATCTTTCGCATGGAGATATATTTATGGCGTTAAATAATTATGCCGAAAGATATATAAAATGTTTGGATGACACTTAAACAATGGCATAACTTCCTGTAAAGTTTTTTTGGTAACGGGCTATGGAACATCTATGAAGCTTAAGTTGTGTCACTCACTTATACGTTCAGATTATATATGGAGCTTTTCTCACAGCGAAGATCGAAGCGGGTAAATAACGCACTGAACATTGCGCTGAAAATCTAATGCCATTATTTTCATTTTTTAAATCAGAGCAACAGAAAAAAATATTTCTTATTTTCCATTTGTGAATAGAAAACACATCTGAAGAAGTAACAGAGCACTAACGCTGCAATAACATTCCTGTATGAAAAGAATAACCAGTATTGATTTTACCCGCGGCCTGGTGATGATCATTATGGCCCTGGATCATGTACGCGACTTTATTCATGTAGATGCAGTTTCGCAATCGCCAACAAATTTGTCAACAACTACACCCATTCTTTTCTTTACACGATGGATCACTTATTTATGTGCACCAACTTTTGTTTTCCTCGCAGGCACATCAGCCTATATAACTTTTAACAGGGAAAACAATATGGCACAAAGCCGGAAGTTCCTGCTAAAACGTGGGCTTTGGCTTGTTTTACTCGAGTTCACCTTAGTAAATTTTGGTTTGTACTTTGATCCCGGGTTTCATAATTTTCTTTTCGAAGTAATTGCCGCCATAGGCTTTGGTTTTATTATGTTGTCTTTGCTTATAAAGTTCCCTGTAAAGTCAATAGCGATTATAGGTTTGCTGATTATATGCTGCCATAATCTTTTGCCTTTAATTCCTTTCAGTGAAGGCTCTGTAGTAAAAGCTATTTTAATGCCATTCTTTGGTGTTGTTGGTTTTCCGCTGTCTTCGCAAACAACTTTTGTTGTTGCCTATCCGCCGGTGCCATGGCTGGGTATTATGCTGGTAGGTTTTGCTTCAGGAAAATTATTTGAATTGCCAGGCGCTAAAAGAAAGATGTTATTCGTTAAAATTGGTTCTGGTGCGTTATTGCTTTTTGCAGTTGTTCGGTTCGTAAATATTTATGGCGATCCCTCCTTGTGGTCCGCTCAAAAAGATGGCGTGTACACATTCCTTTCATTTATGAATGTTACCAAATATCCTCCATCACTGCTGTTTTGTTTAGTCACTCTGGGTATTATGTTTTTGATACTTGCATTTGCAGAACAAATGCAAAATAATGCTGCGAAAATTTTAACCGTTTATGGAAGGGTACCGCTATTTTATTTCCTGGTTCATTTTTACCTGATTCATTTGATAATGGTTGCAGTGATGTTTATACAGGGCTTTCATTTCGCTGACATGGATTTTGCCTCTGGTGGTTTTGGTAGGCCAAAAGCTGTAGCAAGTGGCCTGCAACTCTGGGCTGTTTATTTAATATGGGTCGGCGTTGTAGTTGTGTTGTATAAACCATGTGCCTGGTTTGGTAAATACAAAGCGGCACATAAAGAAAATGCGTGGCTTAAGTATCTGTAGCAAGCTGGTTAGTTTTTTGTTCAGGTAAAAGACGAACGTACAAGTGTGCGACGCAAGAATGCATCATAGTAGTAATGCAGCCCGGCAAATAAAAACATTCGATAAAGAGGTTTAAAATAATCAATTAAAATTGTAAACTTTAATACCGTTAAATAAGTTGAACCCTGGATAAAAATATTAAGTTGCATTAGTGATTCAGATTGTGCTTCATTGATATAACCATTATAGAAATTTTTACTTTAATGAAAGTTCAAAATCTTTTGCCCGCAAAGAAAATTTCTGAATATGTTGACAGGATACTGGTGATTGAAAACAACCAGGTCATCCAGCCATTTATGTTACCGCTTTATGCCAATGGTGTTCCAAACCTGCTTTTTAAATCGGTAAAGGGTAAGCTTGGAAATAACAATGCAAATTATCTTACACTCTTCGGTCAAACTGTTTTCCCCGAAACACTGACCTTACCCGAAAGCTTTACTTTAATAGCTTATTTTTTTAAACCCTTTACGATAATATCTCTTTTTGGAATAGCCGCACAAGAACTAACAGATAAACCTATAGACCTGGATTTATTATATCCGCAGCAGACGTTTACGCTTCAGGAAAGATTGTTGAATGCACATACTGTTGAGGATATGCTTGCAGTGCTGGATGATTTTATTTTTAAACTGATCAGCAACTCAAAAACTGAATGTTCGCTGGTAAAATATGCAACAAATAAAATTGCCAATGCACCTTCAAAAGAATCACTTGTTCTGGTGCAAAAAGACTTGCATGTTACCGAGAGAACTTTTCAACGCATGTTCGAGAAAAATATTGGTGTTGCTCCAGGGCTTTACAGGCGCATTTGCCAGTTTAATACTGCCTTTGTTCAGTTAAACACAAGGAATTTTCAAAAGCTTACAGATATTGCATTTCATAATGGTTATGCAGACCAAAGTCATTACATAAGGACATTTAAAGAGTTTACGAATATTACCCCTAAAGATTACCTGAAATTTGGTACATCTTCGTAAAACTGAATTTTGTCGGTTTTGTTCTATTTCATAAAAGTTCAGCGGAATAATTTTGAGTTGTAATTAAAAACAAAATCATGAAAAAGCAAATCTATCCATGCCTGTGGTTTAACGGGCAAGCCAAAGAAGCTGCAGACTTTTATTGTTCGATTTTTGACGATGCAACCATTACTTCTGAAAACCCAATGGTTACCATCTTTAACCTGCGGGGAACAAAGTTTATGGCTTTAAACGGCGGGCCTGCATACAAATTTACCCCCGCAACCTCTTTTGTAATTGAATGCGAAACACAGGCTGAAATTGATCATTACTGGGAAAAACTGGGTGCCGATGGACGGTACGATAAATGTGGCTGGCTCGCTGATAAATTCGGCGTTTCCTGGCAGATAGTACCAACGGTTTTAGGTAAACTTATGGCCAATCCCGAAAGAGCCCCAAGGGTAATTCAGGCATTTATGAAAATGACCAAATTTGATATTGAGCAATTAGAAAATGCGTAAGTAAAATTTCATAGCTGATGAAAAAAGAAACAGATTTAACAGCAGGAATTTCTCAACCCGGGAAAGTTGATGATTTTATTTTCAAACTACAGCACCCGATGACGGATGTTGTTCAATACCTGCGTACGCTTATTTTGAGTACTCATAAAACAATTGGTGAAGGCATTTTCTGGAATGCACCAACATTTTATTTTACGGGTAAAATGAAACCTTTTGATCCAAAAACATACAAAAGATATCTTGTTGGTTTTAATTTTTATAAACAGGATATCATACGACTGATCTTTTTACGAGGCGCAGATGCAACAGATAAAACCGGCTTGCTTGAAGGCGATTATAAAGACGGCCGACGTATTATTTCTTATAAAAGCCTTGCCCATGTAAAAGAGACTGAAGAAGAACTTAAAAAGATCATAAAGCAATTACTGAAACAGATAGACAAATAGTAAAAAAGGAATAAAAAAGCAAAAGAATAGTTTTTGAGCCGGGCAATTGAATTCTATGAAGCTGTGTTGCGTCGCACTCTTGTACGGTCGGAAAAAAAAGCAACAAGGCAAAGAGGCAATAGGCAATTACTATTTGATTGTACACAATACTACTCATTGTTCAGTTCTTCTCCACTACAATTCTTCATAAATTACAGTACACACAGGCAAATGAAGGCTTAACGGTCTGACGGCTTTGAGCCATCAGACCGATGTTGCCATCTTCGCTTTGCCGAATATAGTTCCTTCAGAGGAAGTGTGCGACGCAACGGATGTTGAAAGCAGAATCAAATGTTGGGATCAAAAAAAATGTATTAAAAAACATACCACCCTTAACAATAATTAATGAATTGGAGTTTGATTTATAACTAACTTCGTTTTTCATTTTTAAATTTTTTTTTATGGGCAACTTAGGTTTCCAGGAAATATTACTGATAGCAGTTGTAGTGCTCGTATTATTCGGTGGCCGCAAAATACCTGAATTTATGAAAGGTTTAGGCCGTGGTATTCGCGAATTCAATGATGCAAAAAGCAATGTGAAAAAAGAACTTGAAGAAGGTATGAACGAAAAAGATAAAGTTACTACCACAACTACTACCCAACCGTAATTTATTTCCATTTCAAAACCGATCAGCCTTTGTTTAGCTTTACTTCTATCAAAGACTATCAATCTGAATTATTAAACGGCCAAACAACCTGTGTTGAGGCCGTTTCTTATTATTTACAACAGATTGAAGCACACCAACAACTTAACGCGTTTCTCGAAGTTTATTCTGATGAGGCATTGCTGCGCGCAAAAGAGTTGGACGCTTTACTACAGAACAATCAATCAATTGGCAAACTTCACGGTGTTATTGTTGCACTAAAAGATGTAATCTGTTATAAAGGCCACAAGGTTTCGGCCGCTTCCAGAATATTAGAAAATTTTACCAGTATTTATAGCGCAACAGCAGTTGAGAAACTGCTTGCAGAAGGTGCCATAATTATTGGGCGCAATAACTGCGATGAATTCGCTATGGGCAGCAGTAACGAGAATTCTGCTTTCGGTAATGTGCTGAATGCAAGGGATAACAGCCTGGTTCCGGGAGGTTCTTCCGGCGGTTCTGCTGTAGCGGTGCAGGCAGGGTTGTGTATGGTAAGCCTTGGAAGCGACACCGGTGGCTCGGTGCGGCAACCTGCAGATTTTTGCGGCATTGTTGGTCTTAAGCCTGGGTATGGAAAAATTTCAAGATATGGTCTTATAGCTTATGCGTCATCATTTGACCAAATCGGGATTTTTTCGAATACCATTGAAGATGTAGCATTAACCTTAGAAACAATAGCCGGCCCTGATGAATATGACAGCACATTAAGTACAAAAGAAATTCCTTCTTTTTCCAAATTGCTGGATGACGGAGGGAGCAAATATAAAATTGCCTATTTTAAGGAGATGCTGGAACATCCGGGTCTTGACCCCGAAATATCGGCTTCAATGCGACAGTTTATACAAAAACTAACCAATGAAGGGCATACTGTTACGCCGGTTACTTTTGACTGGCTGGATTATATTATCCCTGCTTATTATATTTTGACTACCGCTGAAGCTTCGAGTAATCTTTCCCGTTTTGATGGTATCAAATATGGCTTCGCTGCAAAAAACGATTTTAGCGACCTTACCGAATTCTATAAAAAATCCCGGAGCCAGGGATTTGGAAAAGAAGTAAAACGCCGGATTATGCTGGGCACATTCGTACTAAGTGCCGGATATTATGACGCTTATTTCACTAAGGCTCAACAGGTAAGAAGTATATTACTTGATACCACACGGAATATTTTCAGTAGCTATAACGCAATTATAGCACCAACTGTTCCATCACCAGCTTTTCGCATTGGCGAGAAAAGTAATGACCCTATTGAAATGTTTCTTGCTGATCTTTACACTGTTTTTGCAAATCTTGTGGGTATTCCAGCCATTTCAATACCGCTGTTTATGCATAGTTCTGGCATGCCGTTTGGTGTTCAGGCCATGGTTTCTCAAGATGATGAGCTAACTTTGCTGCAGCTTTCAAAAAAGTTCATGCAGTTAGAAGGAAAAGATTAGCCAAACGGAAAAATAATAGGATTACATAAAACCTGTATTCCTGGTTTTTGGCGCATCATCGCTTTTCATTTAATCCACGAGCTATGCAAAAAAAGGATCTTTATTCTAGGTACCTGATGACAATTAAAAAGATAAAACACTCTTTTTTATCCGCTGTAATACTCTTATTCGCTGTTTCTGCAATGTCTTTCCGCTACGACACACTCTCAACAGATGCATATAAAAAAAATGTTCAGAACAACGGTGATACTATCAAAGGCTTCAAAAACCTGCTTGGTTCAAAACCAAACGACCCTTCCATACCTGGTAATTTTGAACTGAATCCTAAAGTGATTCCCTTTGTAGAAGATTTTATTAATAAGCAAGGAAATAATCTTGAAACAATGAAATCATGGGCTGCGCCCTACTTCATTGTTTACGAAAAAATTTTACAGGCAAATGGCTTACCTGCAGAATTAAAATATTTATCCGTAATCGAGAGCAGCCTGCAAGCCGGAACCATATCTTCAGCCGGTGCATTGGGTCCGTGGCAATTAATGCCCGGAGAAGCCAAACGCTTTGGGCTGGTTGTAACGCGCTATTACGATGAGCGTACCAATTACCTTAAAAGTACTATGGCGGCATCCAAATTACTTAAGGAATTGTACACCGAATTTGGCGACTGGTTGCTGGTTATTGCAGCCTATAATGCAGGGGTTGGTGGTGTAAAACGTGCAATTAATAAATCAGGCTCAAAAAATTTCTGGGATCTGCAGGCATATCTGCCGGCAGAAACACGCACCCACGTAAAAAAATATATTGCTGCACACTATTTTTTTGAAGGCACCGGCGGGTGGACAACATTAACTGCATCAGAATCGGCTGAAAAAAAAGCAGCCATTGCAAACTTTCAATACAAGCCAAAAAGTTCAGTTTCTACCAATACCGGAACTATGGCAATAACCGGTAAGTATAATTCTGTTGTAATTGCCAACGCCCTTTTAATGGAGATTGATCAATTTAATAACCTTAACCCAATGTTCGATAAAATTCTTTCAGAAGGTAACTCTTACATATTAACGCTTCCAAACGATAAACTGGAAGTTTTTAAAACCAAAAGACAGCAGATTCTTTACGAAAGCGTACAACTTTTGTTATCAGCCGCCGCACCACAAACAGTTACGGATACCAATTAATACTGAATAAAATACGTAGAATGTTTTTATGAGCCAAACAGTAGTACTGCTATGAGGCTTTTCTTGCCACGCTCGGTTGACAGTTCCACTTTTATGGCAGCAAAAAAAAGGCGTGGCAGTTTACCCCGAAGAGCCTGACGGAGGAAGGCGGAACTCGGGGTCGCACTCTTGTACTTTCTCAATATAATTCAGCAGCGCACGTTGTCGGGTGTTACGCTAAACTTTTTTTGGAATCTTTCCCTAAGCAAACAGCAATGGAGAGAAAGATTATTGTATGTGCGAAGTTTAATAATCTGTTTTCACTGATTGATCGAACGGAACTTTTAATTGCTCAATAATGCTTTCGTCCTTACGGCCCTGCAGCACGTCTAAACCATAATGCAGGTTGGATGGATCGGTAAAATGGTAGGTGCCAAAAAGCCGGTCCCAGAAAGAAAAAATGTTACCATAATTTGTATCGGTTTCGGGTCGCATGTAATGATGATGTATCCTGTGCATATTGGGTGTAACAATGATGACGCGTAAAATACGATCCAGCCCGGCAGGCATTTTTATATTTGCATGATTGAACTGTGATAATACTGCACTTACAGTCTGGTAAAACATTATCATCCAAATCGGTGAACCCACAATAAGTACTGCAACAATTGCAAACACAGCCCTGAAAACGCTTTCGCCGGGATGATGACGGTTTGCTGTAGTAGTGTCAACATGGGTATCTGCATGGTGCACCATGTGAAATTTCCACATCCATTTTACTTTGTGCTGTATCAGATGAATCGAATATGCACCTACCAAATCAAGCAACAAAAGGCCTGCAATTAATTGTAGCCATAACGGCATACTGATCCATTGCAGCAATCCAAAATGTTGATTGGCGCACCAGTTGCTTGCAAGCACCAACACGTATGCAAATGCAAAATTTACAATGATGGTAGTAAGTGTAAAGAAGATATTGGTGCCTGCATGTTTCCATTTATTGTATTTAAAACCAAATAGTGGGATGGCACTTTCCATAAGCCAGAAAAAAGTAATGCCTCCGGCTAATATAAGTGTGCGGTGCAGTGAAGGAATATGTTCAAAATATTGAATCAGTTTATTCATGGCGAAACAAGTTGCAGCTGTAAATTAAGTAAAAAAAAGCAGGTTGTATTTACTTGTAGATTCTGGAAATATTATTCATTATTTTTAAATCGCTAAAATTGATAATTTGCAATCAAGTCAATCCAAACTCATGAAACTGTTTTTATACCCCTTCTTATTTGGTTTACTCATTTTTAATGTTGTGCAACTATCAGCGCAAAGCAGACGATTACAAACCACCAAAGAACCTGTATGGATAACTGCGAATACGATTGATTACACTAATGCGTCGCTTGACAACCAGGCAGAAGATGGATATATTGATCTGGCATTTGAACAGCAGGTTTCACTTGACCTACAAACCGTGTATTATAAAAAAGCCTACAAGATTATTTCAGAAGCGGGTATTCAAAACCGGTCTGAACTTTCCATTGATTTTGATCCTTCGCACGAGCAACTTACTTTTCATAAACTTATAATTTTCAGGGATGGCAAAGTGATTAATAAACTGGATGCGTCGAAGTTTAAGATCATACAGCAGGAATCAGAATTAAGCCGTAGTGTTTACAATGGTGCCCTTTCTGCTGTGCTTTTTTTAGAAGACGTAAGAAAAGGTGATGCTATTGAATATGCTTATTCGATAAAAGGTTTTAATCCCATTTTTAAAGGAAAATATACCGATCATTTTGATGTTGCTTTTGGTGTACCGGTTTACTCACTTTATTATAAAATAATAAGCGATACCGGCCGCCATCTGCAAATAAAAAACAGTTTAACCACAGCAGAGCCCACGGTTA
Organism: Chitinophagaceae bacterium UBA4407; assembly: GCA_002390845.1. Classification (GTDB taxonomy): domain Bacteria; phylum Bacteroidota; class Bacteroidia; order Chitinophagales; family Chitinophagaceae; genus Limnovirga. The sequence goes on along the minus strand of DGQT01000023.1, from coordinate 31,664 downwards.
CAAACAATGCAAATAAAAAGATCTACGAATGGCGGTTCAATAATGTAAACGCTTTGCACCTTCAGGATTATGTGCCTTCCTGGTACGATGTTTATCCAATGATCATGGTAAGCGAATACAAAAGCTGGAAAGAAGTAAACGATTGGGCAAAGGCTTTATTCCCCGCAGATATTCCACTCTCTGCACCGCTAAAAAAAAAGATTGAAGAACTACGTGCAGCCTCTGTTACAGATGAAGGCCGTGTAATGGCGGCACTACGTTTTGTTCAGGACGATGTAAGGTATATGGGCATAGAAATGGGCGAAAATTCGCACAAACCCAATAACCCGAACAAAATATTCGATCAGCGTTTCGGCGACTGCAAGGATAAGTCTTATTTATTATGTACGCTACTCAGGGGTTTGGGTATTCAAGCAAACCCAGTGCTCATCAACACTTATTATAAAAAAACAATTTTTAACTGGCTGCCTTCTTACTATGCTTTTGATCATTGCACAGTAAGAATAAACCTGAACGAAAGAAATCATTTTCTCGATCCTACGATTGCTTATCAGCGTGGTGGTATCAACGATATTTCGTTCCCCGATTACCAGTGTGGCCTGGTAATTACCGATACCACTACAACGCTTACCCCAATTGCATTACAGGAAACGGGTAAAGTAAAAACAAAAGAAATATTTACGATTCCGGATATGAACGGCAAAGCCGGCCTGGTTGTTACAACACAATACACCGGTACTTTCGCAGATGATATGAGAGATGATTTTAAGAGCAACAGCATGTATGAAATGCAAAAGAATTTCCTGAAATTTTATTCAAATTATTATCCCGAAATCACCGTCGCAGACAGTTTAAAAATTGAAGATGATGAAAGCACCGGCAAGTTTACCACAAATGAATTTTATAATATTGACAACTTTTGGAGTATAAAAGATGGCGCTAAAAAAGTTTCGTTTTATGCTTATACCATCAATAGTATTTTGTTGAAACCCAAAGAGCTTTCACGCACAATGCCCTTCCGTATTGCCTACCCTTCAAATTATAAAGAAGAAATCGAAATAAACCTTCCTGAAAAATGGAGCATTGAAGAATCGCACGAAAACATTACCTGCCCGGGTTTTACATTAAAAGCAGATTTTACTTACAGCAACAGGAAAGTATTTTTAAACTACGATTACAACGCTTTAAAAGACCATGCTACACCCGCCGAGGCAAAAGAAGTTTTAGACGCCTGCAAAAAGTTCGATGATGAACTTGGGTTTGGCCTTACATACAACATTGGTAAAAACAAAAACAACAGCATCAGCAAAAGTTACGATACTGCGCCCTCTTCCACAGATAACAAGATCATGTATGTAATTGTTTCAGTACTGGTAGTTGTTATTGCCATCGTTTATCGTACGCAACGGCGTGCATAATTTTTTAAAGGCAATTATGTAACCAGCATAGTTTTTTATGGCATCGGTTGTTGTGTCACTCACTTGTACGTTCGGAACAATATTCAACACCGCAATGCAGTGCCGCTGTCTTTTCGGCTTACTTCTTAATTACCATCCATCTCTCCACTATTGCTTTTGCTGTAAATATGATGGTACAGCACAAAAGAAAAAATATCCGCAAACATTTTCAACACTAAAAAAAGAAGCGATGGTTTAATACCTGTAAATGCCGGTATCAGTATGGTTAGGTGCATGGGCACAATGCGCAGGTAAGGAAGAAAAAATATGGTACCAATATTCATCTTTACTTTCTGCTCCAGTTGTTTGCGTTTCATAAAACTGAAAACAGATTCCAGTAAAAATGCGGCTACGCCAAGCAACAGAAAATTTTTGTCAATACCCCTCACCCCAAAATCTACCAGTAAAAAAATGCAATAACCCAGGTGAAAGAAACCATAGTGCACCAAAAAAAACCAGGCGATACAACCTTTATTTTTTTCAGATGCCGGTGCGTTGTTTATTTTTAAAGTTCCGGCATCAAAATTTTTTATGGTGAGTAAGTCAAGAAAATTAAAGAAGCCAATGATGATGCTTTGAAACCAATAGATCCACACTACTGTAGCAAAACCATCAGGATGATTTTCGTAATACCAGATACAATAAAGATTTCCGGCAAGCAGGAAAAGAAAAGATGGGTTGGCGAAATATTTTTTAAACATGCAGAGTCATTATTATGCTAACGGGTTAATAAGCAGAATCGTTTTTCATGTTGAAAGTACAGCAATGAACAGCAAATAATAATACCCTGTAAATGGTATTATTTACAGCCGCGCCCAGGCTCAATAAAGTTCCAAACGTACAAGTGTGCGACGCAACTAAAGCCTCATAGAAATACAAATGCCGGGTCCAAAAAAAACTCTAACTAATCAGGAAACATTGTTTTATCAAGGCCGGGAATAATGTGCAAAGCATTCTTGTAATAAATTTTTTTAAGAATGTCATCCGGCAAACCCATGCCATACATGCGCCAGAACGCGTGGTATTTTTTGTGATAAGGAAAGTATTCATCTTCTGTTTCAAGCACCCGGAAATATGTTTTATATTCATCGGGCACCCAACTGTCTTTGCCAAATAAAATCCTGTCCTGGTATTTTGTAAAAAATGCTTTTGCAGCTTTGGGTTGGCGGCCAATTTCTGCGATCACTGCACCAAATTCTGTGTAAACATTTGGCATTTCATCAAGCAGTTTACCAAGTGTTGTAAGATCGTTTCCATACCATCCAAGATGCGCTGCAATAAAGGTGGTGTTGGGGTGTTTTCTAAACATATTGTGCTGCTCATCTATCAGCGTTTGCCAGGGTGCCGGATTGTTATCACTTTTCTTACGATCCGGATGGGTGGCTATTTCCAGCCAGCGCTCATTGTGTTCATCTTCAGGATCCCAGAAAGATTTTGGATCTGCAGAATGAATGAGCACAGGTATTTTTAGCTCGCCGCATTTATCCCAGATTGCATCAAGCCGTGGGTCATCAATACGAATAAATTTGCCTTTCTCATCTTTAAATTCCATACCCAGGTCTTTATAGATCTTTAACCCACAGGCACCAGCCTTTACATCGCTTTCCAGTTCTTTTACAGTGCGCTCTGTCCAGCCTGTTTCACCAAAACCAACAAAAGAAATATTGGTAAAAAACACTAAGCGTTTTACACCGGTTTGCTGCACTTTTTCCAAAGACTTTACCAGGTAACTGTGATCTTGCACATCAAAATCGCCGTTCACTTTTCCGGGAGTTTCTTTATATGCTTTACCGCTGAGATTTACCATTACTTTCATGTTAAGGCTATCCATTTCCTTATAAAGTTCTTTAAGGTTTTGGCCTGGCACATTCCACTGGTGATTGTGCACATCAATAAATGGAAACTTTGCGTGCGTAACAATATGCTCTGGTACTTTCAGCGTAGAAACAGGATCGTATTTTTCAAAATCCATTTTAGTTTTTGTTTCTCCTTGCCCGCAGGCCGAAGCAATAAAAGCCAACGAAAAAACAGTAGCGATAAAGTAACGGCTATACATAAGCATAATGTTTTGGTGAAGTTATTGGCATGGTTAAACATGCCGTAACCATACAGCAATGTTAACAGGATTTTGAGAAAATTGGAGAAATTGTTTTGGGCCGGGCAGCGGTATTTCATGGCGACATTGTTGCGTCGCACACTTGTGCATTCGGAATTCTTCGCGTCATTTCGACAAGGAGGTACGACGAGGAGAAATCTCAATTCTTATTATAACAGATTTCTCACTGCGTTCGAAATGACGGCTCAACTGCGCACATTGATGCCATATGCCATATATTCCGAACGTTCAAGTGTGCGACGCAACATAAGCCTCATAGATGTGCAACTGCCGGGCTCAAAAAGCTATCTTCCTTCTTCTTCAGCAATATTGTTTTGCTTTAAATATTCTAGTGAGGCGATTACCAGTTTTATTTCTCCAAAAGTTGCATTATTACCCAACTGTTCTTTCATACTACCGGGCGTTGTGTTTGGATTATTTTTTGCAAGCGGTTCAATCAGCAGGATTTTTTCTTTGCTTAAAATATCTGCGATTGAAATAATGCCGCGCTGTACGTAATGAGCAAGGTGGCCTTCAATAGTGCCACCAGATAAATTTCTTTCAGCAGCAATCTCTGCAATTGTTTTACCCAACTGAAACAGTTTATATGTTTCCAGTTTTGTGTCAATTTTTTCCTTTGCAGTTGTAGTTTCTTTCCGGGTACGCTTCGGATTTTTTTCATGTATCAGCGATACAAGTTTGTGTTGTTCGCAATAGCTTGTTATGATGTCTAAAAACTGCGGGCCATAGCTTTCTAATTTTGCTTTGCCAAAGCCGCTGATCTTTGAAAGTTCTTCAATTGTTTGCGGAAGATAACGTGACAGTTCATCGAGGGTAGTGGCCGATGCTACCATAAAAACAGGAAGGTTTTTCTGTGAACATATTTTATCTCTAAGTATACGAAGTTGCATGTACAATTGCGGATGAGGAGCATCTGTTTTAAAAGATTTATTGGCGGTAGCGTAAGCATTTACCCTGAACGGAGGAAGCACAAACTGCTTCCTGTGTTCGTAAAATCTGTCTGAATTAAAGCCCTGCCTGCAGGCGTTTATAGCATGTAATTTTTGTGCAATGGTAATGTGTACTTCCTGAAGCGCTTCGTTGTACAACTGTGCTTTTTGTTTGCTATCGGTAACTGCAACAGAATCTGTAATAAATGGCAAAAGTGGCTGCAGATGTTCAGTGAAATAATTCGCCGCCGCGGCAACTCTTTTCTGTAGTTGTTCATTTTGTTCGGGCATGGTATCTTCTGCAAATAACTGTGCCAGTTGCGTTTGAAATTTCTGTGCAACTTCCTGCAGCTTTTCAACACGTTCAAAAAGTTTCAAAATCCATGTTGCTGTTTCAGTATTAAAATCATCATTGTTTTCTTCAACGGTTTTTTGCAAAGCCTCAAGTGCTTTAATAATAGCGGCCAGGTCAAAAGTTGTTTTCAGCAATTCAGCCTGGTGCATTCTTTTCGATTCATCTAATGCCGCTGTTAAATGAAACTGGTTTGGCCTTCGGTTCGAAAATTCAACAATACGGCTGTCGTTATTTAAACCATTATTGTTAATCCTGCTTTTTAAAACAATACCGTTAAGTGTTGTACAGCGGCTTAGCGCAACATATACCTGGCCCGACGCAAATGCAGCGCCGGCATCAATTACAGCTTTTTCAAAAGTCAGCCCCTGACTTTTGTGAATGGTAATGGCCCAGGCAAGCCGCAAAGGGAATTGCTCAAACTTCCCGATCTCTTCTTCCTCCACTTTTTGCAAAGCATGGTTCAATGTATAACGTATGTTTTCCCATACTTCTTTTTTTACTTCAATTGCAGTCTCTTCGTCTTTGCACTGAACATGAACAATATCATCATCCAGTTTTGTAATAATACCAATCTTACCATTGAAATATTTTTTCTCAGGATCATTCTTAATCATCATTACCTGAGCACCAACTTTTAATTGCAGCAATTCTTCTGCGGGATAACTTTTTTCATAGAACTCACCGGTAATAGATGCTTTATAATTCTTTGCGCTACTGCTTAGTTTTGCAAGCGATTCTGCATTAATTGTATCTGCTTTATAATTGTGTGTGGTAAGTGTAATATAACCTTCATCTTTTGCAGGCTGAAAGGACGGATTATATCTGCTGTTTAACAGATCAAAACCATCTTCATCCATTTCATTGTTACGCACTTTATTCAGCAGCTCAATAAAGCGCTGTTCATTCTGGCGGTATATTTTATTCAATTCTATATGTACAGGCTTTTCAAGTTCCAGCACTTTACTGTCGAAGAAAAAAGGACTGGAGTAAAAAGGTGCCAGTATGCTCCACTCTTCATTTTGTACAACGGGAGGTAACTGAAACATATCGCCAATAAACAACACCTGTACACCGCCAAAAGGTTCGTGGTAGCGGTAACGAAAATGCCGCAGCACCAGATCAATTGCATCAAGTACATCGCAGCGCACCATACTTATTTCGTCGATGATCAGTAGTTCCAGTTGTTGTAAAACTTTAATACGATCCCTGTTCATTTTTATGCGGCCCAGTAAATGGTGCCGGTCAACCGCATTTGCATTTTTTTCAAAGCCTTTGCTTTCGGGCATATAAGGTGCAAAAGGCAATTGAAAAAAAGAATGTATGGTTACGCCACCTGCATTAATTGCGGCTACACCGGTGGGTGCTACAACAGCCGTTTGCTTAATGGTGTTTGCCTTTATATATTTTAAGAAAGTTGTTTTGCCGGTGCCTGCACGGCCGGTAAGAAATACCGAACGGTTGGTGTACCGTATAAAATCAGCAGCCAGTGTAAATAAAGCATTGTGTTCGTCATGCAGCATAGTGGTGCAAAGCTATTGATACAGTATAAATATAATTATACAAATACTATGGCCGCAATAAAATAAACCGAATTTAAGAGACAGAAAGAAATGTATTGTCCGCGCAGTAGATTATGAATTGAACTTTTCTTGCGTCGCAAACTTGAACAGTGGGAGATTAATGAGCTGTTAGAGAGCCTGCGCAATGCCGCTCAGGGCTTATCTGCACAAGTGTGCGACGCAACGAAGCTCAATCATGGATCGGTAGCCTGGCCAATAATTTTTACCTGTTTTGTTCACTCAGCCAGTGAAACTGCCGCTCAGTCAATTGAAAATGGCGGTTGCTTTTTTTCAACTCTACATAAAGCGAATCAGATTTATAAAGTCCTCGCAATTGCAGCAAATTAGAATCAGGCACATTGTATTTCATCGAAAAAATATAGCTGGTATCACCAGCGAATTTTTTAAACCCGATAATACCTTTTGTGGTATCTGGTTCGTAATTAAAATAAGAACGGTTATATCTTTTTCTAAAGAGCGTATCTTTTGTATTGATACTGCCAGAACCATCTTTTTCAAATATAATATCCTGCCAGCGTAGAGTATCAGAAGCGAGCAAAGTAATGGTATCATGATTAATGCAATACACCGCAACATCGTATACGCCTGGCGTTACTGGCAATTGACTGATCACTTTATTTTGAGCATTATACCAGTCAATGGAATTGTAAAAGTTAAAGCCAACCGCAATTAATATAAAAAGTGATTTTAAAACAATTCTTGTAATGCGTTGCCATCTTTTAACGAAAGATATGGTGTATAGATTACAACTTTCTATTGCTTTATTGTAGAAGAAAAATGCAACGAGCCTGCTATAATCGAAACTTAGCAAAAACAGGCACATCAACACAAGGTTTATAGAAAATATTTTTACCGGAATATCGTAGGCAAGATTAAGCATTGCTACATTGATGAAAACACTTGTCGCAATGATTAAACCCAGTGTGGTTGTTTTTCTGAACAATAAAAATACACCTGCGGTTACTTCCATTAAGCCGGAAAAGAATTGATAGGGCGCAGAGTATCCAATGAACATCCACGACAAGCGCATAGGAAGAAAATCGCCTAATGGCGTAGCAAGCTGACTGTAATTTGGAAACGGCATCTGCAATGCAAAAAGTTTGATGATACCATACGAAAGTGCTTCCAAGCAAATGAAATATCTAGTTATAGTGCGCAACCAGTAACTGAGTATTTCATAATTTTTTCTTTTACTGTCGGCAAGGCTCCAGATGATGCAACCAATAAAAGCAACAGCAATTGAAAAATCAAGTGAAGCCCAGCCGCCGGACGTATCGCCGCTGCCATTTGGAGGAGCCAGTACATCCCCAGGCAAATGAAAGAATATCCGGTTGCTGTAATCTGTTATCCAATTTATAAAATCATAGTAATACTGTGTAACATAGCTAACACCAGGAATTGCATCAAGCCATGTCCACGGTTGTGTTTGAAGCAATAGATAAATGAAGAAAAAACGGAAAAGTATTTTTTGCCATAACGGCCAGGTAGAATTTATTCTTGCATCAACAAGCTTCATAAGCAGTTAATTTATTACTTAAAAAACAGGGCTTTTATTACACGTTGCAACCTTGAGTCTGGCTTTTTATTTGCTGAATGGAATATCCGCAAGCACAAGTGTGCGACGCAACGAAGCCTCACGAAGAACAAATGCCCGGCTCAAAAAAATATTATTCCTCTTTACTTCTGTCAAGCTCCCAATCATCTGTTCTGAATGGGTTTACCGGCAAGCCTTCTTTGCTGAACAGGTTTGGCATAGCCGTATTGCTGAAACCAAAACGCACTGCAACAGGATTGGCCACTTCAGGGCTTGAAACAATTAATTTATTTTTTTCGATGGTTGCAGTGGCAGCAAAAAAGTTTTTATCAGCACCTGCAATATATATTTCTGTTACAAATTTATCTTTCGTCATAAGTCCGGTAGGTGCATTGTCTAATGTAATGATGATTTTATCTTTCTGCACTTCCATGCTTTTGTACATAGGGCTTTTGTATGCACCAATTTCTTTATGATATGTTTGTGCCAGTGCCCAGTTTGCAAGCCTGTAACCCACGTCGTGCTTGTCTTTCGGGTGAATATCTTTTATGTTATCTACAAGATCTGTAACAACTACCATGCCTGTGTTTGACAAACTCATGGCCTGTGTTTGCTGCTCTCTTATAATGGATGAAATATACTTGTTGCCATAAGTGTAAGGCGCAATCTGCACATAATAAAACGGCAATTCCTTGTTCCATGCCTTGCGCCAGGTGCCGATCATTGTGGTTAATAATTTACTGTATGTATCGGGTGCAATCGTATTGCCTTCGCCTTGGTACCAGATGGCCCCGGCAATGCTATAATTACTTATTGGGGCGATCATTCCGTTGAATGTTGCGCCGGGTGTAAGCGGCCACCAGTCGTAAGGTTGTTGTTTTGCCGCTGCTGCTTTTAATTCGGCATCATTGTTTACGGCATCGGGTTCTGTCCACACTTCTGCCGGCGTGCCACCCCAGTTGGCATTGATTAAACCAATGGGAACATTCAATGATGTGTTCAATTTTTTTCCGAAAAAATAACCCACGGCACTGAAACTTTTTAAGCTATTGGAATCGCAGGTTACCCATTGACCGCCACAATTATCCTGCGGTGTTTTAGAAGTTGTTTTGGGTATGTAAAAGAACCGGATATTTTTATTGGCGCAAGTGGGCAGTTCTGCTTTTACATCGGGAAGGCCCCAGCCATAATTCATTTCCATATTCGATTGACCGCTGCAAACCCATACTTCACCAATCAATACATTATCGAGCACGATGGTGTTCTCGCCCTTCAGCGTAATCGTGTAAGGCCCACCGGCAGCGGGTGTTTGCACGGTAAGCATCCAGTTGGCATCTCTTGTGGTTACGGTTGAATCCAGTTTGTTATTCCACGAAGTGGTGACATAAATTTTTTCCGCAGGCCCGGCCCAGCCCCACAATTTTACAGAGGATTGCTGCTGCAAAACCATATTGCTGTTGATTACATTTGGTAAACGTATATCAGCTTTTGATGCAAGCGATAAAACGAATAATACTGCAATGGCAAGATATTTTTTCATAATAAATTTTTGAGATAGAAGATAAAAAATGAGCGGCTGTTAAGGTATGTTTTTATTTGCTGTGCTTAAAAATAATCGAAGAGATTTTTATGAGCCGGGCTGGAGAATATGAATGATGCATCGTTGCGTCGCACTCTTGTACTGTTGGATATTTTATGGAGCTTTTAGCGAAGTGACGATTAACAATTTAGTGGCATTTTTAATATGAAGCTATAGTAATGTCGTTATCCTTAGGTGGGGTGCAAACAGTATAAACGACTTGTCCAGCTAACGGGAAGTACGCCATGCACATTATCATCCTGTATACTTGCACTGGAATCGCGGGAAATTAAACAGCATTAAATAAATCATGCAAATATTCGGAATTAAAATCATTCAATAGTATGCTAAGAGTATTCTTTTCATAATACAATTTTAGTTCCCCTTTTTCTCTGCCTTCAATAGCTCGTACTCCGTCCAAAACACATAAGAACCCAAACACACTGCTTTCCACAGACTCCCTAATAATTGTATGAATAAAGCTTTTATCATTTTCATTTAAGTTATTATACCATTTAGATAATTCAATTTTCTCTCGTCCGGTTTTTTTTTCAGGAGGATTTGTAAGCATAGATTTAATATCATTAATGGCAGTTTCTTTAACAACAATTTTAATCGCTTCGATAAATTCTATTTGATCCATTTATTTGTTATTTATTTATAGATAGGGAAACATCTTTTTACTTAAATCTATGATTTTCTTTGATAAGTGCATTTTAATAATTTACACATTAAGTAACGCTGGCTATTTTATGGCACCAGAAACCTTATCGTGCTCACAGTAATATTTTTATTTACCATTTCATTTTATCAGTTAATTTTAGTGGCATTAATATTCACACACAACTTTCTCAACAAAGCCGTATCATGAAAAAAATATTTCAACTCAAATTTTTTATCTGCATGTTTGTTATTGCAGTAGTTCCCTTTTATAGCCATGCGCAAAAGAAGGCAGATAAAGAAGAATGGGTTAGCCTGTTTAACGGGAAAGATATTAACGACTGGATTGCTAAAGTAAACCACCACGAACCGGGCGATAATTATGGCAATACTTTCCGCGTAGAGAATGGAATAATAGAGGTACGTTACGACCAGTACGATAAATTCAATGAACAGTTTGGCCATCTTTATTACAAACAACCTTACTCTTATTATCACTTAAAATTTGAATACCGTTTTGTTGGTGAATGGAGAAAAGATGCGCCATCCTATACGATCATCAACAGTGGTGTTATGATCCATTCACAAGACCCACGCACGATGCCGAAAGACCAGGACTGGCCCATCTCTATTGAGTTTCAACTGCTGGGCGGTTTGGGAGATGGCAAGCCAAGACCTACAGGAAACATGTGTTCGCCGGGAACTGATGTAGTCTATAACGGAAAGATAGATCCAAGGCATTGCATTGAATCGAAATCTAAAACATATGAAGGAGACCAATGGGTTAAGGGAGAAATAATTGTACTGGGTGATTCGCTGGTTACGCATATCATTAATGGTGATACAGTATTGCAATATACCAAGCCGCAGATTGGCGGCGGCGTAGTGCACAACTTTGATCCTGCTATAAAGCAGGATGGCAAACTACTTACGGAAGGCTTTATCGCTTTGCAAAGCGAAGGGCAGCCGGTTGATTTTCGCAACATAGAAATACTGAATTTAAAAGGCTGTATGAACCCAAAATCTAAAAAATATAAAAGCTATTATATAAAGTCTGACGATTCGAAATGCAGGTAACCTATTCTTCGATTTAAGATTGCTGCATTGCGGAGCTAACCCATGTTCAATATTGTTTGGAACGTACATGTGTGCGATCCCGAAATAAATTCGGGACAGGCTGCCACGCTTCGCGTAAATGTTACCATGAAAGTGGAACTGTCAAACGAGCGTGGCAAGAAAAGCTTCATAGAAATACTTCAGCCTGGATCAAAAAAATTCTCAAAAAAAACCGCAGTATCATTACCGCGGTTTTTTTTGAATGTGTTCGAAGTTTATTGAATCAATTTTGCAATTTGCTCCATAGGGATGCTGTTGGCCAACGATAAAACTTCACTCTCAGATTTACCTTTAACGGTTAGCGTTAATAATGCACTGCTAAACGGAATTTGCAAACTGTAATCGGATTTGCCATTCGCATTATCGCCTTGTTTTTCCAACCTTGATTTGTAGCCCTGTATCTTAACTACTTTGGTGTTTTCGTCGCGCATCATGCCGCCAAGAACAGGCATATTTAAAAATGCATTTAACCCGGCAAGCATGGGCGAATTGCTGATGATTTCAATATCGGTACCGCCATTTAACCCATAGCTGCGGTGGATTGTAGCGCCAATATAGCCGCTGTTTGCCATTACGTGATCTTCTTTAGGATTGGAGTTTAATGTATCAATTTTTACGGGCAGCAATTTTAAAACCTCTTTACCAACAATCATATCAATTTCCTGCATTGCCTGTTCCAGTGCAAAATGCGCATCGGCTAATTTACCGCCTGCATACGCCGTTTTTGCAGTGGTAATATCTGCTTTAAAATCCTGTGCAAAGGAGGCTGAAGCCAAAATAAAAAGTAGTGAAAATATTATAAGCTTTTTCATATTATTTTTTTTGAATTGTAAATTATTGTTCACCCATTTGTTTCTTTATTCCGTCAATATCAAATGTATTAGCTGCATTCATTACTTCTGTTTCATCGGCAAAATTGATAGCTTCCCAAACAATCATAGATGCCTGGCCAATGGGCACAATTAAAGTGTATCCCTTACTATCGTCGTACTGAATAATGGCTTTATTACCTTTAACTTTTACCTGTTTCATATTCTGGTTGTCGGCATTTGCCTGAACACCGTAAGCATTGTTGAAATACATAGTTACAAAACCGGAATAAAGGCCGTTGTTGCCAATCGTTACTGTTAATTGCTTATCTTTTTTATCAGTATAAACCCGCTGAATGGTAAGGTTGCTCCAACCCCATTGTGCACTTACCACTTTATCCTGTGTTGTATCTTTCGCAAGCCCGGCAACAGGGTCGGGCAGCGACTTAAGCATTTCTCTTCCCAACTGAATTTCGATGCCTATCAATGCCTGCTGCAGCGAATAACGGGCATCGCTGTATTGCGCAGCAAGATGTGCCTTTTCCGCATCGCTAATCTGTTCATTTACGTCAGGTGGCGGTGTATTTTTTAATCCTCCACCACCTTTATTTGTGGGCTTGCCGGTGGCATCAGTAGTTGTACTGCTACCGGTTGTTTGGTCTGTAGTTGTAGTGGAAGCAGGGGCAATTGCTTTATTCACTTTGTCTTTAAGTTTTTTCAGCAGTTGTGCATCAGATTGTTTTGGCAGAGCAACCATCACAAACACTGCAAATAGCAGGATAGCTGTTTTCATTTTAAGAATATTTATTTTATTAAAAAGCAAAATTAAATAGACTAACTATAGTCGCAATTAAAAATTAAATGTAAACGAATTACGGCTTAATTAAAATAAAACAGGCATGAATTGAATTAAAATTTTGTTTACCTGCTTTTGATACTCTTTTCAGCTTCCGTTGTGTCACTCACTTGTACATTCTTACCTTTATTGAGCAATCAGCAGCCCGGTTCATTAAACAAAATCACTCAAACACAACAGTCTTATTCCGGTAAACAAATACTTTGTCGTTCAGTACAAGATGAAGCGCCTTTGCCAGCACTGCCGTTTCAATTTCTTTGCCTGCTTTCACCATATCTGGTGCAGTAAAAGAATGATTCACAGGAATGATCTGCTGGGCTATAATCGGGCCTTCATCCAAATCATCTGTAACGAAATGGGCGGTAGCGCCAATTAATTTTACACCACGCTCAAACGCCTGTTTGTAGGGATTTGCACCAATGAACGCAGGCAAAAAAGAATGGTGGATATTAATGATTCGGCCGGCAAATTTTTTGATAAAACCGGGCGACAATATACGCATGAACTTTGCCAGCACCAGGTAATCTGCTGTGTATCGGCTGATGATATTTACCAGTTCATTTTCAAAATCCGTTTTCTCTTTTTGTTCGTGCGAAACAAGATGAAAGGGAATATCAAAACGCTCACAGATATTCTGCAATGTTGCGTGATTACCAATAACACATTGCACAGTTGCACCCAGTGTTTTAAAATGATTACGTATAAGGATATCGCTAAGGCAATGGTATTCTTTGGTTACAAAAACAGCGATCTTTTTCTCGGGTATTGGATTTACTTTTATATCCGCATCTTCTGGCAGAACGGCCTGAAACTGTTGCTGTAAATATACTGCATTTGAACTGTTACCCTCTGCAACGATACGCACGAAGAAGCGGTTATCAACCGTATCCACATGTTCCCGCATAGATACGATGTTGATCTGTGCTTTTGCAAGTACACCTGTTATGGCTGCCACAAGGCCTACCTGGTCTTTACATTGAATTACGATTACCATGATTGTATAATAGTGCGGAAAGATAATGAGAAAGAAGCAACCAATAAACAGGGATAAAATGAAGCCAAAAGCTTCAGTATAACGATATTCTAAAAGGAACAGGAATACCGAAAGTGTCCCTGTTCCTTTTAAAAAATTAAATACAGAAAATTTACTCTTTTACAAATTTCAAAACTTTTGTATTAACGCCATCACTGATACTTACAAGGTAAACACCAGATGTAAAACGTTCAACAGGAAGTTGAAACCTCCTGTCTTTTATATTTAATGATTTCCATAAAATTTTCCCTGCAATATCACTGATGCTTACACTATAACCTGATGGCGCACCATTAACTGTTAACGCGGTACTTCCATTGGTTGGGTTAGGCATTATTGAAGCGTTAAAGATTCCTGTCGTCTTGGGATTTATCAATGTTATTGCTGCATCAAAACTTACCGGTGTGGTAAATATTGCTCCCGGAGAATAAGCACTGATGATGAGCGGACTCGCCTGGCATATAGTTGCTACCTGCCATTCGTAAGAAGTATCAGCAAACAAGCCGGCAGGCTTATAAGATAATGCTGCTACGCTTACAGGCGCAGACCATGTAGTTGATCCTGCAAGCCTTAATTGCACCTGGTACCCAACACCACAGATTGCCTGTTTCCATTTTAAGGTAGCAGTTGTTGCTGACGTTACAGTTGCCTTTAATCCTTTTGGCGCAGGACATGAAGTGAACGTCACAACTGTAGCGGCAGAAGTATCTTTACAGCCGCTTGGGCTTGTTGCAATAACACTGTAACTACCCGAACCACTAACTAAAATACTTGAAGTAGTGGCACCATTACTCCATAAATAAGTACCACCACCAGAAGCTGTAAGTGTAACAATAGTACCCGGACAAACATTGGTAGTTGAACCGGATGCTGATATGGTTGCGTTGGGAATTGGGTTTACTGTTACTGTTGTTGGTAACGATATAGCGGTACAGCCTGAAATATTGGTGATAGTTACCCTGTAATTACCTGATGTTGTTGCAGTAATTGTTTTTGTAGTATCTCCTGTGTTCCATAAATAAGCAGCAGATGATGATGACGTAAGTTTTACGTTGCCGCCTGCACAAAAAGTAGTCGAGCCATTAGCGGTTATTGTTGGCGCTGCCAAAACAGCACCAACCGTTAAGGTATCCACTCCTGTTATACCGGTAGCAGCTATATTGCTACTTACTACCCTTAACCTGTACCCCTTGCCGGGTGTAGTGTTAGAAGGAATTGTACATGTAATGATTTTGTTTTTTCTACCGGTATCGGCGCCAATATTTATTGGTGATGCAAAGCTCCCGTTAATATTGCTCATTTGTACAGTAAAAATATTGTTGGCATTAAATGTACCCTTTGCGTCAAAGCTTACATCAACCTGGTTACCCGCACACACTGTTTTCCTGCTGACGCTGTTTACTACAATGTAGGGGAGTGATGCAGTTGATGTAATATTAAACTGAATACTGTCATCAAGCGACCATGCCCCATTTGCATCACGTGACCTGAAATAAACCCCGTGTTTACCCACAGATAAACCCGATATGTTTACAGGGATACTGTAATCAGGAAGATTGCTTACCTGGTCGATTGCAACCGGTGTTCCTGCTCCATAATCGGGCAAACTGTCTATATAATACTCCACATACTTTAAAGCAGGCGTAGGTTTAAAAGGTGATGATTTTGCAAACAGCCATAAATTATCAAAACTCCAGGAACCATTGGCATCCCTTGTTCTTACACCTATTAAATGCAAGCCTTCGTTTAATGTTGATATATCTGGTGAGAAGGAAAGGTCCTGTATATCCTGTCCGGCATTTATAGTAATATTGGTTCCTTTTCCATAACCAGAATCTATATCAATATAGTACTCAGCTTTCACAACATTCACTAAAGGCACTCCTGCCGGCTGTTTTACAATCAGCCATTTTTCATCCAGGCTCCATGTTCCGTTTGCGTCTCTTGATCTTACTCCAATTATGTGCATGCCACCCCCTAAAGAATCTAAAGAGGGCGAGAAAGAAAGGCTCCTGTCCTGCCCCGCAGTAACGCTTACAGGCTTGCATTTTCCGTAGCCTAAATCCCTGTCTACATAATATTCTGCGCTAACAATATTGGGTGTAGTTACGGCTTGCCCTGCAATCAACATAAGCCATGTTTGATCCATACTCCACACACCATTTGCATCTCTGCTTCTTACACCAAGTACATGCAGGCCTGGCGCTTTGCCTGCCAGGTTAACATTCAGCGAAACATTCACATCGGGGCCCGGTGTAAAAGTTACCCCGCTTGTAATTCCGCTTCCGTAAGCAACAGCACTATCCAGGTAATATTCCACGCGAACAATATTTGATTGCGCCTTTAATAAAAAAGGGCTTATAGTGAACAACACTGCAATCAAATTCAGCCATCGGATTTTTTTATAATAACTCATCATATAGTTTTTATCATTAGCAATACAATTACAAATTTGTGTACCACGCATCAGTAAAAAATTCAGCTTTACTTGCGTCGCACTCTTGTACGTTACAGCATTATTCAGCATAGATTTTATTACGGCCTAAGGCTGGTTAGCGAATAACATTTAGTTGTTACTTCTTGTACTAAGATTAATTTGAATTGTATTACCGGTTGGGTTATTTCCCTGTGGGCTTGATATTCTGTATATAGTTGGAATAGATGGTATCATCCCTAATTTGTAGGGCGAAGTACCACCATACATACCCGCATCAGATGGGCTGCCTGCAGGTAAATTTACTTTTAACGCAGGGCTTCCTGCTTTTAGTGCATACTTATCATCAGCAGTTCTTGCACCCATTGCAGGGAAGCCTTCGCAAATGGTAGAAACAACCGATGGATTTAAAAACACATTATTGGTTGCAGTGCCAGGCCAAACTGTGAATGTGCCTGATTTTAATGCAACGTTATAACTAACGATAGAGTTGGTAGCTCCAATTATTTTAAAATAATTTTTATTGGTTGCAGAATCGGCACTTGTATAAAATAACATCAGATTATTCTGGAAAATCCAGGTGCCACTTTTTAAATCTATGTTTGATCTGTCATAATATACACCATTATTATAGAAATAAGACATGGTGAGATCACCGCTACCGTCTCTATTATCTTGCCCGTTTGATATCCAGGTATTATTAGTAATGACACCACTGCTATACGTTTTCAATGGCAGCAGAAATTGATAAATAAAATTATTTTTAATGATAACATTGGTATAAATATTATTCTGGTTATCATTTCCTGCAAACCAAACCCTGTAATTGCCTTCAACGGTTAAATTTGATACGGTAAAATCATTTAAATATACAATCAGATTATAATTCCTTTTGATGGTGATATTGCTTTCATTAATAGCAACCGACTCGCCTTCTCCATTAAATCCCATTAGTACCGAACCTGCGCTTCCCGGTACAAAATAGAGCGGGTAGGTGGCAGAATTAACATTGCCTATTGTAGCTGTGCCTTTACTTGCCTGTAAAGCAGCATTGCCTTTAGGCGTAGAAGTGCTGTCAGTCCAATACCCCTTACTGATTATAATTAATTTTTTAGAAATTTCTGCCCTGTCAAAAGAAGTAGGCCATTCTGGCCCTGCTAAAGTTTTGCCAGGGTAAACATAAATTGTGTCACCTGCCGCAGCAGCCTGGTGTGCTGAATAAAAATTAGTATAATCCACACCAGCTATTTGTGGTATCCCTGTAAAGCCAACCCTTCTTATGGTGGCATTTGCATTAGAAACTGTAATAACCATTACGATAGCAGCTAGAAAAATTTTTCTCATAAATCTTTTGTTTTGATAAATTAGTGCTTACTCTTTGTTACCCTTTTCAGCGTACGGGTTTGGTTGAATATCGGGATACTTTGCAATGTAAAGGGAATGTGTTTTCCGTTACGAACTTAATGAAAAGAATGAATAAATAAAAAATAAAACAGGCATTGAAATTAATTTTTAATTAAGCCGCCTTACATAATTTTTTTTAGAAAAAAATGTGTTGCATATAATTATGAATAAGAAAATATGGGTACTTAAACGCTGTTGTGAGAATGTAAGAAATTGCAACAGAAACCTGTAGCTGAACATTGCCCCGAACCTTGAAGTGAGTGACACAACGAATGCTGAATAGCATAAATATGTGTGGACAATAATTCTTTAATAGCTCGCCAAAAAAAGGCTATTACTCATGGAAGCAATAGCCTTTTAAAATTACGAAAGCCGCAAATTTATTTTACCGGGGCATTATTAATGCGCCACCAGCCAGTTTTCTCCGGCACCCAATTCTGCATCCACTGGAACTTCATGAGGAAGTAGCAACGCTGTTTTCATATTCTCCAATATCAATGGTTTTAGTATTTCCATTTCGCCGGGCAATGCATCGAACACCAATTCATCATGCACCTGGAGGATCATCCTGCTTTGCAGTTTTTCTTTTTTTATGGCATGATGAATTTTGATCATTGCAAGTTTTATCATGTCAGCAGCAGTACCCTGAATGGGGGAATTAATAGCGTTTCGCTCTGCAAATCCACGCACGGTAAAATTGGAAGAATTGATATCCCGAAGCCAGCGTTTGCGGCCCATAAGTGTTTCTACGTAGCCATTTTCTTTGGCAAAATTTATGGTGTCATCCATGTATTTTGTAATGCCTGAAAACTCCTTTTTATAATTATCAATAATCTCCTTTGCTTCGGTTCGGCTGATGCCGAGGTTATCGGCCAAACCAAATGCGCCCTGCCCGTAGATGATACCAAAGTTTACACTTTTGGCCTTATACCGCATTTCTTTGGTTACATCTTTTTCATCAACATGAAAAACTTTTGCAGCGGTGGCCGTATGAATGTCGATACCTTTTTTAAATGCATCGCACATATTAGGATCGCCGCTGATGGCTGCCACAATGCGCAATTCGATCTGCGAATAATCAGCACTTACGAGCACATGGTTACTGTCTCTCGGCACAAATGCTTTGCGGATTTCTTTGCCCCTGTGAGACCTTATCGGAATATTTTGCAGGTTTGGATTATTGCTGCTCAGTCTGCCTGTTACTGCCACAGCCTGCGCATAAGAAGTATGAACACGGCCGGTTTTTCGGTTGATCATTAAAGGCAATGCATCTACATAAGTTGATTTTAATTTAGTGAGTTCCCGAAACGCAAGTATGTCTGCAACGATGGGATTGTTATGTGCAAGTTTCTGCAGTACGTCTTCGCCGGTTGCATACTGACCGGTCTTTGTCTTTTTTGCTTTTGGATCGATCTTTAATAAATCGAACAGCACTTCGCCCAATTGCTTCGGCGATGCAAGATTGAATTTTACACCTGCCTGTTTAAATACATTTTGTTCGCTTGTAGAAGCCTCGCGTTCCAGTTCTTTGGAGTATTCATTTAAAAAAGCCACATCAATTTTTACGCCTTCAAACTCCATATCAGTCAGCACTTTTACCAAAGGGTTTTCTACCTCGTTAAACACACGTTCCACTTCTTTTTCTTTCAGCTGCGGATTAAGAACATGTTTCAATTGCAGCGTTATGTCAGCATCTTCGGCAGCATATTCTTTTATCTTTTCTATTTCCACATCACGCATGGTGCCCTGGCCTTTTCCTTTCTTGCCAATGAGTTCTTCAATATGTACCGGCTCGTAACCCAGGTATTGCGCACTAAGTAAATCCATGCTGCGCCTGCCTTCCGGCTCTATTACATAATGCGCCAGCATGGTATCGTAAATTTCGCCAACCAGTTCAATGCCGTACCATTTCAATACGAGCATATCGTATTTTATGTTCTGACCAACCCAGGTTTTGGTTATATCATTAAAGAGTTGTACAAATTGAGCGAGTATTCTTTTTGTTTCATGCTGCTCTTTGGGGCAGGGAATGTAATACCCCTCATGCGGCTTAATTGAAAAACTTAAGCCAACCAGTTCGGTATCATTTGCATCAAGGCCGGTGGTTTCAGTATCAAAACAAATTTCTTTTTGTTGCAGCAATTTTTCAATAAGCGCTGTTATCTTTTCATCGGTATCAACGAGAATGTAATTGTGTTCTGTATTATTTATGTTTTTGTCTGCGCCCATTCCCGAAGCCTCATCCACACTTGCGGCTTTCGTTTCAGTTTTTCCTTGAACACTATTGCCGAAAAGATCTTTTTGTACGTTCTGCGGTTCAGGCCGCGGGTTGAATAAATCGTTCTGCACAGCAACCGGTGCAGTTTGAAATGCATTGAACTCATCTCCAAGTACTCTTTTACCCAATGTTTTAAACTCAAGCTCTGTAAATACTTCAATCAGTTCATCCTTATTCCATTCTTTTAAACGGTAATTCTCCTCGTGAAATTCCACAGGCGAGTCAGTGATTATTTTTGCCAGCTTCTTGCTCATGATGGCATTATCTTTTCCATTGCGAACTTTCTCGCCAAGGGCGCCTTTTATATTTTCTGCATTCGCAAGGATGTTCTCTAGCGTTCCATATTCCTTCAATAGTTTGGCTGCTGTCTTTTCACCAACGCCTGCAATACCCGGAATATTATCTACTGCATCACCCATAAGGCCAAGCATATCCACTACCTGGTCAACCCGCTCAATATCCCATTTGGCGCAAATTTCTTTTGGCCCCAGTATTTCTGCATCTCCACCCTGGTAACCCGGCCTCCAGATATTAATGCCATCCCTTACCAGTTGCCCGTAATCTTTATCTGGTGTAACCATAAAAACTTCGTAACCCGCATCATGCGCCTGCCATGCAAGTGTACCTATTACATCATCCGCCTCGTAACCCGATACGCCAATTACCGGTATATTAAATCCTTCTATAATGCGCTTTATATCAGGAATTGCAGCCAGCAGATCTTCCGGCGTTTCCTGGCGGTTAGCTTTGTATTCACTAAAATCGGCATGTCTTTCAGTGGGACCTTCCATATCAAAGCACACAGCAAGATGCGTAGGTTTTTCCCTGTTTATCAGGTCGAACAGTGTATTGGTAAAACCAAACTGTGCGTTGGTGTTTTTACCTTTCGACGTAATCCTTGGGTTGCGGATCAATGCATAGTATGCACGGAAGATGAGTGCAAAAGCATCCAGTAAAAAGAGTTTCTTTGCCATGCAGCTAAGGTAATGAAAGGTTTGTTGTTTGTAGTTTGTGGTTTATAAAAGCAGGGAATTTTTTTGAATCAGGCATATGTAATTCTATTGAACTTTTCTTGCGTCGCACACTTGTACTGCAATAATTTACTTGAGCGATCCAATGCAGCTTGTTCTTCTTTGCAGAACTTGTGAAACCAACTCAATTTTCAGCAAACATGCAACTTTGCTTTTCACTGCCCTTCCGTAACTTGCCAAAAAAATATTCCCGTGAGCATTGAAGCATTGTATAACATTTTTCTTCAGTATCCATCAATAGAAACCGATACCAGAAAGCTAAAAAAAGGCGATCTTTTCTTTGCGTTAAAAGGCCCAAATTTCAACGGTAATCTTTTTGCATTAAAGGCACTGGAAATGGGAGCAGCTTATTCAATAGTTGATGAACCTGTGGAAGGTGTGGATAAACGCATTATACAAACAAATGATGTTCTTACAACGTTGCAGCAACTGGCAAAACACCACCGGGCACAATTTAATATTCCTTTTATAGCCATTACCGGAAGCAATGGCAAAACCACTACCAAAGAACTGGTGCACGCCGTATTATCTGTGCACAATAAAACTTATACAACCGAGGGTAATCTCAACAATCATATCGGCATACCAATAACGATATTGCGAATTAAAAAAGACGCAGAAATGGCGGTGATTGAAATGGGTGCCAACCATCAGAAAGAAATAGAAGGTTATTGTATTTATACGCAACCAACACACGGGATTATTACCAATTGCGGTAAAGCACATTTAGAAGGTTTCGGTGGCGAAGAAGGTGTAAGAAAAGGCAAGGGCGAGTTGTTTGATTTTATCCGCGCATATAATGGAAACATCTTTGCGTTTGACGATTACAGTTACCTGCACGAAATGGCAACAGGTATTGCAAACGCAGTGTGGTATGGAACTTCAGAAGGAACTGTTACCGGCAATGTTTTACAAAGTGAACCTTATTTAGAAGTCGCTTTAACAAAAGGAACCACATTCAATTCTGTTAAAACACAGTTGGTAGGCGATTACAATTTACCGAATATTCTATGCGCAATAACAGTTGCCAAACATTTCAATGTTCCTGATGAAAAAATAAAAACTGCTATTGAAAATTACACACCTTCAAACAGCCGTTCGCAACTGGTAGAAAGGGGAACGAATAAAATTATTCTTGATGCCTACAATGCCAACCCCACAAGCATGAAAGCGGCTATAGAAAATTTTGCAAAACTCCACGCTGAAAATAAAGTACTGATGCTTGGCGGCATGATGGAACTGGGTGAAGAAAGCATCCGGGAACATAAAAATATCGCTGCATTAATTGACAGTTACAAATGGAAAGCAGTGGTACTTGTTGGCGGCGATTTTAAAAATATCCCGCATCCTTTCCACTATTTTACCGATGCAACCGAAGCCAAAGAATGGTTTCAACAGCAGCATTTTGAACAATCGTATATTTTAGTCAAAGGTTCAAGAAGTACGCAGATGGAAAAGGTTATTGCTTAGTAGCAGGATGGTTGTACCTGCAATTGTTCCCCAATGATATGCAGTCGAAGAGTGCGATACCGAAACAAGTTCGGTACAGGCTGCCACACTTCGCGTAAATGCTGCCATGAAAAAGAGAACTGTGAAACGAGCGTGGCAACAGCAGCTTCATAGCAGTACTTAAGCCGGGTTCAAAAAAACCTTACCGTATTTAATCTGTAACTTGCGACCCAAATAAAAAGATATGGGCAAAGAGCAAAAAGGCAAACCATCGTATTTGCTAAGTGTATTGGCGAATAAATGTCCGCGTTGCAGAGAGGGATCTCTTTTCCAGTCGAAAAATGCTTACGAGTTTAAGAAAAGCCGTTATATAAAAATGAATGATAACTGCCCGGTATGTGGCCAGCGCACAGAAATAGAAGTAGGTTTTTATTACGGAACCAGCTATGTAAGTTATGCGCTTACTGTTGCTTATTCGGTGGCTACATTTGTTGCCTGGTGGGTGCTGCTTGGTTTTTCAATTTATGATAACAGTATCTTTTACTGGCTTGGCATAAACTCAGTAACCTTGCTTTTGCTTCAGCCTGTTTTTATGCGTATGTCCAGAAGTTTGTGGTTAAGCTGGTTTGTAAAATACGATGCCGACTGGCAGCATCATGAAGCTGAAAAACCTGAACGCATTGTTGAAGAACAAATGGGAAACTGGTGAAAAAAGACAAGGAATTTTTTAAGCCAGGCTTTAGTACTTCTATGAAGCTGCTGTTGCTTCGCACACTTTTACATTGGGAATCTTTATTGAGCAAAAATGCCGGTAAAGAGAGAAAGAGCGTACGATTAGTATTGTACGCTCTTTCTCTTTTTAATTTAAGCTAAACTCATCTTCCATCGCCATCTAATAAATTGCCAATACCACCCAAAATACTTCCTTCTTCCCTTCTTTGTACAGTGCCGTAAGCAAGTATACGTGAGGCAAGCCTGCTGATGGGTAATGTTTGTATCCAAACCTTTCCGGGGCCGCGAAGTGTGGCAAAAAATAAACCTTCGCCGCCGAAAAGCGTATTCTTTATACCACCTACAAACTGAATATCGTAAGTTACGCCACCTGTAAAAGCAACGATACAACCGGTATCAATTTTAAGCATTTCACCCGGCTGCAGGTCTTTTTCAAAAACATGGCCGCCGGCGTGCATAAATGCCATACCATCGCCTTCTAACTTTTCCATAATAAAGCCTTCGCCGCCGAATAAGCCGGTGCCCAGTTTTCGCTGAAATTCTATGCCCACGCTTACGCCCTTGGCTGCGCACAGAAAAGCATCTTTCTGGCAAATGATTCTGCCGCCAAGTTGCAGCAGATCAAGGGCTACAATTTTACCGGGATAAGGTGATGCAAAACTTACATGTTTTTTACCCTGGCCCGCATTGGTGAAGGCTGTCATAAACAAGTTTTCACCAACGAGCAAACGTTTGCCTGCACTGAATAATTTGCCAAGTAAGCTATTATCCTGTTGAGGGCTGCCATCGCCGAAAATGGTCTGCATTTGTATGCCATCGTCCATCATCATAAATGAACCTGGTTCTGCTACAGCAGTTTCCTGAGGATCGAGTTCTACTTCTACGTATTGCATTTCTTCGCCAAAAATGCGGTAATCAATTTCGTGGTTGCGTATCATGCTTTAAATTTTTTTGATTTTTATACTGAATGCGGGAACAAAGGAAACCGAAATTTTATTATTCCGCATATGCTTTTTTGATGAATGGAATAAATGCAGTAAGAATTGTAACGCCTGAAAACGAAAGCAGGATTGTTTGCGGAGTTTTGGGCTGTTAAAAGCTGATCTATGATTATGAAAGTATAAGTGTGTAATCCCGAAATGAATTCGCATTGACGTCAGACTAATCTTTGTTTTAACAACTTTTAAATGCAAGACTGTTAATGCTCAAGCCGCATGGCTTCGTTGTCTCAACAGCGCTGCTTTCGCTTCTTTGAAAAAATATGCTTCGCATTTTTTCAATTCCGCCTTCGGCGGAACCGAACCGAAAGAGGCGCTTTATGAGACAACTGGTATCAGGTGCGAAGTTTTCCAATCCAAGTCCCGAATAACTGGCTGGAACGCTTATTGAGTAAACATTACAGCACTTATTGCTACCACCCAACTTGACACTAATGCGAAATAAATTCGAGACAGGGTCACGGCTGTTTCATTGCTGCCATGAAAGGGGAACTGTAAAACGAGCGTGGCAAGAAAAGCTTCATATTTATTCTTTTGCCGGCTCTAAAAAAAGGCTTTCTCAACCAACAAATAACATGCATTTTGACAGCAGCAAATTTTCTTTTATTTTCGGTATATGACAGAAGTTTACCTATGGCTTACGGCTATTTTTTTTACACTCTTATTCGTTGCTTTTTTTTCTGGAATTGAAACTGCGTTTATAAGTGCCAACCGTCTTGGAATTGAACTGAAGAAGAAGCAGGGCAAGGCAAGCGGAATTATTATGTCGCGTTTTATGGTAGCGCCTTCCGGGTTTTTAGGTACCTGTATCATTGGGTTTAATATTTTTTTGGTTATTTATGGGTTATTGTTCAGTGAGCTGATGAAGGCCTCCCTTTGGAACCCTTTTCATATTGAAAGCGAGTACTTAAAATTGGCCCTGGATACACTAATATCTGCAATAATTGTTTTGATACTCGGTGTATTTTTACCCAAAGCAATTTTCAGGGCAAAAAGTGATTCGCTGTTAGGGGTCTTTGCGCCAATGAGCAGTTTTTTCTACGATTTATTACACCCGATTGCATCTGCCTTTGTAAACTTTTCAGGATCTGTTCTAAAGTACCTGTTTAATGTACGTATTAAAAATAACGATGAGCCATTTTCTATAATTGACCTTGAACATTTTTTACAGCAGAACAACGAACAGGATGAAAGCAGCCAGGAAATGAACCGGGAACTTTTACAGAATGCACTTTCATTGCCTAACATTAAAATAAGACAGTGCCTTGTACCCAGAACAGAAATTGAAGCTGTTGATACCGCTACAAGTGTAAGGGAGGCCCGTAAAAAATTTGAAGAAACCCAGCTTAGTAAAATTATTGTTTATGAAGGCAATATTGATAATATACAAGGCTACATTCACCAGCTGGATCTTTTTAAAAAACCCGATACTATTAAATCCATTATTCACCCGATATCTGTTGTGCCCGAAAGCATGAGTGCTACAGACCTGATTAATAAATTTACCAAAGAGCGTAAAAGCATTGCCTGGGTTATAGATGAATTCGGTGGTACAGCGGGCATTATTACCATGGAAGATGTATTGGAAGAAATTTTTGGTGAAATAAAAGATGAGTATGATACCGAGGAGTTTGTAGAAAAGCAGCTTGCAGAAAATGAATATATTTTTTCGGGCAGGCTGGAGCTGGATTATCTTAAAGAAAAATACGATTTTGAATTCCCCGAAAATGAATCGGAAACTTTATCTGGCTATATTATTAATGAACACGAAACCATTCCCAAACCCAAAGAGCGTATTATTATTGACCGGTACGAGTTTGACGTGCTGAACGTAAGCGATACCAGAATTGAAATGGTAAAAATGAAAGTACTGCGTTAACCATCCGCACATCAACCACATTTGCACATCTGCACATTAACCCTTTACCTTTGCGCCTTCACAATTAAGATCAATCAATAAAAATGGCAACTGGATTTTTTGAGCGAAGACGCAGCGGTAAAGCAGAAATGAGTTTTGTAGACCATCTTGAAGAACTGCGCTGGCATATTGTGCGTTCAGTAATCGCAATCCTGGTTATTGCTGCGGTAATATGGTTTAATATTCAGTGGGTATTTGATAATATCATAGCGGGGCCCATTAATCCAAACTTTGTAAGCTACCGTGTTATTTGTAATATCAGCCATGCGCTCAATCTTGGCGATAAGCTTTGCCTGCCCCCGGTAAGCGTTAACATGCAAACCACTACTTTCGGAGGCCAGTTTTTCGGAAGTTTCAGTATTGCTTTTGTGGGTGGTTTAATAGGTGCCTTTCCTTATATTTTCTGGGAGTTCTGGCGTTTTGTAAAACCCGCCTTAAAACCAAATGAAGTAAAAGGAACCAGGTTCGTAATTTTCTGGGTTTCATTCTTCTTCTTTCTTGGTTCCGCGTTTGGTTATCTGGTACTCGGGCCATTCACCTTTAACTTTCTCGCCAACTTCCAGATAAGCGGGTTAAACATGATTACCACCAAGCCAACGATCAACGATTATTTAGATAACCTTACCAATCTTATACTTGGTTGCGGTATAGCTTTTGAAATGCCGGTACTTTCTTATGCACTTACCAAAATGGGTATCATTACACCATCGTTTCTAAAACGGTCGCGTAAATATGCCATAGTAGTCATACTGGTTTTGGCCGCCATCATTACACCAAGCCCCGACTGGTACAGCCAAACAATTGTATTTATTCCATTGTTTTGTTTGTACGAATTGGCGGTTTTGGTTTCGGTAAGGGTTTACAAAGAGCAGGAAAGAAAAGATAAAGAAGAATGGAGTTAAAGGCAAATACAATTATGTGCCCGGCATTAATTTTCATGGCGTCCCGGTTGCGTCGCACACTTGTACTGTTGATTCTTCGGTCGACAGTTGACCGTCGACTGTCGACCGTTATTCAAGTTGTAAAAGTGTGCGACGCAAGGATGCTTCATAGCAGCACTGGCTTATGGCTCATAAAAAATACTCACTAAAAATTTAAAACATGGAAACAATATTTGATCTTACTAAACCAATCGCCATCGGTTGCGACCATGCAGGTTTTGAATACAAAGAAGACATTAAAGAATGGCTTGCCGGCAAAAAACTACAGGTAAAAGATTTTGGCACAACATCGCCAGATTCGGTTGACTATCCCGATTTTGCGCACCCTACCGCATTGTTTGTTGAAACTGGTGAAGCTGCGTTTGGTATACTTCTTTGCGGTTCTGCAAATGGTGTGGCAATGACGGCAAATAAACATCAGCACATTCGTGCAGCAATTTGTTGGGAGAACGATGTTGCCGCAATCGTGCGCAAACACAATAATGCCAATATCATTTGCCTGCCTGCCAGGTTTGTAGCATTGCCGCTTGCCCTGGAAATGATCGAAACATTTATGAACACTGCTTTTGAAGGTGGCCGCCACGAGCGAAGGGTAGATAAAATGCCTTGTATGTAATAAATGTATGAATATGAGAAAAATGCTTTTAGTGGTTGCCTGTTTTTGCACAGTGGCAGTATTTGCCCAAAATACAAAACAATTAAAAAAAATTGCTGCAACCATTAAGCCATCCGGGCTTAAAGAAAAATTGAGTGTAATTGCAGGTGCCGCAATGGAGGGCCGCGAAACGGCAACTCCCGGGCAAAAAATGGCTGCCATCTATATTGAAAATTATTTTAAACAACTTGGCTTACAACCCGCCAACGCAGATGGCTATCAAATGTATTTTACAGTTTACCAGGATTCTGTAAGCAGCACTTCTTTAAAAATAAAAAATGCCGTAGCCGCTGTTAACAAAGATTATGTGTTAAGCACAAGTTCAATTACTGAAGGAAGCTGGGTTGAGGACAGCATTGTATTTGCATCTTTTGGAATTGTTGATTCCGCAACAAATGACTATAAAACATTAAGCATAAAAGACAAATGGGTACTGATAGCAGATGGCATGCCTGAGGATGCAGATAAACCAGTACCTGCAACAGAATATAGTTTTAGAAACCCGGCTTCTGCTTTTATGAAATTATACCAGGCCAAATCATACGGGGCAAAAGGCTTGATAATCGTTTCAAAAGATTTTCCGCGGGATGGTGCAGGTTCTTATAAAGGCAACATGTACATGAAGAAAAGCAACAGTAAAAATATTCCGGTGTTTTATGTTTCTTATAAGGTTGCAGAAGCGCTGCTGGGCAAAACGCTGCAATCATTCGCAGACGTTAAATCAATAGCACCGGGGGCGTACGCAACCACTTTTTCTTTTTCCTGCAATGTTGTTACCAATACTTTACAAAGCAGTAATGTAATAGGTGTAATGCCGGGTACTGATAAAAAGGATGAGTATGTTTTTGTAACAGGCCATTATGATCATCTCGGCAAAAAAGGCGATAAGATTTATTATGGCGCAGACGATGATGGCAGTGGCACAACAAGCGTGCTTCAGATTGCAACTGCGTTTGCAAAAGCAAAGCAAAAGGGCTACAATCCAAGACGCACAATGGTCTTTATGACAGTGTCTGGTGAGGAAAAAGGTTTGTGGGGCAGTGAGTATTATACAACAAATCCTTTATTCCCACTTGAGAAAACTTCTGTAGATCTTAACATAGACATGGTTGGCCGCATTGATCCTGACCGAAAATACGGTGACTCTACCAACTATGTTTACACAATCGGAGAAGATAAATTAAGCTCAGAACTTTTATCCCTCAGCGATAGCATTAATAATAATTTTGTACATCTGGAACTAGACAGAAAATTCAACGATCCGAAAGATCCTAACCGTTTTTATTACCGTAGCGATCATTACAATTTTGCAAAACGGGGTGTTCCTGTAATTTTTTATTTTAACGGTACGCATGCCGATTATCACAAACCCACAGATACTGTAGATAAAATTAATTTCACCCTAATGGCAAAAAGAGTAAAACTGGTTTTTTATACAGCTTGGAACATGGCAAACAGGAACGATATGCTAAAACGCGATATCCCCTTAAAGTAAAAATGTTCGCAAAAACAAGGCAGCTAACACTGCCTTATTTTTTGCCGGATATTAAGTAAGTTGCAAACAATGGAACAAAAGGAGCCACAGGTTTTCAACTTTAAAAAAATACACAGCTTACAAAATATTGCGCCGCTGCTAAGAGCGGCAGTAGCAAAAAACTGTATTTGCAGCAGGTGCCGTTATATTAATTCCACAGAATATATTTTTTGCACCAACTGCGGCCATCCTCTGAAAGATGAAGCTGCTAATATATTATACCACGTTCGCACAAAACAGCGGAAAGAATTATTGAAGAAGAGTGAACAGTCCGTGCAAACAGCACGTGTTATTTTATATATACTTTCCGGTTTCTTCCTGGTGGGTATTGCCTTTTTGTTTGGTGAACTGGAGAACCGTTTTTTGCTGGCATTTGTGTTTATTGCTGTTTCTGCGTTGTTTCTCGTGCTTGCACGCTGGAGCCTCTCAAAGCCTTTTACAGCAATGATTGCCGCTTTTGTTATTATTCTTACTTTTTCCACGATTGGTGTTTTTGGCGAGTTTACCCACGCATTTACAACCGTTCAGGGGGTATACAGCATTGCGGTAAGTATGGTGCTGATTTACTTTTTACTCAGGGGCATACAAGGTGCGTATAAATCAGATTTAATAAAAGAAGAAATGGAGATTTACTAATGCAGGAACAGCATGACGAAACATACACCTGCAGCGAATGTGAAGGCAGCGTAAAAAACTATCACCGCTTTTGCAGCAATTGCGGCGCTTACCTTGGCTACGATGCAGAGCATATCAGTATTTTCAATAACAGCAGGTTACAGTCTGCCTTTTTCTTTTATGCGATTTATCTTTTTATTTGTCTTACTGTAAAATTTACAGGCTGGTTCCGATCTTACGACCAATTGTTCTGGATCGAAATATTACTTGCTGTAATTACAATATTGTTTGCAAAAGCAAACTGGCAATCTTTAAAGCCATTGTTGCGGTTTAATAATTTCAAGTGGTACCTGGTGTTGGGCGTAGTACTGCTGGCATTTATTTTTTCATCGGTTGTAAATATTTCCATTAACCAGATCAATATTTCTGTATTCCGCAACGATCCCAGTATGTTCGGGCCATACAGAATTTACCAGTTCCCGGTTTTGGTTATGTTTTATTCTATAGCACTGGTGCCTGCAATTTTCGAAGAACTTGCTTTCAGGGGAATTCTCTACAATTACCTGGGCAGTTTTCTCGACGAGCGCCTTACTGTAATGGTTACAGCTTTTGTTTTTGCCGCAATTCACCTCAATTTCTTTTCATTGATCTGGCTGATTCCTTTTGGAATTTTGATAGCAACCCTTCGTAGAAAATATAACACGCTATGGTACGGCATTATTTTTCATTTTGTTTTTAATATCACGGCCTGTTTGTTTGATCTCTACCGGCAGGGTGAACTCTGGTAGTTTTTTTGAG
The DNA here is from genome assembly GCA_002390845.1 of Chitinophagaceae bacterium UBA4407. GTDB lineage: Bacteria > Bacteroidota > Bacteroidia > Chitinophagales > Chitinophagaceae > Limnovirga. Next base: position 853 of record DGQT01000023.1, on the reverse strand, counting down.
CCCAACTGAAGAACATATAAGAAGCTTTTGTTGCGTCGCACAGTTGTACGTTCACAACAATGATGATCAAGCTACGAGCCATGAGCTTTTAGCTACGGGCAAAATACAGTAGCTCACGGCTCGCAGCTAAAAGCTCATAGCAATCCTTCTGTACAAGTGTGCGACGCAAGGGACGATTTATAGCATTACTTCAGCCCGGCTCATAAATATTATCTGCATTATTTAAAAACAATTCTTGTAAAACCGCTATACGCTTTATTTTTGCCCCTCAACAACAAATATTTCTAATGGTTGATGTTATTCTAGGCTTGCAATGGGGCGACGAGGGTAAGGGAAAAATAGTTGACTATTTTGCACCGGCTTACGATATTGTTGCACGTTTTCAGGGCGGCCCGAATGCAGGCCACACGTTGTACGTTGATGGTAAAAAAATGGTGCTGCACCAGATACCTTCGGGCATTTTTCACCAGAATACCATTAACATCATTGGAAATGGCGTTGTTCTTGACCCGATTACGCTGAAAAGAGAATGCGATGCTGTAGCCGCTCATGGCATTGATGTAAGAAAAAACTTATTTATTTCGCAGCGTACCAACCTTATTGTTCCCACGCACCGTGCACTGGATAAAGCTTCTGAGCTTCAGAAAGGCGACAGCAAGATTGGTTCCACCTTAAAAGGAATTGGCCCGGCATACATGGATAAAACTGGCCGCAATGCCCTGCGTGTAGGCGACCTGATGGATAAAAGTTTTATTACCAACTATATTAAGCTGCGCCTGAAACATCAGAAGTTGTTGGATAATTTTCATTTTATTGAAGACATTTCAGCCTGGGAAGAAGAATTTTTTGAAGC
>DGQT01000022.1 GCA_002390845.1 Chitinophagaceae bacterium UBA4407 | reverse complement strand
AACTAACTGCTTATGAGAAAATCTTTATAACTACTTTTCTTTATGATTTACAAATGCAATGCCAGAAAATTTATACGACTTGTTAACTCCCTTTCCACAACCTTTAATTTTCTGTAAAATAACCTCCTGAATAAGATACAAAGTTCATTCAAAGTTTAATAAGAAAATGTTAAGTAATCCTCTATTTAATGTTAATCAATAAAATTTAGTTGAAAATGTTTAAACAAGTTTATTTTTTACACTTCTAACAAATATCTGATTTCTAAAATTAAAACCCCAGTGAGTAATATTTGCTACAAATCTTTAAGCTTTTTTCAAAAATGAATCAGGTATGATAATGTTATTGTTGCTGCACCGGTATTATTTTTTCCATTGTCTTCGTTCTTTTGAAGATGAATCAACCCGTAATTCCCGCCTCCTGTAAGTAATAGTCTATTTTTATTCGGCAGATCGTATGATATCCCAATTCCACCTTGTAAACCAAAATTGAATTTTTTGATGTTATCTTTTATTTCGGTAGAATGATCAAAAGATATTGCTGCAGGAGTTAGTGGCTGTGTTAGCTTTTCATCCAGATATACATTACTTGAGCCACCCGTAACATTCTTGGCAGTAAGTAAATAACCAGCATAAATTCCTCCGTTTACAAAAAAGGAAAATGATTTTTCTACGGAAAAGTTTATTTTAACTAAAATTGGAAGTTCTACATAATTAATCTTCACCTCGCTCTTGAAATTTGCATAGATGTATGGAGGAAGCTCCTGCCCGGGTGTAATATATGCAGAAAGTTCACTTGTAGCTATCGCTTGTACACCGTTTTTCTTGCCTCCCTGAGAGGCGTAGTTAAGTTCTCCCTGCAGGTAAAGTCGGTCATTTAATTGTATTTCTGCAACTGCTCCAATATATGGCCCTAACGTGGATGACCATCCGCTACTCACGGGGTTATCTCCCGAAGCTTTAAGATCAGGTATGCCAATACCACCTTTCAGCCCCAAACGTATACCAGATTGAGCAGCACAATTACTAATTGTGAATAGTGTAAATATTCCAAGAAGATATTTCAATATATTTTTTGTCATAAAGTCTTTGTAGTTCATGAAGCTAAAAATTAAATCATGAATAAATTGAAATATTCAATGTGGCCCTGGTTTATAATTTTTCAAAAAATAGTATTCTCTGGCTTGCATTGCTGCCAATGGTTTTGTCGTACAAGAGTGCGACGCAAGTGAAGCTTCATAGTAGTCCCTGAGCCTGGTCAAAAAAATAGCACTACACCAATTGTACTTTAGGCTTTTAAGAACAATAAAAAAAGCTCCAGACTAAATCCGGAGCCTTATAGGTATGAGGTTATTAACTTATTTAAAAAATCCGGTTACCGCATCCATTAGCCCACCGCCTGATGTTGAATTACCTCCACCACCAGTAAATTTATTTAGTAAACCCTGAACGTCAAACCCTGATGTTTGGCCGCCTGTTATACTACTTAGGATACCTTGTATATCAAAGCTGCTGTCGTTGGGGTCATTGGTTTTATGTACAAATTTTTGCATTACTACAGGTATTAAGCTTGAGGCAATATTGCCGGCTTGTGACTGATCTATCCCAAACCTGCTTATAAGGCTTTGTACAAAATTGCCCTGAATATTTTGAGATACTGGTGATGCAGCAGCATTATCGTTTTGGCTGAACATGCTAACGATATCATTAATTCCGCCACCGGCCAATGCGCCTTTAAGCCCGTCCATAATGGAATTCGAGGCCATCGAAACAGCTTCATCATTGTGTTCATTTGGTATGGCAGGATTATTAATAATCGCGTCTCCTGCATGTTGTTTTACTAAGTTGAGAAGGTTTTCAAACATAACAATTGGTTTTTTATAAGTGAATGTAATATTTCGATTGCAGAAACAATAATAAATTTAATCGCATAGCAGCTTAATCAAAACTCTGATTCGCCGCCGCCGCAAGTTTTAATAAACGGTCGTATTGTTCGGGGGTAAGATCGTTGTAAAAATAATAAACAGGATCAACGGGGTCGCCGCCTTTATGAACCTCGTAATGGCAGTGCGGCCCTGTGCTTTTACCTGTACTGCCAACATATCCAATTACTTCGCCCCGGCTGATTTTCTGGCCAACCTTTGCTTTTATGCGGTACATGTGTCCATACAATGTTTCATAGCCATAACCATGACTGATTAATACGTGATTACCAAACCCTCCGGCATTGTAATCAGCTTCTTTTACAACACCATCGGCGGTTGCATAAATAGGCGTTCCCTGTGGTGCAGTAAAATCAAGGCCTGCATGAAATTTAGTTACTTTATAAACCGGGTCTACCCGGTATCCAAAACCACTGGCAATTCTTGTAAGATCTTTATTGCTAACCGGTTGTATTGCCGGTATGGCAGCCAGTAGTTTCTCTTTATTTTTTATCATGCCATCAATATCGCCGTACGATTTTGCCTGGTATGCAACCCTTAAAGAAAGCGTATTCAGTTGCGCTGTTAAACTTTTTACCAGTTCTGTTTCTCCCATACTTTGCACCAGTTGAACTTCTTTTGATTTTTCAATTTCTTTAAGCCTTGCACTGTCAGGGATAGGTGTAGATTCAAAAATAGCACGGTACACATTGTTGTCGCGGTTTTCCAATTCCAATGTTTGTTTTTGTAACTGCGCTACACGTTGCTGCAGTACCGCATAATTTTCTGTCAAATCATCATTTTGCTGTTGCAGAATTTTTTCTTTGGGCGAATCAATATATTGAAAAGCAACCGCAACAATCAATATTGCTATTGCAATACTTGTGGCTATAAATCCAAACAGGCGCAGCAGTTTTACACGTAAAGGCGTTTCAAGCTTTTCGTATCGCAGTGTGTGCGTGTTATAGTAATATTTTATTTTCCTCATCTAAAGGCGAAATTATTTTTATGAACCCGGCGATGGATATTCTATGGCATCGTCTCTTGCCACGCTCGGTTCGAAGTTCCGCTTTCATGGCGACAAAAAGCCCGGCAACCTGTACCTAGCGAAGCCGAAGGATCGCACACTTCAGGGGTTCGGAATATTTTTCAGCTTTCAACAGCCATCGAAGTTTTATGGATTTGATACTGTGCAAGCGATACATTAGCGACTTCGCATATTGCCCAATAAATAATCCAACAGTACAAGTGTGCGACGCAAGAGCAGATTCATAGTAGTAACGTTGCCCGGCTCAAAAAAAAATCAATTCATTTTTTTTCGATCCCGCAAAAAAATAAGCAACTCAAAACTTTAAACGCACCACTCAAAACTTTTCAAATCCGTACCTTTGCCGCCCTGTAAGCCAACAAAGATAAAGGCTTGCATAGTATTTAATATTCTAAATTTTTGCAGCACATTATGCTTACAAGCACTGAAATAAGGCAACAGTTTCTTGATTTCTTTAAATCAAAAGAACATCATATTGTTCCGTCTGCACCAATCGTTATAAAAAACGATCCCACCCTGCTATTTACCAATGCGGGAATGAACCAGTTTAAAGATTATTTTCTTGGCAATAAAAAAGCGCCTTATACACGTGTGGCCGATACGCAAAAATGTCTGCGCGTAAGTGGCAAACACAACGATCTTGAAGAAGTTGGCGTTGATACTTATCACCACACGATGTTTGAAATGCTGGGCAATTGGAGCTTTGGTGATCCTGCCCGGCCTGCAGACGGGTACTTTAAAAAAGAAGCGATTGCATGGAGCTGGGAACTGCTTACTGAAGTTTATAAACTTGACAAAAGCAGGCTTTATGTAACGGTATTTGAAGGTGATGAAAAAGAAGGGTTGCCACCATCAAAAATTGCACTGGAAGCCTGGCAGAAATTTGTTTCGCCTGAACATATTTTATTTGGCAACAAAAAAGACAACTTCTGGGAAATGGGCGATACGGGCCCTTGCGGCCCATGCAGTGAGATACATGTGGATATGCGCAGCGATGAAGAACGGGCAATAATACCAGGAAGGGATTTGGTAAACAAAGATCATCCGCAGGTGATTGAAATTTGGAATAATGTATTTATACAATTCAATCGCGTTTGGAAAGAGAAAAAGGCTTTTGATGATTGGAGTTTTACAAATCCTTCTGCTCCCAAAGAAGAAAGAGCAAAAAAAATAATCGAGTATACAAAGCTCGAACCTTTGCCTGCAAAACATGTGGATACAGGTATGGGTTTCGAACGGTTGGTTCGTGTTATTCAAAATAAAACGAGCAATTACGATACAGATGTTTTTACAGGAACGATTACTGCAACAGAAAATATTACCGGTAAAAAATATGATTACAGTGACAGTAAAGAAGCCATTGCATTCCGTGTGATTGCAGATCATATCCGTGCGATTTCTTTTACAATAGCAGACGGTCAATTGCCTTCAAACACGGGTGCAGGTTACGTTATACGCCGTATTCTTCGCCGTGCCGTTCGTTATTATTATTCTTATCTTGATTACAAGCAACCATTGCTATTTCAATTATTACCGGTTATTGCAAAGCAATTTGAAAATGTTTTTCCTGAGCTGAATTCGCAATTAGATTTTATAAGTAAAGTTGTGAAAGAAGAAGAGGAAGGTTTTTTAAAAACCTTAGCTAAGGGTTTGAACAAATTTGAAAATTATATTATTCCGGCACAAGGATATTCTATTCCGGGAGAATTGGTTAACTCTGAACAAGAAAAAGATAAAATTGCTCATGAATTAATTGATGATAAAACAAAATATTGGAGCCAAATTCGAAATAAAGTAATTGCCGGAGAATTTGCGTTTGATCTAAGTGACACCTATGGCTTTCCAATTGATTTGACTGAATTATTGGCACGAGAAAAAGAATGGACTGTTGATATTAAAGGGTTCACACAAGCGTTGCTCCAACAAAAAACCCGTAGCCGTTCTGCTGCAGTTGTTGATACAGAAGACTGGATCGTTTTAATCGAAGACGGCTTTACAGAATTTGTTGGATATGACTCGCTTGAAATAAAAAGCAAAATAGTAAAGTACAGAAAGGTAAAAGCAAAAGGTAAAGAAGGCTACCAGTTGGTTTTGCAGGCAACACCTTTCTATGCAGAAAGCGGCGGGCAGGTTGGCGATACCGGCGAATTCATAATTGATAATGAAGCATTGATCATTACAGATACAAAGAAAGAGAACAACCTTATTATTCATTTTGCAGATTCCTTACCCAAGGATTTAACCGGCCATGTAATTGCTAAAGTTGATCCTTCAAAACGCAAAGCAACAGAAGCGCACCATAGCGCCACACACTTACTACATGCAGCTTTGCGCCAGGTTCTTGGTACTCATGTTGCACAAAAGGGCAGCCTTGTAAACGCAGAGCACCTGCGTTTCGATTTCTCTCATTTCGCAAAGGTTACAGAAGAAGAAATAGCACAGGTAGAAGCAATAGTAAATGAAAAGATCCGCGCCAATATTCCTGTTGTAATAAAAGAGATGAACAAACACGAAGCTGTAGCAATGGGTGCCATGGCTTTGTTCGGCGAGAAGTATGGCGATATTGTTCGCGTGGTAATTATTGATCCAAAATATTCTGTTGAATTATGTGGCGGTACGCATATAGGCTCAACAGGCGAACTCGGTTTTTTTAAAATAAAACATGAAAGCGCCGTTGCTGCTGGTGTACGGAGAATTGAAGCGGTAAGCGGTAAAGCAGCAGAAGTTTTGATTACAGAACAATTTGAGTCGATTCGTGTAATTCGTGAATCACTTAAAAACCCGAAAGAATTAAACAAAGCAATCGAAAATTTAGTAGCAGAGAACAGCGAACTCAAAAAGAAGATCGAAAGTCTTGAAGCTAAACAATTGATTGCAGTAAAAAATGAGTTGCTTAATAAAGTTCATCAAATAAATGATGTAAGTTTTATTGGTGAAATTGTTGAAGTAAGTAGTGCAGATGCTTTGAAAAAATTATGTTTCGATCTTAAAAATGAACTCAGCAATTACGTGGTGGTGCTTGCTGCAAACATCGATGGCAAAGCAAGTGTAGCTGTTTTGCTTGATGCTGCTGTTGCTACATCAAAAAACCTGGACGCCCCCAAGCTCATTAAAGAACATATTGCCCCATTAATAAAGGGCGGCGGCGGCGGACAAAAAACTTTGGCAACCGCCGGCGGCCAGGATGCCAGCAACCTGCAATTGGTAATTAATAAAGTAAAAGATCTTTTAGCAACGCTTTAAAAAGCACTTGAAACTTAAAGGCCTCGTTGAATAAACGGGGCTTTTTTTTGATTAGCAATATTCAGAAAGAACAAGTCTGTAAAAAAGTAACAGGGCTGCATCAGGTTGCTCAATAAAATTGTTGTCGATGCAGGGTGCGACGCAAGAGCAGCTTCATTTATATCCCCCTGCCCGGTACAAAAAGGTCCTGATTAAAAACAAAACTTTATCATTTTTATAATCGTAACTTTAAGTTCACCAAAACATAAGTTATGAAAAACAACTCCACTACTAATGCCAAGGCAAGACGTGACTTTTTAAGGCTAAGTTCATTTTTTATCCTTTCACCTTTATTGGCTCCGGCCCGGGATTTTTTCGACTTCAAAAAAAATATTGATGCATGTTCAATTACAACTAAAGATTATTACGGCGAAGGTCCATACGGGCCAACCAAATATTCCACTGTAAATGTTCCCTTTACGAATAAACTTGCGAGAGCCAATGAGCCGGGTACACGTTTAAAAATAAGAGGCATTGCTTATAAGAATGATTGTACCACGCCGGTATCAGGTGTGTATCTCGAATTATGGCACGCCAACGATGCAGGCTTGTACGATGTAAACATTAATATAAATTACCGCAATCTCCGTGGCAAAATTTTAACCGATGCACAGGGCCGTTATAGTTTCGATACAATTGTTCCAGGCAAGTATTTAAACGGCAGCAGCTACCGGCCCGCACATATTCACTTTCTTATCCGTCACGAGAATATCAATTATTTTACACAGCTATATTTTGCGGGCGACCCCGATATCGCAACAGACGGAGGGAGCAGCCCAACCAGCGGGCCATACGATGCCACCGAACGCATTATAGAATTAACCACGGCTGCTAACGGCAAAAAAACCGGGTTGTTTAATATTAAACTGAATGAAACAGCTTTTGCCGCCACACAAAAAGAAACCAAAAACGAATTCGAAGGTTTCTTAAACCAGAATGCACCAAACCCATTCACCAATTTTACAGAGATCAATTTTGGTGTATATAAACCGGCACATGTAAAATTGCAGGTTGCAGATTCAAATGGCAACCTGGTGAAAACGCTGTTAGATCAGCAAATGGGCGGCGGCCGTTTTGTAATACAGTGGAATGGTAAGAACAACAACGGCACCAGCGCCGGTAAAGGCATTTACGTCTGCTCCCTCTTTTTCAACAACCAGCTAATGAAGTATATTAAGATAGTAAAGGCATAATGCTATTTTCAGATGTTTAATCACGGCAGCCAACAACTGTCGTGATTTTTTTGGACCATGCGATATAACTTTTATGAAGCTTTTGTTGCGTCGCACACTTATGCATAGGAAATTCTATTCAGCTTTAAACAGCCGCGACCTCTATCTGTTTTCCGCATAATTATTCCAAAGCAAATTCTTTCGCTGGTTCGATAAAGTCGGCTTCATAAATACTATTGCGACAGTAAGAAGACTTCTTTTTAAAAATAACTGCCTCTTTTTTAAAAAACTTCTTAAAATTTCTTGTCTGATTAGTTCCATCCCCCTACCTTTGCGCTCCCAATCTGAAAATTGGGTTAAGATATGTCTCAGAGAATCAGAATAAAATTACAATCATACGATCACAGCCTGGTAGATAAATCTGCTGAAAAGATCGTGAAAACTGTACGCAGCACGGGTGCTGTAGTAACCGGTCCAATTCCTTTGCCTACACACAAAAGAATTTTTACTGTACTGCGTTCACCCCACGTTAACAAGAAAAGCCGTGAACAGTTTCAGTTGTGTACGCACAAACGCTTACTTGATATTTACACTTCTTCATCAAGAACTGTAGATGCTTTAAGTAAACTTGATTTGCCTTCTGGTGTTGAAGTTGAAATTAAAGCATAAAAGTTGACTCCTGTAAAGGATTCAGCATAAGTTCTTATAAATGATGTTATCTCCCAACTCTGTAAAAAGAATAAAGGAGCTCTGACTAAAAATAAATTTTCTGGCTTAATTAAGAGCCGGGACTAAAAATATAAACAAGCCCTTCGAGGTTTGTTTACTGCCGGTACTTCCGAATCCAGCGAATAAGCAGGAAATAAAGGAAAAGGTCGTCAGCAAACAAGGATTGAATTCCGCACATCGGCGGAATGTCCTCAATAACCATGCGGGGCGCAAACCGCAAAAAACGATGAAAGGTATTATTGGAAAAAAAATTGGGATGACCAGCATCTTCACCCCAGATGGTAAACAAACAGCCTGTACCATTATTGAAGCTGGCCCTTGTGTGGTTACACAGGTTAAAACCCAGGATACTGATGGCTATAATGCCCTTCAGTTAGCATTCGGCGACAAGAAAGAAAAGCACACCATAAAAGCCGAGCAAAATCACTTCTCAAAAGCGGATACTTCTGCCAAGAAATTTGTAAAAGAATTCCGCGATTCATCTCTCGATAAAAATTTAGGCGATACCATTACTGTTGACATTTTTGCTGAAGGCGATAAAGTTGAAGTTGTTGGTACAACCAAGGGTAAGGGTTTTCAGGGTGTTGTAAAACGCCACGGATTCCACGGTGTTGGTGGCCAGTCGCATGGCCAGCACGACCGTTCACGTGCACCGGGTTCTATTGGTGGTTCTTCTTATCCTTCAAGAGTTTTCAAAGGAATGAGAATGGCTGGCCGTATGGGTAGCGACCGTGTAAAGTTGAAAGGCTTGAAAGTGGTTAAAATATTCCCTGAGAATAATTATATCCTTGTTAGTGGATCAGTTCCCGGACACAACGGTTCAATAGTTTTAATACAGAAGTAAACTTTAATCTGAAGTAAGATGCAAGTAGACGTTTTAAATACAAAAGGTGAAAAAACCGGCAGATCTATTGAATTGCCGGACGATATATTCGGTATTGAGCCTAATGACCATGTTATATACCTGGCAGTAAAACAATACCAGGCAGCACAACGCCAGGGAACGCATAAAGTTAAAACCCGTGCTGAAGTAAAAGGTGCAAGCCGTAAACTTCACAAGCAAAAAGGCACTGGTGGTTCAAGAAAAGGAAATATACGTAACCCATTATATAAAGGTGGTGGTACAATCTTCGGACCTAAGCCACACAAGTGGGATATTAAGCTAAACAAGAAAGTTAAAGATTTGGCTAAGATGAGTGCCCTTTCTTATAAAGCAAAAGAAAATGCGATTGTTATAGTTGAGGAAATTGAAATGTCTTCTCCAAAAACTAAGCAACTTATAGATGTAATGAAAGGTTTAAATGTTGCTGAAAAAAAGACCTTATTTGTAATACCAGAATACAGCGACAATCTTTACTTAAGTACGCGTAACGTGCCCAACATCGCAAGTATTTTGTTATCTGATATTAATACATACGATATCATTAATGCTGATGTACTGGTGTTAACAGAAAGCGCAGCAAAAATATTTTCAGAAGAACAGGCAGTTACTGCTGAAGCATAATTGAGTAACGTTTCAACAAGATAAAAATGAAACAATCAGAAGTTTTAATAAAGCCGATACTCACCGAGAAGGCAAACAACCAGCAGGAAAAGCTCGGCAGGTATTCCTTTAAAGTTAGCCGTAATGCAAACAAGCTTGAGATAAAAAAAGCTGTTGAAGAATTCTATGGTGTTTCTGTTATAGACGTAAATACAGTAGTGGCTCCCGGAAAAAATAAAACCAAGTTTACAAAAGCAGGCTTTATTCAGGGTGTAAGGCCTTCCTATAAAAAGGCTTATATCACTGTAGCTAAAGGCGAATCAATAGATCTTTACGCAAACATTTAATATTTCTTTTTAAGAAATAAAGTATGGTAGTCAACTACCGCAAAAAGTTGAATTAATTATGGCACTAAGAAAATTTAAACCGGTAACAGCAGGCACAAGATGGAGAATAGGCAACGCCTATGCTGAGATCACTACAAGCACTCCGGAGAAAAGCCTTCTTGAACCTATCAGCAAAACGGGTGGTCGTAATTTCCAGGGCCGCCGTGCAATGCGCTACATTGGTGGTGGTCACAAGAAGCATTACCGTATTGTTGATTTCAAACGTGATAAAAAAGACATAGAAGCAACCGTTGTTTCTGTTGAATACGATCCGAACCGTACTGCCTTTATCGCTTTGGTACAGTATACTGATAACGAAAAGAGATATATTCTTGCTCCGCAGGGCATACAGGTTGGAGCCAAAATTATTTCCGGCGATGCAGTAGCTCCCGAAATAGGCAACGCATTAAAAATGAAAAATATGCCTTTGGGTACTATGATTCATAATATTGAAATGCAGCCGGGTCAGGGCGGTAAACTCGTTAGAAGTGCAGGCACATCCGCACAGCTTACCAACAAGGAAGAAAAATATGCAATATTAAAAATGCCTTCAGGCGAATTGCGTAAAGTGTTGGTAAATGGCTATGCTACCGTGGGTGTTGTTTCGAACAGTGACCACAATTTAGAAACAATGGGTAAAGCAGGCCGTAACAGGTGGAAGGGTATTCGTCCACGTACCCGCGGTGTAGCAATGAACCCTGTAGATCACCCAATGGGTGGTGGTGAGGGTAAAGCCTCGGGCGGCCAGCCTCGTTCAAGAAACGGGCAGTATTCAAGAGGCTTGAAAACACGTACCAAAGGAAAAGGCAGTGATAAGTTAATTATTCAGCGCAGCAACGGTAAGAAGCTGGCTAAATAAGAAAGAGAAATTATTGACCGGGCTTTTAAATAAGTATTTAGCACCGGTTGCGTCGCACACTTTTACAGCATCACATTGCTGAACAAAGCGAGGAACGTACAAGTGAGTGACACAACAGAAGCTGAATAAAGATAAAAAGCTGGTAACAAAATAGATTTGAAAATGTGGCAATTTGAAAATTTGAAAATGATTTCACTGCCACTATAAATTAAATGCATTTTCAAATTATCAAATTATCAAATTAACTCATTACTATGGGTCGTTCGATTAAAAAAGGTCCTTACGTAGATGCAAACCTGGAAGTAAAGGTGTTGTCAATAAACGAAGGCAAGAATAAGAAATCTGTAATCAAGACATGGAGCCGCCGTTCAACAATTACTCCTGATTTTGTAGGGCACACATTTGCCGTACACAATGGGAATAAATTTATACCGGTTTATGTTACGGAATTTATGGTAGGTCATAAACTGGGCGAGTTTGCTCCAACAAGAAATTTCAGAGGACACTCAGGCAGTAAGAAATAGTTTACAGTTTACAGTTTATAGTTTGGATAATAACCAGGCTAAAACCGGGAACTAAAAACCACAAACTTTTTAAACAAAATGGAAGCAGTAGCAAAACTTAGAAATTATCCTACGGGTCCCCGTAAGATGCGGTTGCTGGCAGATGTAGTTCGGAACATGGAAGTAGAGAAAGCATTGGCTATACTGGAGCATCATCCGCAACATAATGCAATACCCCTGGCTAAGTTATTAAAGAGCGCTATTAATAACTGGGAACAAAAGAATGATGGTAAAAGTGCCGCTGATGCCAGTTTGATTGTAAAAACAGTTTTTGTTGATGGAGGTCGTGTTCTTAAGCGCATGCGCCCGGCGCCACAAGGCCGTGGTTACAGGGTTCGTAAGCGCAGCAATCACGTAACAATCATCGTTGATTCAAAAAATTAATAAAAATTATTAAACCATTATATGGGTCAGAAAGCAAATCCTATTGGTAACAGGTTAGGTATCATCCGCGGATGGGAGAGCAACTGGTATGCTGGTAAAAAAGATTATGCTAATAAGCTTATTGAAGACAATAAGATAAGAACATATCTTAATGCCCGTATCAATAAAGGTGGAATCTCAAAAATTGTTATCGAGCGAACACTTGGTAAGCTTATAGTTACCATACATACTTCAAAACCCGGTATTATTATAGGCAAAGGGGGTAACGAAGTTGACCGTATTAAAGAGGAATTGAAGAAATTAACCAGCAAAGATGATGTGCAGATCAATATTCTTGAAATACGCAGACCAGAACTGGATGCAAATATTGTTGGCGATACGATTGCAAGGCAAATAGAAAACCGTATTAATTATAAACGTGCTATTAAAATGGCAATAGCTTCTACACTCCGTATGGGTGCAGAAGGTATTAAAGTAAAGATCAGCGGACGTTTAGGTGGTTCTGAAATTGCCCGTACAGAGGAAATTAAGCAGGGACGAGTACCATTACATACATTTCGTATGGACATTGATTATGCTTCCATATTTGCCCTGACTGTTTATGGTAAGATTGGTATAAAAGTTTGGATATGCAAAGGTGAGGTTTTAGGTAAGCGCGAACTGAATCCAAATTTTGTAGGTGGAAAGAGTGATGTAAGTGACAGAAGAGACAGAAGAGAGGGAGACAGAAGTGACAGGCCTGATAGAAGAGACGACAGAAGAGGTGGTGGTGATAGAAGAGATGACAGACGTGGTGGTGGTGGCGACAGGAGGGAAAGAAGAAACTAACAACCTGTCCTGAAAGGAAAATAAAACAAGAAAGTTTAATTTGGTCTGGATTTAAAACGACAGACTCAAAACTCGAAACTGAATATGTTACAGCCGAAAAGAACGAAACATAGAAAAGCGCAAAAAGGTCGAATAAGAGAAGTTGCCAAACGTGGAACAACAATATCTTTTGGTTCTTATGCACTTAAGTCACTTGAACCAATGTGGTTAACAAACCGCCAGATAGAAGCTGCGCGTCAGGCAATGACACGTGCAATGAAACGTGAAGGAAATGTGTGGATCAGAATATTTCCTGACAAGCCAATTACCAAAAAGCCGCAGGAAGTAAGGATGGGTAAAGGTAAAGGTAACCCGGAGTATTTTGCAGCTGTTGTTGAACCTGGTCGCATTTTGTTTGAGATTGATGGTGTTAGTTTACAGGTAGCCCAGGAAGCAATGCATCTGGCAACCCAAAAACTTCCGGTTAAAACGAAATTTGTGGTAAGAAGGGATTTACAGTCATAAAATAACAGACAGCCTGGGGCACAATAAATATAGGTGCTGTTCATGCACTAATTATTTTTTAAATTTAATAAGATGGCTAAGAAAATTGATTTTAACAGGAGCCTTAAAGATCTGAATGTTACAGATATTAATGCCCGCATACAGGAAGATAAACTGCGTTTAAAAAAGCTTGAATTTGCTCATGCAATTTCTCCTCTTGAGAACCCGATAAGCATTCGTGATTTAAGGCTTGATATTGCGCGTTTAAATACAGAATTAAGAAAAAGAGAACTCGGTATCTAATTAAAATATACAACAATGGTTGAAAGAAATTTGCGCAAAACAAAGATTGGGGTTGTAAGCAGTAACAAAATGACAAAAACCATTACTGTTGCTGTTGAAAGAAAAGTAAAACACCCCATCTATGGTAAGTTCGTTAAAAAGACTACCAGGTTTCATGCTCATGATGAAAAAAACGAGTGCACTGTAGGTGATGTAGTAAGGATCATGGAATCCCGTCCGCTGAGTAAAACAAAGCGTTGGAGACTGGTTGAAGTAGTTGAAAAAGCGAAATAGATTAGAAACTACGAGCTACGAGCCTATAGCTACGAGCCGTATGATTCGGATAAGATAAATGTTAGTTATTAATTGCTAGAAGCTCGCAGCTAATAGCTCAAAGCTAAATAAATATGATTCAGCAAGAAAGCAGGTTAAACGTAGCTGATAATAGCGGTGCAAAGGAAGTACTTTGTATAAGGGTATTGGGAAATAGCGGACAAGATTATGCCAAGATTGGTGATAAGATCGTTGTTACTGTTAAAGATGCGATACCAGCTGGGGGCATAAAAAAAGGTACAGTATCTAAGGCTGTGATTGTAAGAACCAAAAATAAATTACGCCGCAAAGATGGTTCATATATCAGGTTTGATGACAATGCTGTGGTATTGTTGAACAATTCTGACGAGCCACGCGGAACGCGTATATTCGGGCCTGTAGCAAGGGAATTAAGAGATAAAGGATACATGAAAATTATTTCATTGGCCCCGGAGGTTCTTTAGCATTTTTTGCTGAGTAAAGTGCCTACAGTACAAGTGAGTGACACAACGAAGTTGAATAAAGAACAAAAGTTGACTTCATAAAAAATAAAGTAATGAGCAACAGATTTAAACCCAAATACAATATCAAAAAAGGCGATTCGGTTGTTGTAATTGCCGGCGATGATAAAGATTTGAAAAAGCCCCGCAAGGTGCTTAGCGTTATAGTTGATAAAGGACGTGTAGTTGTTGAAGGTGTTAATATTGTTACCAAACATACCAAACCCTCTGCAAGAAATACAAAAGGTGGTATCGTAAAAATAGAAGCGCCTGTGCATATCAGCAATGTAATGCTGTGGGATAGCAAATCCGGCGGCCCTAGTAAGATTAAAAATACCAGGGAAGATGGTAAATTAGTTCGTATTGCAAAAAAATCCGGGGAGGTAATTAAATAATGAGTACAGTAAAATATACTCCGAGATTACTGGAGAAATATAAAAGCGAAGTGGTGCCTGTGTTGGTAAAAAAATTCGGTTACAAAAGTGTTATGCAGGCTCCGAAACTTGAGAAAATCTGTGTTAACCGTGGTGTTAATGGTGCGGTTGCAGATAAAAAGATTGTTGATGTAGCTGTAGAGGAACTTACACAGATTACAGGCCAGAAAGCCGTACCTACCATCAGTAAAAAAGACATTTCGAATTTTAAACTGCGCAAAGGGATGCCGATTGGTGCTCGTGTTACATTGCGTGGCGAAAAGATGTACGAATTCTTAGACCGCCTTGTGTCTATTGCCCTGCCACGTGTGCGTGACTTTAAAGGTATTAGTGATAAAGCTTTTGATGGTCGTGGAAATTATACACTAGGTGTTACTGAGCAGATCATTTTTCCTGAGATAGACATTGATAAAGTAAGCAAGATTACCGGTATGGATATTACGTTTGTAACAACCGCAGGTAACAACGAAGAAGCTTACGAATTATTGAAAGAACTGGGTATGCCTTTCAAAAACGCTAAAAAAGAAAACATTTAAATAATGGCAAAACAATCTGTAAAAGCCAGGCAAAAAAAGCGCGAAGTTTTAGTAGAAAGATTTGCTGAGAAGCGTGCAGCTTTAAAAGCAGCAGGCGATTATGCAGCTTTGGATCTTTTACCAAAAAATGCTTCGCCTGTTCGTTTAAAGAATCGTTGCCAGTTATCGGGTCGTCCACGTGGTTATATACGTTATTTCGGATTATCCCGTATCGCTTTTCGCGACATGGCACTGGATGGTAAAATACCGGGAGTTAAAAAGGCAAGCTGGTAAAAACAGTTTGAGATATTTTCAGCTTGGTACTTTGCGAAAATTAGTATTAATAAAATTTTGAACTGAATAATTAATAATTATGGTAACTGATCCTATAGCAGATTTCCTTACCAGGATTCGTAACGCTCAAATGGCAGGTCACAGGTTAGTAGAGATACCTGCTTCTAATTTAAAAAAGCGTATTACGGAAATACTTTACAACCAGGGTTATATTCTTAAATACAAGTTTGAGGAGGACAGCAAACAGGGTCTTATCAAAATTGCATTGAAGTACGATCTGCAGTCTAAGTTGCCTGCAATCCGTTCCCTTGAAAGGGTAAGTCGTCCCGGTTTAAGGCAGTATGCAAAGCCTGCTGAAATAAAAAGGGTAATCAATGGCTTGGGTATCGCCATTCTAAGTACTTCAAAAGGTGTAATGACTGATAAGCAGGCAAAGTCTGAAAATGTGGGTGGTGAAGTGCTTTGCTATATTTCTTAATCAGTATTTGCATCTCTTAATAAATGGATTAGATAATTAAGCCTTAGTCGTGGCTGAACACAATCCAAATTGTAACTTTTAAATTAAAACCGGCTATGTCACGTATAGGTAAACAACCGATAGCAATTCCGGCAGGTGTAACTGTCACTATTGGTAACAATAATGTTATAACAGTTAAAGGCCCTAAAGGCGAGTTGAAACAAACTGTTGACAGGGATATTACACTGGAAATAAAAGATGGCAACCTTATTTTGCAAAGGCCTACTGAGCAAATCCGCCATCGTGCAATGCATGGCTTATACAGGGCATTACTTTCGAACTTGGTTAAAGGTGTAACTGAAGGGTTTAAAAAACAACTTGAACTGGTAGGTGTGGGTTATAAAGCAGCAAATCAGGGTAATACTCTAGATCTTTCATTAGGTTATTCACACAATATTATTTTCGAAGTACCCAGTGAATTAAAAGTAGCAACAGCAACAGAAAAAGGTAAAAATCCACAGATTACTTTGGAAGGTATTGATAAACAGTTGGTAGGTCAGGTGGCAGCAAAATTGCGTAGCCTTCGTAAGCCGGAACCGTATAAAGGTAAAGGTGTAAAATACAGCGATGAAGTGGTTCGCAGAAAAGCTGGTAAGGCTGCTGGTAAATAAGATCAGTTTGGCCGGGAGAAATGCAATTAAAAAATTATTAGCCCGGCTTTGAATATAAATTAAGCTTTTCTTGCGTCGCACACTTTTACAGCATCACATAGCTGAGCAAAGCGAAGAACGTATAAGTGAGTGACACAACAGAAGCAGATTAAAGATTTTTAGTTCACAACATAGTACTCCTGGCAGTATCAGGAGGAATCAAATAAAAAGCAATGGACGCTAAAGTAATCAGGAGACAGAAGATACGCTACAGAATCCGCAACAAAGTAGCAGGCACAGAATTAAAACCAAGGTTATCTGTTTTCCGCAGCAATAACGATATCTATGCCCAGCTTATTGATGACAATAGTGGTAAAACACTCGTTGCTGCATCTTCTGCTGATAAAGATATAAAAGCGCAGGCCGGAAACAAGGTAGAAAAAAGCAAGATGGTAGGTGAATCAATTGCCCGTAAAGCAGCGGCACTTGGAATAAGCAAAGCTGTTTTTGACCGTGGCGGTTACCTGTATCATGGACGTGTTAAATCCCTGGCTGATGGTGCAAGAGAGGGTGGTTTGGAGTTTTAGATTTCCCTGGTTTACAGTTTAAAAACTGAAGAACCTTAAAGAATAAATTATAAGTCATAATTCGTAAATTGTAATTAGATAAAATGGCTACAGTAAATGTAAATAAGGTAAAGGCTGGTGGCGACATAGAATTGAAAGATAAAGTTGTTGCCATTAACCGTGTTGTAAAAACTACCAAGGGCGGACGTACTTTCAGCTTTTCTGCAATTGTTGTTGTAGGTAACGAAAATGGCGTAGTTGGGCATGGTTTGGGAAAAGCAAAAGAAGTACAGGAAGCTATTACAAAAGGTATTGAAGATGCAAAGAAGAATCTGGTAAAAGTTCCGGTTATGCATGGAACAATTCCACACGATCAGCTTGCAAAAGAAGGCGCTGCAAAAGTATTGATTAAGCCAGCAGCACATGGTACTGGTGTGATTGCAGGAGGCAGCATGCGTGCTGTTCTTGAAAGTGCCGGTATTACTGATGTGTTGGCTAAGAGCCTTGGATCTGCAAACCCACATAATGTGGTTAAAGCTACCATCAAGGCATTGATGCTATTACGCGAACCTATACAGGTTGCCAAAACAAGAAATCTTAAATTAAGTAAAGTTTTTAACGGATAATACCTGTTTACAGTTTCAGTTGATGAAGCTATAAATTACAAACTCATTGACATGGCAAAGATTAAAATAACACAGATTAAAAGTGGAATCGACAGGTCAGAGCGCCAGAAGCTTACTTTAAAAGCTTTAGGCCTAAACAAAATGAATTCTTCAAAAGAGGTAGAAGCCACTCCCCAAATTTTAGGAATGGTTGAAAAAGTTCATCACCTTGTAAAGGTTGAAGCATTAGCATAATTTGAAAATTTGAAAGTGAGTTAATTTGAAAATTAATTAACCCATTGTTATTTTCAAATCTTCAAATTCACAAATTTTCAAATTAAAAAGCGAGGGGCGATACCCCGTTGAGTTAAAAATCAATATACAATGAAACTGCACAATTTAAAACCGGCTGAAGGTTCGGTACATAAAGAAAGACGTATAGGACGTGGTGAGGCAAGTGGTAAAGGTGGTACGTCTACAAAAGGTAATAAAGGTGGTCAAAGCCGGGCAGGTTATTCCAGCAAGATGGCTCACGAAGGTGGACAGATGCCTATTCAAAGAAGGTTGCCAAAACGTGGGTTTAAAAACAATAACCGTGTTGAATATACCGTATATAATTTAGGGCAGATAGAACAACTCTCAGAAAAATACGGGTTCACTGAATTTAGTGTAGAAAATCTCTACATTAATGGGTTAATCAGCAAAACCGATAAAGTAAAAGTGCTTGGAAACGGCGAGCTTAAAACCAAACTGAGTTTTAAAGTAAATGCTGTTAGTGAAAAGGCCAAAACGGCTATTGAGGCAACAGGTGGCACAGTTGAAATTTTGTAATGAAATTTAACGATATTTGCCAGACGCATCCAACGGTGCGTCTTTTGATTTCCATGTGATATTCATTCAATCAACTATCATTCAGTGAAAAAATTAATTCAAACTATAAAGAATATCTGGAGTATAGAGGAGTTACGTAGTAAAATTATTGTAACGCTTACTTTTATTCTTATTTACAGGGTGGGTTCTCATATTGTACTTCCAGGGATCGATCCCAATAAGCTTGAAGCTGCACAGGCAGGTGGCGCGGGAACCAATGGCTTGCTGGGTTTGTTTGATGCTTTTGCAGGTGGTGCATTTTCACATGCTTCTATTTTTGCATTGGGTGTAATGCCTTATATATCTGCTTCAATTTTTATGCAGTTGATGACAATTCTTGTTCCTCAGATGCAAAAGGTTCAAAAAGAAGGTGAAAGCGGACGCAAAAAAATTAACCAGTGGACCAGATACCTTACCGTATTGGTAACCATTCTCCAGGCAAGCGCCTATGTTTCTTACTTAAAAACGCCTGGTTATGCAGAAGCCATGATTGCTTCTTATCAACCATACTTCTTAACATCAACAATCATTGTTTTAACGGCAGGTACATTATTCGTAATGTGGCTTGGTGAAAAAATACAGGATAAAGGTTTGGGTAACGGTGTTTCTATCATTATCATGATTGGTATCCTTTCACGTTTACCACAGGCTGTTATACAGGAATTTGTTTCCAAACAGCAAAAAGGCGGTGGCGGCTTGCTGATATTCATGGTTGAAATTGCATTCCTTATCGCTATCATCATGGGGCTTATTGTTTTGATACAAGGTATTAGAAAAGTACCTGTAAACTATGCAAAACAAATTATTGGGAACAGGCAATTTGGCGGCGCCCGACAATTTCTGCCTTTGAAAGTAAATGGTGCTGGTGTAATGCCTATCATCTTTGCGCAGGCCATTATGTTTTTACCAACATTGGTTTCTTTTACACAAATGGATTCTGCACAGGGTATCGTAAAAATATTCTCTGATCACAGCAACCCATGGTACATGGTTATATACGCAGTAATGGTAATTGGCTTTACATTCCTTTACACAGCACTGATATTTAACCCCAAGCAAATGAGCGAAGACCTTAAACGCAACAACGGCTTTATACCCGGCGTAAAACCAGGCCAGCCTACAGCGGATTATATTGGGGCAATCATGGATAAAATAACATTGCCCGGCGCAATACTGCTGGCAATTGTAGGTATACTCCCCGGCTTTGCACAAATGCTTAAAGTAACACAAAACTTCAGTACATTTTTTGGTGGTACATCATTACTGATTATGGTAGGTGTAATACTCGATACCTTGCAGCAAATAGAAACACATTTGCTAATGCGCCAGTACGATGGTTTAATGAAAGGCGGACGCATACAAGGCAGGCAAGCTGTTTCTTCTGCCAGCTATTAATATTTTTTGGTATCTTTTTTATATTGTATTTAAACCTGTCAGAAAACTGGCAGGTTTTATTTTTAGCAAGGCTATAGTTTTTTAATTTCTTTTGAAGAATACAATTTTGAACCAGGCAAAAGAATAAGCATTAGGCATTCGTTGCGTCGCACTCTTGTGCTGAAGAATATGTATCGACAATGTGCAGCCCGGTTTCTGAAATACAATTAACCTTTAGCGGGCAGCCGGTTTGCATATTGTTCAGTAAGATTTCCGAACGTACAAGTGTGCGACGCAAGGAACGGTCAATAGAATATCAAAAGCTGGGTTCAGAATGTATTTTAAAAATATTGGGTTAAATTTTTTATTACTAAAACAAAAGTTCCCTTCAGGGCGGAGGGCTAAATGTCCCGAAGAATAAACGGTATGATCATCTACAAAACAGAGGCAGAAATTGCGTTGATGAAACAAAGCGCCTTGCTGGTTAGTAAAACGCTAACCGAAGTGGCCAAAATATTAAAGGCCGGTGTAACAACGCTTGAAATAGATAAGCTGTGTGCAGATTTTGTACGCGACCACAAAGCCATCCCAAGCTTTCTTAATTACCGGGGCTACCCGCATAATATTTGTGCTTCTGTAAACGATGTAGTGGTGCATGGTTTCCCCAATAATAACCCGTTGAAAGATGGTGATATTGTTTCAATTGATATGGGTGTAATATTAAATGGCTGGCATGGCGATCATGCCTATACATTTATTATTGGTAATGTTAGCGATGCGGTGCTACAGCTGGTTAAAGTGACCAAAGAGTCTTTATACCGTGGTGTTGAAAAAGCCGTTTCGGGCAACAGGGTTGGGGATATTTCCTACGCCATACAAGACTATACAGAAAAAAGACATGGCTATGGCGTAGTACGTGAACTTGTGGGCCATGGCCTTGGAAGAAGCCTTCACGAAGACCCGCAGGTGCCCAATTACGGCCGCCGGGGTGACGGAAAAAAATTAAAAGAAAATGCTGTGCTTGCGATTGAGCCGATGATTAACATGGGCACTAAAGAAGTTTATACAGAAAGCGATGGCTGGACGGTGCGCACCCGTGATGGCAAGCCATCGGTGCATTTTGAACATGATGTTTGTGTAAAAAGAAACAAGCCATTAATACTCTCTGATTATTCTATTATAGAAGCTGCTGAACAGGCAAACCCAAATCTCAATACCTCTTATTATGCTGTAAAAGAAACAGCAGTAATATAACATGTATTCGTCAAAAAAACTTGTGGTTATTGGCGGCGGCGCAGCAGGTTTTTTTTGCGCAGTAAATGCGGCACGTCTTAACCCAACTTTGAAAGTTATACTGCTTGAAAAAAGCAGCAAAGTTTTATCTAAAGTAAAAGTAAGTGGCGGCGGCCGTTGTAATGTAACACATTCATGTTTCGATATTCCGGAGCTGATAAAACGTTACCCACGAGGACAAAATTTTCTAAAGAAATCTTTTCACTGGTTTAATACAAGACACACCATTCAATGGTTTGAGGAGCGTGGCGTACCATTAAAAACAGAAGAAGACGGAAGAGTATTCCCGGTTACTGATGATGCTCAAACGATCATTCATTGTCTACTTAAAGAAGCTGATAAATACAACGTTGAAGTGCGAATACATGCCGACGTAAAACAAATTACAAAGGTTGAAAACGGATTTGAATTGGAAACGACTAACCACAAACTACAAACAGATTTTCTCTGCATTGCCTGCGGTGGATTTCCTAAATCAACACAGTTTGATTGGTTGAAGCAACTGGGCCATAGTATTAAAGAACCTGTTCCTTCTTTGTTTACATTTAATATTCCAAATAATGCGATTACTTCATTAATGGGTGTAAGTGTTGAACGGGCAACGGTAAAAATTCAATCAACAAAATTAACCGAAACAGGGCCTTTGCTCATTACTCATTGGGGTTTTAGCGGACCGGCTATTTTAAAATTATCTGCATGGGGCGCAAGGGAACTTGCCGAAAAAAATTACATGTTTACAATTGTAATTAACTGGCTGGAAGATTACAACGAACAAATTTTAAGGGATGCCTGGATCAGCCTGCGTAATCAGTTTGCCGGGCAAAAAATAGGCAATAGAAATCCATTTAATTTGCCCAACCGTTTGTGGCTGTACCTGCTTGAACAAAGTGAAATTAATGCAGACCTACGTTGGGCAGAACTATTGGCGAAGCAGCAAAACAAACTCATTCAAATGCTTACCGCTCAAGTGTTCCAGGTAAAAGGTAAAACAACATTCAAAGAAGAATTTGTTACCTGTGGCGGCATAAAATTATTTGAGATCAATGCCAATACAATGGAGAGTAAAATAATTCCCAACCTTTTCTTTGCAGGTGAAATTATGGATGTTGATGCCGTTACCGGTGGCTTTAATTTTCAAAATGCGTGGACGACAGGATTTATTGCTGCTACCAATATTGCAGGCTTATCCGCAAAGACTGATACTACTGCCTGATACAAGAAATCTGATGCATAAAGCATTTCATTTTAGCAAGCAATTTATGCTTCGGTATAGCTGCTTCAGAATCCAAATGATCAAGAGTGCGACGCAACAAATGCCTCATAATGATCCTAAAGCCGGGCTCAAAAAAAACCTTTAATTCTTGTGTTTATTTAACCTTAACAGTAAAGCCGAGTTTATTGTATCCTGTGGTTTCTTCCCAGCAATTTGTATTGGCGCAACGAATGGCATATTCAGTTCTTGAGGTAATAGACTCATATTTATCGGGCATATATAAAAATAAATCATAGACGCCTTTTGGCATATCTGTTTGCGTGAGTGTTGTAATTTTTAAATTGTTGATACCGCTAAACCATTTACGTATATCGGTATCAACATCGAACGAAAACTCGGTTGCAGTTTGTTGATTACGCATGATCAACTTTACAGGTCTTTGATTAAACGGTGATGCATAACCAACGTTTTCTATATTCAATGTAAATGAAAATAATTTGCCTGCTTCAACAGCAGAGAGCGGATACAAAGCACTGCGCATAACAAAACGATAGCCCAGATTATTTTTTATTGAATCCATACAACCTCCGGTTTGCCAATCATTGTTTACATCGTTATTGTAAGCGCAGTTTAAAAAACTGTAATGCAGGTTGCGCATTTCAGTTTGAGCTTTGCCTGCAGCTTCGCAATCATTGTAAGGGCTGTAAGTATCATCGCAGGTTTCTCCACCCACTGCAACAAAGCGGCTGTCTTCCATCATGTATGGCTTTAAAATATTACCCGATATTCGATCACTTGATGAGTTACCATAATCATCATAAGTGCCATAATCTGAAGGCGAAGAAAGAAAGCAATCGTTATGAAAACCGATACGTGATTTGTCCGTTTCGTTAAATGATTCAGCTTCGGTAAGTGCTGCAGAATTGGTTGATGCATTTACACCATACACATAACGTTGCTTCAACTGAGGTGTACGAACCTGTATCATACGGTCTGCAGGAACCGCATCCAGCAAGGCTTTCAGCACTTCATTTTTATCAGCCCAATTCTCATCGGTAAATTTTCCAATACTGTTGCTGGATGCATCTCCAAAAAAATCGCTGTAATAATTTTCGCCCCACATGCCTATAAAACCCATTTGCAAACATGCCAGCACATCTGCATTTTCCTGGAAAATTGGTTTTAATTGTGCAATATGTTTTAACACAAATTCTTTGCTTGCATCTTTATAGGGCGGACAAATAAAACCTTCTGGGCAACTGCCACTTTGTGGATTAACATTGTAAGTAAAACGAACTATAAGTTTTATTCCCGCAGTCCTTGCACTTGCAAAATCTGTTTTAATTTTTGTGAGCAAATCCTCTGGTAAATCTTTTGAAGTAAAGCCATCAAGTACAATGTTTCTAAAAGTTAATGTACTATACACATTATATTCACCATCATCAGCCTGCTGCAAAGTGCGCCATTCTTTTAACTGGTTTACATCAAGCGGCTGATAATTATTTGCATGTGTTTCTGCCACACGGTAAAAACCCCGTTCCGGATTAGGAAAATCTTCCGCGCTTTCCGTATAGAGCAATGTATCTGTTGCAGGTGCATAATAAAATGCAGGCTTATCGAACTTACTGCACACAGTAAAAGAGGCAATGCAAAATGCAGATGTAAAAACCAGGATAGCAATTTTTTTCATGTACAAAGTTTTTAATAAATATTTTTTGGCCAGGCTTTAGATGTCCTGATGATAGTTCCTTGCTCCCGAAGCTTCGGGAGCACTCTTGTACTTTTGTTTCTTTATTCAGCAGCGCAACAGCTTACCGGATATTTAGATACTTACTCTTTAATAAATGAACAGCTATACTGGGCTGTTTTATTGTATATTTTGATTGTGTAAATGCCCTGCTTTAAACTGCTAACAGTAATGCCCGAATTATTCGCGGATAAAGATTTTGCAGTAAACAAAGTATTACCCGAACGATCAATTACAGAACAATTATACACACCTTGCGGCAACCCTTTTATAAATGCTTTGCTTACTGTTGGGTTAGGAAATACAGAAATATGCACAGCAGCAGCATTAGCCACTGTTTTTTGTAATGAACCTGTACTTAATTCATGTGCGCCTATATCAATGATGCCAACGATCCTGTTGTTACTAAAATAATCTGTTGTTCCCCAAAAGCCACGACCTGCGCCTGTTACAGCCAATGGGTCGCCACCTGCAAGAGCAAGTGATCCTGTTTGAATATGCAGGTCAGGGTTCACGCTGTTGTTACCCACAATACCTTCATTTGTAAAATTGGGGTTGCCGTATTTTGATTGCTTATCAAAGTTGAAAGTGTTGCTGGTTTTATATGCAGAATAGGAAGTATAACTATAATTAGTACTGTTTATTTTAAACTGAAATGTGAGCCCTGTACCAGCAGCATTGTTTTTATTGTTCCATAAATTATAGTTCATGGTAAGGTTGGTAATAAGTGCATTCGCATCGGAGTTTATCATTGCAGTATTCGACGTACGTGCATAAAAAATATTACCGCTTATTTTTACATCCTGCATATTATCAATTACCAGTTCCGCCCATGGGCCAAAATTATTACTGGTACCACCCGTATCGCCATCCCTGCGGCCACCACGATTATTATAGAAACAGGTATTATTTACCACAAGTGCATTCTGCAATTTGCCTTTGTAATTACCAATTTTTAAACCTGCACTCCGGCAGTTATAAATTAAATTATTGCGCACAGTTATATCCTGTGTTTCATACGCAATGGTGGGTTTATCATTTTCGGCACTTATCTCAATGCCATAATCGCCATCACGTATCAGGTTGTTTTCAATCAATACAGATTTGCCGCCATCCACATATATGCTTGCACCTTCCGCATATGGACTTTGATTTACATAAAACGTATTGCCTGATATAGTTCCGTTCCTCGCCTGGTCAATATTTACATTGCTGTTCTCACCTTCAAAGCCTATAACATCAATAGCAATATTCGTATTATCGTGCAGGATATTATTCGTTGCACTAAAGCCATCAATATTAGAATTAAAAGAACAGACTTCACTCTGACCCGTAATATTATTATTAAAATCACAATCATGTACGCTTATATTTTGTATTGCCTGGCTTGATCTTCCATAAACAATAAATGGTTGCGAATTCTGGCTTGCAGTTGGCTTTGTGTTAGGATTAGTACTCCAGTTGATGCCCGTAAATACACAATTTTTCACTTCAATATTCTGCATTAAAACACTTCCCGAAGAATTAATAAGAATGCCCTGCGCATTGTTCTTTGCATTGTCCCTGGTAATGGTAAAGCCATCAATAACGATGTTGCTGAAATTGGTTATTTGTATAACAGGCAATGCAGATGCATCAGCAGATTTTATAAACACAACACCGGAACCATTCTTTTGCAACGTTATTTTATTGGCAGTGTTGCCGGAAAATTTCCAGATAAGATTTTGCTTATAAATACCCGCCGATACCAAAATAATATCTCCCGGCAGTGCCGCTTTATCCAAACCCTTTTGAATAGTAAGCAATGCATTTGCAGGCGAAGTACCACTGTTCGCATCATTGCCCGTTGCTGCATTTACATAATAGGTATTTGCAAAATTGATTACAGCAATAATGCAGCAAGCCGCCGTCATTATAATAACCCTGTAACTGGTTTTAGTAATTGGACTCATGGATTTTATTTTTTTGTTACAAACATTGGATCTTCTATTGATCGTTACTTGCGTCGCACTCTTGTACAGTTGATTCTTCGGTCGACCGTTGACCGTCGACTGTCGACCGTCGACTGTCGACCGTTGTTCTGAACGTACAAGAGTGCGACGCAAGGAAAGCTTCATTCATGTACTTCAGCTAAGTACAAAAGAATTGTATTAATGTATTTAGTTTTATTCACTCATATCCAGAAAAAATGCATCCTTAAAATGGTCAGGGGAATAACCAATTATTGCAGACCAGTCGTTTGCGGCAACCTGAATGCCTATGCGCAAACCCTTTCCTGTAAAGCCTTTCAGTTTATTGCGTTTAAAAGCACCTTCAAATTTTAATACGCCTCCATCTTCTTCCACAGTTCCTGTTTCATAAAATTCACTAAGACTGATATATTCATAACCACCAAAATTTCCCTGGTCGCCGCTGTGGTAATAAACGTCCAGCCATTCATCGAATACGGTGCCTTCCAGTAATACTTCGTATGCGCCACCGGGAATTTCCCCGGTTAATAATCCCGTGCCGGGGTTATTGTCTGCATCAATATAAAAATCATAAATATTGCCATCGGCAAGTGTTCTGTTTTGTTCAATATAGAAATAAACATTCTCCCCATCATAATCATATTTTGCTCTTATGAAATTGCCCGCATCGGGTCCGCCAATTACTTCGTTATGCATAATCGTATCCCAATCAGCTAGCGAGTTATCATCTAATTTTACAGGCGATGCTTTTGAAATATAGATTACTGTAGAAGCTTCGCTGGTAACGCCTGCACTGTTTGTTGCAAACAATGTAGGAACAAACTTTCCTTTAGTCGCATAAATATGTACAGGGCTTTCTTCTGTTGATGTTTGTCCATCGCCAAAATCCCAACTGTAAGAAACAGCTCCGGTTGATTTATTTTCGAACGTTACTGTAAAGCCATCAATGGTAACGGCATAAAAAACATCTGCGGCGGCAGGCTCTGTATCTTCTTTTTTGCAGGAATAAAAACTGCATATAAAAATACCTGCGATCAATAAAATATTATTTGTTGTTTTCATTTTCAATTATGGATTTTGTGTACACAATTTATTTGTCTGCACTTCATCAACAGGAATATAATAAATAATACGTGGACTTGTTGGCGCTGTAATTAAACTCGGATAACCAGTTGGTTCTTTCGATAAGTCAATATCTGTTTCCTTTAAACCCGGAATATGATAGCCCCAGTAATTACGCACCATATCTTCGTTATTTCGGTAAACATCAAAACTGCGGTGGCCTTCAAATGCAAGCTCTATGCGCCTTTCGTTTAATACCACTTCTAATAAAGTAGAACCTGAAGGTACTGTTCCATCGTATAAACTTCCTTCAAGGCCACGGTGGCTGCGTATTTCATCAACATCATTTAAAGCTTCTGTAGTGTTGCCCAGTTTTGCATTGGCTTCAGCACGGTTCAAATACATTTCTGCAAGCCGGAACATTACCGGCGAGCTAAGTGTGGGGCTTCCATCCTGGAAAGAAAATTTGGAAACGTAATATGTTTCAATGCCATTCTTTTTTTCAATGTTTCCATCTGCATCTTCCAGTGCTGTAATGTATTGCCAACGGACATCTTCTTCATGCTCACTCATCAGGTCGCGGATAGATTGTGATGCAAATTCTTCGCCCCAGCCGCTGTTGCCATCGCTGTACATCATAGATGCAATGCTGCCGAATTTTCCGTAATCTTCGAGTGGTGTAAAGGCGATACAAAAAATAGTTTCACTGCTTGATTTTGCATTTGCAAACAATGTTGAATATTCATCTGCTGTTGTAAGTGAAAAGCTTCCTGAGTTGATTACTTTGGTTGAATATTCTATTGCTTTATCATTATCTTCTTTGTATAAATAAACTCTTGAAAGCAAAGCCCACGCCGCTTCCTGCGATGCATAAGTTACGCCTCTTGGTTGCGTCATCAAGTCAGCGGCTTTTTCTGCATCGGCGATTATTTGTGCGTAGGTTTCTTCAATGGTTGATCTTGCTTTTTGCCCGGGATCTGCAGTTGAAGTGCGGAGTATGATTCCATCAGCTGCAGGGTTTTGCGAGTATGGCCTTGCGAAAAATTTAGCAAGGTTAAATTGCGCAAATGCACGCAGGAAATAACATTCGCCCAATAGCTGTTGCCTTGTTGCATCTGTAGTGCCGCTGCTTTCTACTGCTTCAATTACCGTGTTGCAATCGTTGATTATTTTATAAGAGATGTACCAGAAATACCTTGCATTGGTTTGTGTTGGCGTATGATTTAAACTAAAACTTAAGAAGAACGGATCTTCTGTAACCTGTGCGCATGTAAAATCATCACTTGAAAAATCGCTCATTTGAAAATACTGGCGCAGGTACATTAAATTATCATCGCTTGTTCCATTGAATGGTACATGATCTTTGAAGAGTGCGTAAGCACCATTTACTGCCTGCGTTAATCCTTCTGTTGTTTCGGTAAGTATGCCGGGAGTAATTGCATCGCTGGGCGACACTTCTTTTATACAGCTTGTAAAAAATAATGTATTTAACAACAAAAAAAGCGAGGCAAAAATTTGGATTGGTTTACTGGTGACGTTCAACTTTTTTGATGGCTGAAAATTATCAGCGTAGTTGCGTTGGAGCAGCTGAATAAAATTCCTGCTGTACAAGAGTGCGACGCAAGAGACGATGCTATGTAATGCTATCGTTTGGTCAATAATTGTATTTAAAAAAGTATGAATTTTATTTTTCATAAGGTTAGAATTTAAAATTGATATTGAATAAAAACTGGCGATTATTGGGGTACTTGAAATCGCTTACACCGGGCGTGGCATATACATCTGACGTGATGGTGGTCTGCGGATCCTGGCCAAGAAATTTCGTGAATGTATAAACGTTATCAGCCGATGCGGAAACCGTGATGCCCTGCACTTTTAAATGCGTTACAAAACGCTGCGGCAGCGAATATGCAAGGGTGATATTTCGTATGGAAAGAAAACTTCCACTCTTTAAATAACGCGTAGAAACCTCTTGTGCATTTGCAGAATTTTGCGGACTTGGATTGCTTGCAATATCGCCGGGTTTTGACCAGATGTTATAACCTGCTGGCAACACAATTTGATTATAGTAAGGCTCGTTACCATCGTTCATTAAGAAGCGGAGATTGTTACTATACACTTTGTTGCCTTCTATAAAATAGGCATTAACACTGAGCGAGAAATTTTTATAGACAAACGTGTTGGTAAGGCCTCCCTGGTATTGCGGCAGAGCGCTTCCAACATCCTGGAAAGTTGCATCTGCATATTGCGATGTTGCTTCTCTGCCGATTTCTTTTCCATCATTATCTGTAATAATTTTTTCCCATAAAGGTGCGCCTGTTTGCGCATCAACACCCAACCAAACGGGCATATAAAATTCATACAAATTACCACCGCTGCGGTAAGATTGAGAGATAGCCCACGAACCTGTTTTGATAAAATCTGCAGGAAGTTTTTGTAATTTATTTGTGTTGAAGTTGATGTTAAAATCGGTTGTCCAGGTAAAGTTTTCAGATTGAATATTTGTGGTGGTTAAAGCAATTTCAACACCATTGTTTTTTATTTCGCCAGCGTTCTCCCAACGTGTTTCGAAGCCAACAGATAATGGTTGCGAAACCTGCAACAACAGATTTTTTGTAAGATTATTATACACATCAACCGACAAGCTGATGCGTTTAAATAAGCCGATATCAACACCAACATTTGTTTGGTATTTACTTTCCCAGGTAAGACCCGGACTTGATAATTGTAAAGGTGTTGCAGCACTTTGCCCGTTGTATTGCGTAGATAAAGAATACAAACCAAGATAGCGGGAAGCACCAATATCCTGTGTGCCGGTAACGCCGTAACCAGCGCGGATTTTAAGATTATCAATTACCGTATTTCCTTTTAAAAAACCTTCGTTACTTACAAGCCATGCTGCTGATATTGCGGGAAAGGAGCCATAACGTTTATCCTTCTGAAATGCAGTGCTGCCGTCTGTTCTAAAGGATGCGGTAAGAAAATATTTATTTGCGTAACCGTAGTTTGCCTGCGATATAAATGACAGTAACGCAGACTCATCGTTGTAGCCATTTACTGCAATATTACTGCTCACTACATTCAACACTTTTAAGCCAAGTGGCAGGCCACGGCCAGAGCCTCCGGTAGCTTCTGTTTTGCCGCCTTCCATTGCCACACCTACTATGCCGCCGAATGTATGTTTGCCTTTATGAAAATTGAGTTTGAATAAATTATTTGATATACCACCATAATTCAGAACGTTTTGTTCATCCAAAAAACCTGTGCCATGAAACTGCCCGGCAACAACGGGAGAATAATAAGTGGTGCTTTTGCTATAGCCCGCAGAAAGCCTGTTGGTACTTGCGAAACTTAACCAGTTGTTGATGGCGATATTAAGGTTTGCATCGTAGTTTACATCGAAACCTTTATAGGGATGTTCTGAATTATTGATGGTATGCAGTGGGTTTACTTTATCCCTGCTCCACCATTTAAAATTTGAATTGCCATCTACATAAACCGGGTTGCCTGAACTGTCGAAAGGATTATCCCACGGCAGATTTAAGTAAGCATAATACACATCATTGTAGTCGTAGCTTTTGCCGGTAACACCGCTTATGTTTATGTTATTGGTGAAAGAAATTTTACTACTGAACGCAGTTGTAAAACCAGCCCTTACATTTACGCGCTGAAAATTAGTATTAAGGAAAGTACCTTTTTCATTGTAATAAGAAAGCCCAAAATAATAATCGCTTTTTTCTGTTTTGCCACTTGCACTTATATAATAATTTTGAACCAATGCGGGATTAAAAATAGCATCGGGCCAGCTATGGTTTTGGTTCTCTAAACTGCGTGGCCTTTCTTCATAAAATTTAAGCAGATCTATTTTATAAGAGTTGCCTTCTGTGCCCGGAATATAATCCCTGTAAAATTCTTTTTGATAGTTATACAACTGGCTGCTGTTCATCAGTTTCATGTTGCCATAATCTGGGGTGCGAAAACCCGTGGTTGTTTTTACTTCAAAATTTGTTTTGCCTGCTTTTGCTCTTTTTGTTGTAACAACAATTACACCTGCATTTGCCTGCGAGCCATACATAGCAGTAGCCGCGGCATCTTTTAGTACAGTAATACTTTCCACATCGTTGGGATCGAAGTTGCCGCCGATAATTCCATCAACAACATATAGCGGGCTTTGTGATGCATTAACTGAAGATACGCCCCGCAGGCGGATCTCAGCCGCAGCACCGGGAACTCCTGAGCTGTTTACAACCTGCAAACCCGCAACTTTTCCCTGCAGCATACTGCCCACATCATTCGATGTTACATCTCTTAATTTCTCTGCTTTTACAACAGAAACCGAGCTTGTTAATTCACTTCTTTTTTTGTCGCTGTAACCAACCACTACAACTTCATTCAAACTTTTATTTTCTTCTTCAAGCTTAATGGTTATGTTATTATCGCTTGCATTAAGTGTTACATCTTTTGCAGCAAAACCAACAGCGCTTACAGTTAATGTAATTTTGCCAGTAGCTACCTGAACGCTAAAACTGCCGTCATTATTGGCCGCAAAAATTTTACTGCCTTTAATATTGATGGTTGCTTTTGCAATGGCTGCGCCATCTTTTTGCGTAAGCACTTTTCCGGTAAGGGTGCGTGTTTGCGCAACCACAAAAAGACTGATGAAAAGTAATGGGAGTAAAATGATTTTTTTCATATTGGGGGTGTATTACTGCTTCACAGGTTTACGCCCTGTTGCGTGCAGTTTTATTAATAAATGTTAGCAATGGTAAAGCAGTTCCTGTGGCTATTGATCCTTACTTCCTTTGTATAAAATCTGTAAAAAAATACAAGAATAATTTTTCTAAATCAACGATTAACGTGATTATGAAAGTAACAACAATTCACGCTTTGGAGACACACAAACGTTTGTGCAATTTATTTAGAAGGAGTGTTAGTAATTTTTTTGATCCAGGTAATTGTACTGCCATGAAGCTTTGTTGCGTCGCACACTTGTACGTTTTTATTTCTATTTGGCTTTTACTGAAGCGTAGATTTAAGCTAAAACTGAATGTAGTAATTCCTGAAAATAAAAATAAAAGGAATTGAAGGTATAAGACTAAAAAGTACCTGGTTATTTTCCTGAAATTATACAGGTAAAGCTTTTCGTATAGCTGGGGCAACAACATTGCCAAACAGTTCTATTGCATGCATCATTTGTTTATGTGGTAAAGTACCCACACTAAACTGTACCATAAAACGTGTGTTGCCAAACAATTCATGCTCGTACAATATTTTGTCAATTACCTCTTGCGGGCTGCCCACCAATAAAGCGCCTGTTGGGCTGCGCATAAAATCGAACTGTGCACGGGTTGTAGGTGGCCAGCCGCGTTCACGGCCAATCTTTGTCATTACCTGTGCGTATACAGGAAAGAACTCATCAGCAGCCTGCTGCGTGTCATCGGCAATATATGCGTGCGAGTTGATGCATAACTGCATTGTGGAAATATCATGGCCTGCTTTTATAAATTCTTCTTTATAAAATTTTGTATAAGGTGCAAACTGTTCAGGTGTGCCGCCAATAATGGCAATGGTTAAAGGCAGGCCCAATTTTGCAGCACGTAAAACAGAAGCCGGTGTGCCACCAATAGCTACCCATATTGGCAACTTTTTTTGATAAGGCCGTGGATATATGCCTAGGTTATTTATTGCTGCGCGGTGCTTACCTTTCCATGTAACATATTCGTTTTCATTTATTGCAACAAGCAGTTTTAGTTTCTCGTCATATAGCGTATCGTAATCTGCCATATCGTAGCCAAACAATGGAAACGATTCTATAAAAGATCCACGGCCCGCCATAATCTCTGCCCTGCCGCCCGACAATAAATCAACGGTTGCAAACTGCTGAAACACACGCACCGGATCGTCAGAACTTAATACAGTTACTGCACTGGAAAGTTTTATGTTTTTTGTTTTTACTGCTGCAGCCGCAAGCACCGTAGCAGGTGAGGAGACAAGAAAATCGGGGCGGTGATGTTCACCGATTGCGAATACATCAAGCCCAAGCTGGTCTGCCAGTTCTACTTCTTCCATCATATTCTGGAAGCGCTGGTATGCACTGATTGTTTTGCCAGTGAGTGGATCGGGGGTTAATTCTACGAAAGTACTTATGCCTAATTCCATAATATGGTAAAGATAAGGATACAAAGGAGCAATTTTAAGCGGACTTGATTAAACAATACCCGCTTCTGTCTACGCTTCGGTAAAAGCTGCTTTACTTGCTATATGTACAAGAGTGCGACGCAACAGAAGCTTAATAAAGGTTCTGCTGCCAGGCCAATAAAAATGCTTTTTTCTTTGTGTTTTTACTTACCGTTTTGTTCTTTCTTCCATATTTAAATTATCGTCGAAAGGGCTTTTGGTAAAGGGGTATACTAATTGTTTAAGATAGCCTTTTGGGTAATTGGCTTCGTGCAGACCCGTGCCTT
Source organism: Chitinophagaceae bacterium UBA4407 (assembly GCA_002390845.1). Lineage (GTDB taxonomy): Bacteria > Bacteroidota > Bacteroidia > Chitinophagales > Chitinophagaceae > Limnovirga. Next base: position 1,706 of record DGQT01000022.1, on the reverse strand, counting down.
CGGGCCATGTGTTGCCGGGCAAATAATAGGTGCCGAATATTTTATCTATAAAAGGAAAAATTGTGGCGAAGTTTTTTCCATAATATTTAGGGTCTTCACAGTGGTGCCAGTGATGGTATTGCGGCGTAGCGATTATGTATTTTAAAAAGCCGAAATTAATGCGTGTATTGGCGTGTATGAGCACTGCATGTATGGCCATAAAAATAATATACGTGTTGAAAGTAATGGTAGAAAAACCGAGCACATACAACGGTATAAATGTAATGGCACGTGTAAAGAAAATATCTATAAAATGTGTGCGGCTGCCGGCAAGCCAATCCATATTTTTTGTGGAATGGTGCACCGAATGAAAGCGCCATAAATAAGTATGTGTATGAAAAAAACGGTGCGCCCAGTATTGAAAAAAATCGGTGACAAAAAATGCCAGTAGCAATTCTAAAACAAAGGGTAAACTCTGTACCCATGTATGCAAGCCAGAAAGCCCCATCCAACCGAAAAACAGTGTGGCAGGTTTTTGTGTAATTACTCCAAAAAATTGTACAAATAAATGGCTTACCACAAAGTACACCAGATCCGTACGCCACTCTTCATGAAATTTTGTTTGTTCTTTATTCTTAGGCCATACCATTTCTATGGGCACAAATATTACAGCCATTAATAGCAAATCGAGCAGCAGCCAGTCTAAGCCAAGGTGCCAGCTTGTTTTATCAACGGAGCGGCCCTGCACATTAAAACCGCCTATTACAATGGCAAGTGTGGCAATAATTAAACCTGTTAATGCCCATGATTTTTTTTGGCTGAGCATAAAACTAAGCACCGCAAAAAAGAAAGAAGCAATAATAGTGGCGGTAAGTAAAACTACCATCGACTCGCCGGTATATACTTCCCTGAATTCGGGAGAGGTAAGTACTTCGGGATATTTAAAACAAAACACAGCAAGAAAAGAAAGCAATGCAAGAAAAATAGATATATAACCGCTTATCTTTCCTTCACCAAATTTGAAACGGGTTGGAGTTTGTGCCATACAAAATCTTATTTTATCAAATGTAGAAAATCATTTTATTATTTTGTAGCAGGAGCAATTTTCTTAGTAGTATTTTACTGATGAGCTAAAGTGGGCAGGGCACTGAAGGATTTTTTTTGAGCCGGGCATTTAAAACAACAATGAAGCTTTAGTTTCGTCGCACACTTGTACGTTTAAAACTTTATTGAGAACTAAACACATCTTTATGGTACATTAATATACTTGTGTATTTGCAGGCTTAGTTCCCACTTAGGATTTGCTTTAATGTAGTCGATTATTAAAGGCGTTACCCCGGTGCGTATATCCCATTCCGGCTGAAGATATAATTTGCAATCGGGGGAAACATTGGCAGCATGTTGCTCGGCCCATTTGAAATCTGATTTATTAAATATCACCACCTTTAATTCATTTGCCAATGGAAGAATTTCTGGTAGAGGCCCTTTAAACTTTTTTGGAGAAAGGCAGATCCAGTTCCAATCGCCGCTTAGCGGGTGAGAGCCGGAGGTTTCTATATTTGTTTGAAAGCCTGCAGTTTTAAGTGCCGATGTGAGTGCATTAAGGTTGTGCATTAAAGGTTCACCGCCAGTTACCACTGCAAGGCGTGAAGGATGTTCTGCTGCTTCGCTTACAATATTTTTAATTGTTACCAGAGGATGTTTATCTGCATCCCAGCTATCTTTTA
>DGQT01000007.1 GCA_002390845.1 Chitinophagaceae bacterium UBA4407 | reverse complement strand
TTGCACTGGTGGCGGTAATTACCCCTGTTGCAGCATTGCCCGGTACGGGTTCCAGTGCTCTTGATGGTGCTGAACCGAAAGCGGTTCCGGTTGCGCCATCGCCAAATACCCTTGCCAGGTAAGAACCATTGGGCAGGCCGGTAAATGAGAACACATTGGTATTGTTTACAATTCTTGGGCTGCCATAAGGTACACCGAACCTGAACAGTTGCACGGTATAAGGTGCATTGCTGCCTGCGCATTTAAATGCGGCGGTATTGGTAGAATCGCAATTGGGGGCGGCTATGGTGCCGGGATTGTTGTAGCTGATGGTTGCGATGTTATCCTGGGTGAAGGTGTTGCTGAGAGAATAAGAAACAAACGCGTAATTATAATAGGTGATCATCCTTACCCAATAATATCCCTGTGTTAACGAAGTAAGGTTGGCTGTAAGGCTTGGGCCTGATGTGTAGGTGTTATAAATGGGTGCCGCTAAAGTATCTTTCCAGATTTGCATATAAGTATAAGGGTAGCCACCGTTCTTATTGGCTTCAAAATTTACAGTTACAGTTAAAGCACCAGTTCCCGTATAATTTATTTTATGCCAGTCAGCAGAATCTCTTACATTATTGTAATAAAAGCCAACATGTCCGGGTACTGTGCCATTGGCTGGCATTGTTTTAGCAATGTTTGCGCCATTAGTCCCAATGTTGTTTGGTTCGGCATCATTTGCATTGGCATAAACTGACAGCGTATTGGATAAGGTATAGGGTGCAAACTTACTATTGTAGTAACAAAATACCCTCACATAATAAGTACCTGCTGCAAGGCCATCGGTATTAAAGTTGAAGGCCACGTTACTATACGTCCCATTTAATAATGTGGTTCCATTATTATCATACAGGTATACGTATACATATTCCCCATTGTTTGGTGTAAGCGATAGGTTTAGCTGGCCATCTGCATTGGTGGTTACCTTGTACCAGTCAGTAGTATCGCGGTGGTTGTTATAGTAATAGCCCACATGCCCCGTTGTACTGCCGTTCAATGGCAGCGTTAATGCCAGTGCCCTTGTACTATCTGGCTCTGCATCGTTTGCCTGCGCAGGAGAAAATAAACTGTCGCTTAAAGTATAGGGTGCAAAGCCATTACCGTAATAACAATTCACCCTTACATAGTAAGTGCCTGCGGCAAGCCCGTCTGTACTCTGGGTGAATGCTGAATTGCTGTAAGAAGTATTAAGCAGGGTTGTTCCATTGTTATCATACAGAGATACGTAGGTATATTGTCCGTTAGCTGGTGTAAGTGATAAACGAAGCAGCCCATCGGCAGTTGTGGTTACTTTATACCAATCAACCGTATCGCGGTGATTATCGTAGTAATAACCCACATGCCCGGTAACTGAACTATTTAAAGGCAGCGTTAATGCCAGAGCCCTTGTACTGTCTGGCTCTGTATCATTTGCCTGCGCAGGGGAAACAAATGTGTTACTTAAAGTATAGGGTGCAAAGCCCGAAGAATATAGGCAATTTATTCTTACATAGTAGGTGCCTGCTGCAAGACCGTCCTTTCCAACATTGAAAATACCATTGCTGTATGTTGACCCCAATACTGTGGTTCCATCGTTATCATACAGGGTTAGGTAAACATACTGCCCGTTGGCAGGGGTGAGTGTTAAAGTAAGCAAACCATCGGCAGTGGGAGTTACTTTATACCAGTCTGTAGTATCCCGGGTAAGGTTATAATAATAACCAATATGGCCGGTCTTTGAACCATTTACAGGCAACGTTTTTGCCTGTGCCCTTGTACCGTTTGGCTCCACATCATTTGCCTGCGCAATGGTTGTAAATGTATTAGATACGGTGTACGTGGGAGAGCCATTTCCATATAATGCAACTATTCTTACATAGTATGTTCCGGGTGCCAAGCCATCAGTACTAAAATTGTAAGTGTTGTTGGTATAACTGCCGCCGCCTATTAAGGTTGTGCCATTATTATCGTACAGATAGCAATAAACATATTCCCCGTTGTTAGAGGTGATGCTCATGTTTAATTGCCCATCAGCAGTAGTAGTAACTGCAAACCAATCTTCATTGGTAAGTGCTGCCGTGCCAGTTTGAGACCCACCCAGTATAAGTGTGTTGGCTTGGGTTTTATTGTCGTTGGGTTCGGTTTCCGCTGCTTTTGCGGTATTCCATGCAAGGCTGCAGGTGAGCAAAGCAAGTAGTAAAAATTTCTGTCTCATGGTTACAGGTTTTGGTTTAAAAACAATTTTGTTAATGTGAATTGAAGTACAAACATAACATGAACCATACACAAAGTCAATACCCAAACTTGGGTAGATGTCTTACAAAATTGCAGCAATACTTAGCGCTTAATTGTTTCAAGGCGATTAGTGATGCAAGGTGTACCTGCCAGTAACTAAGAAATAATCTTGTGGTCGGTTACAAAACGGATTAATGAAGCCTCGCCTTTTGTTTCGGTTTTGCGGTAGATATTTTTTCGGTGTGTTTCCACAGTACGCTCACTGATGAAAAGTTCATCTGCAATTTGTTTATTACTGTAATGTTTTAAAATGCATTTAATAATTTCCAGTTCCCTTGCAGTAAGGTTCATTATTTTGTTTTCGCTGCGTATGGCTTTATACAGTTCGTATTGCAGCAGTATATCTTTGGCAAAGTATTTTTCTCCTGCTGCAATTTTTTCTATGGCTGTTAATAATTCTTTTTGTCCTGCTGCTTTTGGTATGTAGCCATCCACCTGTGCCTGCTCAATCATTTTTGTAATCATACCCCCTTCTTCGCTCATAGATAATGCGAGTATTTTAAGTTGTGGTATTTCTTCTTTAAGCAACAGCGAAAGATCGTAGCCGCTTATGCCATGCGGCATAGTAATATCGGTAAGCAATACATCAACTTTTATTTGCCGCAGCTGTTGCAGCATTTCTTCTGCCGAGTTCGCCTCTGCAATAATTTCAAATTTCGAATGATCCTGCAGCAGCAGCTTTAAACCATCAATTACAATCTGGTGATCGTCTAGTATAGCAAGATGTATTACCGCATGTTGCATTAAATAATTTTCTTTATTGCTGAAATATTAATTATAATTTTTTTGCTCCCGGCTACAGAGCATAAATGAAGCTTCTGTTGCCACGCTCGGTTCGAAGTTCCATTTACATAGCAACATTTAAGCGAAGTGTGGCAGCCTGTGCCGAACTTGTTTCGGCATCGCGCTCTTGTACTGAAGAATCTTCTGTCGACCGTTGACAGTAGAATGCCGACCATTGCTCCAACCGTACAAGTGAGTGACACAAGTAAAGCTTAATATTTAATCAACTGCCGGTAACAAAATAAATTTATTGATAACTGGCTTTTCTTTTTTTTAAATTAATTCCTGTTACAAAGGGGCATAAAACGCGATTACGGTTCCATTGCCTGGCTTGCTGTTAATATCTAACTTACCGCTAAGATACTCAATTCTTGAACGGATATTTTTAAGGCCGGTGTTTTCTTCTTTAATCGTATTAATATCGAAGCCTACGCCATTGTCTTCAATGGTTACTTCTATTTCATTATTTTCTGTAATCATATTAATATCCAGGTTTGTGGCTTTAGCATGCTTTAAAACATTTTGAACAGATTCCTGAATAATGCGGTAGATCATTAATGCTGCGCTTTCTTTAATTATAGAAAAATTACCTTCTGCACTAAAATTAATTTTGAGATTTTCTTTAGAAATTTTATCCAGAAATTCTTTTACTGTATTGGTAAGCCCAGACCGTGCAAATGCCCTTGGCATCATACTATGGCTAAGGTTACGCACTTCAGCTGTAGATTCTTCGAGCAGGGATTGTATATTATTGTAAATCTTTTGTTGAGCGTCATTTGTTACATTTATCTGATTGCCCAATGCGTCTAAATTAAGTTTTGCTACTACCATTTTTTGGGCAACACTATCGTGCAAATCTCCGGCAATACGTTTGCGCTCTTCTTCTTCTGCCTCCATTACTGCCTGTGTGGTCTTTTTCTTTTGCTCTGTTTCTATTACCTGAATTCTAAGGCGTTGGTTTTTTTTACGGTTCTGAAAAAAGAAAAACCCAAATAATAATGTAGCTGCCAGCAAACCTGCAATACCATAGATGAAAAAATTTTTCTTCGTTAAATCGTACTGCTGCTGAATAATCGTGTTTTCTTTTTTCTGCACTTCGTATTTGGTTTGCATTTCAGCTAGCTGTTCTGCGGAATTTTTAGTATAAACAGAATCTTTTATTGTTATTAATTTTTCCAGTATTATAGATTTATTTTTATAGTCGCCTGCCGCATTGTAATTTTCGGCAAGTGCAGTATAAAGAATGGGTAGTTTTGCAGTTAAGTTATTTTTTTCTGCTATTGTAATGCCTTCGTTTATAAGGGCTATTCCTTTATCGGGTTGATGAGTATTTGCATAAAAAAGACCGATTTGAAAAATATCGGATACAATGTAAAATGGATCGCCAATTATTTTTCTTATGCGCAAGCCTTCCTGTAATAATTTTTCAGTGTTTGCAGAGTTTTGCTCAACATTTCCAATACCGGCATATATAAAATAGGCATTGGCAAGATTAGTGAGTTCGCTTTTTTTAAGTGCAAGGCCGATGGCTTTTTTTACAAATATTTCAGCAGAATCATTTTTGCCAATGTTGTTGTAAACTGCAGCAATATTGGAGTATAGGTTCGCCTGCTTTTTATTTTCTTCTACACTTTTTTCCATATTTACTGCATCAAAGAACCAGTTTAGTGCTACGCGGCTTTGGTCCAGTTCCATATAAGCCCAGCCAATACTTATTTTTGCCCTGATTTGAGTTAAATAATCACCAGATTGTTCTGAAGCATTCAATAACTGCAAACTGTTTTCAATTGATTCCTTTTTTTTATCTGACCTGATTAGTACATTGGATTTTAAAAGAAGAAAACGATATTTTAGGGTAATACCTTCTTTTGTATTTAGTTGAGCCAGGGAATTCTCAATAATATTTTCTGTAGAATCCAGGTTGCCCTTTTTTGAAAAATATATGGCCTCGTAAAAATTTGATTGATTAATATCTAAAATATTATTTTCATTTTTTGCCAGAATGTTTGCCAGTGAAGCATACTTATACAACGAATCGAGGTTTATGGAATTCGACTGCTCGCATAATGCAAAAAGGTTGGTTAACTTTTGCCTGTCATCATTTTTTGAATAATAAATTGTTCTTAAACTGTCAATCGTTTTTGTTTGAGCTGTTGCGGTTACGTTACTTAAAGCAAAAAAAATGATCAGTGCTTTAAAAGAATTATTTGTTGAACTCATTTTTGGGTGAAAATTCTCCATGGGAATAAGTTAGAATAAAATTGTTCTTAATTATGATTTATTGGTAAATAAAATAAAGTCTCGCTGCCTTGCTTGCTGTTAAACTCCATTTTGCCATTTAAATACTCAATTTTTGAACGGATATTTTTTAGTACTGTGCTTTCTTTAATTGTTGTAAAATTACCTTCGGCGCTAAAATTAATTTTGAGGCTTTCTTTAGAAATTTTTATCAGAATTTTTTTTACGGTATTGGTAAGCCCGAATCCTGCAAAAGCCCAATGCATAAGCAATTTGTTTTGTGGCTGTAAATTATGTTATAATTTTTATACCCGTATTCGATGTTTTTTTTGAGCCAGGCTGTAGAAATACTATGAGGCTTTTGTTGCGTCGCACTCTTGTACTTTTGGAACAGCATTCGGCAATAACGCAAGTTCATACACTAATGCATACCGGATTTACTTTACGGTTTTTTATCTGAAGGTTTTTACCTGCTTACAACTCTTGCATAAAACCGGGTTAAGGTTTATGCTGCTACTGATGCCATATTTTCAGGAACGATGAAAGGATTGCGACGCAACGAAGATGCCATGAAATACCACAGCCTGTAATTCTGAAACATCGATTTTATGCCTTTTTACCTATTTCGTAAGCCCGGGGGCAACCTATGGGCAACTCATGCGTTATATTTGTATTTTTCTATAAATGAATCATTTTAAACAAATGAGTGTGTTATGATAACGGTATCGGAAAATGCAAAAGAATATATTGCCCGTTTATTGGCAGATGAACACAAGGAACCCGGCACTTTTGTACGGGTGGGTATTAAAGCCGGTGGCTGCTCAGGCCTTGAGTATCAAATGGATTTCGACACACAATCAAAATCCGGTGACCAGGTTTTTGAAGACAAAGGCATAAAGGTGGTGGTAGATATGAAAAGCTTACTGTACCTGTACGGCACCGAACTGGACTATACCGGCGGGCTTGATGGTAAAGGATTATTTTTTAATAACCCCAATGCCACCCGTACCTGTGGTTGCGGTGAAAGTTTTGCTGTGTAAATTTGCCTACGAAACGAATAATTGTAAATGAGTAATAACGATAACATATTAGAGCGGCTAACCACCGAAGCCTATGAATATGGGTTTGTAACCGATATTGAAATGGATATTGCCCCCAAAGGCTTAAACGAGGGTATTGTTAGGTTTATATCTGCAAAGAAAAATGAACCAGACTGGTTATTAGACTTGCGTTTAAAAGGTTTTCGCCATTTTCTTCAATGCGAAATGCCGCACTGGCAGAATTTTGAAATGCCCGAGATCGATTTTCAGGCCGTTTCTTACTATGCTGCACCAACAAAAAAGGCAAAATACAACAGCCTTGACGAGATAGATCCTGAACTGCTGGCCACTTTTGAAAAGCTCGGCATCCCAATAAACGAGCAAAAGGTATTGTCTGGTGTAGCGGTTGATGTGGTTTTCGACAGTGTTTCTGTGGCAACAACGTACAAGGAAACTTTAAAGGAGCTGGGTATTATTTTCTGCTCATTCAGTGATGCCGTAAAAGAACATCCTGAACTGGTGAAAAAATACCTTGGCACCGTAGTGCCACATACCGATAATATTTTTGCGGCGCTTAATGCCGCTGTGGTTTCAGATGGCTCATTTGTTTATATTCCAAAAGGCGTTCGCTGCCCAATGGAATTATCAACATACTTCCGTATTAATGCACAGAATACCGGCCAATTTGAACGTACACTTATAATAGCCGATGAAGGCAGCTACGTAAGTTACCTGGAAGGTTGTACTGCGCCAATGCGTGATGAAAACCAATTACACGCAGCCGTTGTAGAGTTGATTGCAATGGATAATGCAGAAATAAAATATTCTACCGTTCAAAACTGGTATCCCGGCGATAAAGATGGCAAAGGCGGCATCTACAATTTTGTAACCAAGCGTGGCATTTGCAAAGGTGTAAATTCAAAAATTTCATGGACGCAGGTAGAAACCGGCTCTGCGATTACCTGGAAATATCCAAGTGTTATTTTAAAAGGTGATAATGCAACCGGTGAGTTTTATTCTGTAGCGCTTACAAAGAATAAACAGATTGCTGATACCGGTACAAAAATGTTTCATATTGGCAAGAATACCCGAAGCAGAATTATTTCGAAAGGTATTTCGGCAGGCCAGGGACAAAACAGTTACCGGGGTCTTGTGCAGATAGGAGCCGGTGCAGAAAATGCACGCAATTTTACGCAGTGCGATTCCTTGCTTATTGGTGATGAATGTGGTGCGCATACCTTTCCTTACATTGAAACAAAGAATAGTTCCTCAATAGTCGAGCATGAAGCAACCACCTCTAAGATTGGTGAAGACCAGATCTTTTACCTTAAACAGCGCGGTATAGATTCAGAAAAAGCGGTTGCATTGATTGTAAACGGTTACGCAAAAGAAGTATTGAACCAATTGCCTATGGAGTTTGCAGTCGAGGCGCAGAAATTATTGGCCATATCACTGGAAGGTAGTGTAGGTTAGGAATTGTATGAGCCAGAGTGCAGCATATCTATTGAGCTTTAGTTGCGTCGCACACTTGTACGTTTTGAACTTCGGTCGACAGTCGACGGTC
>DGQT01000116.1 GCA_002390845.1 Chitinophagaceae bacterium UBA4407 | reverse complement strand
AAAGATAAAGTGCTTGCGACGCAACGAAGACGATATGAAAAGATTAGCTGGTATCATATATTTTCCTGCATCTTATTTTGCGATTGTGTTACAAAAGGCTGCCCGATAAAGCAGCAGCCTTTTATAACAAATGATAACAACCCATGGGTACACTTTAAAAAGCTTTGCCCATTTAAAAAACATGGAAGAAAATATTGTTGTAATGCAATCACTATTTTACCAGTATCATTTTTTTGCTGTCGGTTTTTTTACCGTCAACAGTTAGCGAATAGAAGTATGTGCCCGCAGAAAGTTCGTTTGCATTTACAGTTACACTTTCACTGCCTTTAGCGGTAAGGTTAAAGGTTTTTACCACATTGCCTGTGGCATTTGCAATCATTATTGTTGCAGTGCCTGTGGCAGGTACTTTATAACGGATAACAGTATTACTGGTAAATGGGTTTGGTGCATTTTGCTCAAGATACATTTCTGAAGCGCTGCCTTTAACTGCACTAACTGTTGCTGAACTGTTTGCTGCAACTGATTGCACCAGTATTTTTAATTTATCAATTTGCTGCTGCATGGAGGCGTTGTTCTTTTTGAGCAATTCATTTTCTGCAGAAAGTTCCTGCAGCGATTTTATTACAGGTACTATAAAGTCGTTGTAGCGTAAGCCCATTACGGGGCCGGTTTTATCAATGCCTGAAAAATCGTATCCCAATTTTTTTGCGGCTCTATCCACTTCCTGTGCAATTAAACCTGTGAAATTTATTTTTTCAATATCGCTGCTGCCTGCTTCTTTTGCATCTGTGTTTTGCACACCAAGCAATTCGTTCTCTTTGGCAATATTGTAATGGTAAGTAACAGGCCTTAATGCTTTTATAAATGAAAGGCCCGGCACGTTTTCCTGTATATTATTTTTTACCCGTTCATCAGAAAATATGGTCCAGCCTACTTGCCCGCCAATGCTTATAACACTTGTATTGCCAATACGCACCTGGTTGCTGGCTGCAGGGCTTGCTTTGTAACCAAGGGCGGTTGTGTTTGTAAAGGTTGGTTTTGTGGGACCCGCCTGTTTACCGATAGCTGTATTATAATTACCAATTGTATTTGCATATAAAGCACTGTCGCCCACAGCAGTATTATAATTACCTGTGGTATTTCTAGCCAGTGCATACCAGCCTGCTGCCGTATTGTTATTGCCTGTAGTGTTTGCAAATATTGCGTTTGCACCAAAAGCACTGTTATTGTTTCCAGACTTGTTTTGGTTAAGCGCATTTACACCAGAGGCTACATTCCATGAGCCTGCAATGTTTTCAAAAAGAGAGTTCATGCCAATTGAAGTGTTGTATCCTCCCGTAGCATTATAAAAAAGTGTTTGCCCGCCAACAGCAGTATTGTAACTACCGGTAGTATTATAAAACATAGAAGAAAGCCCGGAGGAAGTATTAAAATTTCCGGTGGTATTATTGTAAAGGGCTACATGCCCGGTAGCTGTATTATATCCTCCTGTCGTATTTGCAAATAAAGCCTTATAGCCAAAACCGTCATTGTAGTTTCCTGTGTTAACATTGAGGCTTTGATAGCCAAAGCTTGTATTGGCTTTTGTGTAGTCATATTCGAGATAACCGGCTTTCTCATTATTTACTTTAAACCGTAATGGTTTTGTATCGGTAGTACCAATAAAATTTGAATCTATTGTGCCCCCGTTTCCATTGATGTGCCAGTCTGTTTGTGCTTGTACTAATGTGCCGTATAAAACAATTATGCAGAGTAAAGTTATTTTCTGTTTCATTGTATTTGTTTGTTTATTGTTTTAAATTAATTTGTTTAAGAAATGATCAACCGGGCTTTGCAGTAAAAACTTTTTGAGCCCAACAGTAAATTTTTATGGCATCACCTCTTGCGTCGCACTCTTGTACGTTCGGAACATTATGGGACTATGAAATACAAACCGCAAAGACGCAAAGACGCAGAGAGATAAATTCGAAATTTCTTTGCGCCTCCCCGTCTCTGCGGTTATAATATTCGCTTAGATAAGCTTAGGATTGTACCGAAACACGCTCAATATTTAGCCAAACCATGAGCTTTTAACAAAGCGATGATTAAAGTGAAATGCTGTTCGTAACCCGGCAAGGATCAGTAAAAAAAGGTAGGCTGTTTTTCATTATTCTCAGCCTGCCATGTTACATCATCATAAACATTTAGGTATAACTCTTGTTACATTAACCGTACTTGAAGCCGATGACCCGCAACTGTTAACAGCTTTTACTGAAACAGATTTGGCCAGGCTGCTCCATCTTATCCGAACTTGAGACTTGTTAAGGTTGTAACTGATAATGGTACCTCCCTTCACAGTCCACGAATATGAAGTAGCTCCCGAAGCACTTGCGGTGCAATCTTCGGGTATGTCACGGCAAACTACAGGAGAGGCTTGGAGGGTTGGTGCAGACGGTAATGCACATCCCGGTGCCTTATCAGCTACAGCATTTTCTTCAGTGGATGATTTAATATTTGTTGCATTGCTTAAGCTGGCAGAATCTTTACTGCAGCCAGTGAACGTAATAGTTACTGTGCAAAACAGTAAGCATGCAAACATGATTGTTTGAAGTGTTTTCATTGTTTTTATGTTTAGAAATAAGAAATGTTTTAAAAACCAAACCGTGCTTAAAAAATTTGAGGAGATGAAAGGCTGCCAGCAATAATGCCGCAGCCTTTTTATCACCCCCGAAACAAAATTTACTTTACCAGTATCATTTGTTTGCTATCTGCTTTTTTACCATCAATAATCAACGTGTAATAATAGCTGCCTGCAGAAAGTTCGCCACCATTGATACTTACACTGCCTGAACCTTTTGTAGCAATTGTAAATGCTTTTACAGTATTGCCCGCAGTGTTGCTTACGATGATCTGAGCCTTACCTGCAGATGCAGGTACGCGATAACGGATAACAGTACTTGTGTTAAAAGGATTGGGGGCATTCTGATCCAGCGATGCATCGATGTTAACTGGCTGGGCAACGGCACTGCTTTCGTTTACAGTAGCTACAGATGAATTAGTGGTTCCTTTTTTCAGGTCTTCGATCTGTAGTTGGAGTTCCTGTATGGCTTTGATAAGTACGGGAATCATATCAGCATACATTACACCAAGACGTGCCGAAGGAACTTTTTCGGTTTTACCTGTAGTTTCGTTCACTTTTAATTCATAATCCCTTACTACTTCTGGCATTACTTTTTGAATTTCCTGTGCTATCACACCAAGCTTGTCTTGTTTGGTATCAAAATTTTTCCAGTTAAATGAAACAGGGCGTAACTGCATGATCTCTTTAAGGCCGTAACGCATATCGCGTATATTGGTTTTATCTCTAAGGTCAGAAGTATTTATTGTTCCATCTATAGCCCATACATCTATCCATCTTTGGGTTGAATTTCCCAGGCTGTGAGAATTATCGCTATCTGGTAACCAGTTGCCATGTAACTCTACTTCCAGGTTGGTATTTGCACTATTGTCCCTTATTGTTTGTGCATCTGTAAATGTAAGACCTGAACCTGCGGCGGCATTGGTAAAAAGTACACTGCCGGTAAGACCTATATTGCCAGTTACATCCAGTTTATTAAGAGGTGTACTGTTACCCACACCAACATTGCCGCTAACATATAAACCGTTTACCGGAGGTGTGTCAAAAAGAGTACCTATGGTTACACCACCATTATTAGCTACAAAAAATTTTGAATTGCCGGCTATCTGTACTCTTAAACCATCTTCTGAAGCACCCGTTGCATTTATATGCAAACGGGAATTAGGTGCAGTGGTACCCATACCTATTCCACCACTTGCCTCCACCCTGATTCTTTCTGTATTGTTGGTGCGTATTGCAAAACCAGCATTGTCTGTTGTACCAATAAAATTGGTAGCGGCTGTGGTGCCTGCATTGCCGGTAGTTCTCCAAAGGCTGGCGCCGTTTATTGTAAAGTTTGGATAAGTGCCGCTTGTAGTTATACCATTAGAACCTGTAAGTGCCACAACCTGGTCTGGAGCGGTATTGGTAACAACATTGGCTGCAATGCCAATACCTGTTCCTGCAGTATAAGTATTGCTGTTATCGGCACTCCATGCAAGCACACCTGCACCATTGGTTTTTAAAACCTGGTTAACAGCGCCATCTGTTGCAGGTAATGTATAAGCACCTACTTTTAGCGTGCCCTTTAGTACGGCATTACCAGTGCCCGCAACTGCAAAAACAGAAGAAGCGGTACCATCCCTGAATTCGTACTGGCCAAGGGTGGTGTTAAAAAATAATCCATAATTAGGATCGGCAGAAAGCTGGAATGCATACTTGTTGCTGCCTACCTGATAAACGCCTGTTCCATTAAAACGCAAACGGCCCGCACCATCAATGCTTACATAATTGGTAGTACCGCCAAAACGCCATTCGCCGGTGGCGCCCAGCAACCTTCCTCTTTCTATTGCATTAGACCGGAAAACAAGATCGTTGGGATCGCTGGTGCCCAGGTAATTGGTACCGGCTGCTATACCGGCATTACCTGTAGTGCTCCATGATTGCGCCATTAACTGGCCACCTGAAAAAATGAGTAATGCTGCAATGGCAATGAATTTTTTGCCTGATGTAATTTTCGTTTTCATACTTTTTAATTTTAATGCCTGCATTTGTTTTTGGGCGCAGACTTAAACCCTTTTTGTCTACGGATTTGTGATTAAATTTTTGTTTTGGTAAATGGCTGCAACCAGTTTGGGCGGTTGAGCTTTTATATTTCAAAAATCACATTCATAAAAAACTATGGCAATACCCCATTGGGTGATTTTATAAAATGCATATAACCAGTTTCGGTATGGAGTTGCTGAAAAGAATTACAAAACGTACTATCAAGATGTCGCTCAAGGCTATGGCGTACAAGAGTGCGACGCAAGAATGCCTGATGCTTATTCTTTGCCGGGCTAAAAAAATGAGTTAAAAAAAATCAGGAGAGGCCTTGTTGTATGGCTTTCATTACCGCTTCGCTGCGGCTGGCAACGTGAAGTTTTTTGTAGATATGTTTTACATGGGTGCGCACCGTTTCGTAACTGATAAAGGCTTTTTCTGCAATGGCCTTATAGTTATGCCCTTCTACCATTAAGCGAAGTAATTCTTTTTCACGGTCGCTGAGTTGAAAATCAGTATTACCCGGTTGTACCAGCATTACATTTTTATTGCTGAAAAAGCCAAGTAATTTTTTTGCAACCGATGCGCTAAGTGGTGCACCGCCATTGTACACTTCAATGATGGCTTCGAGGTATTTATGGGGAGGATCGTTTTTAAGTATGTACCCCGAAGCACCCGCACAAAGTGCCTGGAATATTTTATCACTGTCGTTAAAAACTGTTTGTATCAGTATTTTAATTTCAGGAAAAGTGCCACAAAGTTGTTTGGTTACTTCAATGCCGTTAAGGCCGGGCATTTCAATATCCATCAGTACCACATCGGGTGTGCTGCGCTTAATACTTTGCAGCCACTGGTTGCCATCGGCAAAGGCCCCCGTGCAAATATAGCCGGGTGTTCCGTTAAGTATGGCCTGCAGGGCATCCCTTATTAGTTTATTGTCTTCAAATATAGCTACCCGTATTTCCATGCCTGAGGCGACTTAAGAAATGAGAAATATTTTTTTGAGCCGAACCAATGAATTACTTTGATGCTTTTGTTGCGTCGCACACTTGTACATTCTGTAATTCTTTTCAGCAGTGCGAAGCCAGAAACAAAACAAACCTACAAGCTCTGCGGCTAAAACTATATACCCCATCAGGTGATTTTTATTTGCAGTGAAAGTACAGAACCTGTTTTCTTTTCTGATTGCAATAAAAATGCAGCTCCAATTTCTTCTGCACGTTTCTGCATATTTTCTAACCCGTTGCCATGTTTTACTGTTGCTGAATTAAATCCTTTTCCATTGTCGCTTACAGTAAAATTAAGTGTGCCGTTATTTTCTATTACATTCAATTGCAGCAAAGTGCAATTGCTGTATTTTATGGCATTATTAATAGCCTCCTTGCAAAACAGGTAAACATTACGGCGGCTTTCTACAGGCAAAGTGTATGCATTTAAATGTGCAGGTATATTTAAATATAACTGTACGTTTTTTGCAGCAGCCATATCCTGCGCATATTCTTCCAGCCTTTGAACTAGTTTTTGCAAAGAATCATGATTTGGATTGATCGCCCATACCAAATCGCCAAGGTTGTGTGCCATATCATTTGCAGATTTTTGTATAACGCCGGCAGATTGTTTAGCCTGTTCGTATTTGCCCGTTTGAATCAGTTCACCAATCATATAACTATACATACTAATACCGCTAAGGGTACTGCCAAAATCATCATGCAATTCTCCTGATATTTTATTTCTTATTTGTTCTATTGCCAATTGCGATTGCAGTTTTTCAATAGCAAGCTGTTTTTCCTGAAAGTGCCATTTTTTTAAAATTGCAACCAGGTAAAATATCATATCTCCCAAAAGACCTGCCCTTATAAAAAACAATGGGTACATATCTGTAAACAAATGGTGCACACCATAATTTCCAAGTGCAATCATACACACAGTAATGAAGGTGCCTGCAATGGTACATAGTAATCCATTTACAACAAGCGTTGCATAAGCCAGCTTCTTTTTGAGTACCACAAAAGCCACAACTATTGCAGGAATTACTGCAATCAATTTTACTGTGTAAAAGATCATCTGCTTATTTATTTGCAAAACTGTAAGCAGTATAAAAAGTAAAAATAAAAAGGGTATCAGCAATAAGGTATAACGGAATACCCGACTGACTAGATTGTCTTTAGTTGTATCGTCAAAAAAAGTTTTTAAGAACAGCAGGTAAAACAGGTTTTCAATAATAATTACAGGTGTGTTTATATAGCTATACCATGCAGAATTCCATACAACATCTTCCGGAATACCAAAAAATGTGTTTGGCGCATTGATAAAAAAATAAGTTGCTGCAAAAAGTAAAAAAAGTGAATAGTAGAGCAAATCTTTCCTGTTGGTCATAATATACAACACAAAGAATATTAATACCTGGAAAGTAAGAATGCCTTGGAAAAAGAGGTAGAATATTTCAATCGCTTTGTTTTGCATTACTGTTTATTTCATTTTTCAATTTTGTTCTGCTTAATCTTTCAGGTAATTCTGCATTGAATAGAAACAAAAGTTCCTTCGTTCTGCTTTGATTCAATAGTAAGTTTTGCGCCAATTTCATCTGCACGCTTCTGCATATTATCCAAACCATTACCATGCTTTACGGTTGCTTTGTTAAAGCCTTTGCCATTATCAATTACAGAAAATTCCAGTTTACTTTCAATCTCTTTTATGTTTAGCTGCAGTAAAGTACCGTTGCTGTACTTAACTGCATTATTGATGGCTTCTTTACAAAGCAGGTAAATGTTACGGCGTGTTTGCACAGGGAGGTTAAGTTCACGCAAGTATTCGGGTATATTAATCTTCACCTGTATTTTTTTTATTATCGCCATATCTGCGGCATATTCCTCCAGGCGTTGAATTAATTTTTGTAAAGTATCCTGCCTGGGATTTATGAGCCATACAATATCATTGAGTTTGTTTACCATTTCACCTGCGCTGTGCTGCATGATGTTTAACGAATTCTCTACATCTTTTAAACCTGAGGATTTGATCTGTTCCTTTGCAAGGTGACTGTACATGGAAATACCGCTAAGCGTAGAGCCAACTTCATCGTGCAGTTCCCGGGAAATTTTTTCCCTGATTGCAAAAAATTTTTTAAGCTGATCAAGGCGGTAACGGTACAATAACCAGATCATTGTTGCGATAAGAAATATAACAGCAGTGATAAACCACCAGGTTTGCCAAAAAGGTGGAGAAACGTTAATTCCGATACCCGTTATAACATCCTCACCAAACTTACCGGTCGCTTTTATTTCAATATTATGATTCCCGGATGATAATGAATTAAAAAATACAACCTGGTAACTACCAAGATTCACCCATTCTTTTTTATCGATCCGGTAGAAAAAATTGTATCCTCCCGGTTTGTCGTAATCCAAAACAGTAAAATGAAGAGAAAAATTATTTTGCTGGTAATTAAGGGATATTGTTCCGGCAGGGTTGTATAATACAGTATCAGCCATGGAAATTTCCGTGATCTGAAGTTGCTTATTAAGTTTTTGTGTTTCCTTGAAACCTGCAGGAAATACTGCCAGGTAATTATTATGTAAAGAATAAAAACAATTTCTTTCCTTGTCAAAAAAAATAGAGCGTGACGAAGATCTTTCAAGTGGCAACCCGTCTCTATGGTCGAAATAAATAATTTTTTTTGTGCTAATGTTATAGCACACTAACTGGCTGCCTGTTGTAAACCACAGATTATCGTTCACATCATTAGCCATTGCCTGAACAAATTCAGGTAGTCCTTCGGCTGCGCTATGTTCATAAAATTTATTTTCTGCGGTTTTGTATTCCAACAGAACATTTTCAGTATTGAATAACCACAATGAGCCTTTCTTATCTGCGGTTATAGCAAGTATATCATCATTGAATTTATTAGGGCCGGCATAAGAGTACATTGCTGTATCAAAATATTGTAAAACATTGTTCCATCTTGATAGACCATGACCTGCTATCCATGTATTGGCATTAGCGTCGTATACAATATGCTTTACCCCTACGAACGGAACTTTCGAATTTGTATTTCCTGTATAAAAAGTAAATGTTCTTGATGCAGTATCGTAAAAGCCAACTTTACCATTCATTAGCTCACAAATCCAGGCCCTTCCTTTTTTATCGGGCGGGTACAAACAGGCCTCATTGATTAATAAGGAGTCTTTTTTATTATCCAAAACGCATCCATATTTATTTGAATTCACATCCAGCCACAATACCCCATTTGTTGTAGCAACCCAAAGTGTGTCTTTATGATAACACTGAACCGATGTTATCTCACTCCATCCATTATCTCCCCCATAAAACGTAATTTTTTTTAGTAACTGCATCGTAGCAGTATCAACTACGAGTAATCCTTCAAATCGATTAAAACTACCAACATACAACTTGTCTTTATACCTGTATGCGCTGCTAAGTTTTAAGCTGAAACCCGGCTTTGTATTCGTATTAAGCAGCCATGAGTTAATAAAAGGAGCATGTTGTTTTTGTTTTAGTAATCCTGTTCTTGTGCCAACCCACAATATCCCATCTCTGTCAATCATCAAATTGTTGCATTTAAAAGAAGGCAGGTATTTTTGAGCATCACAGGTAATAATACCTGTTTGTTTATCAAGATGAAAAAGATAGTATCCATTGCGCGAACACGATATAGCAAATTGATGATCATTCATCATAAATACCCTGCTTTCCCAATTCAACTCCTCTTTTAATATACACGGAATTCCGGAAGTAACTTCTTTATTTAATTCCCTATCATAAAAAGTAAGGCTATCATTATACCGGTCGAACATAATAAATTGATCGGCGGCTATTCGTGTGCAGGTAGTACCAAATATTTTGTGAGGAAAAAAGGCAGTAAATTTTTCCGATACAGGTTCCTGAATACGGGTAACCTTTTTCTTGTTAGCATCATAGTGATCAAGTCCGTTATTTACTTTATAAACGAGTACCTCTTTTTCATTAAGCATTGTTATTGCCTGCAAATATGCCAACGGATCTTTCTGGGGATTTGCCGAAGGGTATTCATCGTACCTGAAATTTAAGTGCCCGGGTTTATCAAAAGAATATATCCCCGCCCTTGAACAAAGCAGTACCGATTTATCAGGCAGTTCTGTTGCATCGAGTAAGGCATTCTGGTAAATAGCAAAATAACTTGTATCAGGGAAACGGTAGCTTTCATAAGAAAAGTCCTTTGCATTAATTACCTGTAAGCCCCTTCTTGTTACTACACCAATGCGGCCACCGCTAAAGGGTACAATCTTAACAATATACATTCCGGGCAGATTGAGTGGCTTTTGCCCGGTAAAAAAATGCTTGAATTTTTGACCATCAAAGTTGTTCAGTCCGTTCTCAGTTCCTGCCCACACATAACCAAGTCCATCCTGGTAAACAGCGGTTACATTATTATCACTCAGCCCGTCAGTTACAGTGTAATGCTCAAAATCAACTTCGCTGAATTGAGCCGTGCAGTGCAAAAAACAGGCAATCAGTATATAAATAATCAGCAACTGCTTTTTGTAACAGATCCTGGGCTTTTCCGCTTCTTGATTCATTTTTTTAATTGAAGCTTTGGCTACGTTCATTGTAAAAGCACTCCATGTATTGGCAGCGTGTGAAATAAAATTATTACTGTTCAGGTATAAAAACATAAATAAGGTTAAAAGTACAGTACGGTATAATTGTTTAAATTTAAGCCTTTCTTCTTGCAGAAAACTCCAGCAAAGAAATTCCTTTTGGTGTGTTACTCTTTTATTCGACGGTATATTGCAATGCACGCAAACAGCACCATTAAATTACTGCAGCAATTGTATATAAACCTTTGTAATTTTTGTACAAGCGGGGTATTGGGTAATAAACCAACCTATTGTCTTTTATATTTAAATCTATGTACCAGGCATCAGTTCTTTTTTGAACTTTAGTTGCGTCGCACACTTGTACGTTCGGATCATGAACGGAACTTTTGCTTCATCGCAAACTCCCCATCCTTACCTAGCTTCGCCTCAAAGTGGCATCAGGGTTTTGCTGATCATAATCAACCGTGAATATGATTTTCGTCACAGGTTTACTTTTACGCATTGTGTAATTATGCATCTGTATGCACAACCATACACCTTACTGTTACAATAAAGAATCATTATATGAAAAAGATTAGCAAAGCAGCTAAGTATGTCTATTTTTTTGGAGGCGGCAGGGCCGATGGAAATGAGTCAATGAAAAATCTACTGGGTGGCAAAGGAGCCAATCTGGCTGAAATGGCGGGGCATCCTAAACTTAAATTACCGGTGCCTCCCGGCTTTACCATTACCACAGAAGTTTGCACTTATTATTACGATCATAAAAAAACGTACCCGGCTGTTTTAAAAACACAATTACATACAGCATTAGCTGAGGTTGAAAAAATCATGGGCAAAAAATTTGGCGATGCAAATGATCCGTTGCTTGTTTCAGTTCGTTCCGGTGCAAGGCGTTCCATGCCTGGCATGATGGAAACCGTGCTCGACATCGGCTTAAATGAACAAACAGTGAAGGGCCTTATTAAACAATCCGGGGATGAACGTTTTGCCTACGACGCATACAGAAGGTTGATCATGATGTACGCCGATGTGGTAATGGAAAAAGGCAATGGCCTGGAACCAAAAAAAGGAAAAGGCATTAGAAAAGTGCTCGACGAAAAACTGGAAGCTATCAAACATAAACAGGGCTATACATCAGACACAGACTTAACGGTACCCGAACTGAAAGCATTGGTAAAAGATTTTAAAGCCACTGTAAAAAAAGTATTGGGTACGCCATTCCCCGATGATCCTTTTGAACAGCTCTGGGGCAGCATTGGCGCCGTATTCAGCAGCTGGAATGGCAAAAGGGCAATAGATTACAGACGCATTGAAAAAATCCCTGACGATTGGGGTACGGCGGTAAATGTACAAGCCATGGTTTTTGGCAATATGGGTAACGACAGTGCCACAGGTGTTGCCTTTACCAGGAACCCCGGCACAGGGGAAAATAAATTTTATGGCGAGTACCTTGTTAATGCACAGGGAGAAGATGTGGTAGCGGGCATAAGAACCCCTGCACCCGTAAACGAATATTCCATGAATGCGCAAAGCAAACATTTGCCATCTCTTGAAAAGCTGATGCCCAAATTGTACAAAGAATTATTTCAATACCAACTGCGTTTAGAGAAGCATTACAAAGACATGCAGGATATTGAGTTCACCATTGAAAAAGGAACACTCTATATGCTGCAGTGCCGCGTGGGCAAACGCAATGGCATCGCTGCTGTGCGCATGGCAACAGAAATGTGTACAGAAAAAATGATCGATGCCAAAACAGCTATTATGCGGGTAGTGCCAAACCAATTGGTAGAACTATTATTGCCCATGCTCGATCCTAAAGTTGAACAAATTACAAAGCCCATTGCAAAAGGTTTACCGGCAGGCCCCGGTGGTGCCAAGGGGCGTGTAGTGTTTACTTCAGAAGAAGCAGTTGAATGGGCGCACCGCGGCGAACAGGTGATTCTGGTTCGCGAAGAAACCTCCCCCGAAGATGTAGATGGTATGCATAAATCTCAGGCAATTTTAACCACCAAAGGTGGCATGACTTCTCATGCAGCACTTGTTGCAAGAGGCTGGGGAAGGTGTTGTATTGTAGGCTGCTCTGATATTGAAATAAACCACGAAACAAAATCCTTTAAAGGTAAAGATGGAACCATTATTAAAGAAGGTGACTGGATTAGTTTAAATGGAACCAAAGGATTGGTATATGAAGGAAGCATGGCATTGGTTGCCATTGATCTTCGCAAAAATCAATCCTACAAAAACCTGATGAAGCTCGTGGATCAAATAAAAGTGATCGGCGTAAGAACAAATGCCGAAACACCACGCGATGCTGCACAGGGACTGGCTTTTGGCGCCGAAGGTATTGGCCTTTTCCGAACAGAGCATATGTTCTATGGCGAAGGCAGTGAACAGCCTTTGTTCCTGCTGCGCAAGATGATCGTAAGTAAAACAGAACTGGAGCGCAGAACAGCTTTGAATGAATTGTATGTGTATGTAAAGAAAGACATTAAAGAAACACTTCAGGTGATGAAAGGCCTGCCTGTAACAATACGCCTTATTGATCCGCCTTTGCATGAGTTTGTTCCGCACGATGTAGAAAAACTGCACCAGCTAAGTAAAGAGCTTGGCATCAGCATGAGCATACTGCGCAGAAGGGTGCTTGCATTGCACGAGAACAATCCCATGCTTGGCCATCGCGGTGTTAGGTTAGGTATCAGTTATCCCGAAATCACCGAAATGCAGGTAAGGGCCATACTGGAAGCTACTGCCGAATTGTTGCAATCCGGCAATAAAGCTTTCCCCGAAATTATGGTACCGGTTACCTGCACAGCCAATGAATTGATTCACCAGAAATTAATTGTAGACCGCGTGTATAAAGAGGTATGCGAAAAAACAAAAATGAAAAAAATACCTTACCTCTTCGGCACCATGATTGAAACACCAAGGGCCGCATTACAGGCCGCTCAAATGGCCGAAGTAGCCGACTTCTTCAGCTTTGGCACCAACGATCTTACGCAGATGAGTTTTGGTTTTAGCCGCGATGATATTGGTGGCTTTTTGCCTAATTATCTTGATCAAAAAATATTACACGATGATCCGTTTCAAACCATTGACCAGGAAGGCGTGGGCGAACTGATACAACTCGGTATCACCCGCGGCCGCAAAACAAAACCGAAACTTGAAGTAGGTATTTGCGGCGAACATGGTGGCGATGCGGAGAGTGTAAAATTCTGTCACCGCATTGGTATGAACTATGTTAGCTGTTCACCCTTCCGCGTACCGGTAGCAAGGTTAGCCGCAGCGCAGGCAGCCGTGCAGTATGGATGGAGTTAGTATTTTTTTACCTGGCGTATAACCTTAGAACCAAAACAGCTGTTGTAATGAACGAATGATCAATCATTGTTTCAGCAACCTGACCTATAAACTTTTTTATTTTAGAAGTTGCTTGGGTTAGGTATTGTATGCTACAAGCTTCTGTATTTCATGGCCTCGCCTGTTGTGTCACTCACTTGTGCGTTTGAAACTTTATTCAACTTTTCTCAAGACGAAGATCGTGGCGGAGATTGTAACGAAAGTGTTTAAAGAGTAAACCCAACACTACAAAGAGAGTTCTATTTTTTTTCTTAAAAAAAATTGCCGCGTGTCACAGGGCTGCGCAGTTGAATTCGCTTCAATCTTCGCTTAGGTAAAGCCCAATAATAATCTAAACGTACAAGTGTGCGACGCAAGGATGTTCAATTGCTGATCTGAAAGCCGGGCTCATAAAAACGGACTCTAAAAAAATATGCCCGTAACGTAAAACGCAACGGGCATAATGTGAGTTATGATGTATAAACTATTTTACAACAACCAATTTTGCTACATCTGATTTATGCCGGCCATCGCTAATGGAATAATAATAAATGCCTGCATTAAGATCGGCAGTATTTACCAGCACTTTAGTTTGCAAAGCATTTAGCTGAATGGTTTTTACAACTACGCCTGATGCATTGAAAACAGTGAGTTTAAGATTGTGAACGCTGATTGATTTACCGGGCTGGTAAGATACATAAGTATAACTGTTGCAGGGATTGGGCGCATTAGATAAAGCCGTTACAAAAGGCTGTTGCGTTTCTGCAATATTGTTTTCACTGGCAGATGTGGCAATTGCAGCGGTTACTGCTGATTCTTTTGTAAAGCGTGCAGCGGTAAGATTCATGTCCATATTAATTTGAGCCAACGGAAGAATACGGTTTTTTCTTGGCCAAAAGCCATCGGCTGAAGTTCCCGCTTCGGGGGTTAGCGAAAAGATTTTGGCCTTGGTTGTTTGCTCTCCATACATCCAGTCATCTGAACTGCCATTAACGATATAACCTACGGTTTGGTTTGGTGTTCCTGTTACATAACCGTTACACTGCGCCAGCCTTATAGCATCATTTTTAAAGATTAATGAGTCGGGAGCAGGTGTATAGGTATTTGCTTTATAACCCCATGGATAAATAAGCACATTGGAATATGTATGGTTGTTCAATGCAAAGTAAAAAGGATGACTGTTGCAGAAGTCACGCACCATCTGTATTTCAGGTTCAGAAAACGGAGAAGGGCCGCGATAAGTATCGCTTGAAGTAAAATTGGAAGAACCAACATTATCGTACCCCCATTTATAACCGTAGTTCCTGTTAAGGTCAACCCCAAAAGTACCATCGCCATTTACCCTGCGGTTTTTACGCCACAGCCCGCCACCATTAGGGTTAGTGGTTTGGTTGTATATATAACCATCGGGGTTTAAACAGGGAATAAAAAACATTTCGGTAGAGTCTATAAGGCTTTTTACAAATGCATCTTTTTTGTAGTTCTCCAGTATATACCACATATAAAATACAAGCTGAGAAAGCGATTCAGGCTCCCTTGCATGATGCAGGGATGTATATAATATCTTAGGTTCGCTTTCATCTGCGTTTGGGTTGTCTGAAATTTTTACATAGTACAACGGCCTTCCTTGCGCCGTGGTAAGCGTTGATGAAACAACCTGTTTAACGGTGATAAGGTTTGGATATTTAGAAGCCATACTATCCAGTGTTGCCAGCATTTCTGCGTAAGTATAAAAACCACCCATGCTGCCCAATTTAAAATTCTTAGGCTTGGCATAAGTGCTGCAGGTTACCGGCGCTGCTTCGCTTTTATCTGTTACTACATCGTTACTGTGCGCAACATAATAGGCAGAAACATCATTAATAAGAATGTGATATTGTATGCCGCTGCGCTTTATCGTATTCAGTTCAGCTTCTGAAAAGTCAGATGTAAACGAACTGCCTTTTATAAAATCGCCATGATCGATTGTTACGCCGGCAGCAGAAAGGCGCTGTAAACCTTTCTCATTGGTTAGTAACTGCACTCGGTAATATTTTTGTTGCGCAACCGCCGAGAATGCGAAAAGCACAATCATGCAAAACGGGAGTAAATACTTTTTCATAAATTAATTTTAGCAGGTAATAAAAGTTTGGATAACAAATTTATTGATCTTTTAAGGCGTATCAATATTAAATAATTTTCTGGCTTCCAGCCAATTATTCAGGCGCTCAAATCTTGTGTCCAGTACATTATGTGTTGCGGTAAACATGATTGCCCTTCCCGAAAATACTGACAGGTTAAAATCGTGATCATCGATCAGCACATCGCCTTTCAATACACTTTTATCTCCGCAAAGTATCCTGCGCTTCCAGTGAATAAAAGGAAAATGCTCATCAAGCCAGTCGTATTTTTCACCAAGTGAATATTTAAATTCCATTGCAGCCGAGGCAATATAAACTTCATGCTTATCATTCAGTTCTCTTATAATTTCCTGGCTGTTGGCGATCAACGGAAGATTAGCAAAAAAACCTTTCTGATGCGGGTATTGTTTCACCACCGCACGGTGCGCCTCTGGAATAATATAATGCAGTTTGGTTCCATGTAACTGTTCTTCGGTATAATGTATTCCAAAATCTCTTTCGTACCATTCAATAAAACGGGCAATGGCATCGGCCATCACTTCATCCATGTCAATTAATATGCGCATAAGTATTTTTAATTTCAATTACAAATGTGCACCGAATATAAAACATGTTGGCGAGTTATACGATTGCCAAAAATAACAGCCATTATTGGCCGGGCATTGGGATTACTATTTAGCTTTTGTTGCGTCGCACACTTTTACCGGGGGAATGCTATTGAGCTGTTAAACCACAAAGGCACCACGGCTCAAAGTATCACAAAGTCTTGGCGCTATTTCGTGCCCTTGTGGCTTTGTGGTTCAAAAAACTTCATTTTTATGTGTGTACCGGTTCTTTAATTCTTTTAAACAGTCTATACAAAGGCAATCACTGTAGTGGTCTTCGATAAACAAACGTTCTTCAAGCGTTAAATAAATGCAGCTGCACTGGCAATGGACAATGTCACCCACCTTGCATTCAAGTAGCTGATTGCAGCACGGACAAATTTTTTGTTCATGCAGTGGCATAACAGTCTTTTACTAAGGTGTGCAACATATAATACGGGTTGGCGGACAATGTTGATAAAGAACAGAACCCCCGAAGTGTGCGACGCAAGAAAAGCTTCATAGTAATTCTTTAGTTGGGCCATTAAAAATTACAACTTAAATCTTACACCTACTGTAACATTAGTGCCTTGTACACTATACCCGTATACTTCGTAATAATTCTTTTTGTTAGTAAGATTCTTTGCATCAACAAATACATTCAATTTACCATTAAGTAATTTATACTCTGCATACACATTCCATAAAGCATAACTTTTTAAATCAACCTGCGAAGGCAGATAAGTAAACGGATCGTAGTAAGTGTCTATGCGCTTACCAACTAACTGTAATGAACTGCTGATAAAAAATGATTTGGTTATTTGGTAGCCTGCAAAAAGATTAATGGTATTTTTTGGCCTGCGAATAAGGTTGTAGAAAGTAGTGTCTTTGCCCTGCAGTTTTTGTTTTATTTCTCCGTCAATATAAGTGTAAGATGCTTTAAAGCTTATTTGATTTGTTGGTGTATAATTCAATTCAAGTTCTGCACCAAAGTCGTGTTGCTTATCGCGGTTTTCGTAAGTGTATTGCGGGCCGTAGATAATTACATCTTTAATATTCCGGTTAAACCCTGTAATAGTAAACGATAATTTTTTCTCTGCTAAAGAAGCTTGTACACCAGCTTCCTGTGTATTAGATTTCTCTGGTTTAAGATTAGGGTTGCCGCCAAATTGTCCAAACAATTCATTGATAGATGGTGCCCTGAAGCCACTGGTAATATTGGCAAACAGCTTAATCTTTTTATTGATGAGGTAAGAAGGATTAAAGCTGTAAGTAAAATTGTCACCGTATTCATTATGATGATTAAATCTTCCGCCAACTTCCATGTTCCAGCCATTATTGCTATGAAAGAAAAATGATGCATAAGGACTAATAATGCTGTTAGTCGTATCGTGATCTTTTACACGATAGGTTTGATAACTTAACCCGGCAACCATCTGCACATATTTGCTAAAGCTTTGATTTACGAATCCTTCTGCATGATGAAATTTTCCGCTTGTTGCAAAATCGCCATACTGGCTTACATAATCCCTTTTTGTAAAATCATACCCGTAATTAAAATGCACTGAACCACCTGAGTAATTATACCTTCCATCCAAACCAGTATTCAGCAACGAAGCCGTATAATTATTTGGCGCATCCGTAAATGCATCTGCATCATAACCGCCCTCAAATTGCGAGAAGCGGTAGTAAGGAGAGAGCTTGAATTTATCTGTAACATTAATTCCCACAATTGCCTGAACTGCGTGTTGTGTAAAACCATCTTTATCGAAGTTGGCGTTGCCTGTTGTGTCCTTTGCTTCGCTTATGCCGTCTGTTTTATAATATACGTAGTTTATATCGTATTCCAGCACTTTGGTTTTCTGGCTTAGGTTGGCATTGCCTTTAAAACTATTATAACTCCCATAAGTTGCAAGTCCCGCAAATTGTGGTTTTGCGGTGGTTGCCTTTTTTGAAATAATATTGATAACCCCCGCTACAGCATTGGAGCCGTAGAGCGTGCTCTGACTGCCTTTCAGTATTTCAATGCGTTCAATATTATCGAGCGATAGTAAGCGTAAATCAAAACTTCCGCCAACACCAGCGGGTTCGTTTAAAGGAATGCCATCCAGTAAGATCAATGTGTATTTATCAGTAGCGCCGCGAAGAAAAAGTGATTTATCTTTTCCCGGGTTGCTCACTGCACCATTTACGGTAATTCCTGTTTGTTCGGTAAGCAATTGCGCAAAATCTTTGCCACTGCTTTTTTCAATTTGTTCACGGGTAATAATGTTTACCACCTTGCCCGTTTCACTCAATTTTTTTGGGCCCTTGGTTGCGGTAACTGTTACCTCGTCCAACACATTTTGTACAGAATCTTTTTGAGCAAACAGTGTTTGCATCAATGCCATTGTAGCAAGAGAAAGAATAATTTTTTTCATGCTCATCTTTCGATTTAAAAGGTTAATGAATTCGAAGGATGAGCTTTCAGTAAATGAAATACAAGTAGAAATGAAAACGGTCTTCTGCAATAAGACGATTGTCATCTCCGGCCTTTCACCCGAAAGCTCAGCGATTAATTAATTGGAACTGGCAGGTCTTCTGGCTCGCTTCCCGTTGAACACCTTCCCGTGGTAACACAGTGGTATGAAGATTCAACAGTATAAAAAGCTTACAGCTACGGGGATAGCGCCGGATTTACACCGGACTTCCCTTTTAATTCTCGGATGATTTTTTGTACCCAGCTGAAACGCATTGATTGAACTTCTCTTGCGTCGCACTCTTGTACGGCTGAATCTTTATTCAGCAAAACCACCTCCGAAACCAAATCCGTTGCAAAAGTATGGGTTGAAAAGTCTCATCAAAATTTTATTTATTACAGCCGTTTGAATTTTAAGTTGCAACCATTTGTGATGCTGCTGATGCCCATTGATATGAACGATAAAAGGATTGCGACGCAACCTGGATGCCATGAAAACCGATGCCGGTATCATAATATCTTTACTGAAAAATTTCTTGTTGTGGCTATTCATTCATTGTTGACAAAGAATGATTATTTTCAACTTTTACCAGAAAAGAAATGCCGGCATGAAACAAAAACTGAATCTCTTCGACTTTACGATGATCGTGGTGGGCCTTGTAATAGGCATGGGCATTTTTAGAACTGCGGCTACATCGGCAAAGGCAGCAAACGATCCCAACCTGTTTTTTATAGCCTGGGTGTTGGGTGGTTTTATTGCTTTGTGCGGTGCCCTAACTTATGCAGAGATTGGTTCAAGGTTTCCTGTTACGGGCGGCTACTTCAGGATATTCTCTTATGCTTATCATCCTTCCATTGCATTCTCTATAAACTGTATTATACTTATTTCAAACGCCGCTTCGTTGAGCGGTGTAGCATTAATTGGCGCAGGATATATTGGCCAGGTATTATTTGTGGGCGGTGCTACAGACACGGTAAAAGTTTTCATTGCCATGTTCGCCATCGTACTTTTTTACTGTATTAATTTACTTGGTTTAAAGATGAGTGCCAAAACACAAAATATACTGATGCTTATAAAAATAAGTATGATCCTGATGCTTGTTGCCGCACTGTTTGTTCCATCAACACATTATAACGGACCAATAGATACAACCGGTGCACCGGCCAATTTTATGGATATGGTAAAAGCATTGGGCATTGCGTTGGTGGCTGTGTCTTTTACTTATGGCGGTTACCAGCAAACCAT
>DGQT01000021.1 GCA_002390845.1 Chitinophagaceae bacterium UBA4407 | reverse complement strand
TTGCAAAACGGATGATCTTATCGTTCAAATAATAGCCTTTTTGCACTTCGTCCAGCACTTTGCCTTTTTGCTTATTGGTTGGCGCAGGTATTTCGGTAATAGCCTCGTGTTTCTCCACATCAAAATCAGCATTAATACTCTCCATTGCTTTTAAACCTTTTGCCTGCAATGTGCTGCGCAGTTTGTTAAAGATCAGTTGTATGCCCTCTTTTACCTGTGTAATATCAGTTGAATGCTGCATTTGCTTTTCTGCACGGTCGCAATCATCCATAACATCCAGCAGGGAAACAATCACATCTTTACCCGCTGTCTGCATCAATTCTATTCTTTCTTTGGCAGTACGCCGGCGAAAATTATCGAATTCGGCATACAACCGAATGTACTTATCTTTCTGCTCACTCAATTCTGCCACTAGTTTTTCATAAGCATTTTCGTTTTTAAGCGGCTCATTCAAATGTGTGGTACCTGCTGCATTTTCGTCAGCATTAATTGAATATTCAGCCGTTTCAACAGTGTTGTCCTGCTCCTGGCCCTGTATTTCTTTATCTTCCATAGTTTTTTTATTGATTCTCAATTACGTCAAAAAATTTGCCACGCAAAGTAAATGGAAAAATTGGCAGGTGGTCTTTCTATTATAGAGCATAGAATATTTATTGGACGGGCCGGAGATCTTTGTGGCATCGCCGGTTGTGTCACTCACTTGTAAGTACGGTTTTTTGTGGCAACATTGGCTGCGTAGTAAATACCTTGTAGTTAACTCACACGGCTTCTTGGTTCAACTGTGTATTTATTACCTATAACTCCTCTCACAGAAAGGTTTTTATCTTTAGTTACAGGTTGCCCTACGAAAGACCTGTAATAAGGAAACGACAAAGTCTTGCGCTACCTTTTTATTCTATATAAACATTCACAGAAGTACCTCCCGGGATAATAAAAGATCATTTTCTTTTATCTGCAACTGCATTCACCAATCGCCTGATAGCTTCACCCGGCCCTAATGAAGGCATGCCATCAACAATGTTCCAACCTGTAAACACAGCTACTATATTATATTCAGGAATGATGATGGGAAATTGCCCGCCAAAACCTGAACCATGCCACGCATATTTTGTACTGTCATCGCTGTAATAATACAACCACCACTTATATCCATACTGCGTTTTGCCGCCAACTTTCACATAAGGATTTACTGATGCCTTAACCCAATCTTTTGACACTATCTGGGTTCCGTTCCAGTTGCCTTCGCGCAAAAAAAGATAAGATATCTTTGCCAGGTCGGCAATGTTTAAATATAAACCACCCTCGGTATCGGGCAAACCCATTGGTATGCGTTTCCAGAAATAGTTGGTTATACCAAGTGGTGCAAAAAGATTTGCAGCAGCATATTCTTCAATATCTTTTCCTGTTGCCTTCCTGAAAATATAAGACAGCAGTTCGGTTGCGCCACTATTGTAATTAAATGTTGTGCCGGGTTCAACTGCCATTGGCCTGTCAATTACATACTGCACCCAATCAAAACTGGCTTCCATTATACTGCAATCATTTCGTGGGTCATTGTAATCTATTTCTTCATTCCAGTCAATGCCACTTGTCATGGTAAGCAGGTGCTCTATGGTCATTTTTCTTTTTCTGTCATCAATATTTTTTACCTGTGTAGTATCAAAAAAATTAAGCACCGGTGTTGAGAGATCGGGAAATTCATTTCTGGAAACAGCAACACCAATCACAACTGATGTAACTGTTTTAGTAACCGATTGTAAACTGTGTAAATTATCACGGCGATAAAACGGGTGCCACCATGGATTGAAATAATTATACTGCCCACCGGCATCATAAGCATTCAATGCACTCTTGTTATTTACACTGTCGCCATAAATTTTATCGTAATCATGTTTGTAATCCTTTCTGTAAATAAGTTTGCTGTTTCTGGTAACCAACATACCATCTACATTTCCATATTTTCCATTGGCAATATCATTGTCCATTGCACGCAGTGAATCTGCATTCATTGATTGAGATTGTGGTGTGGCAACCGCCCATTCTTTTACTGGCCATATTGCCTGTCCTTTTACATACTCGTTTGCTGTTAATAAAAACAAGATTGCAAAAATTAATTTGCCTGTTTGCATAAATTTTTATTTTGATAAAGATATTGTTTTTAATGAGTGAATATATGGGTAACCAGCATCAGTATTTTATAGCATCACCTGTTGTGTCACTCACTTGTACGTTCTGAACATTATGCAGCTATGAATAAGGTTAACTAAAAAAGTGATCTGTTACGTAAAATACTGTATCAATAAAAAACAGTACGCTATCTTTAGTTAGTACATTTTCATCGTGAAGGTCTTCTGCAATAAGCCCCAATGATTGACTGTAATAGTCATTATTTTTCTTAAGGATGAACCCATTACTTTCCATGAAAGCCTTAACGTTTTTTAAATCAGTTATTTCATTAGCGGAAATGTAAGGCTGCTGTACGGTAGCATAAAGTTCATCTTAATACTTAATGAAGCCGAGTAAAGTATATTCAGTTGCAGGGAAGAAAAAATTATGTATCAGTAAACTGTTTAAGTAATCGCTCCAATTGTAATAAAATATCCCACTGTTTAATTTTATTACATCATTACCTTCTTTGCTTAAATAAACTTTTTGTTCCGCCCCTTCAGCAATAAACCTGCTTTCGTCAATCCGGGTATCCCAATGGTGGTGAAGGTTTACGTATTCTGTGATGAGCTTTGTTTCTTCTTGCTTAGTGAGCTTTGCGATTTCAGTTTTTTTACTTGCTGTTTTGCCTGCAGCAAGGTAACCGGCGATTGCCTGGATAAGATTTTCCTGTTTTGTTTTGCCAGTTCCTGAAAGGAGATTCCTGAGTTCATGTTTCAGCATTTTTTGATGAATGAAATACCAGGCAAAGTTTCCTGTTGTGTAAAAATAAGTTTTTTATAAATGCTTTGTTGTTGGTGCATGGCACTTGCTAAATATTGAGGCGCAGGTTTAGAAGCGGTTGAATTAAATACTTTTATGTTACTGGCTTTGGTATTTCATAGCATCACCTGTTGTTACGTATTTCCAGCTTCGACACACAAATACCTCACTTGTGCTTTCGGTTTTTCATTGCAAAATTGGCTGCGTAATTAATATTTACAATTAGCCCAAACAGCTTATTAAAGCAACTCCTTTCACAGAAGGCTTTTATCTTTTGTTCCAGGATGCCCTGCGGAAGACCCTGAACAACGGTTCTTTCTGCAACTGCGATAGTTGAATTAAGCAGCACAACATTGAAAGCGAAAAATCTTCTTAGCACTGGGTTTCACCTCTACACTTATTCACATTAGATAAGAACTAATTTTAAAAACTTTAAATTTCCTGGCTGTGTCTTATGTGCATAGGATTGTGTGCAGCGGACTCGCCGTATTATTATTGTTATCTATGCGGCGAGTGCCATAACGCCAATACGCAAAGCCTTCTGACACTCGCCTGAGAAACCGGAATTGTTTGGAGACTCGCGGAGCAAGGAGGCTCATAAAACTATTCTTTAGGAGTTAAAATAGCAACCCACCCACCACCACTGTTCAGCAATATTTTTAAAGGCTTGCCACCTTCTATTTCTGTTGTTGTAATGCTGTAATCACTTCCATGCTTATCTGCATTAACGCCATCTGTAACTGCAGTGAGGATATATGTTTTATTATCGAGAAAAGTTAGTGGAATATCAAAGTCTCTTTTGCTCCAGTCTGCCATAGCGCCTATATACCATTTATTATCTTTTTTACGTGCTGTAATTGCGTATTGACCAATCTTTCCATCAATAGCGATAGTAGTATCCCATACAGTTGGTATGGATGTAATAAATTTTGTGTAGTCATCTTCTTTCATGTACGTTACAGGGTTATCAACAAGCATTTGCATAGGCGCATCATACAACACATACATGGCAGCCTGGTGTGTGCGTGTACCCTGGCTCATAGGCTCATTTGGTATATTTCTGAAATTACCAAACGATGCATTATACAAAGCGCCCGGCGTGTAATCCATTGGTCCCGCAACCATTCTTGTAAACATAATAGTTACATCATGTGATGGTGTGATGCTGGTACTGCCTAACTTATCATGTTCAAGACCTTTTACACCTTCGTAATTAACTACGTTTGGATATTTTCTGTTAAGCCCAACAGGTTTATAAGCACCATGCAAATCTATCAGCATATTGCGCTTCGCAGTTTCTGAAGCTACCTTTTCAAAAATATTTACCATTGCCTGGTCTGCACGATTCATGTAATCCATTTTCACTCCTTTTACATTCCATACTTTAAATGTATCGAGTATGCCATCTATGTTTGACAAAAGGTCTGTCCACGCCATCCACAGCATTACGTTTACATTCTTTTGTTTTGCATAGCTGGTTATTTCCGGAATATTTACTTCCGGATTATTGCGCCAGCCTGCATCTATCAATATATAAGGCACTTTGTATTTAGATGCAAAGTCAATGTAATATTTATACGATACTGTATTGATACCCGCTTTAAAATCTACATTATACAAATTACTGCCATGCCACCATTCCCACACTACCTGCCCAGGCCTTATCCAATCTGTAGGAATAACGGGGGGAGTAGAAAGTTTATACACCAGTTCATTCTGAAGTAAGCCTTTATCATCTGTGCTTATGGCTATTGCACGCCATGGATAAGTACGTGTTCCTTTTGTATCAGCGATATAATCTGCAGTCTCTTTAATGCGCGACATGCCACCCATGCCGCTTTCTTCTTTCAATACAACATGAGGAAACATAGCTGTAAGATTATTGGATTTGCTGCCTTTTATAAAAAGGTTTGGATAATCATATAGATCAGCTTCCAGTAATACAAGCTTTAGTCCTTTATCAGTAGAAATATAAACAGGTAAACCAACAGTATCTGCTACTGCATTTAGTGTTTTGTCTTTAAACAAGTATTCATAAGAAGTATTGAATGGGTTTGATACAGGCATTACCATTGGTGATGGCGGAGCACCATTATTTCCTCCCGGTCTGTTTAAGGGTGGTGGTGCTCCAAACATTCCTCTAACCTGTGGATTCTTACTTCCAAAACCTGGCTCTGGGATAGCACTACCACCTAACACGCCAAAGCTGAAAGGCTCATCGTTTGGCCATGCAGTTTGATAATTGCCGCCAAAGTTAAATGTTGCAGTTTCGTTCTTTACAATTTGACTGTCTTTAAATGCTGTTTCAAAGCGGTATGCAACACCATCATTATAAGCACGAAAACTTATACTGAAATTATCTTTAAACTGAATTTGCAATTGGTTATAAACTTCCGGAATATGTTTATTCTTTACAGGAACGGGTGATGTTATGATTTGATTTACAGAAGAAGTTATTGTTTTCTTTACGGCTGCATTTGCACCCAGCGTTTTGCCTGAGGCAAGTTCAAGCGCAATAACCGAAGGTTGCAGCAACACATCATTGCCATACATTACAGACCACTGTACATCTGCAGCAACAGAAATAGTTATGTTGATGTTTTTATCCGGAGAATTTAACTTGTAAACCTGTCCTTTGGTGTTTAGTGAAACAAACAGTAATAGAAAAATTACAGCGGTTAGAGGTTTCATTGTGCAAGTATTTTTGTTACACTAAAGTATTGCACTAGTATAATATTTGCAATTTAAAGCGTTGAACCATTAAAATGTTGCGACAAAAGGGTATGTAATGATTGCTTTTGTACGATAATGAAGGCATATTTATATAATGCTGTACTGTTGTAGTATAACATCCATATATTGTTGTATATTATTTTGTAGCAAGCAGTAGTAATGCTATTTTACTTTGGTTGTGTCACTCACTTGTACTTTCGGTTTTTTATGGCAACATTGGCTGCATAATAAATATCTTGTAATTAACTCAAACAGCTTCTTATCCGAACCGGGTAATTATTGCCTGCAACTCCTTTCACAGAAAGGGTTTTATCTTTAGCTACAGGCTGCCAAGGTTCGTGTCTCCACGAACCTTTTTAATTTCAATGAATGAATATGTATTTTAGTATATGGATTATTTTGTACAGCACAGGAAATCATATATCGAAATCGGGAAAGTTTATTTCTGGACAGCCACTATAAACAGCTGGTATAAATTAATGGAAGAAGATGCTGCAAAACAAATTATTACTGACTCATTAAAATTTTTATCCTATAATGGCAAGATAGATGTTTATGGATTTGTTGTTATGCCAAACCATATTCACCTTATCTGGAAAATAAATGAAATGAACGGTAAAGAAAGTTCACAGGGTTCTTTCTTGAAATTTACGGCGCATGCGTTTAAAAAATATCTCAGGGTGAATAATCCTAGTTTTCTTAATTTATTTACCGTTGAGGCAGAAAACAAAAAATATGAATTCTGGCAAAGGGATTCATTGGCTTTTGAATTAACACAAAGGAAAACTGCGTTACAAAAGCTTAATTACATACATAACAATCCATTGGCAGAACGCTGGCAATTGTGTAACGATCCTGTAAAATATTATTATTCATCCGCGAAATTTTATGAGACAGGTATTGATGATTTTGGTTTTCTGAAACATATTTTGGATGTTTTCTGATTGCCAAGGTTCGCGTCTCCACGAACCTTATCGTGCGTTGCCAAGGTTTGTGTCCTCACGAACCTTTTTTATCATGTTTTATTCCGGTGCGTGGGGACACGCACCGGGGCATCCTTCATTTTATTTTGCGGACACGAACCAAGGCGAAGCTTAAATCTTTAATTTATTTTGCGGACACTAACCACGGCTGTTAGGCATCCTTAATTTATTTTATGGACACGAACCAGAGCGGAGAGCAACATAAGTTATTCCCAAAATTCAGATTTTGGATTAAGCTTTTTTGCTATTTCTTCTTCTTTTTCTCCATCAGAATACAAAACTGAATTGGAAATATAAAATGCTTTTTCACGATAACATTTGTAAATAGTTTCGAAGCATGTTAAAAGTGAGTCATAGAAAGTGATTGTAGTGTCAAAATCAATTGAACTTGGAGAATAATAATAAATCATATTAAAAGTAGGAGAGTTTTGATCTAAATCTATCAAATAATAATCTCCTCCACTTCCAAAAATCGGGAACATATGTTCTTTCCAATAATCGTCTTTCCCGGCTCTTAAATGATAAAAGTTTATAGCATGTTCCAAATCCATAAAAATACTTGTTGGAAAAAAGCTATACGTTCCTAAAAGGCCTTTCCCAAGTTTTGTCCCATTTTTCCATTGAAATAACTCAATCAACTCTTGAGAAAAAGTTAAACCCTCTGGATGTACAGCATTTTTAATTGAGACTTCATCTAATCCGGGGTTTAATGAATTAACCAAAAATGAATTAATTGACTTTAATTCAAGAAATAATTTATTGAGCAATATTGTTAATTCGCGTTCCATTTTTTTAAATGATTTATTTAAAGTGAAAATATATAATTAGGGAATTATTAGTATCACCACGCCATGTTAGTCGCTGACCACCATAGATTCGCTTTAACCTACGCTTCGGTAAAGCTCAATCTCAATCCAACCGCACAAGAGTGCGACGCAACAAAAGCTTCATAGTAGCAATGCGGCCTGGCTCAAAAGCCCCTATACCCTAAAGGGGGACTAAGCGTATCAAAAAACCACCCGCAGGCGCAAGATGTATTTGCAATGCATCATTAGCAGTTAAAACTTTTTCTTCTAATGTATAATCCATTGCATTGCGGTTTGCATTGATGCCGTCTTTACAAATAGTAGCTGTATAATTTCCTGCACCAAGAAAAGAAAGATCAAGCTTTATATCTCTTGCCGCGGAATCGGTGATGCCTGCAATAAACCAAGAGCTGCCATGGCGGCGGGCAGTAATAATATAGCGGGCAATGGCGGCATCGGTAATGATGGTAGTATCCCAGGTGGTGGGTATGCTGCCGAGCAGTTGCATGAACGCAGGCTCCATAGTGCCCTGCGAGGGATTGCCGGAGAATATCTGCAATGGATTGTCGTACACCACAAACAGGGCGAGTTGCTGGCAACGGGTGGTCTGGCTCATAACCTTGCCCCAGATTGGTTTGAATTGTTGCGGGGTGGCATTGTCGAGCAAGCCGGGTTCATAGTCCAGCGGACCGGCAAGCATGCGTGTGAAAGGAATGGTGACGTTGTGTGTGGCAGTGGGTTTATCGCTCCATGCGTTGTATTCGCTGCCGAGCACCGCTTCGCGTGTGATGTTGTTGGGGTATGTGCGGTTAAAACCTTTGGGCGGGTAAGCGCCATGAAACATGATCATGAGATGTGCATTGGCGCAGGCTTCGGTAATGCGTTTATAGAAGTTAACGGTGGTTTGATCGTCGCGGTCTATAAAGTCTGTCATGATATAATCCACATCCCATTGTTGAAATTGTTTTAGTGCAGAATCGAGCTGTCGGTCGAGTGTCATAGCGAGTGTCCACATGCTGAGCTTAATGCCCTGTTGTTTTGCATAAGCAACAATGGTATCCATGTTGATGTTGGGGTTGATGGAGAAAAGATCGGTGGTTTTGCTCCAGCCTGCATCCATCATGATACGGTTGAAGCCAAAGCGCTTGGCAAAGTCGATATAGTATTTATAACTCGCAGTGTTTACACCGGAAACAAAAGGCACGTTGAAGAGGTTAACATCAATGATCCATTCATCGGTGCCTTTGCCGGGATGTATCCATGATACATCTTCAATTTTTGTTGGTGCTGCAAGCCGATACACAAGATCGTTGGT
Organism: Chitinophagaceae bacterium UBA4407; assembly: GCA_002390845.1. GTDB lineage: Bacteria > Bacteroidota > Bacteroidia > Chitinophagales > Chitinophagaceae > Limnovirga. The sequence continues at coordinate 22,602 of DGQT01000021.1, read as the reverse complement.
GGGCAGTTCTTTATCTTCTCTTGCAATGAGCATTACACGCCAGGGAAAGTTGCGTGTACCTTTTGTGCGGGCAATATAGTCTGCACGTTGTGTAACTACTTTTTGCGGGTAATCTCCAGATACTACTTTTTCTTCTAAAGGATATGGCGCAAAGGTTCCATTGAAACCATTGCCGGCTATGCCTTGCAGGAACATGCCGGGATAATCATCGAGGTCAGATTCTGTAATGGCGACTTTGATATTGTCTGCTGTTTCTGTTAGCACCGGAGTGAACATATAATCATTCCTAGAAAAACTGTCTACTGATTTATGCGTATAGAGTTCTTCGAAGCTGGTATGGAAGACATCTTGGTCCGGTCTTTTGGTTACCACAGGTGCCCAGGCATGTGCGCCGCTTACAAAATTGAATGCTGCTGTTTCGTTTACAACAGTGATGGAATCTTTGAAGGTTGTTGCTATTCTGTATGCAACACCGTCATTGTATGCTCTGAAGATAACAGCGAAATTATTTTTGAATGTTATGGTTAGTTCGTTGTAGTTGTTGGGTATGTTTTTTCTGCTGACTGGTATTTGTGCGATGATGGTTTCGTTGACGGTTTTTGTTTTGGTGGATTTGATGCTCATCGCGTATGCCATAAATATTTCGTTGGAAAGCTGCATGTCTATACTGCCGTTGATGATGATTGGCTGATCATCTGCCAGCACATCGTAATTCAGTTGATTGCTCAAGGAAATGTTTACTGTTATTTTTTGGTCGGGGGAGGAAACAGATAAATTATCCCCGGCATACAACAAACTATTAAAGAACAACATTGAAAAAATGATAAAAGCAGCTTTCATAATAGCAGGTTTTAAAATGTTCATTAAAAATATTTTGTGCCCGGCTTTCGGAATATATGGCATCGCCTGTTGCGTCGCACACTTGTACGTTAGCCTATATATTCGTCATTTCGACGAGGAGGCACGACGAGGAGAAATCTCCTTGAGTATTGTTGAGATTTCTCACTGCGTTCGAAATGACGGGCAACCGTTCGTATTGATGCCAAGCATTTGAAACGTACAAGTGTGCGACGCAACTAAAGCTTCATAGATATTCCCAAGCCGGGCTCATAAAACTTCTATACAATTCCCTTGTAGCAAATAAATAATCAGTGAATTTAAATGAATCTGTTGTAACAAAATAACTACGACATTTGCAGCTCTATGAGAGTGGTAATTACAGCAGCAACAATTGGAGAATGGATGCCCGCATTTTTGGCAATAGACGGATTGTACACCAGCGATAGCAAAAGATTTAAAGTAAGCTTTCACCAGGGTGGTGTGGGCATGCTTTCAAATGCCGTATCGCTTACCAGGCTTGCTTATGAAGAGAAACCGGATTTAATTATTCAGGTTGGTATCGCCGGAACATTTGATGCAAACTTACCATTGGGTTCGGTGGTTGCAGTGAAGGAGGAAATACTGGGCGACACGGGTGTAGAAGAAGATGGAAAATGGAAAGATATTTTTGACCTGAAGCTGGAAAAATCGAACTACCCTCCATTTGAAAAAAGAAAACTGCACAATCATTTCCTGCAGAAATTTAACCTGCTTAACCTGCCCGAGGTAACCGCTATAACTGTGAATGAAATTACCACCAGCAAAGAGCGTATTGCGCAGTTGATAAAAAAATATAACCCGGTAACGGAAAGCATGGAAGGTGCAGCGTTACATTATGTATGCAGGGAAATGAATATTCCTTTTTTGCAAATAAGGGCGGTGAGTAATTATATTGGTGAAAGAAATAAAGAGCAGTGGAAAATAAAAGAAGCCATAGATAACCTTACGAAAACGATACTGGCGTTTGTGGAAAAATTATATCAATCAAGCTGATAGCTAATAGCTGTTAGCTGCAAGCTAAAAAAGATGAAACTTACCCTTGGATTTTCTCCTTGCCCCAACGATACTTTTATTTTTGATGCACTGGTGAATCATAAGATCAATACAGAAGGTTTGGAATTCGATGTACTGCTGGAAGATGTACAAACGCTTAACGAGTGGGCATTACAGGGCAAGCTGGATATTTCTAAAATTAGTTATGGAGTATTGCCATTAATTCTTAGCAACTATATTTTATTGAACAGTGGCGGGGCTTTGGGAAAGGGCGTTGGGCCGCTGTTAATAACGAACAGTGAACAACGAACAGCGAACAATGAAAGCCTTATTGCTATTCCCGGCGAGAATACTACAGCGCACATGCTGTTCTCTTTAGCTTTTCCCAATGCAGGGAATAAAATATTTAAAGTATTTAATGAGATTGAAGATGCAGTGCTGAATAACGAAGTTGATGCCGGAGTTATTATTCATGAAAACCGGTTTACTTATCACTTAAAGGGCTTGCATAAATTGATGGATTTGGGAGAATACTGGGAAAGCACAACAGGTGTTCCAATTCCGCTTGGAGGTATTGTGGCAAAGCGGGTTTTACCAAATGATTTAGTTGAGAAAGTTGACAGGTTGATAAAGAAAAGTGTAGCCTATGCTTATGCAAATCATCATGAGCAGTTAGCTGATTATGTAAAAATACATTCGCAGGAAATGAGCGAAGAAGTCATGCGGCAGCATATCAATTTATACGTAAATAATTATTCCCTTGATTTGGGTAAGGATGGCAAAAAAGCAGTAATGAAAATGATGGAAGTTTACCAGCAATTACATCCTGAAATTTCTATTGATGGGTCAAATATATTTTTGATTTGATTCCTTCAAATCCAATGAATCATTTCAAATCCAGGTTCAGTCGGTTTTCAGTACTTTCCCGTAAACTTCTAAAGCCCGCTTCCTCGCAAACTCATGCTGCACGATAGGTTCAGGATAATCAAAGCTGTTTAATTCAGGGACCCATTTGTTGATGTATTTTAAATCCTTGTCAAATTTCTCTGTTTGCAGTGTTGGATTAAACACCCGGAAATAAGGCGCAGCATCGCATCCACTGCCTGCTGCCCATTGCCAGCCGCCATTGTTTGCAGCAAAATCGAAGTCGAGTAATTTCTTTGCAAAATAAGCTTCACCTTTTCGCCAGTCGATCAATAAATGTTTGGTAAGAAAAGAAGACACGATCATACGAACCCGGTTGTGCATAAAACCTGTTTCGTTTAATTCACGCATACCTGCATCTACAATGGGATATCCGGTTTTTCCTTCGCACCATTTTGTAAATTCCGCTTCGTTATTGCTCCAGGGTATAAGATCATATTCTTTTCTAAAAGCCTGCCCTTTGCTTATGTGCGGAAAATGTGATAGGATCATATGATAAAAATCACGCCAGATCAATTCGTTAAAATAGGTCTCATTCAGCTCGCTTGCTTTTCTTGCCAGTTCACGAATGCTCACCGTTCCAAAACGCAGGTGCACGCCCATTTTTGAAGTACCATTTTCAAGCGAAGGAAAATTACGGTTCTGAGAATATTTTTTTACGGTTTCTTCCTTCAACTGTTTGTGCGGAAAAGGTTTTGAAACAGGTTCAAAACCCATACTTTCCTGTGAAGGCATGGCTAAAGCATCCTGCTTAAAAAAATTGGAAAAATATTTCTCAGTGGGATAAGCCTTTAAATGAAACTCCTGTAATGTAGCTTTCCATTTCCTGCTGTAGGGCGTAAAAACCGTGTACGGCTTTCCATCGTCTTTTAAAACTTCGCCTTTTTCAAAAATTACCTGGTCTTTGTATGTTTCAAAAGCAGCACCATCTGCCTTTAGTAAATAGGAAATTTCATTATCCCGGTCAATGGCATACTGTTCATAATCGTGATTGGTGAAAACTTTTTCAATGGTATATTTTTCATGCAGCTCTTTATAAACCTGCAATGGATAGCCATAATAAACCTCTAAACTGCTGCCCATTTTTGTAAGCTGCTCCTGTATTTCTTCCAAAGCAGCATGTATAAATTCTACCCTTCTGTCTGCTTTATCTTCAAGATCATCCAGAATATTTTTATCAAAAATAAAAATGGGTACTACCGGGTTGCTGCCTTTCAGAGCATGGTACAATGCAGCATTGTCGTTCAATCTTAAATCCCTTCTAAACCACATGATATTGACACAAGACTTCATTGCATAATTGTTTGGAGATAGAACAATGGAACTGCCTAAAGGTTGACTATACAAACAATGGTTCTATAAATTTTTTATGAAAAGATTCTGCAAGTGTGTTTGGGTAATTGCTTTCCCCAACCTGTTTTACCCAACGAATACCATAAATGGCATTGGTTAAAAAAATACCCGAAGCCTGCAAAATATCTTCCGCAGAAATTTGTGTTTCTTCAACCGGTATATTTTCCTCCCGCATACATTTCAGCAAATGCCTGCGCATATTACCTGCAATAGGGCCTTCGGTAAGTGCCGGTGTTTTAACCATCCCGTCTTTTACAATAAAAACATTTGCAATGGTTGCATCAGCAATATTTTCATACGGGTTCAGCAGCAATGCATCATTCAACTGATGCTTTTTTGCCCACAATGCCGCCATGGCATAAGACAAAAAATTATTGCTTTTTATGTGCGAAAACTGGTCGCAAACTTTGCGTGCATCTTTATAAATATCAATCACCAAACCATTTTTATTCAGTTCATTATTGGCCGGGTTCAATGCCCATGTTTGAATTAAATAATTGGGGAAATGATTTTCCGCATCATACAACCCTCCATCACCACGAAACACCATCAACCGCACCCTTGCCAGTTTATCATGATAATTTTTTTTTGCCAGTTCAATCAACTGCTCCCTTAAATAATGTAGTGTTAAAAAAGCAGGCTTTTCAAACTGCAACCGCTCAATGGAAGAAAATAATCTTTCAAAATGATAATCCTCCAGTATTATTTTCCCCCTGATCATTTTAATGGTTTCAAAACAACCATCCCCATACCTGAATGAGCGGTTGTTGGGAGAGATCAATAATTTATCCGCTCTTAAAATTTTTCCATTGTAATTTAAATATCCAGCGTCTGCCATACCTGCAAAAATAGAAGGCCCCGCCAGATAGTTTTGAATTTATTTATGAGCCGGGGAGAATGAATTCTATAGGCATTGTCGCGCCTGCCCCGACGAGGAGCGCAGCGACGGAACTCGGGGTCGCACACTTGTACAGTTGAATAGATTTGAGCTTCCAACAGCCGTTCACCATCACTGGCAACTTTATCATTACAACTATTTTTAAGCATCTTGCCCATTCCTTAACTTGCATCTATGAAGATTAGTGAAATTATTCAGGTACTGGAAAAGGTTGCGCCTCTCTCCTACCAGGAAAGCTACGATAATGCCGGTTTGCTAACCGGCAACTCCGGCTGGCAATGTACCGGTATTGTTTGCTCCTTAGATTCAACCGAAGCGGTCATACTGGAAGCAAAAGCCAAAGCTTGTAACCTTGTAGTTACGCATCATCCCATCATTTTTGGTGGGTTAAAAAAGATCAATGGCAAAAATTATGTAGAAAAAGCTGTAATTGCTGCTGTTAAAAATGATATCGCCATTTACGCCATTCACACCAACCTCGATAATGTAATGGCAGGTGTAAATAGCCGCATGGCCGATCAGCTTGGGTTAATCAACAGGCAGATCCTCTTACCAAAATCCGGGCAGCTGACGAAGCTGTTTACTTTCGTTCCAATAGCCCAGGCAGAGCAGGTTCGTTCTGACTTATTTGAAGCCGGCGCCGGGCATATTGGCAATTATAGTGAGGCGAGTTTCAATACACCAGGTACAGGCACATTTAAGGCTGCCGAAGGTGCTAATCCCTTCATTGGAGAAATTGGAAGCAGGCACACAGAGAATGAAATAAAAATGGAAATTATTTTTCCTAATTATTTGAAAAACAATATCATTTCAACTTTATTAAAATCGCATCCATACGAAGAAGTGGCTTATGATCTTGTTTCTCTCGCAAATGACCACCAACAAGTTGGCAGCGGGCTAATTGGCGAATTACCAGAACCCATTGCAGAAGAAATTTTCTTAAATAAGATCAAGGAAGCTTTTCGCCTTTCTATAATTCGCCACACAAACTTGCTGGGCAAACCGGTAAAAAAAGTAGCGCTGTGTGGCGGAGCAGGAAGCTTTTTAATTTCAAAGGCTGCCGCCGCCGGAGCGGATTTTTTTATTACCGCCGATGTGAAATACCACGAGTTCTTTGATGCCAACGACTGGTTGGTTATTGCTGATATTGGCCATTGGGAAAGTGAACAATATACGATAGACTTATTATTTGATATTTTAACGTTGAATTTCCCTAACTTCGCCGTCCTAAAAACTGGGGTTAGAACGAATCCGGTGTATTATTTTTCGTGATTGGGAAAAGCTGAATATTGATTTAAAAGCACAAGAGTGCGACGCAAGAAAAGCTAAATCGGGGAATAAATGCCGGGCTCAAAAAAACTTTGGTAACAAACTTCAAACTACAAATTAGAATATGGCAGCAGTTAAAGATTACTCGGTTGAAGAAAAACTTTCTTCGCTTGTTAAATTGCAAAAGGTTGATTCTAAATTAGATGAAATTAAAATCCTGAAAGGTGAACTTCCGATGGAAGTAAGCGACCTTGAAGATGAAATTACTGGTTTAAACAGCCGTAAAAACCGCGTTGAAGAAGAAATCAATGGCATTACAGAATTTATAGAACAAAAGAGAACTGCAATAAAAGACGCAGATGCTTTAGTAAAAAAATACGAAAAGCAAAGCGAATCTGTAAAGAACAGCCGCGAGTTTGAGGCCATTAATAAAGAAATGGAAATGCAGCAGCTTGAAGGCAAACTTGCCGACAAGCATATCCGCGATGCCAACGAAGAACTTGGTGATAAAGTAAGGGCGCTTGAAGTTGTGAAAAAACAATTAGCAAATAAAGAAAGTATTCTCGCACATAAAAAAGGCGAGCTTGATAAAATTATTGCTGAAACAGAAAAAGAAGAAAAACACTTCAACCAACTTTCTGAAGCAGCACGTAAAGGTATGGATGAGCGTTTACTTTATTCATACGACCGCATTCGCAAAAGCTACCGTAACGGCCTTGCAGTGGTGCCTGTAGAAAGAGATGCGTGCGGTGGTTGCTACAATTCTATTCCGCCACAAAAACAAAGCGAAATACGCCAGCGCAAGAAAGTAATGATCTGCGAAAACTGTGGTCGCATACTGGTTGATGATGAACTGAACAACAACACTGAGGTTAAGTAATGTTAAACCCCTGTGAACTTAATATAAAGGATGCTGCATTCAGCATCCTTTTTTATTTTCGGCCTTTGATTGGTGTTTCATTTATTGAATAAAATTTTTATGAGCCCATCGCTATTGCTGATATTAAGCTTTTGTTGCGTCGCACTCTTGTGCGTTAGGAACAATATTCGGCAATACGCTAAGTCGTTCACAAAAATTGCAGCGGTATTATTTTTCATTTTCTCAGCTATTACGGTTCATGCAGAAAAGGTTTACGACTTTAATACAACCTGTCAGCAGGCTTACCAGCAGATCATCAGCCTTAAATTAACTGCCGGACAGCAGTTAATAAACCAGGCAAGAAAAGAAAACCCTGATAACCTTATACCAGAAATTCTGGACAGTTACATTGATTTTTTTGTGCTCTTTTTTAATGAAGACCCTGCAGATTACAAAATCCGTATGCCCAATTTCAGCGCAAGACTTGATAAGCTGGCAGATGGTCCTGAAACTTCTCCGTTTTATAATTACTGCCGCACGGTTGTATACATGCAACGAGCATCGGTAGAAATAAAATTTGGAAAACAATGGGCGGCTGGCTGGGATTTTAAAAGGGCATTTAACCTGGTTAAGCAAAACAAAAAAGACTTTCCTTCTTTTCTTCCCAACAATATGGTTTATGGCCCTTTGCTGGTAGTTGCCGGCACCATTCCGGATGGATATAAATGGTTTACAAGTTTGTTTGGAATAAAAGGCTCTATAAAAGACGGCATTGGCATCATGCAACAATTTGTAAATAGTAATGACGCTCAGGCAAAGCTTTTTTTCAATGAAGCCAGTTTTTATTATTGCTACGTTTTGTTTTACATAGAAAATAAACCTGACGAAGTGTTTCAATATATTCAGCAAAGAAAACTGGATGTTGTAAACAACCACTTGTTGGCTTATATGACAACCAATCTTTCTATTAACAACAAGCAAACAGATAATGCGAAGAATATCATTCTGAGGCGTAATCCCTCACCAGAGTATTTCAGTACACCGGTATGGGATCTTGAAATGGGCTATACAACATTGCATCATATAAATACACCCGAAGCCATAAAATCATTTTCAAATTTTCTTACCGCTTTCAAAGGAAAATTTTATGTAAAAGATGCGTATGAAAAACTCAGCTGGGCCTATTACCTTCAAGGAGATTCAAAAGCAGCAGAAAATGCCCGGCAGCAGATCTTTAAAAGAGGTAGCCAGCTAACCGATGCAGATAAGCAGGCATATAAAAGCGCTAAATCCGGCGTATGGCCAAATGCATTATTGCTAAAAGCCCGGCTACTAAGCGATGGCGGCTACAACAATGAAGCCCTTGCTTTGCTTGTTGGCAAAAGTGTAAATGATTTCTTGAAGCCTGAAGACAGACTTGAATTTACTTACAGGGTTGGCCGTATTTATGATGACCTTAACAGGTTTGACGAAGCAATTAAAATGTATTCATCCGCCATAAAACTGGGTGAAGACCGGACAGAATATTACGCTGCCCGTGCAGCTTTACAGATCGGGCTGATCTATGAAAAGCAGGGCAAAAAAGAAGCCGCAATTTCTTTTTACCAGAAATGTTTAGACATGGAAGATCACGATTATAAAGATTCACTCGATCAAAAAGCCAAGGCTGGTATTGCCAGGTGCAAGGGCCAGTAATTATTTTTCAATCATTTTTCCGCTTCATTTGCACATTCGCTAATTTGCACACCAGCAAATTATTTTATGCTTCAGAAACTTCATATACAGAACTACGCCATCATTGATGAAATAGAAATTGCCTTTTCTGATAAGCTCAGCATTATTACCGGTGAAACAGGCGCAGGTAAAAGTATTTTAATGGGAGCTCTGAGTTTAATCCTCGGCGAAAGAGCAGACACTTCTGTATTACTGAAAACTGATAAAAAATGTTTTATTGAAGGTTACTTTACAATAAAAAACAAACAGGATGTAAAAGATTTTCTTACAGAAAATGAACTGGAAAATGACAATGAACTGGTGCTAAGAAGAGAGATTGCCGCCAATGGGAAATCAAGGGCGTTTATCAACGACACGCCTGCTACATTGCAGCAGTTAAAAGCACTGGCTTCATTGCTTGTAGATCTGCATCAGCAGTTCGACACTCTAGAACTAGGCGATTCCGATTTCCAGCGTGAAGTACTGGATGCACTCGCCAACAATACTGAATCGCTGACTGCATATAAGAAGATTTACAACCAATGGCAACAGCAATCAAAAGAACTCGAACAACTGCGCCAGCAAAAAGCCAGCTTTAATAAAGAATTTGATTATTTCAAGTTTTTATTTGACGAACTAAACGAAGCTGCCTTAAAAGAAAACGAACTCGAAGATCTCGATAATGAACTTAAAATGCTGAGCAATGCTGAAGGCATAAAAACAACATTGAACAAAGCCTATTTCGATCTTAAAGAAAGTGAGCTACCAATCGTTCAAACGCTAAAACTCATCATTAACCAGTTAAACAATTATGCTTCTTATCAAAAAAATATCCCTGCAATTGTCGAAAGATTGCAAAGTGCGCAAATAGAATTACAGGATATTGCCGGTGAAATAGACAGTATTAATGACACGGTACACTTTGATGAAAAGCGTATCGAACTCATCAATGAAAGAACAGCAACAGGTTACCGTTTATTAAAAAAACACGGCGTTAAAACAACAGCAGAATTACTACAAATACAAAACGATCTCAGGGAAAAACTACTCACCGTTTTAAATATAGATGAAGCCATAATTTCAAAAGAAAAAGAAGTTGCGCAATTACTACAGCACGCAGAAAAAAATGCTACCGAAATTTCCAAGGCAAGGCAGCAACAAATAAACCCTCTAGAAAAAAATGTAAATGCATTGCTTGTGCAAGTCGGTATGCCCAATGCAAGACTAAAAGTTGAATTGAAACAAACTACCCTGAACCGGTTTGGAAAAGATGCCATCGAATTTTTATTCGATGCCAACAAAAGCAATCGTTTCGAATCATTACGAAAAGTAGCCAGCGGCGGAGAATTAAGCAGGCTGATGCTTTGTATAAAATCTTTGGTGGCGCAATCCATTGATCTGCCCACACTCATCTTCGATGAAATAGATACGGGTATTTCCGGCGAAGCTGCCAAACAAGTTGGTGTAATTATGAAACAGTTATCAGCAACACGACAGGTGATCTGTATTACGCACCAACCTCAGATTGCAGGCAAAGCCAATGCACATTTCTTTGTGTACAAAGAAATAAAAGGCGATGCCGTAAAAACAAATATCCGGCTGCTTACAAAAGATGAACGCATCACCGCCATTGCACAAATGCTTAGCGGCGAGAGACCTACTGCCGCTGCATTAGAGAACGCAAGAGAAATGGTGATGAATTAAATTCTTATTAGCCCGGCTAAATATTTTTATAGCATCGGTTGTTGCGTCGCACTCTTGTACATTGGGAAGGTGATTGAGCTTTTATTTTAGCTAAGATTGAAACTAATGTTACAGGGAATAATAATGCAACAGCAAGAGTCTAAAAACAATATCAAAAGACAAAATTTTTGTAAAGAATAAACTTTCCTTTACTTTCGAATTATCTGCATTTTAGTATTAACTATCAAACAAAAAGTATGGCTAGTCACCGAGAAGAATATCTCCGAATGCAATCAAACCCTATTATCACAAGAGGAGATAAAGCTTTTGCAATAAACGATTTTCAAACTGCGATTGTGTTCTACAGTGAGGCTTTGTCCATTGACAGAAATAATTCAGATGCATTAACGAAAAGAGGCAAGAGCTATTTATTTACATTACAATTAGAAAAAGCTATTATTGACTTTATGATTTCCAATACAATTAATAAAAATTATGAAAATTATGCAGGAATAGGCGAAGCTTATACATTGAAAAAAGATTATGAAAATGCAGCAGAAAATTTTCAATTGGCAATTAATCAAATTAATTTGAATACGGTAACTAAAAATCTTTCAGAACTTAAAGCAATTTACTTTTATCATTTAGCAAACAGCAATTATGAATTATACAAATTCGATGACGCTTTTAGTCAAGTGAATGAAGCAATTAAAATAGAACCATCATTATCTTTCTGTTATCGACTTCGCGGTATTTTGCATATTGTAAAAAAGAATAATTTAAAAGCATTAGAAGACCTAAAAAAAGCCAAGGCTTTGGGGGATAAAGAAGCAAATTTTTATATACGTGAATTTGAATTGTAATTTAAGCCTTTAGTTTGTATGTTCTCGAAACTCTTCGCTTCAATCTTCGCTATAATAAAAGCTCAATAGAATTTCAGAAAGCACACGAGTGCGACGCAACAAAAGCTTCATTCTTATTCCTCAGCCTGGTTCAAAAAAATACTACTTTTAAATTCAAATGAATATTACAATCGTTGGCCCGGTTATAATTTTATCGTTGCCTGTTTATGTGTGGAGCAAGTGGCTGGAAAAGAAAATTAACCCACGTAAAAGCGGCAAAAAATTTTTATTGTGGGTATTGGCTTTGCTGGCAACCTGCGGGTTTTATTTCTGGCTTTGCTTATTTATCTGGTTCAAATTTTTTTCCCTTAAAGCATAATCTCTATTTTTACCCGATTTTTAAAAAATCTCAAACTCCAACACTATGTCGTACAACTTGCTGAAAGGAAAAAAAGGAATCATTTTCGGTGCGCTTGACGAAAGGTCAATCGCATGGAAGACCGCATTGCGCTGTCATGAAGAAGGCGCACAAATCGTATTAAGCAATGCACCCGTTGCCATGCGCATGGGCGAAATAAATAAACTTGCCGAAGCCGTTAATGCACCTGTTATTGCAGCCGATGCTACCAGCATGGACGATCTTAAAAAATTATTTGAAGGTGCTATGGCGCACTTTGGCGGCGGCATCGATTTTATTCTGCATTCCATAGGCATGAGCCTTAATGTGCGCAAGGGCAAGCATTACACCGAAATGGATTATGGCTTTAATCAAAAAACGTTGGACATATCATCTATGAGCCTGCACCGCGTTCTGCGCACAGCATGGGATATGGATGCGCTCAACGAAAGTGCCAGCGTAATTGCGCTTACTTACATTGCGGCGCAACGTATCTTCCCCGATTACAACGAAATGGCCGATGCAAAAGCACTGCTCGAAAGTGTGGCACGCAGCTTTGGCTATCACTACGGAATAAAAAAGAAAGTACGCGTAAACACAGTATCGCAATCACCAACCGCAACTACGGCAGGCAGCGGTGTTAAAGGCTTTGGTGGCTTCATTGCTTATGCTGACAAGATGAGTCCGCTGGGTAATGCAACCGGCGACCAATGCGCCGATTACTGCGTTACACTTTTCAGCGATCTTACAAAAATGGTAACCATGCAAAATCTTTTTCACGATGGCGGTTACAGCTTTACCGGCGTTTCGCAGGCTGTTATTGACCAAATGGAAAAATAGAAATTTGTATAAAATGTTTTAATAAAAAAGCACCGGCTCATAAAATAGTTGGTGCTTTTTTTGTTCCCGGCAAAAGAACTTTTATAGGCTTTTCTTGCGTCGCACACTTTTACGGTTGGATATTCTATTGAGCTTTTATCTTAGCGTAGATAAAAGCGAAGATTAAACTATCTTTCCAACTGAAACCTCTTCCATAAAACTCAATAAGCAACATGAAGAAAATAATTATTTGCCTTATACTTATTTTACCCGCAGCATTTTCATTTGCGCAGTCGTGGAAGAAACTACACTATAATGCAGTGCTGGTAGATACACACAACGATTTCCCCAGCCTTTCCATTGATGAACATTTTAGTTTCGACCAGGATCTTTACGGCAAAGCAAACAGCGATCTTGCCCGGGCAAAAAAAGGCGGTCTAGATGTACAGCTGTTTTCCATTTGGTGCGATGGGGACAAACAAAATCCTTATGCATGGGCCAACCGCGAAATAGATTCTGTTTATGAATGGGTAAGTCGCAATCCCTCAACAATGATGATGGTGTATAGTCCTGAAGATTTACAAAAAGCCGTTAATGAAAAGAAGTTTGCGGCCATGCTGGGCATGGAAGGCGGCCATATGATAGAAAATAAACTTGATAACCTCGACAAACTTTATGCAAGAGGCGTTCGTTACATGACACTTACCTGGAACAACTCTCCATCCTGGGCAACTTCAGCACTTGATGAAACCACAAAAAAAGATTCTTTACCACACAAGGGCTTAACAGATTTTGGAAAACAGATTGTTAAGCACATGAACGACCTGGGAATGATCGTTGACATTTCTCATGTTGGTGAACAGACTTTTTGGGATGCGATTAATACCAGCACAAAAACTGTTATCGCATCGCATAGTTGTGTGTATAATTTATGCCCGCACCGTAGAAACCTGAAAGATGACCAGATAAAAGCCATTGGTAAAAATGGTGGTGTAATACAGTTAAACTTTTATTCCGGTTTTGTTGACAGCACTTACGAGAGAAAGCAAGCTGCATTTTTAAAGCTTCATAAAAGCGAATTGGATTCAATGGTAAAGACAGGAGCCCAGCCAGATTTAGCAGTGCAGGTTTTGTACAAACAATACAAAAAAGAAACAGATGGTTTTCGTCCGCCGCTTTCACTTTTAATCGATCACATTGATTATATCGTTAAATTAATTGGTGCAGATCATGTGGGTCTAGGTTCCGATTTTGATGGCTGCGAATCAACGCCTTTGGGTTTGGATGGTGTGGAGGATTACCCTTTAATCACAAAAGCTTTAAAGCAAAGAGGTTATTCAAACGAAGACATTGTAAAAATACTCGGCGGTAATTTCATCCGCGTATTTCAAGAAGTACAAAAGCATTAATAATTCATAATTCATAATTTCTTATGGACTGGATAGAATTCACCGGCTACGCAGGTTCGTTTCTTTCATCAATTACTTTTATACCGCAGGTATATAAAGCGTGGCAATCGAAAAGCGTTGGTGATTTAAGTGTGTGGATGATTTTAATTGTGGTAACAAGCACAATCCTATGGTTGGTTTATGGAATTGGTATCAGCAGCCGGCCGGTTATTATTGCAAATTCTGTAATCCTTAGCTTTTCGTTGGTGCTGCTTTATTTTAAGTTTACGTTTAAGAAGTAAACCGGAATTTTTGTTCAATAAATGATCCAACCGTACAAGGGTGCGACGCAACCAAAATTCAATAGCATTCCTGCTGCCCGGTACAAAAAATCTTTAAAGCAAAACATAAAAAAACCGTTACCAAAAATTGGTAACGGCAAAGTATTTTACCCCAAGCGTTTACGAATCAATACTCGTCTTCGTTAAACATAAAATCTTCCTGACTTGGGTAATCGGGCCAAATATCTTCAATGCTTTCGTATATCTCACCTTCATCTTCAAGTTCCTGAAGGTTTTCTACAACTTCTATGGGTGCGCCGCTACGAATGGCGTAATCGATTAATTCGTCTTTTGAAGCCGGCCATGGTGCCTCTTCCAGGTAGCTTGCCAACTCTAATGTCCAGAACATGGGCTATTAATTTTGCGCAAATGTAAGCGTTGTAACGAAATAACCAAATCTGCAATTGTGCGTTGGTTTAAATTAAGTTTAAAACTTTGTTGAAATAAAGATTTTATTTGCAAGCCGCCTGTAACATGCGGGCAAATTGATTGTTTCCTTTTAAATTTTTTTTTGAATGTTAAGCGCTACTGCAATTCATAAACATTATGCCCAACTGCACGTGCTGAAGGGTGTAAATATTACGGTGAATAAAGGCGAGATCGTTTCTATTGTAGGTTCGTCCGGTGCAGGCAAAAGCACGCTGCTGCACATTCTCGGCACTTTAGATACTCCCGATAGCGGTGAGCTTTTTATAAGCGGTGTACCCGTGCACACACTTAAGGGAAGAAAGCTTGCCTCCTTTCGTAATACACAGATTGGTTTTGTATTTCAGTTCCACCATTTGCTGCCAGAGTTTACAGCACTTGAAAATGTTTCTATTCCGGGCTGGATTGCAGGCCGCCGTAAAAAGGAAGTTCAGGAAGAGGCTATTAAACTTTTAAAACTGCTGGGGCTTGGCGATCGCCTGGAAAATAAACCCAATGCATTAAGTGGCGGCGAACAGCAGCGCGTGGCGGTAGCAAGGGCACTCATTAATAAACCGGCGATTGTTTTTGCCGATGAACCAACCGGCAACCTGGACAGTAAAAATGCAAAAGAACTGCACGATCTGTTTGTGCAGCTTCGCAAAGATTTTAAACAAACTTTTTTAATTGTTACACACAATGAAGAACTCGCCGGAATGAGCGACCGTGTGCTGCACATGAAAGATGGTTTAATAATATCACCTTAACCACATGTGATTTTTTATGAGCCAAACTGAAGTAGTACTATGAAGCTTTGGTTGCCACGCTCGGTTCAAAGTTCTGTTTTCATGGCAGCATTTAAGCGAAGTGTGGCAGCCTGTCCTGAATTTACTTCGGGATCGCACACTTTTACTGTAGAATATCATTCAGCTATGTGCAACAACTTTAAAATATGGTACAGGCTTATAAGGTAAAAGTTTACACTACTTAGCTTTTCATATTCTTAGAGGCTTTTTAAATTTAGTTTTAAATATTGGTCAGGAGCCCTTAGATGCCACATTTACTGCTGACAAAGTGCTTGCGACGCAAGGAACGATACCATAAAAACTACTGTTGGTATTCATATCAATCACTTTTAAACAGCTTCTTAAGCACGCACAAGAAAATAATTGAAATGAACCCTTAAAATTTTGGCAATTTCAAAACAGTACTATATTTGCGGCAACAAAGAATTTTTAATTTAAATCATTACAACAGTGGCTTACGAAAACAACGACAGGAAAATAGAAAGTGTGTACAGCAAGCGCATAAGAGCCGGGAAAAGAAGAACCTATTTTTTTGATGTAAGGGCCACACGCGGCAACGATTATTTTTTAACCATCACAGAAAGCAGGAAACGTTTTAATGATGATGGTTACGACAGGCATAAAATATTTCTTTACAAAGAAGATTTTAATAAGTTCGTAAAAGCACTGGGCGAAGCAGTTGATTATGTAAAAACAGACCTGATGCCGGATTTTGATTTCGATGCATTTAACCATGAATATCCCGAAACACAGGAAGATGGCACTTCACAGGAACAAACACCTGCCGCAGCGGAAGAAGTTGAAGAGATAAAGTCAGAAACACCGGTTATAGAAATCCCATCTGAGCTAACCACAATAACGGGCAGTAATAACCATACAGAAGAAGTTGATAAATGGTAATTCGAAAATGTTCAATATAAAATTGGCTGTCTTTTTAAGGCAGCTTTTTTTATTCTGTAAGGTTTCGGTATTTTTAGTTTTAAATTTATGTGTCTATAAAAAATATTTTATGAAAAAGTTGCTATACCTGATGCTTGTTTGCATATTCCTTTTCCTTTCTGGTTACAGGGTTCAGGCACAATTGTACAAAGTAGAACTTACTGAAAAAGTAAAGAACGCTCCGCTAATAATAGAGGGTAAAGTAATTGATCAAAAAAGTTTCTGGAACGATGCGCATACTATGATTTATACTGCCAATACGGTTGAATTATATAAACTTTTCAAAGGAAATGAAACTTCAAAAACAATAGAAGTTCTTACACAGGGCGGCACTGTTGGTTTAGATTGTATAGAAGTTAGCGATTTACTGCAGCTTGACAATGATAAGGTTGGTGTTTTCTTTTGCGAGCCTAACCGCATTCATTTAAAATCTCCTTTTACACAAAAGACTTTATTCGACGTTTACAGCAGCGACCAGGGCTTTTTACGTTATGACCTTGAAAGAGATTTTGCTTATGCGCCTTTTGTAACGTATGAAAACATTGAAACAAATCTTTATAATATCCTTAAACAGCAAACCGGCCTATCATCTACTATATTGAACAGTGAATTTAATATTGAAACAGTTGTTGCAAAAAACAAAGCTCTAAAAAGTGAAAATGTTCTGGCTACTATTTCTTCATTTTCACCCACAACTGTTCATTCCGGTGCGTTGAATGATGCGGTAAACAATCAGCTCACGATAAATGGTTCAGGCTTTGGAGCAGTGGCTTCCGGCTCATGCGCAATCAGGTTTAAAGATGGTAACAGTTATAACCAGTTTCCAGATTACAGTATCGCTTATAGTTCGCCCTATGTAGTTTCATGGAGTGATACTAAAATTGTAATAAAGGTACCGGGCCGGGCAGCTACAGGCACTATTGCAGTAGTTTTAAGTAACGGTACTGCAATTGAATCTGCATCAACTTTAAATATATTTTATGGTGTATCCTCTACCTCGGGTTTTCTTGTTAACAGTAAATACTATGCCGGCGAACCGAGGATGATGAATACGAATGGCAACGGCGGTTACAATATACTTTACAGTACCAATACTGCAGGCAGCGGAAGAAACTTTGCTACCTCTGTAGAAAACGCAACTTTCAAAAGGGCACTTACTACATGGAAAGAAACTGTTGGGGTAAATTTCGTTGAGGCGGGCAATACCACTATTCAGTTGGTTACTCCAAACTCCGGGCAGACCGACGATCGGCAAAATGTTATTATGCTTGATAATTTAAACACAAGTGTTCCTCCTTTACCGGATGGAACTTTAGCCAGCACATACAACTATTACTCTGCATGCGTTTCAGGTTCAGGAATTGCGGTGCCACAAAAGACCGGTTTCGACATGATCATCAGAAATGCAGGAGTTTCCGTAGGCAACTATCAGTTTGAGCCAGGCCCCTGCACCCCCGCTTCAACCAATCAGAATTACCTGGACCTGGAAACTGTATTATTACATGAGCTTGGGCATACGATGAATCTTACACATGTAAATCTAGATGGTGAAGGCTCTATTCCCAATTTAAACCCAAGCGCAATCATGCATTATGCTATCAGTAATTATACAGCCCGCAGATCTCCGGATAACTCTGCATTCTCGGGCACAACATACACGTTAAAAAAACAAAACAATATATATGGATCCTGTGGTTTATTTCCGAGCGAAATGACCCAGCTTACGTTTACCACGATTGCTACCGATGAATGCCCGGTTACATTTCCAACAACGGCAACACCGGCAGGCACTGTTGTAAATTTCGATCTGGTACATGCTACCAGTAACAGAAGCAAAGACCCTAAATATACCGGCGTTAATTGCGCCAGTACGGGAACTTCCGTAACCAACAATGCATACTTTGCATTCAGAACTGGCGGCACCAGCAATGGTTCTTTAACCATTTCAATTACGGGTTATACCACTACGCCTTCAACACTTACATCATGCTCGGGCCAGGGAATCAGAATTGCAGTGTACGATGTAAGCACCTGCCCTGCCGGCCAGGCTTTTCCGGCACCCATTGCCTGCCGTACGTTTGCCGCAGACGGGCCGGTAACAAGTATTACCAACCTTGCAGCAAATCATACTTATCTGATATACTTTGATGGCTTAAGAAATACGAAAGCTGTATTTAATGCAACGTTTAACGGCACCGCATTACCTGTCACGATTTCAAAATTCACCGGTGAGTTTATTAATGGAAAAAATCAGTTGAATATTGAATTGCTGCAAGCAGTAAATGTAAAAAATATCAGTATTGAAAAGAGTGCCGATGGCGTTCACTTCACAGCAATTGGTGATTTGCCTTATACAACATCTACACTGCTGGGCAAACATACTTATCTGGATGTACAACCCTTCGCAGGCAATAATTATTATCGCCTCAACGTAATAAACAATGATGGTTCAGCAGAATATTCAAATATTATCCTGCTGAAAAATGACGCAAAACGTTTGGTGTATGTTTATCCAAATCCCGTAAAAGATATTTTGAATATCAGTATTACCGCAACGGTTTCGGCACGCTACAACTGTTACCTGTACGATGTTTCAGGCAGGTTGCTTATTTCAAAAGTTTACAATGTTGTTGAAGGCAGGCAAACATTACAAATGTCTTTTGGCCGTATGGCAAAAGGTGCTTACACAATTAAGGTGGTTGATGCAGATGGCAATATAGTGGCCCGCCAAAACATCATTCATTAAAACATAATATAATTCAGCGAATGCTTGAGGCTGCCGATAAGGCGGCCTTTTTTGTTTGAGTAAATAGAAAAGAATTTTGTGCCAGGCTTCGCTTAAATGTCGCCATGAAAACAGGACTTTGAAACGAGCGTGGCAAGTAAAGCATCATTCATGTTCCCAAGTCTGGCTCAAAATATAATTATTCTTCCAGTTCTTTTATAAGAGCCTGTAGCTGGTATAAATAGTTCCCGTACAATTTTTTCAGATACCATTTGGTAAAATAATACATACCCCAGCCAAAAAAAACCAGGTAAGCAATTAACGCGGTTATTTTAAAAGCAATGCTGCCAAAGTTGGGAGGGGGTGTGTTTTGCAAGTTGGTATTTACAGGGGTTGCACTGTAGTAACCCAGTAAAAAAGCCATAACAATACTTACAGGTATTAAGGCCATGGTTATCTGAAAATACCTTTTTACAAATTCCTGCATCAGGTTTACCAAACGTTGCAGGTTACGCTTTACGGGCAGGTCTGTACTGCCAAAGTCAGTTGTTTTTTTAAGGAGTATAAATAGCACTGGCAAAAAAAGCAAACAGATTAAAGCAAAAATACCGAAGTAGATACGGAGCCATGTATATGCGCCAAATATTCCAAAACCTGCACATAAAATTGCAAATACAATGCAGGCAATAATTTCAATCTTAAGGCTGCGCCTGATTTTTCCGGTAACCGATTTTGTTTTACTCCCCAGCAGCGCGGCAATATCGTTGGGCGATTTTACAACACGCATTGGTACAGGCTGCTCTTTTAATAATATTTTCAGTTCATCCAACTCCATACAGGTTATTATTTAAGCGAACTGGTAATGTTTTTTACTTTCATCTTTTAGCTTCGTCTTTATGCGGTTCATTTTCACCGCTACATTATTGGCAGTTATGCCCAGCATATTTCCTATTTCATCGTAAGGGTAATCCTCCAGATACAGCATCACCAAAGCTTTATCTATTTTAGAGAGCGCGGCAATGGCTTTGTACATGGCCTGCATTTGTTCTTCTGTTTCATTAGTTTCTTCAGCGTATTCGGGAAGGTCGTCGGCAGGTTTAAAATCAGGCTTTCTTTTTTCCTTTCTGTAAAATGAGATTGCTGTATTCAATGCCACACGGTAAAGCCATGTAGAAAATTTCGCATCGCCCCTGAAGCTGCCGTAAGCATTCCATGCCTGTAAGGTAATTTCCTGGAACAGGTCTTCACGTTCAGTAACATCATTCATATAAAGGCTGCAAACCTTATGAATAATATTCTGATGCCGGTTAAGCAGTTCTATAAATTCGTTTGCCTCTGGCATTAACGGGTTGCATTTTTTTAGCTGGCTAAAATTCGCATTTATTCTTCAGTTACTGCTGTTAGTAGCCAGATTATAAAAAATATTACAACGAAGAGAAATTTTATTAGCCGGGCATAAGTATATGAATGAGGCATTTGTTGCGTCGCACACTGCAACTGCAACAATTCTATTGATCATTCACAGTGCAACCCTTAAAAGTATACATCCTGTTTTCGAAGCATCGAAAAGAGTTATATCTTAGTCAATCTAAGCAACCATACCATCAATCATTTAACACATACAACATGAAAAGAAATTTACTGTTCGCTGCAATTATTCTCAATCTTACGCTGGCTGCGTTTCAGTCAAAAGCACAATGCAGTTTTACACCTGTAGTTACTCCCAATGATCTTATTCTTTGCCCCGATGCCGTAGATTCATTATCTACAACAGAAGTATTCGACACCTATCAATGGTACCAGAATAACAAACTGATACCTGGTGCCACAGACCGATATTATAAAGTAAATTCCTACAACGATGCTGCAACTTATTTTAAAGTAACGGTAACGCGCAGTGGTTGTACTGCAACTTCAGCCAAAGTTTTGGTAGATGGCTGGGCATTCGCTTCTCCAGTAATTATTTCAAGTGGAAATGGCATTTACGATCCCAATCGTGGTGCTACTATTGTTTGCCCGTTCGATACATTAAAACTTACCTATGGTTTACCATATAATCAAAATGTTCAGTGGTATGATAATTATAAACCAATTCCCGGTGCCACACAACAAAGTTATTTTGTTACAGAAAAAGGAAGTTTTACTGTGTGCGGTTCACCGGAGGTTTGCCCCGGTTTTACCCAATGCGAGCTGATACCTGTTGATGTTTTATACAGTAAGATTAATGCGACTATTACCCAAAGCAATGATACGCTGTACGCCAGCCAGGCCAGGCATTATCAATGGTATTTTAACGGCAAGAAAATACCGAATGCAAACTATAATTTTATAAAGCCACGCCAGAAAGGTTCTTATACGGTAATGACCTCAGATAAATATACCTGCACTGCCTTTTCGTTACCTTTTATTATTACGGTTGATAAACCGCTGATTGATGAAATTATTGCAGCTGCACCAAATCCCGTTAAGGATGTTTTACATGTAACACTTAAAACACCCGGCGCATACCGCTTAATTATTTCTGATTTTTATGGTAACCGTTATACAGATGTAAAGCTTTACGGTTCTCAAAATATTTACATGCAGCAACTGCATACAGGTACTTATCTGCTGCAGCTTTTGAATAACCAGCAAGAGTTAATCGGGACTAAGAAAATATTTAAAGAATAGAAATAAAACGAATCAATTTTATGCCAAAATTTTCAGACAAAATAAGCGATGAGCACCTGAATTTTATAGAAAAGCAACACATGTTTTTTGTAAGTACCGCACCATTAAACAGTGAGGAGCATATCAACTTATCGCCAAAAGGACTTGATACATTCCGTGTACTTTCGCCAAACCGTGTGGCTTATATGGATTTCACCGGAAGCGGCAATGAAACATCTGCACACCTGCTGGAGAATGGCCGGATAACTTTTATGCTTTGCGCTTTTGACGGGCCGCCAAACATTGTGCGGTTATATGGAAAAGGGTATACTGTATTGCCCGGAGATGCAAAATGGGATGAGCTTTCAAAGTTATTTACAATAAGTATTAACACCCGCCAGATCATTGTTGCAGACATTGATAAACTGCAAACATCCTGCGGGTTTGGCGTACCGTTTTATGAGTTTACCGGTGAGAGGGATTTTCTTCAAAAGTGGGCTGAAAAAAAAGGTACTGAAGGAATTAAGCAATACCAGGCAGACAATAATTTATACAGCATTGATGGTTTGCCAACGGCCTTGCAAAAAATCAGTAGCAAATAAAATTGTAATCCTAATTTTTTTGCTTGCGCAGAAGGCATTATGTGTTTGTAATGTTGACGCACATTGCTTAATTATATTATGCAGTAAAAGTGTGCGACGCAACGAAAGCCCAATAGTA